>JAZJYT010000039.1:0-90330 GCA_040390235.1 Pseudomonadota bacterium | reverse complement strand
TGGTGCCGACGTTGACGTGCGGCTTGGTGCGGGTGAATTTCCCTTTTGCCATTTTCTTAACTCCAAAAAAAGAACAGGCCCGTGTGTGGTTTTAGGTCTGCACCGTGTTGCTGATTCCCCCGCCACGGGCAACGGGGGGCACACGGTCGCAGACCGGTTCGAAAGGCGCCCCTTGCGGGGCGCTGGTATTACTTCGTGCGAGCCGCGACGATGGCTTCGGCAACATTGCGCGGGGCTTCCGCGTAGTGCTTGAATTCCATCGTGTACGTGGCACGGCCTTGCGACATCGAGCGCAGGGTGGTCGAGTAGCCGAACATTTCCGACAGCGGGACTTCGGCCTTGATGGCCTTGCCGCCGCCGACCATGTCTTCCATGCCCTGGACCATGCCGCGGCGGGAGGACAGGTCGCCCATCACGTTGCCGGCGTAGTCTTCAGGCGTTTCGACTTCCACGGCCATCATCGGTTCGAGGATGACCGGGCCGGCCTTGCGGCAGCCTTCCTTGAAACCGAAGATGGCGGCCATCTTGAACGCGAGTTCGTTCGAGTCCACGTCATGGTAGGAGCCGAAATGCAGCGTGACCTTGACGTCGACCACCGGGTAACCGGCCAGCACGCCCTGCGTCACTGCTTCGTTGATGCCCTTTTCCACCGCCGGGATGTATTCGCGCGGAACCACACCACCCTTGATGGCGTCGACGAACACGATGCCCTTGCCGGCTTCGTTCGGTTCGATCTTCAGCACCACGTGGCCGTACTGGCCCTTGCCGCCGGACTGGCGCACGAACTTGCCTTCGGCGTCCTCGATGGTCTTGCGGATGGTTTCGCGGTAGGCCACCTGCGGCTTGCCGACGTTGGCTTCCACGCCGAATTCGCGCTTCATGCGGTCGACGATGATTTCCAGGTGCAGCTCGCCCATGCCGGCGATGATGGTCTGGCCCGATTCTTCGTCGGTCTTGACGCGGAAAGACGGATCTTCCTGTGCCAGGCGCTGCAGGGCGATGCCCATCTTTTCCTGGTCGGCCTTGGTCTTGGGCTCGACGGCCTGGGAGATCACCGATTCCGGGAACACCATACGTTCGAGCGTCACGATGGCCGAGGGATCGCACAGGGTTTCGCCCGTGGTCACTTCCTTCAGGCCGACGCAGGCGGCGATGTCGCCGGCGCGGATTTCGTTGACTTCTTCGCGGTTGTTGGCGTGCATCTGCACGATACGGCCGATACGCTCTTTCTTGCCGCGCACCGGGTTGTAGACGCTGTCGCCCTTGGTCAGCACACCGGAATAGACACGCACGAAGGTCAGCTGGCCGACGAACGGGTCGGTCATCAGCTTGAATGCCAGGGCCGAGAACTTTTCGCTGTCGTCGGCCTTGCGGACCACCGGCGCTTCGTCTTCGTCCAGGCCCTTGACCGGGGGAATGTCGGTCGGCGCGGGCATGTATTCGATGACCGCGTCGAGCATGGCCTGCACGCCCTTGTTCTTGAAGGCCGAACCGCACAGCATCGGCTGGATTTCGCCGGCGATGGTGCGCTGGCGGATGGCGGCCTTGATTTCTGCCTCGGTCAGCGTTTCGCCTTCGAGGTACTTATTCATCAGCTCTTCGCTGGCTTCGGCTGCCGCTTCGACCAGCTTCTCATGGTATTCGGCGCAGACGTCGGCCAGGTTGGCCGGGATTTCGCTGTAGGTGAAGGTCACGCCCTTGTCTTCGTCCCAGATGATGGCTTTCATCTTGACGAGGTCGACGATGCCCTGGAAGTGCTCTTCGGCACCGATCGGAATCTGGATCACGACGGGGTTGGCCTTCAGGCGGTCGACCATCATCTGGCGCACGCGCAGGAAGTCGGCGCCAGTGCGGTCCATCTTGTTGACGAAAGCCAGGCGGGGCACCTTGTACTTGTTGGCCTGGCGCCAGACGGTTTCGGACTGGGGCTGCACGCCGCCGACCGCGTCGTAGACCATGACCGCACCGTCGAGCACACGCATCGAGCGTTCGACTTCAATCGTGAAGTCCACGTGGCCCGGGGTGTCGATGATGTTGATGCGGTGTTCGTCGAAGTTGCCGCCCATGCCCTTCCAGAAGCAGGTGGTGGCAGCCGAGGTGATGGTGATGCCCCGTTCCTGCTCCTGCTCCATCCAGTCCATGGTGGCGGCGCCGTCGTGCACTTCACCGATCTTGTGGTTCACGCCGGTGTAGAAAAGAATACGCTCGGTGGTGGTCGTCTTGCCGGCGTCGATGTGCGCCGAAATACCGATATTGCGGTAGCGCTCGATGGGGGTCTTGCGGGACATGGTGTGTTTCTCCGTTAACGGCGGCGAGCCCGCCTTACCGCGGGTAGCGGCAGGTCGGGCTCACGGCCTGGGGACTTGAAGGAAAGTCGGTGTCTTAGAAGCGGAAGTGGCTGAACGCCTTGTTCGCTTCGGCCATGCGGTGCACTTCGTCACGCTTCTTCATGGCACCGCCACGGCCTTCGGTGGCCTCCAGCAGCTCGTTGGCCAGGCGCTGGGCCATGGACTTTTCGCCGCGCTTGCGGGCGGCTTCCTTGATCCAGCGCATGGACAGCGCCAGACGGCGCACGGGGCGCACTTCGACCGGGACCTGGTAGTTGGCACCGCCGACACGGCGGGACTTCACTTCGACCATGGGCTTGACGTTGTTGATGGCAACAACGAAGGCTTCCAGGGGGTCCTTGTCGGGGTTCTTCTTCTCGATCAGCTCGAGCGCACCGTAGATGATGCGTTCGGCGACGGCCTTCTTGCCGCCTTCCATGATCACGTTCATGAACTTTGAGAGTTCGACATTGCCGTACTTGGGATCCGGCAGGATTTCACGTTTAGGGACTTCGCGACGACGTGGCATTTTTCACCTCTTGATTTGCTTCAGTTGGCACCCATTCGGGGCACCGCGAGAGCCAAAATGGAACTCTCACTTACTCGACCCGACAACCGGGTCACTACGCTCTTTTCGCCTGCCAGGGCGAGGGGAGCACCGAAAAAAGAACAAGACCTATCAGGCCTTCTTCGGACGCTTGGCACCGTACTTGGAGCGCGATTGCTTGCGATCCTTGACGCCTTGCAGGTCGAGCGAACCACGGACGATGTGGTAGCGCACGCCCGGCAGATCCTTGACGCGGCCGCCGCGGACCAGCACGACGCTGTGTTCCTGCAGGTTGTGGCCTTCGCCGCCGATGTAGGAGATGACCTCGAAGCCATTGGTCAGGCGGACCTTGGCGACTTTACGAAGGGCCGAATTCGGCTTCTTCGGGGTCGTGGTGTACACACGGGTGCACACACCGCGACGCTGCGGCGAGTTTTGCATCGCGGGGCTTTTGGAGTTGGTCTTTTCGACCTCACGCCCCTGACGCACGAGCTGGTTGATGGTTGGCATTGAAGAAACGTCCCTAAACGTTTGGAAAGCGAAAACGTGAATCCCTTCGGAAGTTTCCGAAAAGCCCGCGAGTATAGCAGTGCGCCCGCAAACCGGCAAGGCCGCCCGCCCGGTGGCTATTTGATCCAGAGCCGCACCGAGTCCCAGGCGCGGCCCAGCACACCGGCCTGCGGCACCGCTTCCAGCGCCAGCAGCGGCACGTCAAGCGGCGGCAGGTCGCCGGCCAGGACCTTCAGCGTGCCGACACGCTGGCCCTTGTCGAAAGGCGCGACCAGGGGATCCGGGCGTGCGACCTCGGTCTTGACCTTGCCGGCGGTGCCCGCGGGCACCGCCACCACGATGGCGTCGGGCCGGCCCAGCGGCAATGTGGCGCTGGTGCCTTTCCAGACCGCGGGGGAGACGACCGCCTGGTTGGCATTGAAGAGCTTGACCGCCTCGAAGGCGGTGTAGCCCCAGTTGAGCAGCTTCTGCGCCTCGTTGGCGCGTGCGTTCTCGCTGGACGCGCCCAGGACGATCGCCAGCAGGCGCCGGCTGCCCACGTTGGGCACGTCGCGCCTGGCCGTGGCCACCATGCAATAGCCGGCGGCGTCGGTATGGCTGGTCTTCAGGCCGTCGACCGTCGGATCGCGGAACAGCAGCAGGTTGCGGTTGTTGCCATTGGACGCGGGTGTTCCCGGGTAACGGTACTGCTTGGTGGCGTAGTAGCCCACGTATTCCGGGAAATCATGTAGCAGCCGGCTGGACAGCGTCGCCAGGTCACGGGCGGTGGTGGTGTGGCCCGCCTCCGTCTGCCCTTCCGGGTTCTTGTAGCTGGTGTTCTTCATGCCCAGCACCTTGGCCTGGTCGTTCATCATCTGGACAAAACGCTCCATGCTGCCGCCGACGCCTTCGGCCAGCGCCATGGCGGCGTCGTTGCCCGACTGGATGACCAGGCCCTTGATCAGGTCTTCCACCGGCACCTGCATCTTGGGGTCGATGAACATACGCGAGCCGGGCATCTTCCACGCCTTCAGGCTGACCGGCATGGTCTGGGTGAGGGTGATCTTCTTGGAGCGCAGCGCGTCGAACACGATGTAGGCGCTCATCAGCTTGGTCAGCGAGGCCGGCTCGACCGGCGAGTCGATGTCCTTCTGCGCCAGGATCTGGTTGGCCGTCACGTCCATCAGCAGATAGGCCTTGGCCGCCACTTCGGGGAGCTGCGGCGCCTGGGCGCGGGCGGTCAGGCTGGCCAGGGGCAGGGCGAGCGCGGCAAAAACCAGCGCGCGGAGCGCCGGCAGGAAACGGTTCATGGCACGGGACACAGAAAAGGCGGGAACCGGGGGCGGCGGTTCGCGACAAGGACGAAAAAGCGGAGCAGGACTCAGGGCGACAGCAGGTGGCGCACCACCAGGCCCTTGAGCAGCGGCAATTGTCCGTGGAAAAAATGCCCGCCGCCCGGTACGACGGTGACAGGAAGTGTCTGCGGCCGCGCCCAGTCCATCACATCGGCCAGCGGCACCGTGTCGTCGTGCTCGCCGTGGACCACCAGGGTGCGCAGGTGGGCCTCCGGCGGCAGCGCCACGACCTTGAGGCGCGACACCGCAGTGCCGACGAACACGATCTTTTCCGGCGGGCGCTCCGTCCACAGCCCCTCGAGCACCCGGCTGGCCACGAAGGAGCCGAAGGAGAAGCCGGCGAGCGCCAGCGGCCCCTGCGCCGCGGTCTGGGCGATGACGGCGCGCATGTCCTCGGTCTCGCCACGGCCCTCGTCGTGTGCCCCCGCGCTGGCACCCACACCGCGGAAATTGAAGCGCACCGTGGTCCAGCCGCACTGCACGAAGGCCCGGGCCAGCGTCTGCACCACCTTGTTGTCCATGGTGCCGCCGAACAGCGGGTGCGGGTGCGCAAGGATGGCGGTGCCGCGGTGCGGCACCTCGGGTGGGGGCTGGTCGCGCGCCGCCTCGATCACGCCGGCGGCGCCGTCGAGGCGCAGGGCTTCGGTCTGGGCGTTCATGGGCAGGTTTTTTCCGGCGGAGGCTCAGCGGCCGATATCGGGCGGCAGCAGCAGGCGCTCGACCACCTTGCCGTGCTGCAGGTGCGAGTCGACGATCTCGTCGATGTCCGCCAGGTCGACGAAGGTGTACCAGGTGCCTTCGGGGTACACCACGGCCACCGGGCCGCCCGCGCAGCGGTCGAGGCAGCCCGCCTTGTTGACACGCACCTTGCCCGGGCCGGCCAGGCCGGCGGCCTTGACCCGCTTCTTGCAGCGGTCGAAGCCTTCCTGGGCGTTGTGCTGCATGCAGCTCTGCTCGCCGTTGGTCCGCTCGTTGAGGCAGAAAAAGACGTGGCGCCCGTAGTACGGCGGCTGCGGCGGTGGGGAGGCGGTATCGGTCATGCCGGCATTCTAGGCAGGCGGCGGCGCCACGGAGGGCGGCGGGGGCAGGTCCGGCCGGTCGCGCTGCCAGATTCGGACCAATACATAGGCCACCGCGGCGAACGGCCACAGCCAGCCCAGCCACTGCACCAGTCCGTGGAAACGGATGAAGCGGCCCTGCTCCCAGGTCTGCAGCGTCTGCCAGAAATAGGCGCTGGTGGGCGCCTGGTTGAGCACGTTCAGGTGCACGGCCAGCGCCAGCAGCGCCAGGGCGGCGCAGCCGCGGCGCGGTGCCGGCAGGGCCAGTGCCGCCAGCAGCGCCGCCGCGGCCAGGCCGACCTGCACCGGCAGCGTGACCCATTCCCAGGCATGGTCGGGCCCGTAGCTCAGCGCCGAGGACAGCGCGGTAACCGCGATGCCGGTGGCGAACACGAGCAGCGCACACACGGCCCGCTGGCGGGTGTTGCGCACCACCGAATACGCCAGCAGGCAGGGCACCAGCATGCCCAGCACCACACACAGCAGTTCGGCTCCCGGCACCAGGGGCTGCAGCTCCATGTCGCGCAGCGGCAGCCACTCCAGGAAAGGGGTGTCCTCCAGCAGGCCGGCCACGCCTTCCTCCAGCCGCTCCAGCACCTGCCCCAGGCCGAAGGGCACCGCCACCGGAAACAGCAAGGCCACCGGCCACAGCGCCAGCAGCACCAGGGCACCGCTGGCGTCGGGAATGAACCAGCGCTCCCGCAGGCGGCTCCAGCGGGCGATGGCGCCCAGGCGCTCCAGCGCCCAGGCGACCAGCGTGCCACCCAGCGCGCCCGCCGTGTTCAGCACGAAATCCACATTCGACGGCACCCGCACCGGCAGGTAGCTCTGCAGCATTTCCATGGTGAACGACAGCAGCACCGCCAGCCCCGCCACCCGCAGCATGCCGCCGACCCCACGCCCGGACCGCAGGGCCGCCAGGGCCAGCAGGAAACCCAGCGGGGCATAACCCAGCACGTTGGCCGTGGCGTCGAACCCGGTCCAGTAACGCGGCAGCGGCGCTGTCATGAAAGACCACGGGGCAATACCCTGGTCGCGCCACTCGCCGAACGGGTACAGGCTGGCATAGACGATCAGTGCCGCATAGGCCAGTGCCAGCGGCCAAGCAGAGGTTCTACGCAACCCCCCAGCCTTCTCATGCACGGGCTCACCCCCAGCCTTCTCACTGCGCTGCGCTTCGTGTAGTTCGGCCCCCCCCTGCAGGGGGCGACGCGAAGCGTCCGGCAAAGCCGGCCCGCCCGCGTCCTCGGCTTCAGAAGTGCGCTCGGAAGGCAGCATATTGCGTCGTCAGAACGGCTTGACCACCACCAGCACCACCGCGGCCAGCAGCAACAGCACCGGGGCCTCGTTGAACCAGCGGTACCAGCGGTGGCTGTGCGTGTTGCGCCCGGCCACGAACTTGCGCAGCAGGCGCCCGCAGGCATGGTGGTAGCCGATGGCCAGCAGCACCACGAACAGCTTGGCATGCATCCAGCCCGCACCGCGGCCGATGCCATAGCCCAGGAACAGCCAAGCCCCCAGCAGCAGCGCCGGCACGGCCAGCAAGGTGGTGAACCGCAGCAGCTTGCGCGCCATCAGCAGCAGGCGGGCCCGCTCGGCGGGAGAATCCTCGGGGACCTGCGCCAGGTTCACGAAGATGCGGGGCAGGTAGAACAGGCCGGCGAACCAGCTGGCGACAAAAACGATGTGAAGCGACTTGATCCAGAGCATGGACGCAAGTGTAGAGAGCAACGGGCCAAAGCAAGGGGCAAAAAAAACCCGGCCCGTCGGTTTGACGGCAGGGCCAGGCTTGGGAAGCCCCGCCGCCGTGAAGCGCCGGAGCACCCGCTCAGGGAGGAAAAGCGGGAGACGGCTTGGGGCCGTCCGCGGGCGAATGTAGCAAAGCCCCCCTGCCTATACAAGTGAAAATGGCCTGGGCCCGGCTGGCGGGCACGGCCTGTGGTGCAATTCGGCCACACCTTCGGGCCCCCCGGTGCCGCCGCCGCGCCTGGGCCCCCTGAAAACCCGTAGAAACGACGCCATGCACCACTCCGCCCCTACCCCCTACCCCCTGGCCCGCCCGCGCCGCCTGCGCCGCGACGGCTTCAGCCGCAACCTGGTGCGCGAACACGCGCTCACCGCCCACGACCTGATCTACCCGGTCTTTGTGCTGGAGGGCGAAAAACGCCGCGAGGCCGTGGCCTCCATGCCCGGCGTGGAACGCCTGAGCCTGGACCTGCTGCTGCCGGTGGCCGAGGAATGTGTGGCACTGGGCATCCCGGCGCTGGCCTTGTTTCCGGTCATCGACCCCGCGCTGAAAACTCCGGACGGCCGCGAAGCGACCAACCCCGAGGGCCTGGTGCCCACGGTGGTGCGGGCGCTAAAAGCACGTTTTCCCGAACTCGGCGTGATGACCGACGTGGCGCTCGACCCCTTCACCAGCCATGGCCAGGACGGCCTGCTCGACGACACCGGCTACGTGCTCAACGACGAGACCATCGAGGTGCTGGTGCGGCAGGCGCTGACCCAGGCCGAGGCCGGCGTCGACATCGTCGCGCCCAGCGACATGATGGACGGCCGCATCGGCGCCATCCGTGCCGCGCTGGAAGAGTCCGGCCACATCCACACCCGCATCATGGCCTACAGCGCCAAGTACGCCAGCGCCTTCTACGGCCCGTTCCGCGACGCGGTGGGCTCGGCCTCCAACCTGGGAAAAAGCGACAAGAAGGTCTACCAGATGGACCCCGGCAACAGCGACGAGGCACTGCGCGAGGTGGCGCTGGACATCGCCGAAGGCGCCGACATGGTGATGGTCAAGCCCGGCCTGCCCTACCTCGACATCGTGCGCCGGGTGAAGGACGAATTCCGCGTGCCCACCTTCGCCTACCAGGTCAGCGGCGAATACGCCATGCTCAAGGCCGCGGCCCTGAACGGCTGGCTGGACAACGACGCTGCCGTGCTGGAAAGCCTGCTGGCCTTCAAACGCGCCGGCGCCGACGGTGTATTGACCTACTGCGCCATCGAGGCCGCGCGCCTGCTGCGCAAGGCCTGAGCCCCGGTTGCAGCGAGCGGACCGCACGACCACCATGCGCATCTTCAGCCTGCAGGGCAGCGGCGTCACCGAAACCGATTCGCTCGCCGCGCCGCTGCCGCCGGGCGGCTTTCTGTGGATCGCCTGCAGCCGCGCCGAATTCGAGGCGCAGCAGCCGCGTTTCCAGCAGACGCTGCAACAGCTGTGCGGCGTGCAGCTGGTGGACCTGCATGTGAGCGACCTGCTGAATGCGCAGTTACCGTCGCACTACGACTACACCTCGCAGTACGACCTGCTGGTGTTCCGGCGGCTGTCGTCCGCCAGCGCGGGGCTGCGCGGCGGCGCTCCGGCATCCGCGCCCGCCGCGGAGCCGGCGCCGGTGCTGCGGCGCATCGACACCAGCCCGGTGGGTTTTGCCATCTTCGACCAGGTGCTGCTGACCGTGCACCCGGAAGACTGCCTGGTGCGCGACGCCTTTGCCGCCCGCCTGCTGGCGGGCCACGCCACCGAGGCTCGGGCCGCCGGCGCACGCCAGCCGGCCAGCCCGGCCGACCTGATGCTGCGCATCGTGAACCTGATGGTCGACGGCTACCTCGATCTGCGGCGCGAACTCAACCGCCAGCTCGACCATTGGCAGACCGAGTTGCTGCGGCCCCGCTCGCGCTTCAACGACTGGAGCGCGCTGCTCGACGCCCGCCTGGCACTGCACCAGCTCGACCAGATCTGCGAGGACCAGCGCGCCGCGGTGCAGGACTGGATCGACGCCCTGGAGACCTGGCCGGCCGCCCAGACGCCGGCCGCCCAGCGCGAACGCGACCTGCTGCAGGTGCGCAGCCGCGATGTGCTGGAACACATCGAGCGGGTGGTGAACCACGTGCGCCGGCTGGAGCAGAACTCGGAAACCACGGTGCAGATGCACTTCAGCCTGCAGAGCAACCGCACCAACGACATCATGCGGGTGCTGACCACCCTGACCGCCATCTTCCTGCCGCTGAACCTGATTGCCGGCATCTTCGGCATGAATTTCGAGTTCATCCCGCTGGTACACAAACAGGACGGCTTCTGGTGGGCCATGGGCACCATGGCCGTCATCAGCGTGGCGCTGGTGCTGTTCTTCTGGCGCAAGAGCTACCTGGCGCGTACGCCGCGCTGAACGGCCGCCTGTCAAAGAAAAAAGGCCGGCGTCCTTGCGGACTCCGGCCCCTGTTGGGCGGCATGGCTGCGTGGCACCGCCACGCAGCAGGGCTTCAGCCCTCGCCGCGGGCCACAGCACCCAGGCGTTCGGCCTGGATCGCGCCGGCATGCACCGCTGCACGGCTCTGCGCATCGGCCGGCCGCACGTAGGCGACGCCGAAATCGCCTTCGCCCACGGTCAGGTCACCGGCGCGTGCCGTGGACTCGACCGTGGCCCGGTCGGCCGTAGAACGGAGTTGCGCCGTATGGGCGGGCCTTTGCGCCGTGCCGAGTTCCCCCACGGCAGTAGCGGCATGCGCACCGGCGGAAGCGACGGCGGCGAAAGCGGCGATGGCGAGGATTCTGGATGCGTTCATGGTGATTTCCTGAGGCTAAAACGATTGGGAAGACCGGGCCCGGAAGCCCGCCAGGTTTGCGGAGAAGCAGGCCGCGCGGACACGGTCCCCTTCTTCGCAATCCTTCTCCGTCCGGCGGGCCTCGCAGAAACTGCGAGGCCCGCCGGACATCTCCCATCTGCGCCTGGCAGAAGTCTTTTAAATACCCATGACAAGCACCACTGCATTACGCATCGCGCAACGGTGGAGCGGGAACTTTCAGCATCCGCTCCGGCTCCCCATCAGCCCAGGTGTTTACCGAAGTGGTACAGGGAGCGCTCCTTGGCCGTTGCGGCGGCAGACGCGTTGTAGGAGCCGCGCTGGTCGCAGTTGAAACCGTGGTCGGCCGCGTACAGGTGCACCTCCACCTCGGGGTGCGCCTTCTCGAAGGCCTTCACGCTGTCTACCGAGATGTGTTTGTCCTGGTCGCCGAAATGCGCCATCGTCGGCACCTTGGGTGTGCGCGAGGGCTCGCCACCCATGGTCATGCCGCCGCCGTAGTAGGCGACCGCGGCCGACAGGCCGGTGACCTGTTCGGCCGAGCGCCACACCAGCAGGCCGCCCCAGCAATACCCCACGATGCCGACCTTGCCGGCCTTGGCCGCGTACTGCACGGCGGCCTGGATGTCCTGCAGCACGCCGGGCGCCGGCAGCGCCTCGACGGCCGCCTTCAGTCCCGAGCCGGCCTGCATGTCGTCGCCGGTATAGCCCAGTTCGACACCCTGCTGCACCCGGTGGAAGGTGGAAGGCGCCACGGCCAGGTAACCCGCGGCGGCATAACCGTCGGCCACGGAACGGATGTGCGAATTCACGCCGAAGATTTCCTGCAGCACGATGACCGCGCCCTTGGGCGCGCCCGACGGCTCGGCCACGTAGGCGGGGAACTGGAAGCCATCGGCGGCGGTGAGATGGATGGTGGAAGAACCCATGGGAAACATGCTCCTGGTTGTGAAAGGGGTAGCGGGGCCGGACACGGCAGCGTCCGCCCTGGGGTGCGCCCCGGTTTGTACCCCATCCGCGGCAACGGTGCACGCAGCGGCGGCGGTCGCCCTTCAGGGTCCGGGCGGCACCAGTTCGAGCCAGCCGGCGATCTCGTCGGCCGCCGCATCGGTAGCCGCCGCCAGCGCCCCGACACCACCGGCGGCGTCCGCGGTCAGCGCCGGGCGCTGCACCACGAACAGTCGCTGGCCCAGCAGGCGCTCGCCATCCGCGGCCTTGTCGAGCAGCGTGGCCCGCAGGCGCACCACCCCGAAACTGGTGGCCGGCGCCGGGAAGACCTGGCTGAATTCCTCCAGCTGCAAACGCAGCATCAGCGGCAGCCGGCCGTCGATGCGCCGCTGCGCCAGGGCGTCGTCGATGTCCATGACCGCACGCCGTTCGCCCAGGCGCTCGCGCAGCCGCTGCCGCACCAGCTGGGCCGGCGGCAGGCTCCAGCGCGCCAGGGCGTAGGGCCGCAGCTGCTGGGCGTCGGCGTACTGCAGGCGGAACAGCACGGCCGCCGTGTCGGCCACGCCGGCCGTCTCGACCTCGCCCAGGGCCAGCGGCGGCAGCGGGGCCCGGCGGTCTTGCGGCAGGGCCGCGACCGTGCCGGGGCCGAAGTCGTAGAGCAGCGGGCGCGCCGGCTTGTCCGGCAATGCCGAGCAGCCGGCCAGGGCCACACCGGCGGCCAGCAGCAGCACCGCCCGGCGGAGCGGGGTGGCGGCAACGGCCATCCGGGCTTGTTCTTGCGTCATTTGCCTTCTCCTTGGCCTTCGCCGGGTGCCACAAAACCCAGCTCGCCCGGCCCGGGCCGGGCCCGGCCGTTGCCGAAGAGGAGCGACTGCGGGTTGTCGTTGATGCCGGTCACGGTGCGGCTCAGCTGCCGCATGGCGCGCGAGGCGTCCTCGGTCACGTGGTTGATGCGCGGCAACGTGGTGGTGCCGATGAGGTCGACGGCGTGGCTCAGGGCCCCCGTGCCTTCGGCCAGCTTGTCGAGCGGCCCGCCCTGCGCATTGAGGCGCTGCGCGGTGATGCGGATATCGCCGGCCGCGCCGGAAATGTCGCTGGCCGAGCCCTGCAGCGCACGCAGCGTAGCGGAAGCGTCGTTGACCATCTTCGGCATGCCGGCCAGCGCGGGATCGATGCGCTGGGTCAGCGTGGACTCGATGCGCCCGGTCAGCCCGGCCAGGTTGTTGGTGGCCAGCGTGATGCCGTCCAGCGCCGCGGCCAGGCGTTTCTGGTTGGGTTCGGCCAGGATGTCGTCCAGGCGCTTGCTGGCCTCGTTCACCTGCGCCAGGATGCTGGGCACACTTTCGGTGAGCTGGCCGAGCTGCGAGGCCTTGAGTGGCAGGCGCGGCACGCCATCCTCGCCGGGGGGCGGCAGCGTCTGCGGCTTGTCGTCGTCGTCGAGCTGCACGAAGGACAGGCCGGTCACACCCTGGTAGGCCAGCGTGGCGAAGGTGGTGGGGGTGATGGGCGTGCCGTCCTGCACCGCCACCCGCACCAGCACGTTGCCGGGAATGCCCGGGTCGAAACCGATCTGCGTCACCTTGCCCACCGGCACACCTTTGAAACGCACGGCCGCCTGCAGCTGCAGGCCGGACACGCTGTCGCCGGTGCTCAGTTCGTAGTCGTGGTAGCTGCCCTTGTCGCGGGTGAGCCAGACCGCCAGGCCGATGAGCAGCGCGGTGAGTGCCAGCACGAAGATGCCGGCGGCGAAGGCATGGGACTTGTTTTCCATGGTCAGCTTTCCTGTGTGGCTTGCAGCGCCGAAACCGGCGGCGGGACCGGCGCCATGGCCCTGCGGCCACGCTCCCCCTGGAAATACTCGTGGATGAACGGATGGTCGACCCGCGTCACCGCCTGCGGTGTGCCGCTGGCGATGATGTGCCGGTCGGCCAGCACCACGACACGGGTGCTGAGCGAAAAAAGCGTGTCGAGATCGTGCGTCACCATCACCACCGTCAGGCACAGCTCCTGGTGCAGCGAACGCAGCAGGTCGCAGAAAGCATCCGAGCTGGCGGGGTCGAGCCCCGCGGTCGGCTCGTCGAGCAGCAGCAGCGGCGGGTCCATGATGAGGGCACGCGCCAGTGCCACGCGCTTGACCATGCCGCCCGACAGGTCGGATGGCATCTTGGCACCGTCGGCCGGGCGTAGGCCCACCATCTGCAGCTTGACCATGGCCGCATCGCGCGCCAGCGCGGCCGGCAGCGTCCTAAGTTCGCGCAGGGGAAAGGCGATGTTGTCCAGCACGTTGAAGGCAGAGAACAGCGCGCCCTGCTGGAACAGCATGCCCACCCGGCTCGACGCGCCGCGCCGGCCGAGCTGCGACGCCGGCTCGCCCAGCACCGCCACGGTGCCGCGCGCGGGGACTTCCAGGCCCAGCATCTGGCGCAGCAGCACCGTCTTGCCGGTGCCCGAGCCGCCCACCAGCGACAGGATCTCGCCCTGCCGGATCTGCAGCGCCAGGTCCTCGTGGATCACGGCCTGGCTGCGGCCCTTGCCGAAGATGGTCCACAGGCCCTCGATCTGCACCACCGGCTGCTGCGCCGCCTGCGGGTCGCACGGGGAGTCCAGGGGCATCGCGGGCGCGTCCATCACACCCCCACGTTGCGAAAGACGATGGCGAACACCGCATCGACGACGATCACGATGGTGATCGAGGTAACCACCGAGGCGGTGGTGCCCTGCCCCAGGCTTTCGGTATTGGGCTTGACGCGCAGGCCGTAGTGGCAGCCCACCAGCGCGATCAGCACCCCGAACACCACACACTTGAACAGGGCGATGCCCAGGTTGGCCAGGCTCACCGCCTGCGGCAGCGCGTTGAGGAAATAGGCCGGCGTGACGTGCATCGCGACGTCGGCCGCCAGCATGCCCCCGGCCAGCGAGGTGATGGTGGTCCAGACGCCGATCAGCGGCATGGCCAGCGCCAGGGCCACGGCACGCGGCAGCACCAGCCGGAAACCTGGGGCGATGCCCATGACCCGCATCGCGTCGAGCTCCTCGGTGACCCGCATGACACCGATCTGCGCGGTGATGGCCGAGCCCGAGCGCCCGGCCACCAGGATGGCCGCCAGCAGCGGCCCCAGTTCGCGCACCAGCGAAATACCGAGGATGTTGACGATGAAGGATTCCGCCCCGTACTGCCGCAGTTGCAGCGACATCAGGTAGGCCAGCACCACGCCGATCAGGAAACCGACCAGCGCGGTGATCGGCAACGCCATGGCGCCCATCTGGTAGAGGTGGCCCGACATGTCGCGCCAGGGTGCGAGCCGCGGCGCGCGCACCAGGCGCAGCGTGTCGATCAGCAGCTGGCCGATGAGGCGCGTCAGCGCACGCGCCTGGCCCACGCTGGCCAGCACCCGCCGGCCCAGCGCGTCCACCCCGCGCATCAGCGAGGCCTTGCGCTCCGGTGGCGGTGGCACCGCGAAGCGTTCGACACGTTCGAGCATGCTGCGCTGGGCATCGGACACCTGCAGCGCCTGCGGCCAGCGCCGGCCCCAGCGGTTCCACAGCAGCTGCGCACCGACGTGGTCGAGCTGTTCGACCGGCCGCAGGTCCCAGTCCCGCCCGGTTTCGGCCCCGCCCAGGCCGGCATCCACCCCGCGCCAGACGCTGGAGCGCCCCAGCTCGGCCGCCGTCCAGCGCCCCTCGAGGCGCCAGGCGGCGCCGGGGGACGAACCGCCTCGGACGATGCGCGGGTGGGATTCCTCCATGGAGTCGGTGGGCGGCACGGGCAGGGCGGCAGTGGAAGAGAGCGGGGCAGGACGGACGGCAGGCGCCGGGCAGCGCACCATGGTAGCGCCACCCCGCGCATGATTGTGTCAGCCAAGGACGCGTTGCGGAACGGGCAGGCGCTGCGCCCCCGCGACGCCGTCAGGCCACGGTGCCGTCAGCGCAGGCCGCCGACGTAGCGCGGGCCATCGCCGCCGGGGTCGGTTCCGGGCAGCCGCGAGGCCGGGCCCGGGTCGGGCAAACGCGAGAGCGGCCCCGGATCGGGCGGACGCGATACCGGGGCCTGCTGGGCGGCCGGGGCCATGGCCGGCGCTGGCTGCGTCGCGGCACGCGGCGCACGCAGGCCCATGGCGACTTCGAGCTTGAACGCCCATTCCGAAAGTTCCGGGCGGTTTTCCTCCACCGCGCTGGTGTGCGCGAAATGCGCCATGGCGGCAGCGTACTCGGCGTTGGCCGCCATCCACTCGGTATCCGTCACCCGGCCGGTGATGCGCCGCAGCAGCACATGCAGGTGGGCGGCAATGGCGATTTTTTCGCTGGCAAGCATGGTGGGGTGTCCTGTGGCGGCCACTCAGCCGCCAATGCGTTCCCGGTGCTGCGCGATGTCCAGGCCGTTCTGTTCGGACACCTCGTCCACCCGCAGGCCCACCAGGAAACGGGTCACGGTCAGCACCAAAGCAGTGCCGACGGCGCTGTAGCCCAGCACCGCACCGGCATCCAGCAGCTGCACCAGGACGTTGCCCTCCATGCCGCTGATGTTGGGGTCCGCGAAGACGCCGGTCAGGATGCAGCCGACGATGCCCCCGATACCGTGCACACCGAACACGTCCAGTGCGTCGTCCGCGTGCAGCAGCCGCTTGAGCCCGGTGGCGCCCCAGTAGCAGGCCAGCCCGGCGACCAGGCCGATGACCAGCGCGGCGCGCACCCCCACAAAACCCGATGCCGGTGTGATCGCCACCAGCCCCGCCACCGCGCCCGAGCACAGGCCCAGCAGCGACGGCCGGCGGCGCATGATCCACTCGCCCGTCATCCAGGCCAGCGCGCCGGCGCCGGCGGCGATGTGCGTCACCGCGAAAGCCAGGCCGGCGCGGCCGTCCGAGGCGACGGCCGAGCCGGCGTTGAAGCCGAACCAGCCGACCCACAGCAGCCCGGTACCGGTCATGGTCAGGCCCAGGTTGAAGGGCTCGAACGGCTCACGCCCGTAACCCTGGCGCGGCCCCAGCATCCAGGCGCAGACCAGCCCGGCGACGCCGGCGTTGATGTGCACCACCGAGCCGCCGGCGAAGTCGAGCGCGCCGCGCGCGGCCAGCCAGCCGCCCGGCTCCCACACCCAGTGGGCGACCGGCACGTAGACGAACAGCGACCACAGGCCGGTGAACCACAGCACCGCCGAGAAACGCATGCGCTCGACGAAGGACCCGACGATGAGTGCCGGCGTGATGATGGCAAAGGCCAGCTGGAACATCGAATACACCGTCTCGGGGATCTGCGGCGCGATGTGGCTGACGGCGATGCGCCCGGACCCTTTCAGGTACTCGAAGCCGGCGAACCACATACGGTCGCTGCCGCCGATGAAACCGCTGCCCGGGGTGAAGGCCCAGGAGTAGCCGGCGACGAACCACACCAGGGTCACCACCCCGGTGACCCCCATGACTGCGGCCATGGTGTTGAGCACGTTCTTGCGGCGCACCATGCCGGCGTAGAACAGGGCGATGCCCGGCAAGGTCATGAACAGCACCAGCGCCGTGGACGCCATCATCCAGGCGGTGTCGGCCCCGTTGATCTGCTCCATCGGCACCAGGCCGGGGTGGGTGAGGGGTGCCGCGGCAGGGGCGGCCGTGGCGGCCGCCGCCGTCTGGGCGATCGCCAGGGCCCAGGGGCCGAGCCCTGCCACCGCCGCCAACACCCGTCCCCAGCGCCGTCCGTTCCATGCCATGGCCACTCACCTCACAGTTTGTTGCCAAAAACCGAGCAGGAGTCGTGCCATGGCCGGTGGAGAGTTCCACGCCCCATACGGGCGCGGGTAAGCACCAATGCACTAAAAGGGCGCACGGACCTACAGTCCGTCTACTCGCAGCGAGTCCCCGGCTCGCGGGGGCGGGGATCGAGGAGACATACGCTACAGACCAGAATCACTATTTGCCCAAGCATCCGTACCAGAGATGCCGGCCCTTGATAACAGCGCCACGTATGTGGCGCTTTTTTTTGCCTGCGCGCCGGGCGGGGGGACGTTCAGGGGGCCGCGAGCGCCACGTCCTGCACCCGGCGCGGCTTGCCGATGGGCGGGCCGCCCTTGCCGGCACGGGTGGCGGCGATGTCTTCCTCGCTCGGGTACTGGCCCGACAGCCAGTAGTCGAACACCCGGCGCGCGATCGGCGCCGCCGAGCCCGCGCCCCAGCCGGCGTTCTCCACCACCACCGCCAGGGCGATCTTCGGGTCGTCCGCCGGGGCGAAGGCCATGTACAGCGCATGGTCGCGCTGGCGTTCCTCCAGCGCCTTGGCGTTGTACTTGGTGTTCGCCGCCTGCGTCACCGCCTGCGCCGTCCCGGTCTTCCCGGCCGACACGTAGGAGGCGCCGGCGAACACGGCACGCGACGTGCCGCCGGTGGTCACACTCACCATGCCGTTGCGCACCACCGCGATATTGGCCGGCTTGAAACCCAGGTCCACCGGCGCGGGCTGCTCCACCGGCACCACGGCGCCGGTGAGGGCATCACGCACCGCACGTACCAGGTGCGGCCGGTGCTTGATGCCACCGTCGGCCACGATGGACGCCGCCTGGGCCAGCTGCAGCATGGTGAAGGCGTTGTAGCCCTGGCCGATGCCCAGCGAAATGGTTTCGCCCGCATACCACTTGCGCTGCTCCGGCCGCTTGTAGGCGCGGCGCTTCCATTCGGTGCTGGGCAGCACGCCGGTGACCTCGCCGCCCAGGTCGATGCCGGTGATCTGGCCGAAACCCAGCGGCGCCATGAAGTCGTGGATGGCGTCCACGCCCAATTCGTTGGCCAGCGAATAGAAATAGACGTTGGACGACAGCATGATGGCGCGCTGCATGTCGACATTGCCGAGGTTGCCTTCGGGGCTGCCGAAACGGTGGCCGGCGAAGTTGTAGAAACCCGGGTCGTTGACCACCACCGAGGGGCCACGTTTGCCGGTTTCCAGCCCCGCCAGGGCCATGAAGGGCTTGTAGGTCGAGCCGGGCGGGTAGGTGCCGCGCAGCGCACGGTTGAGCAAAGGCTTGTCCTCGGACTCGCTGAGCGCCGCCCAGCTCTCCTGGTCGATACCGTCAACGAACAGGTTGGGATCGAAGGTGGGCTTGCTGACGAAGGCCAGTACCTCGCCGGTCTTGGGATCGATCGCCACCAGCGCGCCGCGGCGCTCGCCGAACAGGTCTTCCACCATCTGCTGCAGCTTCATGTCGAGCGACAGCACCACCGTCTGGCCCGGCGTGGCCGGGTGGCTGGCCAGCCGGCGCACCGCGCGCCCGCCCGCCGAAGTTTCCATCTGCTCGACACCGGTGATGCCGTGCAGGTCGCGCTCGAAACTCTGCTCCACCCCCAGCTTGCCGATGTGGTCGGTACCGCGGTAGTTGGCGGCATCGTCGGAATCCTCGATGTCTTCCTTTTCCTTCTGGTTGATGCGGCCGATGTAGCCGATCACATGGCTGGCCAGCTCACCGAAGGGATAGTTGCGGAACAGCCGGGCCTTGATTTCCACGCCCGGGAACATAAAACGCTGCGCCGCGAAGCGTGCCACCTCGGTGTCGGACAGGCGGGTGCGGATCGGCGAAGACTCGAAGTTGCGCGATTCCTCGGTCAGCTTCTTGAAGCGCCGGCGGTCGCGTGGCGTGATCTCGACGACCTGCGCCAGCCGGTCGATGGTTGCCTCGAGTTCCGGCACCTTGGAGGGGGTGATCTCCAGGGTGTAGGCCGAGTAGTTGGTCGCCAGCACCGTGCCGTTGCGGTCCACGATCAGGCCGCGGTTCGGCACGATCGGCACCACCGCCGTGCGGTTGCTCTCGGCCTGCTCCGCCAAGTCCTCGTGCCGCACGATCTGCAGGTAGACCAGCCGGCTGGCCAGCAAGCCGAAGGCCACGAACACCGCCAGCCCGACGGCAACGATACGCCGGCGGAAACGCGCCTGCTCGGCCTCGGAATTGCGGATTTCGGTCACAAGGGTCTATTTTCGTCGCGGTCGGGCGCGCGGCGCTGGGGTGCCAGCAGGATCAGGCTGGCCAGGGGCCAGAGCAGCGCCTCCACGCTCGGCGCAATAAGGAAACCGAAGCCCGGGAAAACGCCTCCCGCCGCCAGCCGGATCAGCAGTTCGATCAGCTGCGCGGCCAGGAACAGCGGCAGCAGCTGCAGCGTCTGCTCGGCCAGGCCCAGCCACAGCAGCCGGCGCTGGAAACTCACGCCCAGGAAACTGAGCACGGTGTAGGTCAGCGCATGCTGGCCCAGCAGCGAGGCATGCTGCACATCGATGCACAGGCCCAGCACGAAGGCGGCGCCCATGCCCACCCGGGCCGGCTGGTGCACGCTCCAGAACACCAGCAGCAGCAGCAGCAGGTCGGGCATCCACACGGTGCGGCCCATGGGCAGCAGCGTGACGAGCAGCCCCACGACGATGCTGCTCCAGATGAAGACCGGGTTGGCCGGCAGCAGAAGCTGCTGCTGGCCGCGCGCCATGATCATGCGGAAGTCCTCCGGCCCATCTCAGGGCTCCTTGCGTGCCGTCGGCTTGGGCGCAGTGGGCTTGGCCGGCGTGGCGGTCTTGGCCGCGGATTTGCGCGGCCGGGCCTCCACCTCGGGCGTATCGGCCAGCGGCCGGGGCGGCAACTGGGCGGTCAGCGGCTGCAGCACCAGCACGTGGCGGGCGCCCTGGGTACGGGCCAGCGGCACGCAGTGGATACGGGCAAAGGCCGAGTCCGAGCGGCGCTCCACCTTGTCAACCTTCGCCACGGGCAGGCCGGAAGGGTAGATGCCGTCCACGCCGCTGGTGGCCAGCAGGTCGCCCTCCTGCACATCGGCATTGCCCGGCATGAAACGCAGCTCCATGCCGCCGCCGAAGGCCGAACCCGGATCGCCGAAGGCCACGCTGCGGGCGCCGGTGCGGGTGTTGAGCACCGGAATGGCGAAATCGCGGTCGACCAGCAACGTCACCTCGGCCAGGAAAGGATACACCCGGGTCACCTGCCCCAGCACGCCGGCTTCGTCGATCACCGGCGAGCCCAGGGCCACCTTCTGTGTCAGTCCGCGGTCGATCATGATGCGGCGGCTGTAAGGGTCCGGCGCGTCGTACAGCACCTCGGCGGCCTGCTCGGGTGCGGTGAGGCGCTCGCGCAGGGCCAGCAGGTCGCGCAGGCGGCGGTTTTCGAGCAGCAGGTCCTCCACCTGGCTGGCACGCTGCGCCTGCTGCAGCATCTGGCGCCGTGCCGCGTCTTCGAGCTGCTGGGCCGAACGCACGGTGTCGAAGTAGCCGCCGGCGCTGCGCGCCAGCTCGACCGGCTGCAGCGCCAGCCACTGCACCGGGTACAGCACGCCAGAGATGGCGGCCCGCACCGGCTGGGTGATGCCCAGGCGGGCGTCGGCCACCATCAGGAAGAACGCCAGCGCGCTCAGCACCGCCAGCGTCGACCGTGCCGACGGCCCCTGCTTGAAGAAGGGAGGCGCGGTGCGGTCCAGGGTTCCCAGGGGCATGGTCTAAGGACGGCGGGCGAAGGCGGCGGTGATGCGGACCGGGGGCGGATTAAAAAAAGCCGGCTGCATCATAGGCGAGCCGGCTCTTCTGCGGAAGGACCCCGCCCGCTGTGGTCTTATTCGCTGGTGAAGATGCTGCCCAGGCGGTCCATGCGTTCGAGCGCCATGCCGCAGCCGCGCACCACGCAGGTCAGCGGCTCCTCGGCCACCAGCACCGGCAGGCCGGTTTCCTCGGCCAGCAGGCGGTCCAGGTCACGCAGCAGGGCACCGCCGCCGGTCAGCATCATGCCGCGGTCGGCGATGTCGGCGCCCAGTTCCGGGGGCGTCTGCTCCAGCGCGTTCTTGACGGCCGAGACGATGTTGTTGAGCGGGTCGGTCAGGGCTTCCAGCACTTCGTTGCTGCTGATGGTGAAGCTGCGCGGCACGCCTTCGCTCAGGTTGCGGCCCTTGACTTCCATCTCGCGCACCTCGGAGCCCGGGAAGGCGCTGCCGATGTTTTTCTTGATGGCCTCGGCCGTCGGCTCGCCGATCAGCATGCCGTAGTTGCGGCGGATGTAGTTGATGATGGCCTCGTCGAACTTGTCGCCGCCGACCCGCACCGAACCCTTGTAGACCATGCCGCCGAGCGAGATCACGCCGACCTCGGTGGTGCCGCCGCCGATGTCGACCACCATGGAGCCGCTGGCTTCGCTGACCGGCAGGCCGGCGCCGATGCCGGCGGCCATGGGTTCTTCGATGAGGTAGACCGAGGTGGCGCCGGCGGCCTCGGCCGCGTCCTTGATGGCGCGCCGCTCGACCTGGGTCGAACCGCAGGGCACGCAGATGATGATGCGCGGGCTGGGGGTGAACAGCGTGCGCGGGTGCACCATTTTGATAAACTGCTTGATCATCTGCTCGGTGATCACGAAGTCGGCGATGACGCCGTCCTTCATCGGGCGGATGGCCTCGATGTTGCCCGGCACCTTGCCGAGCATGGCCTTGGCCTCGCGGCCGACCGCCTGGATCACTTTCTTGCCGTGCGGACCGCCCTCGTGGCGGATGGCGACCACGGAGGGCTCATCGAGAACGATGCCCTTGTCGCGGGCAAAGATCAGCGTATTGGCAGTGCCAAGATCGATGGCGAGATCGGTGGAAAAATACCGACGGAAGGCTCCAAACATCACTAATCCTCTCGGGCACGGCATGCGCGTCGGCCGGCCGTCGCCAGTTTCTGGGGTCGAATTGGGGTCGAAAACGGGGGGTTACGCGCAGTAGACGGCGATTTCGCCGGCGGAACCGGCCTGGCAGGCTGTTTCGGCGAAGGCGGGATAATACCCGATCCCCCGGCCACCGCCCGCAAAGCGGGCCTGCCGGGCCGCACGAATGGTTTTCAGGTTTTCCGGCGCCGCGGCGCCCACTCTCCGCTATGGCACTCACCCCAGACGACATCGGCCGCATTGCCAACCTGGCGCGGCTGGAACTGCGCCCCGACGAAGGCGACCGCCTGCTGGCGCAACTCAACGGCTTTTTCGACGTGGTCGAAAAAATGCGCGCGGTCGACACGACCGGCCTCGAACCCATGGCCCACCCGGTGGCCGCGATCCAGGACGTGGCGCTGCGCCTGCGCGAGGACGTGGTCGGCAGTTTCCCCTCGCGGGAAGACAGCCAGAAAAGCGCCCCGGCGGTGGAAGCCGGCCTGTACCTCGTGCCCCGTGTGATCGAGTGAGGCCCGGCATGACCTACCCCACTTCCGCCACCGCCGACTCCACCGGCACCGCCCTGCACGACCTGACCGTGGCCCAGCTCGCGGCCCGCATTGGCAGCCGTGAAATCTCCGCCGTCGAGGCGGCCGGCTATTTCCTGGGCCGCGCCCAGTCCCACGCCGCCCTGGGCGCCTACGTGGCGCTCGACCCCGAGGCCACCCTGGTCCAGGCCCGCGCCGCCGACGCGCTGATCGCCGCTGGTGGTGCCGGACCGCTGGCCGGCGTGCCGCTGGCGCACAAGGACATCTTCGTCACCCGCGATTTCCCCACCACCGCCGGCTCGCGCATGCTGGCGGGCTACCGCTCGCCCTTCGACGCGACCGTGGTCGAAAAACTGGCCGAGGCGGGCATGGTCACGCTGGGCAAGCTCAGCTGTGACGAGTTCGCCATGGGTTCGGGCAACGAGAACGTGGCCGTGCCGGCCATCGGCCCCGGCGCACCGGCCTCGCCGCGCAACCCCTGGGACACCAGCCGGGTGCCGGGCGGCTCCTCGGGCGGCAGCGCCGTGGCCGTGGCGGCCCGCCTGGTGCCGGCGGCCACCGGCACCGACACCGGCGGCTCGATCCGCCAGCCCGCGGCCTTTTGCGGCATCACCGGCATCAAGCCGACCTACGGCCGGGCTTCGCGCCACGGCATGGTCGCCTTTGCCTCCAGCCTGGACCAGGCCGGCCCGATGGCCCGCACGGCAGAAGACTGCGCCCTGCTGCTGTCGGCCCTGTGCGGTCCGGACCCGGACCGCGACTCCACCTCGCTGGACCTGCCGGCCGAGGACTTCACCCGTTCGCTCAACAACAGCCTCGACGGCCTGCGCATCGGCATCCCGCAAGAGTTCTTCGGCGAGGGCCTGGCCGGCGACGTACGCGCCGCCATCGACGCCACGCTGAAGGAATACGAAAAGCTCGGCGCGACGCTGGTGCCCATCTCGCTGCCGCGCACCGAGCTGTCCATCCCCGTCTACTACATCATCGCGCCGGCCGAAGCCTCGTCCAACCTGAGCCGCTTCGACGGCGTCAAGTTCGGCCACCGGGCGGCGAAGTACGGCGACCTGCTCGACATGTACAAAAAGACCCGCGCTGAAGGTTTCGGCGATGAGGTCAAGCGCCGCATCATGATCGGCACCTATGTGCTGAGCCACGGCTACTACGACGCCTACTACCTGCAGGCGCAGAAGATCCGCCGCATGATCGCCGACGACTTCCAGAACGCCTTCAAAACCTGCGACCTGATCGCCGGACCGGTGGCGCCCACGGTGGCGTGGAAGATCGGCGAGAAATCGGACGATCCGGTGGCCAACTACCTGGCCGATATCTTCACCCTGCCGGCCTCGCTGGCGGGCCTGCCCGGCATGAGTGTGCCCGCCGGTTTCGGCGCGGGTGGCATGCCCGTGGGCCTGCAGCTCATCGGCAACTATTTCGCCGAAGCCAAACTGCTCAACGCCGCCCACCGCCTGCAACAGGCCACCGACTTCCACCTCCGAACCCCGGAGGGCATCTGACCATGAGCACCGCCAAACTCGTCCAGGGCTACGAAGTCGTCATCGGCTTCGAGACCCACACCCAGCTGTCCACCGTCTCGAAGATCTTCAGCCGGGCCTCCACCGCTTTCGGCGCCGAGCCCAATACCCAGACCGCGCCGGTGGACCTGGCGCTGCCCGGCACCTTGCCGGTGATGAACAAGGGCGCGGTCGAACGTGCCATCGAATTCGGCCTGGCCATCGGCGCCTACGTGGCGCCGCGCAGCATCTTCGCGCGCAAGAACTACTTCTATCCCGACCTGCCCAAGGGCTACCAGATCAGCCAGTTCGAGATCCCGGTGGTGCAGGGCGGCAGCGTGGAATTCTTCCTCGGCGACGAGAAGAAGTCCGTGCGCCTGGTGCGCGCCCACCTGGAGGAAGACGCCGGCAAGTCGCTGCACGAGGACTTCGTCGGCCAGTCGGGCATCGACCTGAACCGCGCCGGCACACCGCTGCTGGAAATCGTCACCGAGCCCGACATGCGCTCGTCCGACGAAGCCGTGGCCTATGCCCGGGAACTGCACAAGATCGTCACCTGGATCGGCATCTGCGACGGCAACATGCAGGAAGGCTCGTTCCGCTGCGACGCCAACGTGTCGGTGCGCCGCCCCGGCGAACCGTTCGGCACGCGGCGCGAGATCAAGAACCTGAACAGCTTCAAGTTCATGCAGCAGGCCATCGACTACGAGGTGCGCTGGCAGATCGAGCAGATCGAGGACGGCCACGCCATCCAGCAGGCCACGGTGCTGTTCAACCCCGACACCGGCGAGACCCGTGCCATGCGCAGCAAGGAAGACGCGGCCGACTACCGCTACTTCCCCGACCCCGACCTGCCGCCGCTGGTGATCGCGCCCGAGTGGGTGGAGCGGGTGCGCGCCGGCATGACGGAGCTGCCACGCGTCATGGCCGCACGGTTTGTCGCCGACCACGGGCTGTCCGAATACGACGCCACGCAGCTGACGCAGAGCAAGGCCACGGCCGCCTATTTCGAAGCCGCGGTGGCGACGGGCGCCGCGCCCAAGCTGGCCGGCAACTGGATCATGGGCGAGATCTCGCGCCGCCTCAACACCGATGGCGGCGACATCGCGGCAGCGCCCGTATCCGCGGCGCAACTGGGTGCGCTGATCGCACGTATCGCCGACGGCACCATCTCCAACAACGCGGCGCGCCAGGTGTTCGACGCGCTGTGGACCGGCGAGGGCAGCGAGGTCGATGCGGTGATCGAGACCAAGGGTCTCAGGCAGATGAACGACAGCGGCGAACTCGACGCCATCCTCGACGCCGTGCTGGCTGCCAATGCGAAGAACGTCGAGGAGTTCCGCGCCGGCAAGGAAAAAGCCTTCAACGCCCTGGTCGGCCAGGCCATGAAGGCCAGCAAGGGCAAGGCGAATCCGCAGCAGGTGAACGACCTGCTGCGCAAGAAGCTGGGCTGAGGGCCTGCGGCGGCCGGCTGCGCCGCGCCGTCAGCTCATTCGTCGACGCCGTAGCGCTGCCGGTAGGCCAGTACCCGCGCATGGTGGGCCGCGACATCCGCCGACCCGGTGTGCGCCAGGTACTGCAACAGGTCCGCCAGCCGGGCGATGGTGCAGACCTGCAGGCCGAGCCGGTCGCGTACGTACTGCACGGCGCTGTGGCCCACGTCTTGGCCGCCTTCGGTGGCTTTTTCCTGCCGGTCGAGGGCGATGGCCATGGCGTAAGGCACCGCGCCCGCCGACTGGATCAGGCCGATGGATTCGCGCGCGGCGGTACCGGCGGACATCACGTCGTCGATGATGAGCACCCGGCCGGCCAGCGGCGCGCCGACCAGGCTGCCGCCCTCGCCATGGTCCTTGGCCTCCTTGCGGTTGTAGGCGAAGGGCACGTTGCGGCCGCGCCGTGCCAGTTCGACCGATACGGCGGCGGCCAGCGGGATGCCCTTGTAGGCCGGGCCGAAGACCATGTCGAATTCGATTCCGCTGGCCAGCAGCGCACCTGCATAGAATCCGGCCAGCCTGCCGAGCTTGGCGCCGTCGTCGAACAGCCCCGCATTGAAGAAATACGGGGACAGACGCCCCGCCTTGGTCTTGAATTCGCCGAAGCGCAGCGCACCGGCGTCGACGCAGAATTGCACGAATTCCTGGGCCAGGGGCGCAGCCGCCTGCGCCTGGGTACCTTCAACCAGCATGGGGACATCCTTGTTCAAACTGACCAGCCTCAACCTCAACGGTATCCGTTCCGCCACCACCAAAGGGGTGGAAGCCTGGGTCGCGGCGACCTCGCCGGATTGTATTTGTGTGCAGGAAGTCAAGGCCCAGGCCACCGACATCGCCGGGCGCTTCGAGCAGCTGGCCGGCCTGCAGGGGCATTTCCACTTCGCCGAGAAGAAGGGCTATTCGGGCGTGGGCATCTACACCCGGCACGAACCCAGTGACGTGGTCATCGGCTACGGTTCGCCGGAATTCGATGCCGAGGGGCGTTTTGTCGAACTGCGTTTCGACACCCCCACGCGCAAGCTGTCCATCGTGAGCTGCTACTTCCCGAGCGGTTCGTCGGGTGAAGAACGGCAACTGGCCAAGTTCCGCTTCCTGGCCGAGTTCCACCCGATCCTGATGAAACTCAAGGCCGAACGTGAATTCATCCTGTGCGGCGACATCAACATCGCGCACCAGGAGGCCGACCTGAAGAACTGGAAGGGCAACCGGAAGAACAGCGGTTTCCTACCCGAGGAGCGGGCCTGGATGACCAAGATCCTGCACCTCACCGAAGAAGGCGGCGGGCTGGTGGACGTTTACCGCAAACTCAAGCCCGACACCACCGACGCGTGCTACACGTGGTGGAGCAACCGCGGCCAGGCCTACGCCAAGAACGTGGGCTGGCGGCTGGACTACCACCTGGCCTCGCCGGCGCTGGCGGCGCTGGCGCGCAGCGAACACATCTACAAGGACGTGAAGTTCTCCGACCACGCGCCGATCACGGTGGACTACGACTTCAGCATCTGACGGGCGGGCCAACCGCCTCCGGGCCCGCCCCGGAGCGAACGCGTGAGCTCTATTTCCCTGCGGCGTGCCGCGCCAGGTGCACCTGGTGCAGCGTGATCTTGCGCACCTCCGCCTGGCTGGTCTCGATGTGGGCGCGCAGCAGCATGGCGGCTTGGTCGCCGCGCTTGGCCAGGATGGCCGAGAGGATGTGGCCGTGTTCTTCGTAGGTGGCGGTGATACGCGGCTGCTGGGTGAAGTCCAGCCGGCGGATGATGCGGATGCGGTCGGTCAGGTCGCGGTGCACCCGGGCCATCTCGGCATTGCCGGCGGCCGCGACCAGGTCGCAGTGGAAAGCTTCGTCCTGCTTGGCGAGCTCCACCGTGTCGCTGCTGCGCTGCGCGGGCGGCACCAGCCAGATGGCCGACAGCGCCTCCAGCATGCCCCGGTCGACCCGGCGGCCATCCTCGCACAACCGGCGCGCGGCGGTAGTTTCCAGCACCATACGCAGGTCGTAGAGCTGCTCGAACTGCTCGAAGTCGAAGGGCAGCACGCGCCAGCCGCTGCGGAACAGCACCTCGACAAAACCCTCCTGCTGCAGCCGGAACAGCGCCTGGCGCACCGGTGTGCGCGAAACCCCCAGGCGCTCGCTGATGTCGCCTTCGGTAAAACGGTCGCCCGGCACCAGCCGGAAATCGGCGATGTCGTGCTTGAGCAGTTCGTAGGCGTCTTCCGCACGCGAGCGGAAGGCCACCGGTTCGGGCCTGGCGGCGCGGGGAGTGGGTGCGGAGATGGACACAGCCGGATGGTAGCCCTGGATCAGGCCACCGGGGTGGCCGGGGCGTAACCGGCCAGCGCGGCAAGCAGCGCCGCGCTCGGCGCCGTCCAGCCGACGATGCCGCCCTGGGCCCGCACCATGGCGAGCGTGTCCGCCTTGAAGCGGGGGAAATAACTCTCGGTGCAGTCCTCCAGCAGCAGGCCGTCGTAGCCGCGGTCGTTGGCCTCGCGCATGCTGGTCTGCACACATACCTCGGTGGTCACGCCCATGAACAGCAGATGGCTGATGCCGCGCTGCTGCAGCGTCTCGTGCAGGCCGGTGGCATAGAAGGCGCCCTTGCCGGGTTTGTCGATCACCAGTTCGCCCGCCACCGGTGCCAGCGCATCGATGATCTGGTTGCCCGGCTCGCCGGCCACCAGGATGCGGCCCATCGGCCCGGCGTCGCCAATACGCAGCCGCGGGTTGCCGCGATTCAGCTTGGCCGGCGGGCAGTCCGACAGGTCGGCCTTGTGCGCCTCGCGGGTGTGCACTACCCACCCGCCCGCGCCGCGCCAGGCGGCCAGCACGGCCTGGCAGGCCGGCACGATGGCGTCGAGCAGCGAGACGTCGTTGCCCAGCGTCTCGCCGAAACCGCCGGGCTCGATGAAATCGCGCTGCATGTCGATGATGACCAGCGCGGTGTGCGGCAGATCGAACTCGAATTCGAACGGTTGGGCAGCGATCTTCATGGCCGGGCCCCTTTTTCCAGCGCTCCGCGGTCACCTTCCAGTGCGTTTTCAGCCAAGCGACTGACGTGGGCGGCGACCACCCGCCAGCCTGCGCCGGTGCGCATCCAGGTCTGGCTCTGGCGGCCCGTCTGCACACTGCCGGTGCGGCGGAATTCGCAGTGGGCGGTGGCGAAGTCGCGCCCGTAGGTGGTGATGACCACCCGCAGGAGTTCACGCGCCAGCCCAGTGGCCGGCCGGACCGCTCGGAAGGCCTGGATCTCGCCGAAGCCGTAGAGGTTTTCCGTGGCGCCATAACGCAGCGTGTGCGGGCTGTCCCAGAACAGCTCGTCGAGCACCGCCACCTTGTTGTGCACCAGCGCGTCTTCATAACGCTCGAATACGGCGGTGACCTCGGCGAGCACGTCGGGCAGGTTGATGGCTTGTTCCAGGGTCATGGGCTTTGAGTCCTTGTGTTCAGTCCAGTGCGGCGACCGGTGCACGCACCACGCCGGCGCGCTCCAGGAAGGCGCCGACCCGCAGCGCCAGGTCTTCGCGCCAGGGCGCGGCGATGACCTGCACGCCGATGGGCAGCGTGGCATGCACACCCCACACCGGCACCGCGCACACCGGCAGGCCGATGCACGAAATGGGCTGGGTGAGTACCCCCATGTTGGGGCGCAGCGGCAGGCGCTGGCCGTTGATGACCATCCACTCGTCGCCCAAGGGGGTGGCGGCGCAGGGCGTCGATGGCGCCAGCAGGATGTCGAAACGTTCGAACAGCCGTGCCGCCGCCAGGGCATAGGCGCGCCGCACCCGCTGCGCACGGGCGACCCAGGCGGCGGGCAGCAGCGCGCCGGCCAGGAGACGGTCGCGCGACAGCGGTTCGAAATCGGCGGCGCGGGAACGCAGGTCCGGCAGGTGCAGGGCGGCGCCCTCGGTGTTGGTAATGAGGAAGGCCGCGGCACGGCCTGCTTCGACCAGCGGCAACTCCACCATGGTGCGGGCGCCCAGGGCTTCGGCCACCCGATCGACCGCGGTGCGGGCCTCGGCCTCGGCGTGCTCGCGGAACCAGCCGCCGAGCACCCCGATGCGCAGGCCGCCGATGCCCAGGCCCAGCAGTTGCGCCACCGGCTCCGGCGCACGCTGGGCGCAGCCGGGGTCGGTGTCCCCGCCCTGCTCCGGTCCCTGCATCGCGTCATAGGACAGGGCCAGGTCGCGCACCGAGCGCGCGAAGGGGCCCAGGTGGTCCAGGCTGGACACGAAGGGATAGCTGCCGGTACGCGGCAGGCGCCCGAAGGTGGGCTTCAGGCCGAAGATGCCGCACAGCGACGCGGGCACGCGGATCGAGCCGTTGGTGTCGGAGCCGAGCGCCAGCGGCACCTGCCCGGCCGCCACCGCGGCGGCCGAGCCGCCGGAAGAGCCGCCCGCGGTGCGCGCCAGGTCGTGCGGATTGCGCGTCAGGCCGTCGTGGCTGTTCTCGGTGGTGAAGCCATAGGCGTACTCGTCCATGTTGAGCGCGCCCACCAGCACCGCCCCGCCGGCTTCCATGCGCCGCACCAGCAGGCCGTCTTCGCGTGCCGGTGCGCTGTCGCGTTCGATCTTCGAGCCGGCCAGTGTCGGCAGGCCGGCCACGTCGAACAGGTTCTTCACCGCGAAGGGCACACCGAGCAGGGGCAGGGCGCGGTGCGCGGCGGGATCGGCATCGAGCTGGCGCGCCCGCTGCACCGCGCGGTCGTACAACAAGGCGGTGAAGGCGTTGATGCGGCCGTCGGTGGCGACGATGCGGTCGAGGCTGGCCTGCACCACCGCGCTGGCCGTGCAGTCCCCTCCACGCACGGCAGCCGCCATGGCGGCCGCGTCGCCGGCCAGCAGCTCGGTGGCACGGCTCATTCGGCCACCCCCGCCGGTGGCACCGGCGACACCGGATCGAAGCGCATGGCCGATTCGTCATGCGGTGCCAACGGCACCGCCTCGACCAGCGCCGCCATCGAGGCCGCCAGGGCAAAGAAGCCCAGCACGCCCGGCCGGTGCTCGGGCGCCAGCGGCAGGCCGAGTGCAGCCGCCGTGGCGTCCACGTAGCGTTCCATGGCCTCGGGTGCCATGGTGCTCAACGCCGCACCTCGCGCTGGAAGATCTCCAGGCTGAGTTTTTTCATGGCGATGAAACCCGGCTGGCTCAGCGTCTCCACCGTGCGCGGCCGCGGGTCGCCGTAGCGCAGGATCTCGGCCACCCGGGTCGGGCGTTTGGTCAGCAGCAGCACCTCGTCGGCCAGGTACACCGCCTCTTCCAGGTCGTGCGACACCAGCAGCATGGTGGTGCCGGTCTGGATGAACACCTCCTGCAGCTTCTCGCGGATGAAGAGGGTCATCTCGAAGTCGAGCGCGGAGAAGGGTTCGTCGAGGAACAGCACCTCCGGGTTCGGCGCCAGCGCCCGCATGATGGAGGCCGTCTGCTGCTGACCGCCGGAGAGTTCGTAGGGAAAGCGCCGCAGGTCGAACTTCACGTCGAAGGAGGCCACCAGTTCCTCCATGCGCCGGTCCACCTCGGCTTTGCTACGGCCTTCGAGCTTGAGCGGGTAGGCGATGTTGTCGATGGTGCGCATCCACGGGAACATCGCCTCGCGGTAGTTCTGGAACACGTAGCCGATCTTGGTGTCGGCCAGCGACTTGCCGTCGAACAGGATCTGGCCGCTGTCGATCGGGATCAGCCCGGCGATCATGTTGATCAGCGTCGACTTGCCGCAGCCGTTGGGGCCGAACACCGAGACGATCTTGCCCTTGGGGATGTCGAGGTCGAAGTTCTCGTACAGCGGCCAGCCCGCGAAGTACTTGGTCAAACCGCGGATGGTGATGTGTGTGCCCAGCGGACCGGGCGCAAACACCGGCTCGGGAACATCGGCAAAGACGGGCCCATTCACAACCGTGTTCATCTTCCACTCCAGTGCACGATACGGCGTTCGGCGATGAGGAACAGCACGTTGAGCACATAGCCCAGCGCGCCGGCGGCCAGGATGGCCGCATACATGCTCTTGACGTTGAGCACCTGCTGCGCATCGATGATGCGGTGGCCCAGCCCGCTGTCGGAGCCGATGAACATCTCGGCCACGATGACGATCACCAGGGCCATCGACACCGCCGAACGCAGGCCGACGAAGCTGGGCTGCAGGCTCTCCCACACCAGTACGTCCTTGAACACCTGCCAGGGCGAGGCGCCCATGACCTTGGCCGCCATCACCCGCTGCTTGCGGGCGTTGATGACGCCGTAGGCGCTGTTGAAGATGACGATGAGCATGGCGCCGAAGGCGGCGATGGCCACCTTGTTGACCTCCGATACACCGAAGATCAGCAGGAACAGCGGTATCAGTGCCGAGGAAGGCGTGGAGCGGAAGAAGTCGATCAGGAATTCCACGCTGCGGTAGGCGCGCTCGTTGCTGCCCAGCACCACCCCCAGCGGCACGCCGACCACCCCTGCTATCACGAAAGCCTGCAGGGTGCGCCAGACGGTGACGAGAAAATCGGTCAGCAGCGGCCCGCCGGCCAGGCCGGTGATCAGCGTGACGATGGTGGCCGCCGGCGGCGGCAGCAGGATGGCCTTGATCAGGCCGGCGCGCACCACCAGGTCCCAGACGATGAAAAGCGCGATCGGGCCGATGAAGGGCAGCAGCCGGCTCCAGTCGAAGCGGCGCGGCGCGGCGGGCACCGCGTCGGCGGAGGGCGGCGCCCAGGGGGCGCCGGCGGCGGGGGTGGCGGCATCGGACATGGCTCAGCCCCGGTACAGCAACTCGGCCACCGGCACCTTCTTCTCGAAGATGCCTTTTTCGGTGAACAGGTCGAAGAACTTCTGGAAGTAGGCGATGTCAGCCGGCTTGAACTGGTCGTAGAACATGTAGTCGGACATCGGCACCTCGGCGGTCAGCGCACCTTCGATGGCGGTATAGCCCTTGAGGAAGGGGCGCGCCTCGTCGGGCTTGCTCTTCACCAGGTCCACGCCCTTGCGGTAGGCCGCGATGTACTTCTTCGCCACCTCGGGGTTCTTCTTGATGAAGTCGCTGGTGAGGGTGGCCGAGCCGCCATGCCAGGGCGCCATCGGGTCGCCCAGGATGTACCGGGCCACCACCCCCACCTCCAGCGTGCGGGTGGTGCCGTTCAGGCGGCCCACGGTGCCGGTCGGCTCCAGGGTGTAGGCGGCATCGACCTGTCCGGCGGCCAGCGACGCCACGTGCTGCCCGATGGGCAGCTCCACCACACTCACGTTGCCGGCGCCCGCGCGCTCCAGCATGACCTTGGCCAGCGTTACGTTCTGGATGCCGGGGCCGGAGGCGACACGTTTGCCCTTCAGGTCGGCCAGGGTCTTGATCGGGCTGTCCTTGGCGACGATGAATTCGTCGAGGATGTACTTGGCGTTGGTCGGGTTGGTGCAGAAGATCTTGAACAGGTCGGGCTGCGCGATGGCACCGATGGCCAGCACCGCCGACGCCGTGCCGTTGGCGCTGCCCTCGGCCCGTCCGGACAGCATGGCTTCCATCACCTGCTGGGCGCTGGCGAACTTGAGCGGTTCCACGTCGAGGCCGGCTTCCCTGAAGTAGCCCTTCTCGATGGCCGCGAAGAACGGCAGGCCCGAGGCCACCGGCCAGAAACCGACGCGGATTTTCGGGCCCGGCTGGGCCCGCACGATGGCAGGGGCCGCCAGCGCGCCCAGCGCGGTGGCGCCGATCTGGAGGGCACGGCGGCGGCTGCTGGAGACGGCAAGCGGGTCGGACGGGGCGGGGTACAGCATGGTCAGCTCCTGGAGGAAAAGCAAGAGGAAAGGGAAGCGGTGAAAACAGAGGAAGACAGCATTCAGGCAGCGGCGGCGCGTGCCGCCATGCAGGCCCGCCAGCCCCCATGGGCCGTGACGTCTTCCGCGCCGGCCAGGGCATGGCCTTCGCAGATGAAGCCGTGCACCCAGCGGCCGTCGGCCAGCTCCACGCTGCCCAGCCCCAGGGGCGGAGGGACCAACGCCAGAAAACCGCCCACCGCGGCCAGCGGCACCTGCCACACCTCGACCGCGATGGCCGCACCGCCGGCCGAGCCCTGCGGCACCCGTTGCAGGCCAGGCTTGGGCGGTACGGTGCCGGGCAGGGCGTACAAGCGGTAGTGCGCGGCGGTGGTGGTGGCCTCGGCCAGCCGCGCGCCGCGTTCGGTCAACTGGCTGTTGAGCGGCATGCCCGACAGGTGGGCACCCACCACCACCAGTGGCAGGTGGGTGGCCGGTGTCGGTTGCAGGCCGGCGATGGGCTCCATGGGCGGCAACGCGTCGCCGGTAGCGCCCAGCGGCAGCCCGGTGGCATGGTGGAAACGCTGGCCCAGCTCGGCCAGCTGCCAGTCGCTGCCGGCGCGGCCGATGAGGGTGATGCCGAAGGGCAAGCCGTCGCTGCGCAGGCTGGCCGGCACCGACAGGGCGGCGTAGTCGAGCAGGTTGACGAAGTTGGTGTAGTAGCCCAGCTCGCGGTTGCGCACCACCGGGTCGGCCTGCATGGCGGCGATGCTGCAGTGGGTGGGCGCGGTGGGCACACACAGCAGGTCGATGCCGTCCCACATGGATGCCGCCTGCGCCGCCAGGGCCTGCAACTGGTGCTGCGCATCGAACACATCGGCCGCGCTGTAGCGCTGGCCCGCGGCCAGGATGCCGCGCACCGGTTCCACCACGGCCTCGGGCTGCGCGTCGAAGAATTCCCGTACCGCGGCATACCGTTCGGCCACCAGGGCGCTGTCATACAGCAGGCCCGCCGCCGCGGCGAGCGGGGCGTAGTTGATCGGCACGGGCGTGCCGCCCAGTTTTTCCAGGCCGGCCAGCGCATCGGCGAAAGCGGCTTCGGCCAGCGCATCGCCATAGAACTCCAGCGCCGCCGGCACTCCGAAACGGAAAGCCGCGGGCAGCGGGTCGGCCGCCATCGACAAGGCCCGCGAATACGGGTCCAGCGGGTCCGGTGCCGCGGCCACCTGCAGCACCCGCACGGCGGCAGCCACGGTGCGGGCGAAGATGGAAACGCAGTCCACACTCTGCGCCGCCGGCAGCACACCGCGGGTGCTGATGAGGCCCTTCGACGGTTTCAGGCCGACGATGTTGTTCAGGCCCGCGGGCACCCGGCCCGAGCCGGCCGTGTCAGTGCCGAAGGCGAAGTCCACCTGCCCCGTCGCCACCACGTAGGCCGAACCGGAGCTGGAGCCGCCGCTCACGTAGCGCGCATCGAAGGCATTGGGTACTGCGCCATAGGGTGAACGGGTACCGTTCAGGCCACAGGCGAACTGGTCCAGGTTGGTCTTGCCGGCCAGGGCCGCTCCCGCGTTCAGCACCCGCCGCACGGCGGTGGCATGCAGCGGCGGCGTGAAGGCGAAGGCCGGGCAGGCGGCGGTGGTGGGCAGGCCGGCGGCGTCGATGTTGTCCTTCACCGCAAAACGCAGCCCCGCCAGCGGCCCGGTGGCGGCACCGACGACCGGCGTGTCCAGCGCGAGGATCCAGGCCGCGGCCGGATCACCCTCCGGAACCAACGCACCGGCCGTCAGAAGAGAAGAAGACACCATGGGGATCGCACCACCTTAAAGCATACAAACATGTGTACATGATTAGATGCAAGTGCTGTGCCAGCCCGGTCCTGGAGATGCCAGGACGCTGGCACCCTTATGGACCTGACTTTTTTGCCTGCGGGGTCAAGCGTCCGTGCCCAGGTTGGTGCAACAAGGCATTCCCGCGTGCGCAAAGCGGGGCGTCGTCGGCGGCCTGAAAAACAAAAAACCGGCCACGGGATAGACCCGTGGCCGGCTTCAGGAGACGCGGAGGCTTACTTTTGCGTCGGAACGAGGTACGGTGCAAACGACCGGAACGACGCCAGCATGGCGAGGAAAAGGGGCGTGAAGGCAAAGGTGATGAGGGTGTTCATGGCAAAAATCCTGGGGAAAGGTACATGGGGAGGGAACGCGGCGCGGTCCTGCTGCCCTATTTCGCCTTGCCGCTGAGGAGCGCCGAGACGATGCATGAACTGTAAATGGCCAGGACCGCGGGATAAAGCCATTGCACAGGAACACGTTGTTGCCATCCGCGCAACAAACGGCCTGGCGCGCGGCCCCGGGGCCGGGAGGAGACAATGGCGCCATGCTCCAGTACGCCACCCTCCCCGTCACCGCCTTCCAGCAGAACTGCTCCCTGGTCTGGTGCGGCACCACGATGCGGGCGGCGGTGGTCGATCCGGGCGGCGACCTCGACCGTATCCTGGCCGAAGTCGAGCGGCGCGGCCTGGCGCTGGAGCAGATCTGGCTGACCCATGCCCACATCGACCATGCGGGCGCCGCCGGCGAACTGGCGCGCACCCGCGGCCTGCCCATCGTCGGGCCACACCCGGCCGACCAGTTCTGGATCGACGGGCTGCCGCAGCAGAGCGCGATGTTCGGTTTTCCGCCGGCGGAGACCTTCGTGCCCAGCCGCTGGCTGCACGACGGCGACACGGTGGCGCTGGCCGGCCACACCCTGGCCGTGCGGCACTGCCCGGGCCACACCCCCGGGCACGTGGTGTTCCACGCGCCGCAGATCGGCCGCTGTTTTGTCGGCGACGTGCTGTTCGCCGGCTCTATCGGCCGCACCGACTTTCCCCAGGGCAACCACGGCGACCTGGTCCGCAGCATCGTCGAGCGGCTGTGGCCCATGGGCGACGAGACGGTGTTCATCCCCGGCCATGGGCCGGAGAGCAGTTTCGGCCGCGAACGCCAGAGCAACCCCCACGTGGGCGGCACCTGAACCGCCCCGCTGTCCATGCCGGATAAATTCCCGTCCGCGGCCGACACCGCGACCAACCCCACGGCCCCCGCGGCCCCCGCGCGCCGGCCCTCCTGGCGGGCCGCGCTGCGGGTCTACCGCGAGCCGGCCAGCCTGCGCATGCTGGCGCTGGGCTTCTCGGCCGGGCTGCCCCTGCTGCTGGTGCTGGGCACGCTGAGTTTCTGGCTGCGCGAGGCGGGCATAGACCGCACCACCATCGGCTACCTGAGCTGGGTTGGCCTGGCCTATGCCTTCAAGTGGGTGTGGGCACCGCTGGTGGACCGGCTGCCGCTGCCGCTGCTGACGCGGGCCCTGGGCCGGCGCCGCAGCTGGCTGCTGCTGGCGCAGTGCGCGGTGGCCGCCGGCCTGGCCGGCATGGCCTTCAACGATCCGCAGCTGGCGCTCCGGCCGGTGGTGTGGTGCGCGCTGGCGGTGGCCTTCGGTTCGGCCACGCAGGACATCGCACTCGACGCCTTCCGCATCGAGTCCGCCGGCACCGAACGCCAGGCGGCGCTGGCCGCCACCTACCAGACCGGTTACCGGCTGGCCATGATCTGGGCCGGCGCCGGCGTGCTGTGGCTGGCCGCGCGGGCCGAGGTGGCCGGCACCGCCGGCTACCAGCCGCTGGCCTGGCGTGCCGCCTACCTGGCCATGGCCGCGTCGATGGCGGTCGGTATCGTGACGGTGCTGCTGTCGCGCGAACCGGCCGGGCAGGTGCTGCCCCGCGCCACCTCCGCCGGGCAGTGGCTGCGCGGTGCGCTGGTCGACCCCTTTGCCGACTTCATCCGCCGCTACCGCTGGCAGGCCGCGCTGATCCTGGCGCTGATCGCCACCTACCGCATCAGCGACGTGGTGATGGGCATCATGGCCAACCCCTTCTACGTGGACATGGGCTATACCAAGGACGAGGTCGCCGCCGTCACCAAGGTCTACGGCGTGCTCATGACCCTGGCCGGCGCCTTCGTCGGCGGCCTGCTGTCGGTGCGGTGGGGTGTCATGCGGGTGCTGATGCTGGGCGCGGTGCTGTCGGCCCTGTCCAACCTGCTGTTCGCCTGGCTGGGCACCCGCGGGCACGACGTGACCGGGCTGATCGGTGTGGTCGCCGCCGACAACCTGGCCGGCGGCATCGCCTCGGCCGCCTTCATCGCCTACCTGTCGGGGCTGACCAACGTGCAATATTCGGCAACCCAGTACGCGCTCTTCAGCTCGATGATGCTGCTGGCGCCCAAGTGGCTGGCCGGTTTTTCGGGTGTCTTTGTCGACCGCTGGGGCTACGGCAGCTTTTTTGTGGCGACGGCCCTGCTCGGCCTGCCGGTGCTGGTGCTGGTGGCGCTGGCGGCGCGTGTGCCCAACGTCCCCGCGGGCGCGGAGCGGGACACCTGAACGCTTTCCCGCGGCGACAGCCGTTTACCTAACTTTACGGCGGCGACACCGCCGCAAGCGCCCTGGGCGCGGAGGATGGCCCCCATGAGCACATCGCAACTGCTGATGATCGAAGACGACACCCGCCTGGCGCAAATGGTGGGGGAATACCTGGGCCAGTCCGGCTTCGGTTTCACCCATGCGGCCAATGCCCGCAGCGGGCTGGAACGGCTGCAGCTCGACGGCAGCTCGCCGGCCCTGCCGGACCTGGTGATCCTGGACCTGATGCTGCCCGACATGGACGGCCTGGAGGTCTGCCGCCGCATCCGCGCGCTGCCCGGCGCCACGGCCCAGGTGCCGGTGCTGATGCTCACGGCCAAGGGCGACCCGATGGACCGCATCATCGGCCTGGAACTCGGTGCCGACGACTACCTGCCCAAACCCTTCGAGCCGCGCGAGCTGCTGGCGCGCATCCGTGCCATCCTGCGCCGCCGCACCGAGGGTTCGGCGCCATCGGCGCGCAGCATGCGTTTCGGCGCCCTGGAAATCGACCGGGATGCCCGTACGGTGAGTGTCGCCGGCCAGTCCTCGGACCTGACCTCCTACCAGTTCGACCTGCTGGTGGCCCTGGCCGAGCGCGCCGGCCGGGTGCTGACGCGCGACCAGATCATGGAGGCCGTGCGCGGCCGCGAACTGGAGGCCTTCGACCGCTCCATCGACGTGCACATGGGCCGCATCCGCGCCGCCATCGAGGTCGACGCCAAGAACCCCAAACGTATCCTGACGGTGCGCGGTGTCGGCTACGTCTTCGCCAAGCAGCAGGACTGAAAGAAGCCCTCCCCGCATGGCCACCGCCCCGCTGCCCGAACGCCGCACACGCTCCGTACCACTGTCCCGCCTGGGCCAGCGGCTGTACGTGCGTATCTGGCTGGCCGTGGTGCTGGCGGTCGGGGTGCTGATCTTCCTGGTCGGCTGGGCCTGGCGCATGGCCTCGGACCCGCCGCTGCGCGAGGTGGTGGTGCGCGACGCTGCGGGCGAGGTGGTCGGCAGCGGCGTGCTGCGGCCGCGCAACGCGCCGCCCGGCGACGGCGCCCCGCCGCCGCCCCAGGCCGAGCCCGAAGCCGAAGCACCCGCGCACCTGCCCGAAGGAGCGCCGCCGGCGGCCCGCAGCCGGCCGCGCAACGGCCCCGAATTCGCCGTCACCATGCGGGACGGCCAGGTGCTGACGGTGCACCTGCCGCGCCCGCCGCGCAGCTTCTGGAACCGCCCGCCCTTCGGCTTTTTCTGGACGCTGGGGCTGGTCGGCATCGCCGTCGCGCTGGCAACCTACCCCATCATCCGCAAACTCACCCGCCGGCTGGAAAACCTGCAGCAGGGCGTGGAGCAGTGGGGCCGCGGCGACCTGTCGGCCCGGGTGGCGGTACGCGGCGCCGACGAGGTCGCCTTCCTGGCGCGGCGCTTCAACCACGCGGCCGAGCGTATCGAACACCTGGTGGATTCGCACAAATCGCTGCTGGCCAACGCCTCGCATGAACTGCGCTCGCCCCTGACCCGCATCCGCATGGGGCTGGAGCTGATGGGCAGCACGCCATCGGCCGTCTTCAAGGACGAAATCTCGCGCAACATCGCCGAACTCGACCAGCTCATCGACGAGATCCTGCTGGCCAGCCGCCTCGACGCCCGCGAAGCCGACCTGGGCACCGAGGAGATGCTCGACCTGGTCGGCCTGGCCGCCGAGGAATGCGCCCGCACCGGCGCCGAGCTGGAACTGGCCGGGGACAGCGTCGGCGTGGAAGTGCGTGGTGTCGCCAAGCTGCTGCGCCGCGCAGTGCGCAACCTGCTGGAAAACGCCCGCCGCTACACCCAGGGCGACGTGACCGCCCTGGTGCGGCGCGAGGGCGAGCGTGCGGTGGTGCGTGTCTGCGACCGCGGGCCCGGCGTGCCGCCGGAACTGCGTGAACGTATCTTCGAGCCCTTCTACCGGCTGCCCGGGGCCAGCGAACGCGAAGGCGGCGTGGGCCTGGGGCTGTCGCTGGTGCGGTCGATCGCCGAGCGGCACGGTGGCACGGCGGTGTGCGAGGCACGCGAAGGTGGTGGCGCGGTCTTCGTGCTGTCGCTGCCGCTGCAGCAGCCGGCGGACACCGCGCCGGCCGCCTGAAGCGGCCCGGCCGGCGCCGGTATCAGGCCAGCCAGGGCAGTTTGCGCGCCTCTTCGGCCAGTACCGGTGCCACCGGGTTCAGCGTTTCCCCCGCCCGCACCCGTTCGTACTGCGCCAGGTAGCCCCGCGCCATCGCCTGCGCGCTGAAGTGTTGCACCGCGTGCTGGTGGCAGGCGCGCGGATCGAAACGCCGCGAACGCACCGCTTCGGCCAGGGCGGCACGGCTGTTCGACAGCACACCGCAGTCCGGCGGCACCAGCTCGGGCAGAGCCCCATAGGGCGTGGCGAACACCGGGCAGCCGAAATACAGGCTCTCGATCACCGCCAGCCCGAAGGGTTCGTGCCACAGCACCGGCAGCACCAGGCCGCGCGAGGCGTTGAGCACACCGAACTTTTCCTGCCCCCCCACCATGCCGTGGAAGCGAATCCGCGGCGACCAGGTGAAACGCAGGCCGCGCTTGAGGTTGAGCCGTGTGCCGCCCAGCACGTCGAGCCGCACCCCCGCGTCCAGCGCCACGTCGATGGCGCCTTGCACGTTCTTCACCCGCCAGGCCGCCTTGCCGAGAAAGTGGAAATCGCCACGCGGCCGGTCGATGGCCACCGGGCCGTAGGCGCTCCAGTCCAGCCCGTTGCGCACGAAGGCGGCCGACCCGTGGCGCGCCGCCTGGTCGGCCGATACGAACACGGTGTTGCGCAGCAGCGGCACGCCGGGCCGGGGGTTGCCGTGCTCGGTAACCACATGGGGCAGGTCCAGCGGTGCGTCGGGCTGGAACTGCAGGTGCACCACGTCGGTGTCCGGCGGCACCTGGGACCGCCAATCGGCGCCGGGGAGCAGGGCGATGACCTCGGCAAAGTCGCAATGCGAACCCGCCGGCACCAGGTAACGCACGGTATGGCCAAGTCCGGCCAGGCAGCGACCCAGGTCCCAGATCACCCGTTCGGTGCCGCCATAGGCGAACACCGGGATGGACCCGTGGTTGACCAGCAGGATCTTCATGGCCGCGAAGCCGGCGCCACCGCGCCTGTCGTGCCGCGCTGCGCCGCACCCAGCAGCACCAGGGTGACCCCCATGCCCAGCGCCAGCACATAGTAGTTGTGTGCGAAGTTCACGTTGGTGACGCAGCCCGTGGCATGGACAAACAACAGCCCCTGCATCTGCCGCGACGCGAGCGGATCGACACGCCGCAGCCGCCACGCCACCCCCGCCATCCCGGCCATCAGGGCCAGGATCGAGGCCAGCCCGACCATGCCGCCGTCGAGCGCCGAATGCAGGTACTGGTTGTGCACATGGCCCATCAGGCGTACGTACCAGAGACCGGCGCGCTGCGCCTCGGGCAGTTCGTCGCCCGCGTGTTTGATACGCCGCAGGCGCTCGGCCCCGCCGATGCCGATCCAGGGAGACGAGACGATGCCATCCCGCGCCAGGTGCCACAGGTACACCCGTGTCCCCATCGAGGTGTCGAAACGGCCGTTGTCCTCCGCACGCACCACCTCGTGCTCCGCCTGGCGCAGGCGCAGCGGATCACCGGGCGCTGCCCACAAGGCCGCCACCACGGCCACCACGGCCAGCAGCAAGGCCCCCATGCGGGCCAGCGGCCAGTGCCCGCGGCGCCGGCGCCAGCGTTCCACCACCAGCCACAGCATCCAGGCAAAAACACCCATGGCACCACGCGACTGGCTCAGCAGCACCGCGGCCACCCCGAGCACCACCGCCCCCAGCCACCAGCGGCGCCAACCGGCCGGCGCGTCCCCATCCAGCACCAGCGGCAGCAGCAGGCACAGGGCGAAGCCGGCGCCCATGGCCCAGACGATGGCATTGGCAGGCAGGTTGTCCCGCGGGTTGGGGTACAGCGCCAGGACCCCGACGATGCACAGCAGCGCCACCAGGCACGAACCGGCCAGCGCGAACCCGCTGCCCGCGCGGAAATGCCGCGGCAGGGCCGCTCCCCGCGCCAGCACACCCCAGGTGGCGACGGCGGCGATCAGCAGGCGCAGTTCCGCATTCATGCCGTCGAACGGGTCGGACCAGTACCAGAGCACAGCGCCCCCGAGCACGGTGAACACGGCGCAGGCCAGCAGCCAGCACCGTGCGGCCGGCAGGCCGGCACCGGCTACCGGGGCCCCGGCACGGCGCCCGCGCAGCACCAGGAAGATGCCCCAGCCGCTGAACAGCAGCCAGACCACACCGGCGATCTTGGACGACAGCGGCGACAGCGCCACACCACAGGCCAGCAGCAGCCAGACGACGGCGGCCCCCCGGACGGGAAAGAGGGCGCCTGAGGCGCTGCGGCCGGGAGTCGACATGGGGTGGGACCAGGGTGGCGGGACTCAGCGGGCGACGTCGGACCGCAGCGTGTCCTGGTCGTAGCGCAGCGCCGCATAGCGGAAAAAACTCTCGAGTGCGATGAAGAAGCAGAACAGGAAACCCGGTCCACCCCCCAGGAAACCCAGGCGTGCGACGTACAGCCGCAGGAACACCGCCACCCCCGAGGCCATGCCGCGCCACACCCCGCCGCGCTTGCCGGCCGCCGCGCGTTTGGCCGCACCCAGCATGGCGTACTGCCGCAGTTTCAGCAGGCTGTCGCTCACCGTCTCGCGCGAGGTGTGGCGCAGCCGGCCCCGGAAGGCATGGCGGCGCAGCGCCGGGTCGCGCAGCTCGGCATGTTCGTGCACGATGCCGGTGAACTCACGCAGCAGCGCACGCGGGAAAAACCGCTCGATCTCGGCCTGCCCGAGGAACCAGCGCAGTTCCTGCCCATAGGCCACCACCGTCCATTTGACGGTGCCCACCACCTGCGCCCGGGAGGCGACCACGGCCTGCACCTCGGCACGCAGGGCGTCGGTGATTTCTTCGTCGGCATCGACGAAAAAAATGTAGTCACCGCTAGCATGCGACAGCAGCCGGTTGCGCTGCACACCGAAGCCCTGCCAGTCCGGGTAGCGGTGGACGGTGGCGCCCAGGGCCTGGGCGATCTCCACCGTGCGGTCGCGGCTGCCGCTGTCGACCACCAGCACCTCGTCGGCAAAGGCGGCGCTGCGCAGGCAGCGGGCGATGTTGCGTTCTTCGTTGAGTGTCAGCACGCCGATGGTCAGTCGTGCGGTGAGCCGCGCCGGCCCGGCGGCCAGGGCCTCAGCCACGGCCGGCTCCCGGCGCCGCAGACGCCAGGCCCTCGCGCCGCAACTGGCGCAAGCCCTGCAGCCGCCCCCAGGCGCGTGCCAGCAGCCGCGGCGACACCAGCACGACCCGCACCGCCACATGCAGCAGCGCATTGCGCAGGCTGCGCGCCAGCAGCCGCGCACCGGCATCGGCACCCTGGTGCTTGGCGGTGAAACGTATCTTGGACTGGGCATGGTGCCAGCCGCGCCAGTATTCGGCGGCCCGCGGCCGCGGACCACGCACCGAGCCGCGCGACAGGTGGGCGATACGCACCTGCGGCAGCACCACGATGGGCAGGTGCGCATCGAAGGCCCGCAGGCACAGGTCCTCGTCCTCGTAGTAGAGGAAGAACAGCGGGTCGAAAAAACCCACGGGTGCCATCCGTTCACGGTGGATCAGCAGCACCGCCGCGCAGGCATAACCCACGCACAGCGGCCCTTCGGCGGCGCCGGTGCGCGGCGCGCCGTGGTGGCGCGGCATGCTGTAGTTGACCTCCAGGCCGCCCTCGCCGTCGACCAGCTGCGGCACCCACATGGCCGACTCGGCATCGGCATCGGCCAGGCGCACCAGTTCGGCGATCTGCTGCCCGGTCACCAGGCAGTCGGGGTTGAGCAGCAGCACGTAGGGTGTGGTCGCCTGCGCGATGCCGGCATTGTTGGCCACGCCGTAGCCGCGGTTGGCCGGCATCTGCAGCACACGGGCCTGCGGCAGGCTGCGCTGCACTGCGGCGACCGAGTCGTCCGCACTGGCGTTGTCCACCACCGTGACGTGCGGCAGGGCGCCCAGGCCGTCGGCCAGGGCGGGCACGCAGTGCGCACTGTTGTAGGTGACGGTGACGACCGTCACCCGGGCCAGCGCTGCCGCGTCGGCCAGGGCGCGGTCCTGCGGAACGGCGGCCAAGGCGTCAGTGGCCGTGGGCCACCGTCTCGCCGGCCTTCAGGCGGTACACCGTGCCGCAGTAGGGGCACTTGCCTTCGCCGGTGCGCGCCACGTCGAGGTAGACCTTGGGGTGCGAGTTCCACAGCTTCATGTCGGCCTTGGGACTCGGGCAGAAGATGCCGCCCTGGGCATTGAGGTCGCTGGCGAGCAGTTCGACCACGGCGGCGTGCCGGCCGGCGGGGGTGGCGGAAGCGGTTGCGGTGCTCATGGGGTTCAGACCTTGGTCAGCCAGTGGGCGTACTTGGGATTGCGGCCGTTGACGATGTCGAAGAAGGCGCCCTGCACCTTCTCGGTGATGGGGCCGCGCGAGCCGCTGCCGATCTCGATGCGGTCGAGTTCGCGGATAGGCGTCACTTCGGCGGCGGTGCCGGTGAAGAAGGCCTCGTCGGCGATGTAGACCTCGTCGCGGGTGATGCGTTTCTGCACCACCTCGATACCGAGGTCCTTGGCGATGTGCAGGATGGTGTTGCGGGTGATGCCGTTCAGGGCGCCGGCCGACAGGTCGGGGGTGTAAATGACGCCACCCTTGACCACAAACACGTTTTCACCGGCGCCTTCGGACACGAAACCCGAGGCATCGAGCAGCAGGGCCTCGTCGTAGCCGTCTTCGGTGGCTTCCATGTTGGCGAGGATGGAATTGCTGTAGTTGCTGACCGCCTTGGCCTGCGTCATGGTGATGTTGACGTGGTGGCGGGTGTAGCTGCTGGTCTTCACGCGGATGCCGCGCTTCATGCCTTCGTCGCCCAGGTAGGCGCCCCAGGCCCAGGCCGCGACCATGGCGTGGATGGTGTTGCCCTTGGGACTGACGCCGAGTTTTTCCGAGCCGATCCAGGACAGCGGGCGGATGTAGCAGGAGGCCAGCTTGTTCTCGCGCACCACCTGTTTGTGCGCCTCGTTGATCTCTTCCTTGCTGAAGGGGATCTTCATGCGCAGGATCTTGGCGCTGTTGAACAGGCGCTCGGTGTGCTCTTCCAGGCGGAAGATGGCCGTGCCGTCGACCGTGTCATAGGCCCGCACGCCCTCGAACACACCGCAGCCGTAGTGCAGGGTGTGGCTCAGCACGTGGATCTTGGCCTCGCGCCAGTCGACGAGGGTGCCGTCGATCCAGATCTTGCCGTCGCGGTCGGACAGCGAAGGGGCGGGTGGAACGAGCGTCATGCGGGGGGTCCTTTGGAATACGCGGTTTTTGGCGAAAAGCCTGCGATTTTACGGCGCCGGCGTAACCGGCGTTTCCGGGGTTTCCGGCTCCTGTACCGGCCGGGTCAGTTGCCACGCCGTCAGCCGGCCGTTGTTGAAGGTGCAGTCCACCCAGGAATGCGAGCCATCAGTCCAGCGGTACACCTCCGGCTCTTCGCCCGCGGCGCTGCGGCGTTCGCCCAACGCCTTGGTCATGGCCACGACGTGCAGCAGGGCGGAGCCGGGCTTGAGCCGGGCATTGAGCATGACGGCACTGCCGACGTAGCCGACCGGGTGGTTGCTGGCCTTGCGCATCACCGCCATCATGCGGTTGAAGTGCAGCAGGATCCACATGACGATGCCGCCGGTGACGGCTGCCACGCCGGGCCAGCCGTAGCGCTGGAAAGCCACCACCAGCAGGACCAGGCCGGCGAGGGGAACGAGGAGCTTGAGAAATTTCATGGCCCGCATTTTCGCAGGCTGCGCGATACCCCCACGGCTACTGCAGGCGCCGCACCGCCTCCATGGCCTCTTCCACCCGCTCGACGGCATGGATTTCCAGGCCTTCGATGGGTTTTTTGGGCGCATTCGCCTTGGGCACCACCGCCACCGAAAAACCCAGTTTGGCCGCCTCGCGCAGCCGTTCCTGCCCGCGCGGCGCCGGCCGCACCTCGCCGGCCAGGCCGACCTCACCGAAGGCGATGAACCCCTTGGGCAGCGGTTTGCCACGCAGGCTGGAGGTGATGGCCAGCATCACCGCCAGGTCGGCTGCCGGCTCGCTGATGCGCACCCCGCCCACCGCGTTGACAAACACGTCCTGGTCCATGCAGGCGATGCCGGCGTGGCGGTGCAGCACCGCCAGCAGCATGGCCAGGCGGTCGCGGTCCAGCCCCACCGACAGCCGGCGGGGGCTGGGGCCGCCGCCATCCACCAGCGCCTGGATTTCCACCAGCATGGGCCGGGTGCCCTCCAGCGTGACCAGCACACACGAACCGGGCACCGGCTCGCTGTGCTGGCTGAGGAAGATAGCGCTGGGGTTGGCCACGCCCTTCAGGCCCTTTTCGGTCATGGCGAAGACGCCGATCTCGTTGACCGCGCCGAAACGGTTCTTGATGGCACGCACCAGGCGGAAACTGCTGTGGGTGTCGCCCTCGAAGTACAGCACCGTGTCGACCATGTGCTCCAGCACCCGCGGGCCGGCGATGGCACCTTCCTTGGTGACGTGGCCGACCAGCACGATGGCGATGCCGCTGGCCTTGGCCGCGCGGGTCAGGTGGGCCGCGCATTCGCGCACCTGCGCCACCGAACCCGGCGCGGAGGTGAGCTGGTCGGAGTACATGGTCTGGATCGAGTCGATCACCGCCAGCGCCGGCTGCCGTGCGTCGAGTGTGGCCAGGATTTTTTCCAGCTGGATCTCGGCCAGCACCTGTACCTGCGAACGGTCGAGCCCCAGCCGGCGCGAGCGCAGCGCGATCTGCGCGCCCGACTCCTCGCCGGTCACGTACAGCGTCTCCATACCGCCCCGCTGCAACGCGTCCACCGCCTGCAGCAGCAGGGTCGACTTGCCAATGCCCGGGTCGCCGCCGATCAGCACCACCGCACCTTCGACAATGCCACCGCCCAGCACCCGGTCGAGTTCCTCCAGGCCGGTGGGCGTGCGCGCCACGTCCTGCGCCTCGATTTCCGACAGGGTCGCCACCTCCGAGGTCTGCGCCAGGGCGGCGAACGCGGGCGTTCCCAGGCGGTTCTTGCCGGCCAGCGGCGCGGCCTGCGCGGCCGTCTCGATCAGGGTGTTCCAGGCACCGCAGTGCGGGCACTTGCCCAGCCAGCGCGGGCTGGTGCCGCCGCATTCGGTGCAGGTGTAGAGTGTTTTTTCCTTGGCCATTGGGCTGAATATAGGCGCTGCGCGTGCTTGAGCCCTCTGCGGAGCGATACTCGGCGCCATCGTTTTTGCATCGCACCGGGAGACACCCATGGAGTTTTCACGCCGCCAGCTTCTGCAATCCACCGCAGCCACGGCATTCGGGGCCGCTGCGGGCCGCAGCGCCTGGGCCCAGAGCCTGGAGCAGGTGCGGGTGGTCAACGGCTTCGCGCCCGGCGGCACCGCCGACGTGGTGAGCCGGCGTGTGGCCGAGAAACTGCATCCAGGCTATGCCAAGACGGCCATCGTGGACAACCGCACCGGCGCCGGCGGGCAGATCGCCGTGCAGTTCGTCAAGGCTGCCGCGCCCGATGGCATGACCGTGCTGCTCACCCCCATGTCCATGCTGGGCATCTACCCGCACACCTACAAGAAGCTGCCCTACGACCCGGTGGCCGACCTGGCGCCGGTATCGGTCGGCGCCATCTTCGACTACGGTTTCGCCGTCGGCCCGGCCGTGCCGGACAGCGTGAAGACGGTGCCCCAGTTCCTGGCCTGGTGCAAGGCCAACCCGTCCAAGGCCAGCTTCGGTTCGCCGGCAGCCGGCTCGTCGCCGCATTTCATCGGTGTGCTGCTGGGCCGCGAAGGCGGGGTGGACCTGGTCCACGTGCCCTACCGCGGCACGCAGCCGGCGGTGCTGGACATGGTGGCCGGGCAGATCCCGGCCGTCAGCGGTCCGGTCGGCGAGTTCATCCAGTACGTGCAGGCCGGCAAGTGCCGCCTCCTGGCCACCTCGGGCGCCAAACGCAGCCGCTTCACCCCCAGCGTGCCGACCCTGGTCGAGCAGGGCTACAAGGACCTGGCCTACAACGAATGGTTCGGCTTTTTCCTGCCGGCCAAAACGGCCCCGGACACGGTGCTGCACCTCAACACCGCCATCCGCGCCGCGCTGGCCCAGCAGGACGTCATCGACGGCCTGGCCGCCATGGGCCTGGAAGCGCAGGCCACCAGCCCGCAGCAGCTGGCCGCCATGCTCCAGTCCGACACCGAACGCTGGCGTGCCGTGGTAAAGACCGTGGGATTCACCGCCGAGAACTGAAACCGCGCTCCGCCTGAGCGCGGGGCCTTACGCGAACCAGCCGTCGAGCAGCGTGTTGGTGGCCGCGGCGCCTTCGTACTGCACCCAGTGGCCGGCACCGGGCACCACATGCCACGGCAGCCCGGGCACCACCTCCGCCAGGGCGGCCGATGCCTCTTCCGGCCGGGCCGTCACGTCGTGTTCACCCCACACCAGCAGCACCGGCACCTGGCGGGCGGCCAGCGCGGCCAGCGCCGGCTGGATCAGCGGGCGGCGTGCATACCCCTGGCTGCGGAAACGCGTGGCCACGCAGGCGGCGCGGTGGATGGCCAGCGCCAGCGGGTCGATGCCCGCGGCGTCCCGGTGCAGCATCAGCGCCGCCATGTTGTGGCGCAGGCGGGCATCGCGCTCCGCGCCATCGGGCAGCTCTTTCCAGTCCTGCATGTGCAGCCGGTCGCGGCGCGAGGTGCCATGGCCGCTCGGGCCCAGCAGGGCCACCCGGCGCACGGCGGGCCGCAGGGCGGCCACGTGCGCGGCGGTCAGCCCGCCGAAGGAAAAACCGGCGATATCCACCGCCACCGTATCGCCCAGCAGCGCGGCGATAGCCGCCGCCATGGTAGCCGCCAGATTGGCCAGCGTGGGCGGGCCTTCGGCCACGTCGGACGCGCCATAACCGGCCATGTCGGGCAGCCACAGGGTGTGGCGCCGCGCCAGCGTGTCCACGTTGCGTATCCAGTGCAGCCAGCTGCCGTGGCCGCCGTGCAGCAGCACCAGGGGCGAGCCCTCGCCGATACGGCGGAACACCACCTGGCGGGCACCGACCGCGATACGGTGCTGTTCCGCCTGGTTTTCGAGGCGGGCCACCAGGGCCCGGGCTTCGGTATCGCCGGTGGGCATGTCATCGGCAGCAAAAAAGGGGACAGAGGGATCGGGTGGCATGGAAGGAAGAAGCGCAGGAAGGCGCCGCGCGGCTGCACGACAATGGAAGCTGCGTATTTTCACTTCCGCCGCGCACCGTCGCGCAGGAGCCCCCCGCATGGTGCTGAACCTCGTCTGGCTCGCCTTCTTCGTCGCCGCCTTCGCCACCGCCTGCGTGCGCCTGGCCCAGGGCGACGTGGATGTCTTCGCGCGGCTGCTGGCGGCGCTGTTCGACGCGGCCAAGACGGGTTTCGACATCTCGCTCGGCCTGGCCGGCGTGATGGCGCTGTGGCTGGGCATCCTGAAGGTCGGCGAGCGCGCCGGCATGGTGGATGCGCTGGCGCGCGTCGCCGCGCCGCTGCTGCGCGGCCTGTTTCCCGGCGTGCCGGCCGGGCATCCGGCCCAGGGGGCGATGACCATGAACATCTCGGCCAACCTGCTGGGCCTGGACAACGCCGCCACGCCGCTCGGCCTGAAGGCCATGCGCGAACTGGAAACACTCAACCCCGAGCCGGGCCGGGCGACGGACGCGCAGATCATGTTCGTGGTGCTCAACACGGCGGGCGTGACGCTGATCCCGACCTCGGTCATCGCCATCCGCCAAAGCATCGCGCTGCAACAGGGGCTGGTGAACTTCAACGCGGCCGACATCTTCTTGCCGACGCTGCTGGCCACCTGCGCGTCCTGCCTGGCAGGGCTGCTGGCGGTGGCGCTGTGCCAGCGGCTGCCAGTGTGGCGGCCGCGTTTCCTGCTGCCGCTGCTGGGCGTGGTCACCGCGGCGCTGGCCCTGTTCGCCGGGCTGTCGCGCCTGCCGCCCGAGACGGCGGCGCGGGTGGCCAGCCTCGTCGGCAGCATCTTCATCCTGGGGCTGGTGCTGCTGTTCCTGGTGGTGGGCGCCTGGCGGCGGGTGCCGGTGTACGACGTGTTCGTGGAAGGTGCCAAGGACGGCTTCGGTGTCGCCATCCAGATCGTGCCCTACCTGGTCGGCATGCTGGCCGCCATCGGCCTGTTCCGCGCCGCCGGCTGCATGGATGCGGTGATGGGTGTGCTGGCCGCGGGCGCGGCCGCACTGGGCCTGGACACGGCCTTCCTGCCGGCGCTGCCGGTGGGCCTGATGAAGATCCTGTCGGGTGCCGGCGCCCGCGGTCTCATGGTCGACGTGATGCAGACCCAGGGCGTCGGCTCCTTCGCCGCGAAGCTGGCCGCCATCATCCAGGGCTCGACCGAGACCACCTTCTACGTGCTGGCCGTGTACTGCGGCAGCGTGGGCCTGAAGAACACCCGCCACGCGCTGGCCTGCGCCCTGGTGGCCGACGTGGCCGGCCTGGCGGCGGCCATCGGCATCGGCTACGCGTTTTTCCGCTAGCGGCGCACAACACGGCCGCGTGCATTCGGTAACGCGGCCTGTCCTACAAGCCGCCTGTACCGCTGCCGACAGGGCGATGGTGCGGCCGGACCAATATGGATGGTTCGAAGGGATATACAGGCGGAGCAGCCTTTGCCATCCCTGTCTTCCATCTCTCAAGGAGTTCACCATGGCCGAACGCGACGACGTGATCGACACCCTCAACGACCTGATCGAAACCTCGCACGATGGCGAATATGGTTTCCGTGAACTGGCGGACCATACGCAATCGCCCGATCTGAAACAGACCTTCCTGCGCCGTGCGGAAGAAATCCGGGCCTCCACGGCGGATCTGCGCACCGAGGTATCTGCCCTGGGCGGCAAGCCCGGTGACGGCGGCACTGCCGCAGGTGCCCTGCACCGCGGCTGGGTCGCGCTGCGCAGCGTGCTGAGCACCTCCACCGACCAGGCGCTGCTCGACGAAGCCGAACGCGGCGAGGACAGCGCCCTGGCGCGCTACCGCAAGGCGGCCCGGCAGGACCTGCCGCCGACGGCGCGGGCGCTGGTCGAACGCCAGTTGCAAGGTGCGCAGCGCAACCACGACCAGATCAAGATGCTGCGCGACCAATACCGCGCCCACGCCCACGCCTGACGGCGCCGGTTTGCTAGCGGTGGTGCAAGGCCTTGATGGCCTGTGGCAACGAATGCGCGGCGGGCACGACATGGTCCACCAGCGCGCCCAGTGCCACCGCAAAACACACACTGGCCAGCAGCGGTTTCCAGGTGAGCCGCACGGCGGCCGTCAGCCAGCCTTCACGCTCCAGACGCACCGCCGCGCGCGCCGACGCGAAGGAAAAAGCCAGCTCGACCGCCACCGTCAGCAGCACTTCCCAGCCGAAATACAGGCCGAGCAGTGCACCGGCGCTCAGCAGCACCGCGCAGGCGATGACAAACACCACCACCAGCGGCACGGCGACCACCGCGCCCTCTTCGGCGGACGCCGCCGCCTCGAGGGCACCGCCCGCCACGTCGCCCAGCCCGTCGGGCAGGCCGAAATCCGCCGAGGCACCGGCGCCGGCAAAATCGCCGCCGCCTCCCGCGGCAAAACCAGCCGTATCGGCGTTGCGCGACACCCCGCTGGCGAGGTCCAGTGCCCCGTCGGCAGGGTCAAGCGCGTCCAGGCCGGAATCCGACGCGCGGCCCGGCGAAGCCACCATCCGCTGTGCCCACAGGCGCAACACCCCCAGGTAGGCGAAGTAGCCGATGCCCAGCGACACGGTGTAGCGCACCGCCAGGGATTCGACACCGAACACCATCTGCAGGTGCGAGGCGGCCCACATCAGCGCGAGCATGAAACTGCCGATACAGATACCGTGCCAGCGCAGCGCATGGCGCCGCCGCAGGTCGCTGCGCAGGCCGACTTCCCAGCGGCGCGCCTCGGCCGGACGGAACAGGCGCGGCGGCCGGTTCATGCAGAGACGCTGACGGGTACCCGCGGCGCCAGGGCACACATCAGTTCATAGCCGATCGTGCCGGCGGCCCGCGCCACCTCGTCGATGGGCAGTACCGCGCCATTGGCGGCACGGCCCCACAGCGTGACCTCGGCGCCGGGTCCGACGCCGGGCACCGGCGTCAGGTCCACCGCCAGCATGTCCATGCTGATGCGCCCCAGCAGCCGGCAGCGCACCCCTTCGACCAGCACCGGCGTGCCGGTGCCGCAATGGCGCGGGTAGCCGTCGGCATAACCGCAGGCGACCACACCGACCCGTACCGGGCGATCGGCGGTGAACTGCGAGCCGTAGCCCACGGTGGCGCCGGCCGCGAGTTCCTGCACCGCGATCAACTGGCTGGACAAGGTCATGGTCGGTTGCAGTTGCCAGTGGGCGGCGTCGTGGTCCGGATAGTCGGGCGCGCTGCCGTACAGCACGATGCCGGGCCGCACCCAGTCGCCGCGTACCCGGGCGTCATGGGCGTGGCGCAGCAGCGCGGCGCTGTTGCACAGGCTGCGTTCGCCGGAAAGGTCCTGCGTGGCCTCCTCGAACACCGCCACCTGGGCGGCGATGCCGCGGTCGCCGTCGGCATCGCTGAAATGGGTCATCAGCGAAATTTCCTCGACCTGCGGCAGGGCGTTGAGCCGGGTCCAGGCCGAGCGCAGGCGCTGCGGCGCGAAGCCGAGCCGGTTCATGCCGGAGTTGAGCTTGAGGAATACCCGGTGCGGCACCTGGGTCTTGTGCGCGGCCAGCATGTCGATCTGCGCGTCGTGGTGCACCGTGTGCCAGAGGCCCAGGCGCGAACACAGCTCCAGGTCGCGCGGTTCGAAGACACCTTCGAGCAGCAGCACCGGTCCACGCCAGCCCAGGGCGCGCACCCGTTCGGCCTCGCCCAGGTCGAGCAGCGCAAAACCGTCAGCCCCGCGCAAGCCTTCGAACACCCGCTCCACCCCGTGTCCATAGGCGTTGGCCTTGACCACCGCCCAGACCCGCGCGTCCACCGCCGCGCGGCGCGCGCGGTCGAGGTTGTGGCGCAGTGCGTCCGTGTGGATGGTGGCTTGGATGGGACGGGGCATGGACGGTTCGGGCAGGCGACGGGATGTGGACACGGCATTCTGGCAGCGTCGGACCCGCCCCTGCCGCCGTACATCCAGGTCGGACATGGGACTTTCGGGGGAAGCCCCATGCTATAACCCCGGTCTCCCCTCCCAGCGACGAGACAGGCCCACCCCTTTGCAAGCCGGCACCCGCGTGCCGGCCAGACAGTTATCGATGAAACGCGGTTTCTTCACGATCATGTCGGCCCAGTTCTTTTCGTCACTGGCCGACAACGCGCTTTTCGTCGCCGCGATCGAACTGCTGCGCTCGGGCGGCGCGCCGGATTGGCAGCGCGCCGCGCTGGTGCCCATGTTCGCGCTGTTCTACGTGGTGCTGGCGCCCTTCGTGGGCGCGTTCGCCGACGCCCTGCCCAAAGGCAAGGTCATGTTCGTCAGCAACGCGATCAAGGTCGTGGGCTGCCTCATGATGCTGTTCGGCACCCACCCGCTGGCGGCCTATGCCATCGTCGGCCTGGGTGCGGCGGCGTACTCGCCGGCCAAGTACGGCATCCTCACCGAACTGCTGCCGGCCTCGCAGCTGGTCAAGGCCAACGGCTGGATCGAGGGGCTGACCATCGGCTCCATCATCCTTGGTGTGCTGCTGGGTGGCCAGCTGGTCGGCCACCACGTCTCGCGCATGCTGCTGGGCTTTGACTTCCCGCTCATCACCACCGGCATCGACACCCCGCCCGAAGCCGCCATCCTGGTGCTGATCTTCATCTACATGCTGGCCGCCTGGTTCAACACCCGCATCCCGCACACGGGGGTGGAAATGCGGCCGCTGCGCAAGGACATGCAGCGCAGCGTGTTCAGCAACTACCTGGAACTGCTGTCCGACTTCTGGGTGTGCAACTCGCGCCTGTGGCATGACAAGCTGGGCCAGATCTCGCTGTCGACCACCACCCTGTTCTGGGGGGTATCGGGCAACCTGCGCTACATCGTGCTGGCCTGGAGCGCCGCGGCGCTGGGCTACACCACCACCCAGGCATCCTCGCTGGTGGGCGTGGTGGCGATCGGCACCGCGGCCGGTGCCATCGTCGCGTCCATGCGTATGCGGCTCGAAGCGGCCACACGTGTAATTCCCCTGGGCATCGCCATGGGGGTGCTGGTGATCCTGATGAACTTCATCACCAATGTGTGGGTGGCCGCGCCCTTCCTGGTGCTGCTGGGCGGCATCGGCGGCTTCCTGGTGGTGCCCATGAACGCGCTGCTGCAGCACCGCGGCCACAACCTGATGGGCGCGGGCCGCTCCATCGCGGTGCAGAACTTCAACGAACAGGCCGCCATCCTGGGCCTGGGCGCTTTCTACAGCATCTCGACCAAGTACGGGGTGTCGGCCTTCGGCGCCATCACCGCCTTCGGGGTGGTGGTGGCGGGCATGATGTGGATGATCCTGCGCTGGCACCAGCGCAACCTGCGGGTCTATCCGCAGGAGGTGGAGCACCTGCTGGCCATCGCGCGGCACGACGATCATCACTAGGCTCTCCCCTAGGCTTCACACTGCGTGTTTCCGCCAACCCCCTTCCGGGGGCGACATCTACGGCCCGGCGAAGCCGGTTCCGTGATGTCCTCGGTTTGAACGCTGCCCTTTGACGGGCGCGCGCCAATATCTGGATTGGCCCTCCCCGACAATGCACCACTCGGGAGGCCGGTCGGTCGCCGCTAATCGTTTCTGTGTTGCCCATGCCTGTTTCCGTGCTGCCTGCCCTGGCCCTGCTGCTCAACGCCTTTGTCTGGGGGGTGTCGTGGTGGCCGTTTCGCATCCTCGAGGGGCATGGGCTGCATCCGCTGTGGTCGACGGCTGCGGTCTACGCTTTCGCGCTGGCCTGCCTGTTGTGCTGGCGTCCCGGGGCGCTGTGGGTGCTGCTGCGGCAGCCCGCCCTGTGGCCGCTGGCCGCTGCGGCCGGCATCACCAACGTGTGTTTCAACTGGGGGGTGACGCAGGGCGACGTGGTGCGGGTGGTGCTGCTGTTCTACCTGATGCCGGTGTGGACCGCGGTGCTGGCCTGGCCGCTGCTGGGCGAAAAGCCGAGCTTGGCCACGCTGGGCCGCATGGCGCTGGCATTGGCCGGCGTGGTGGTGGTGCTGAAGACGCCCGAGGCGCCCTGGCCGGTGCCGCAGAGCCTGCCGGACTGGCTGGGGGTGGCCGGGGGCCTGAGCTTCTCCTTCACCAACATCCTGCTGCTGCGCCTGCGGGCCACGCCCGACACCGCGCGCACCATGGCGATGTTCTGTGGCGGCTGCCTGGCCGCCCTCGCCGCCGGATGCCTCGGCATGGCGGCCGGGCTGGTGCCGGCGCTGCCGGCCCCGTCGGTGCTGGGTGGCGCAGGCGCCGGCACCGCCGTGCTGCTGGCGCTGGGATTCCTCATGGGCAATGTGGCGCTGCAGTACGGCGCGGCCCGGCTGCCGGCCAACGTGACCTCGCTGGTGATGCTGTCGGAGGTGGTGTTCGCCAGCGCTTCGGCGGTGGTGCTGGGCGCCTCGGGCCTGGCGCCGCACACCGTCGTCGGCGGGCTGATGGTGCTGGCGGCTGCGGCATGGTCCGCACTGGCCCCGGCAAAACACGAAGCGGGCTAGGATGGGTGACCCGCACCCCCTGTGCGCTCCCCGGAGGTTTTGCCATGACCCGCTTCACCGACTTCGAGGCCACCGCCATCGGCGGCGCGCCCGCCCACCTGGACCAGTACGCCGGCCGGGTGGTGCTGGTGGCCAACACCGCCAGCGCCTGCGGCTTCACGCCGCAATTCGCAGGACTGCAGAAGCTGTATGCGGACTACCGCGACCGCGGCCTGGTGGTGCTGGGTTTCCCCTGCAACCAGTTCGGCGGCCAGGACCCGGGCAGCGCGGCCGAGATCGGCGCCTTCTGCCAGCAGAACTACGGCGTGGACTTTCCGATGATGGCCAAGGTGGAGGTAAACGGCGACGGCACACACCCGCTTTTCGCCTGGCTCAAGGCCGAAGCGCCGGGCCTGCTCGGCAGCCAGGCCATCAAGTGGAACTTCACCAAGTTCCTGGTCGGCCGCGACGGCCAGGTGCTCAAGCGCTACGGCTCGGTGGATACGCCCGCCGGCATGGCGGGCGACATCGAGGCGGCGCTGGCGGCGGCCTGAGCCAGGCCGCGGGGGTCCGGTCTCAGAAGCGGAAATCCGCGGTCTTCGAACCGCCGCTGCCGACCGTGACCGTTTCGTTCTTCGTGGTGCCGCCGCTGGTGGCGGCAATGGTGTAGCGGCCCGCGGGCAGGTCGATCAGGCACACCGGGCCGCCGGCGGTCATCGACAGCACGCTGTCGCCCGAGTGCGCCTTGATGTCGACCTGGACGTCGGCCAGGTAGTCGCCCCCCGGCCGGGCGAACAGCAGGGACAGCGGGTGGCTTTTCATGGCGCTGCGGAACAGGGTGGACTCATCCACACCGATGCCGCCACACACATAACCGGCCGAGCCCTGCATGTGCAGAGGAGGCAGGACACGCTTGTCCTGGGCATGGGCGGCAACGGCACCAAGGCACAGGGCTGCGGCGGCGCAGGATACAGACAAAGCTTGCATGGACATCTCCTTGCAGAAAAAGATCTGTCCATTGTGGAAACACCGCCTGCGGCCGGCGCATGGAGTTGTAACCACCACAGCGGGTCCTGTCGCGGGGAAAACGCAGGGCTGACATTCGGTTGCACGGCGGTAACGCGCCGGACCAGGCAGGAGAACCATGCCGGTACATACCTACCCTTCGGGGAGGCCACCCGCGGAGGAGGGCGGCAGCGCGTCAGGCCAGCGCGGTGTCGACCACCTCGATCCAGTGCCGCACGGGGGTGTCCGTACCGCTCTGCAGGTGGGTGATGCAGCCGATGTTGGCCGACAGGATGGCCGTGGGCTGCAGCATGCCCAGGTGGTGCAGCTTGCGGTCGCGCAGGGGGTAGGCCAGCTCCGGCTGCAGCACCGAATAGGTGCCGGCCGAGCCGCAGCACAGGTGCGATTCGTTCTGCGCCACCTGCACGTCGAAGCCCAGCGCCCGCAGCTGGGTTTCGATGCCGCCGCGCAGCTTCTGCCCGTGCTGCAGGGTGCAGGGCGGGTGGAAGGCCAGCACCTCCTGCGCCGAGGGCGGTGCCATCTTCTCCCTGAGCTGCGGCACCAGTCCGGGCAGCAGCTCGCCCAGGTCGCGTGTCAGCGCGCTGATGCGCGCCGCCTTGGCCGCATAGGCCGGGTCGTCCTTCAGCAGGTGGCCGTATTCCTTGACGGTGACCCCGCAGCCCGAGGCGTTCATGACGATGGCCTCGACCGCGCCCGCCTCCACCTGCGGCCACCAGGCATCGATGCTGGCGCGCATGTGGTCGCGGCCCCCCTCCTGGTCGTTCAGGTGGAACTTCACCGCACCGCAGCAGCGCGCCTGCGGCGCCACCAGGGTCTGGATGCCGCAGGCGTCCAGCACCCGGGCGGTGGCGGCGTTGATGTTGGGCAGCATGGCGGGCTGCACGCAGCCTGCGAGCAGCAGCACCTTGCGGGCGTGTTCGCGGGTCGGCCAGCTGCCGGCAGGCTGTTTCGCCGGCACCTTGGCGCGCAGCTTGTCCGGCAGCAGGCCGCGCACCGCCTGGCCGAGCCGCATGGCGGGGGCAAAGGCCGGGGACGTCAGGCCCTCCTTCAAGGTCCAGCGCAGCGCACGTTCGGCCAGCGGCCGCGGCACCTTCTCGTCGACGATACGCCGGCCGATGTCGACCAGGTGGCCGTACTGCACCCCGCTGGGGCAGGTGGTCTCGCAGTTGCGGCAGGTCAGGCAGCGGTCGAGGTGCATCTGCGTCTTGGCGGTGGGCACCTCGCCTTCGAGCACCTGCTTGATCAGGTAGATACGCCCGCGCGGACCGTCGAGTTCATCGCCCAGCAGCTGGTAGGTGGGACAGGTGGCGGTGCAGAAGCCGCAGTGCACACACTTGCGCAGGATGGCTTCGGCTTCGCGGCCATCGGCCGTGCTGCGGAATTCGGGGGCGAGCTGGGTTTGCATGGGATTGTTCTAGTGTGGTGCTGCGGCGCGGCCGGATTTCAGGCGTCCGGCGCCGGCCGGTGCACACGATCCAGGGTCTGCCGCAGCAGGTGCTGCAGGTATGTGGAATGCCGCAGGTCGCGCAGGAAGGGCGGCAGCGACAGCGCCAGCAGCAGCGCCGCCAGTGGTACCACCCAGAAAAACCCGACGTGCTTGAAGCCGAAGGCGCCGAACAGGCCGCCTGCCATGAACATGCCGAGAAGGCCGCCGTAGAGGCGCAGGCGCGACCGGTTGGCCCGCACCTGGACAGCGTGCGGCGTGCCGTGCTTGTTCCAGTACAGCAGCTTGCCGAGCTCGATGCCGAGGTCGGTCACGTTGCCGGTCATGTGCGTGGTACGGATGCGGCCCGCCGAGGCCTTGGAGCCGACCGCGTTCTGCAGGCCCATGATGAAGGCCAGCAACAGCACGGTGAGCGGCACGGCGAAGGGCGTGTGCCAGGTCAGCGTGATGGCGCCCATGAGGCCGAAAGGCAGCAGCAGCGCAGCCTCCAGGATCAGCGGCAGCGCGTAGGCGCCGCGCAGCCGGTGCTTGCGGCCCCAGTTGACAATGATGGCGGTCACGGCCGCGCCGGCGATGAAGGAGATCAGGGCGCCGATGGCCGCCATCAGCAGCGCCGCATTGCCCAGCACGATGCTGTCGGCCACCTGCGAGGTGAAACCCGTCATGTGCGACACGTAGCGCCCCACCAGCAGGAAGCCGCCGGCGTTGACCGCACCCGCGTTGAAGGCCAGCAGGTAGCCCAGCAGGCGGGTGGTGGACGGCGTGCGGTGGCGGTCCGCGATGTGGAGCAGGCGGCGCATGGCGGCGGTGGGGGCCGGGACGCGGTCAGAAACCGGACGACAGCCGGCCGGGGTTGAAGATGCCGGCCGGGTCGAATTCGGCCTTGAGCCCGCGGTGGATACGCTCCAGCGCAGGCGCCAGCGGCCCGAAACGGCCACCGGCCACCGGTGTCGCCGATACCCCCGCACAGAACAGCGCCGCATGCCCGCCTGCGGCACCGGCCACCTCCCGCAGGGTGGCGGCCGCCGTGGCGTCGCCCGCCAGCGCCTGGTACCAGCGCTGGCCGCCATGCCATTCGACCAGCGGAAAACCGAAACGCGCCGCATCCAGCGGCAGCACCGGCGCGGTCTGCGGCACCGACAGTCGCCACAGGTCGCGGCTGGCCGGTCGTTCGACGAACCAGGGCAGGTGCTGGTCGCGCAGGGCGGCCCAGTCGGCATCGGTGGTGGCGTGGTCCGCCGGCCCGGTGTCCAGCCGCGTGCCGCCCAGGCGGGCGCAGGCGGCGTCGACCGCCGCCACGGCGCCGCGCAGGCGCAGGGTCAAGCGGCCTTCACTCGCCTGCGGCGCGGACCGGTCTTCCCGTCCCCAGCAACTGGCATTGAGCGGCAGCGGCTGCCCGCCCCAGCCGTTGAGCAGCGCCAGGGCCTCGGCCTGGTCGCAGTCGAAACGCAGGGTGGCTTCGGCCGGTGCCACCGGCAGCACCTTGAGGCTGACCTGGACGATGGCACCCAGTACACCCAGCGACCCCGCCAGCAGCCGCGACACGTCATAACCCGCGACATTTTTCATGACCTGTCCACCGAACTGCAGCACCTCGCCGCGGCCGTTGACCAGGTGGGCGCCCAGCACGAAGTCACGCACCGCACCGCTGGCGGCACGCGCCGGGCCGGACAGGCCGGCGGCCACCATGCCGCCGACCGTGGCAGCACCGCCGAAGGACGGCGGATCGAAGGGCAGGCACTGGCCGCGCTCGGCCAGCACGGCATCGAGTTCAGCCAGGGGCGTACCCGCCAGCACGGTGGCGACCAGTTCGCTCGGTTCGTAATCGACGATGCCGGCGAGCGCACGCATGTCGAGTCGATCACCCACCGGGGGGTTGCCGTAGAAATCCTTGGTGCGTCCACCATGGATGCACAGGGGGGTGGCATCGGCCGCGGCGGCGCGCACCCGGTCCACTATTTTGCTCAGGGCGGGCTGCATCGTGTGATGGTACGGCGGCACGTTCCCGCTGCACCAGCCCTGCGGGCTGATATTTTTGATGCGGACGCACAAAAAAAAGGGCCCGCATCGCTGCGGGCCCAACATCCAAAGGAGACTCTCGCTACAAAGAAGAAACTTCGCAGCGCTGACACTACCGCAAGGGCCGTGCCAGCCTCCCGTGGTGTTACGAGTGGTAGGCGGTTTCGCCGTGGGACGTGATGTCCAGGCCTTCGCGTTCGGATTCTTCCGACACCCGCAGGCCGATGGTCATGTCGACCACCTTGTAGGCGATGAAGGCCACCACGCCGGACCACACGACGGTGATCAGCACGGCCTTCAGCTGGACCCACACCTGTGCGGCGATGGAGTAGTCGGCGGAGGTGATGACGGTAGCCGTCACCCAGTCGGCGACGTAGCCCGGGCCACCCAGGCTGGGAGCGTTGAACACGCCGGTCAGCAGGGCACCCAGGATGCCGCAGACACCGTGCACACCGAACACGTCGAGCGTGTCGTCCGCGCCCAGCAGCTTCTTCAGGCCGGTGACACCCCAGAGGCCGGCGAAACCAGCCAGCAGGCCGATCACCAGGCCGCCGCCGATGCCGACGTTGCCGGCGGCAGGCGTGATGGCCACGAGGCCCGCGACGGCGCCGGAAGCGGCACCCAGCATGGAGGCCTTGCCGCGCACCATGGCTTCACCCAGCGACCAGGTCAGCACCGCGGCCGCCGTGGCGAGCATGGTGTTGGCAAAGGCCAGGGCGGCGGTGCCGTTGGCTTCCAGCGCAGAGCCGGCGTTGAAGCCGAACCAGCCCACCCACAGCAGCGAGGCACCGACCATGGTCAGCGTCAGGCTGTGCGGGGTGAGGGCTTCCTTGCCGAAGCCGATACGCTTGCCGATGCAGTAGGCACCCACGAGGCCGGCAACGGCCGCGTTGATGTGCACCACGGTGCCGCCGGCGAAGTCCAGGGCGCCCATCTGCCAGATGTAGCCGGCCTTGGCGTTCATCGCGTCGACCACTTCCTTGCCCGTGTAGGCGTCCGGACCCATCCAGAACCAGACCATGTGTGCGATGGGCAGGTAGCTGAAGGTGAACCAGAGGACCATGAAGGCCAGCACGGCGGAGAACTTGATGCGCTCCGCGAACGAACCGACGATCAGCGTGCAGGTGATGGCAGCGAAGGTGGCCTGGAAGCAGGCGAACACGATCTCGGGGATATAGACCCCCTTGCTGAAGGTCGCGCCGTTGGCGAAAGTGCCGGCGGCGTTGTCCCAGATGCCCTTCATGAAGAAGCGGTCGAACCCGCCGAAGAACGCATTGCCTTCGGTGAACGCGATGCTGTAGCCGTAGATGAACCACAGCACCAGCATCAGCGAGAAGGTGACCAGCACCTGCATCAGCACCGACAGCATGTTCTTGCTGCGGACCAGGCCGCCGTAGAACAGGGCCAGGCCGGGCACGGCCATCATCAGCACCAGCAGGGTGGACACCAGCATCCAGGCCGTGTCACCCTTGTTGGGGACGGGCACGGGAGCGGCGGCGGCCGCGGGGGCTGCAGCAGCGTCGGCCGGAGCCGCAGCGGCGGCAGCGGGCGCCGCCGGAGCGGCAGCCGCAGGCGCTGCGGCATCGGCCGGAGCCGCGGCAGCAGGCGCCGTTGCCGCGGGAGCGGCATCGGCCGGAGCGGGCGTCTGGGCGACGGCGAACGAGGCGCCGGCGATCAGGCTGAAGCCCAGCAGCAGGGAGGCAAGGAATTTTTTCATGTCAGTGCTTCTTTGCTTGTACAGGCTCACAGTGCCTCGCGGCCGGTTTCGCCGGTGCGGATACGCACGACCTGCTCCAGGTCGTAGACAAAAATCTTGCCGTCGCCGATCTTGCCGGTGCGGGCCGCGCCCTCTACGGCCTCGATCACGCGCTCGACCAGATCGTCGGAAACGGCGGCTTCGATCTTCACCTTGGGAAGGAAGTCGACGACGTATTCGGCGCCGCGGTAGAGCTCGGTGTGGCCCTTCTGGCGTCCGAAACCCTTGACCTCGGTCACCGTGATGCCCTGCACGCCGATGGCGGACAGGGCTTCACGGACTTCGTCGAGCTTGAAGGGCTTGATGATGGCTGTGACGATTTTCATGGACGGTGTCCTGCTGTGGGCGTTGATTTAGAACGCGTACTTGATGCCGGCGACAAGGGTACTGCCTGCGGTGTTCTTGCCAGACGGCGTCACGTAGGCGGTGCGGTGGGCGTTGGTGTCCAGGACGGCCAGCGAAGCCGACAGGCCGTTGCCGAAATCTTTGCCCAGCGTCAAGGAGTAGTCGGTGTACGAGAAGAAGCCGTTGTTGCTCACGCTCTGGTGGCCGACGTGCGGCACCAGCGAGAAGCCGTTGCCCAGGTCGAACGTGGCCGATACGTCGAGGTAGCCGGAGCCGCTGCTGTTGGAAAAGCCGAACAGGTTGCCGGTGCTGCGCGAGTACTTGGCGGTGACGACGCTGTAGCTCAATGCACCGTAGATTTCCGTGGTGTTGGGGCTGACGGTCAGCTTGTTGTTGAAGTACTGGTAGCGCAGCACACCCACGTCGAAGCCCACGCCGGAGTCGCCGATGGTGTTCTTGAAGCCGCCGTAGAAGTCGACTTCGGCGTCGGACTTCCCGCCCGCGTCCTTGATCCACTTGATGGTCGATGCCCAGGTGCCCAGGTAGAAGCCGCTCTTGTGCGCGAAGTCGATACCGCCTTGCAGGGCCGGGTTCTTGCGGCTTTGGGAAACACCGCGGTAGCGGTAGTCGGTGACGGCGCCGACGTTGAACGAGAACGTGTAGTCGGGCTCGGGAGCCGCAGGCGCTTCGGCCGCCTGCGCGAACACGGCAGCGGAAGCGGTGGCGGCGGCGATCGCCAGCAAGGTCTTCTTCATGACTTCTCTTCTCCGGGGGTAGGGGTAAAAAATAGATGTGACAAGTTGCCACCGCAGTTTTTGCACGAACCGTGCCAGATAGCCCCTTCCCCCGTAGGGACGCACCTTTGGCGCCCCGTGACAGCCAAGTGAAAGCCAGTCCTTGTTCTTTTTTTAGAACAAGATCGCACCAAGCCGGATGCATTACCCTGTCCCGCCCCATATCGGTGCAAAACGGTAAGGCGTTGCAACAAAAGCATCCAGCGCTGACAATGCCTGTTTATATATACAGGAGTCCGTGTTGGCCATCGCCATTGTCCAGAGCCGCGCACAGCGGGGCCTCGAGGCCGCCGCCGTCACGGTGGAAGTGCACCTGGCCAACGGCCTGCCGAGCTTCACGCTCGTCGGTCTGGCCGACGTGGAGGTCAAGGAATCGCGTGAACGGGTCCGCTCCGCGCTGCAGAACGCGGGGCTGGAATTCCCGCACAACAAACGTATTACCGTCAATTTGGCGCCAGCCGACCTGCCCAAGGACTCGGGCCGCTTCGACCTGCCGATCGCCATGGGCATCCTGGCGGCCAGCGGCCAGGTGGACGCGGCGCGCCTCGCGGGCTGGGAGTTCGCAGGTGAACTGTCGCTGTCGGGCGAACTGCGTCCGGTGCGTGGGGCGCTCGCCATGGCCCTGGCGGTGCGCCGGCAGGCACCCGGCGTCCGGCTGGTGCTGCCCTACGACAGCGCACGCGAAGCGGCCCTGGTGCCGGGCCGCGAAGTCTATGGCGCACGCCACCTGCTCGACGTGGTGCAGCAGTTCCTGCCGCCGCCCGCGGCCGGCCAGGAGGCGCCGGAGCCCGCAGCGGCGGACGGCTGGGCCCGGCTGGAAGCGGCAGAGGCGGCGCCGCAGCCGGTCTACGCGGACCTGGCCGACGTCAAGGGCCAGGCCGCGGCCAAGCGCGCCCTGGAGATCGCCGCAGCCGGTGGCCACTCGCTGCTGATGGTCGGCCCGCCGGGTTCGGGCAAGTCGATGCTGGCGCAGCGGTTTGCCGGCCTGCTGCCGCCGATGCCGCTGGACGAGGCGCTCGAAAGCGCCGCCATCGCCAGCCTGGCCGGGCGCTTCGACCTGCAGCGCTGGGGCACCCGCCCTACCTGCAGCCCGCACCACACCGCCAGCGCGGTAGCCCTGGTGGGCGGCGGTTCGCCGCCGCGGCCGGGCGAGATCTCGCTGGCCCACCACGGGGTGCTGTTCCTCGACGAATTCCCGGAATTCGCGCGCGCGGCCCTGGAAGCCCTGCGCGAACCGCTGGAAACCGGGCAGATCACCATCGCACGCGCCGCACGGCGCGCCGAGTTCCCGGCGCGCTTCCAGCTGGTGGCCGCCATGAACCCCACCCCCTGCGGCGGCCTGGGTACGCCGGAGCAGCCCTTTCGCTCCACCCCCCAGGAGATCGCCCGCTACCAGGCGCGGCTGTCGGGCCCGCTGCTGGACCGCATCGACCTGCAGATCGAGGTGCCGGCGCTGCCCCCCACGGAGCTGCTGCAGGCGCCGCCGGGCGAAGGCACGGCGGCCATCCGCGACCGGGTCATCGCCGCCCGCGACCGGGCCCTGGCGCGCCAGGGCCATTCCAACCAGGCGCTGCAGGGCGCGGCCCTCGATACCCACGTGCCGCTCGACCCGATCACCCTCGCTTTCCTGCAGCGCACGGCCAGCCGCCTGGGCTGGTCGGCCCGCAGCACGCACCGGGCGCTGAAGGTGGCGCGCACCATCGCCGACCTGGCCGGGGCCGACGCGGTGCAGGCGGCGCACGTGGCCGAGGCGGTGCAGTACCGGCGTGCGCTCCATCGCACAGCCACGTAGCGGCACAACCGACACCATTCCGGCACCGACGCGGGGCGGCGCTAGATGTCGGCCTGCCCCAGCAGCTTGACGGCCACCACTTCGGTGCTGACGTGGCCGTGGCCGTCGTCCAGGCTCACGGTGAAGCGGTCCGTCCGCTGGTCGCCGCCGTGCAGCAGCGGGTCCACCACCTGGTCGTTCACCGTATAGACCCAGTTGACCTGGCCCGAGCTGCCGTCCGAGCGCACCACCGCCGCCAGCGTGCCCAGGTTGCCGGCCTGCGCCTGCACCGAGACGGTGTGCGCCGTGTAGGTGCCGTCGGCAAAACTGAAGGCGCCGGCCGTCGCCAGGGTGGTGTTGGTATTGGCCCCGGCCAGGTCCTTCACGATGCCCGGACCGCTCCACTGCAGCGCCTGGTTGAATCCGAGCGTGGCCGAGGCCACCTTCTGCAGCGCCACCGCCGTGGCCGCGTCGATGCCCAGGTCGCTGGCCACTTTGTCGGCCGCACCCAGCACCTGCGCGTCCATGCCGGTCAAGGTCTCGAACAGCGTCAGGCCTGCCAGGTAGGAGCCGTATTTGCTCGCATGCAGGTTGTCGTCGAACCACAGGTCCAGCTTGCCGGTGCCCACGCTGGAAGTGAAGGTGTCGGTATACGGGTCGCGCACCGCCAGGTTGTCCAGTACCGCCGCCATGAAGGCCTTGCCCACCGGCGCCACGCCCTTGAAGGCGGAGTTGGCGGTGGCCAGGTTGGCATAGGCGTTCTGCAGGTCGGTGGTCATGGCCTCCAGGGTCAGGTAGTAGCCGCTGGCCTGGGTGTCGGTGCGGGTGATGTTGCCGGTGCCGGCGTCCGCACCGGCGTTGGGCCCGGAGGTGAGGGTGGTGCCGTCCGTGGTCATGTCGAAGGCGCCGCTCACCATGTCGGGCCGTGCCCAGGTGGCGTACAGGTAGACGTCGGTGCTCGCGTCCGCGTTGGGGTTGGCGGCGATGGTGGTGCCGGGCTTGGTGGTGGTGTCGGCCGCGCCGGTGTGGATATAACTTTCGATCAGGTTGGCGTATTTCTGGAAGCTCACCAGGTCGGCGTTCTTGCTGGCGGTGGCCGTCAGCGTGGCGCCGGTCGCGCCGGTGGTGGAGAGGCTGAAGTCGGAGTCGGCCGGCGAACCGGAGAAATAGCTCGCCGTGCCATCCTCGGCGAAGTTCACCGTCAGCGCGGAGGTGGTGCTGCCGCTGCGGGTGAAGGTGTAGACCAGGTTCTGGCCCGCATCCTCGTACACACCCGAAGCCGAGCCCAGGCCCAGCGTGATGTTGGGCAGACTGGTGTCGGTGCCCGCGGCGAAATCGTCGTTGATGATGGTGCCGGTGACCGTGCCGAGTGTGCCCAGGTTGTAGTCCGCGCCAGAAGTGGGATGGATCAGGGCGAAGCGGATGGACTCGTCCAACTCCACGTTGCTGTCGGCCTTCGGATCGAAGGTCACGCTGGCCGAGGTCTGGCCCGCCTTGATCGTGATGGAGCCGCTGCCGCTGCCGCTGAAGGACACGCTGCCGGTCGTGGTGTTGACCCCCACGTCGGTATCCTGCGCAAACCCGCCACCGCTGGAGAAGCGGGCAGCGGCGCCGGACCCGGACGACACCAGGTTGCCGGTGGAGGCGCTGTACAGCTCGACATCGGTAGAGGCGGATACCGGCGAAGCCACGGAGGGCGAGGTGCCGTCCCGTGTGGGAGTGAAGTTCACCACCAGGTCGCTGGTGGTCGGCCCGGTGCGGGTGAAAGTGAACACCATGTTGCTGTGCCCGTCCTCCAGTACCGCGCCCGGATTCGCCGCCAGCGTCACCGTCGGCAGGGCCGGGTTGGTCGTGGGGGCCGTCGGGTCGTCGTTCAGGATGGTGGTGGTGACGGCACTGGTGGTGCCCACCCGGTAGCCAGCGGCGCTGGCCAGGGTCAGGGCCAGCGTCTCGTCGTATTCCTTGGTGGCGTCGACCTTCGGGGTGACGATCAGCGTGGCGGTGGAGCTGCCGGCGGCGAAGGTGATGGAGCCGGTACCGCCGGGCAGCGGCTCGTCGGTCTGGTCCTGCAGCACCACCATGTCCCACTTCTGGCTGGCGATGTTGCCGCGCATGTCCCAGCCCGCCGGGGAGGAATTGAGGTACTGGCCCCCGAGTGTGGCCGCGTTGCGGGCGGAAATCGACGTGTCGTAGTTCAGCCCCACTTGTTGGGCGAACTTGTCGACCAGGCCCGGCACACCGCCCCAGTTGTGGGCCTCGTACAGGTTGGAGCCGGTCACGTTGGCGAAGGTGCCGCCCTGGTCGGGCGAAGTCAGGTCGTGTACGCCACCCGGATTGGTCACCGCGTTGTAGGTGTTGTACGACATCACCGGATCGACGCGGGCGAAGGTCGCGCTGTTGCCGACGAACAGCAGCTTGTTCGACACGGTGGCGATGCCCAGGCTGGGCGCGGTGGCCGCATCCCCCGTATTGCCTGCCAGGTCATGGAAGCTCGAGGGCGCCACGCTGATCTTGGCCCCGGTGCTCAGGCTGGTGCTGTCGGTCGCGGTGAAGGTCGCCGTGCGCACCAGGCCCGTACCGCTGAGCGCGCTCAGCGTGCCGCCCGACACGCTGACGTCGCTGTCGGTAAAACTGCTGCCCGTATCTTCGCTGAAAGTGAAGGTGACCGTGGCCGTCTGGCCGGTCTGCAGCATGCTGGCGGAACTGGTGATCGCCAGCACCGGCGGCACCGTGTCCACCGCGCCGCCGCCAGATGCGGGGGCAGGCGCAGGAGCCGGGGCTTTTCCGAGCCCCGCGATGCTGGCGTCGATGCCGGACTGGAAGGTCGCCGTGTTCGTGTCCTTGGTCACGGTCGCCAGCAGGGCGCGCGCCTGGGCCGCCGCCGCCGCGTTGCTGTAGGCACTGATCTCGGCCGGCGTATCGAGCGACTGCGTGTAGGCCGTTGCCACCGCCACCTTGGCAGCGACGGAAAGGCCATCGCCGGCCGTATCCTTCTCGGCGGCCTGCAGGATCACGAACGAGGCGTTGGCCAGCTTCAGCCGGCCCGCGTTGATCTCGCTGGCCCAGTAGGCCACGCCGGCCGGTTCGGCGTCGCGCCCCAGCACGTTCTGGTAGATCTGCTTGACCTGCGCATCGACCGAGTCGTTGGCATAGAAGAATTTGGACTCGGGGCTGGTGTCGAAGCCGGCGAGCACGTCGCGCACGGCGGAATTGCCCGCGGAAGCCTCCACGAAGCCTTCGGAGGTGGTGGGCGCGTTGCCTGCGGCCAGCGTCTGGCTCCAGTACTGCAGGCCCAGGGGATCGGCGGGACGCCCGAAGTAGGCGACGTAAAGTTTCTCGACAACACTGAAATAGTCGCTGGGCTGCATGGCTTGTCTCCGGGGAGTACCGGCGGGGGCGGGTCTTGCGCCGACTCGGGAGCGGTCGGCTGGGCGCGAAGATAAGTCGCCACTCTCATAAAATCAAATACGACAAGAAACACTTCTTCATATGAAATACATATGAAGAAACAAACACACGGGAAAACCCCATGTCGGGCACTGGAATTAAATCAATCGATTGAATTGCAGCTAACATCCGGCGCCATATGCCTGCCGCGCTTCCTCCCGATCCCGCCCCCCCTGCCCAGCGTTCCGATGGTGCCGAAGCACGCGAACGCCTGCTGCACACCGCCCTGCGGCTTTTTTCCGAACAGGGCTTCGTCCGCACCTCGACCCGCGCGCTGGCGCAGGCCGCATGCGTCAACCTGGCCGCCATCCGTTACTACTTCGGCGACAAGGCCGGCCTGTACCGCGCCACCTTCACCGAACTGGCCGGCGGCGGCTGCGACGCCGGGTTCTCGGAAATCGAGCGCACCGACCTGCCGCTGCCGGACATGCTGCTGCACTACTACACCGGCTTCGCCGAGCCCCTCAAGCAGCGCGAGCTGATGCACCACTGCCTGCGGCTGCATATCCGCGAGATGCTGGAGCCGACCGAACAGTCGGCCATGGAGCGCGAGAAGGACGTCCGGACCCATGGCGCCCTCGTGGCCGCCCTGTGCCGCCACCTGGCGCTGGCGCAAGCCGACGACGATGTGCACCGCCTGGCGGTCGCCCTCTCGGGCCTTGGCATGCAGCTCTTCGTCGCCCACGAGATGGTGCTGGACGTCCGGCCCGCGCTGCTGTCCACCCCCGAGGCGATCGACGCCTGGTCGGCGCGCCTGGTGCAGGACGCGCTGGCGCTGGTCGCCGCCGAGGCCGAACGCCGCGCCCTCCCCCCTGCCCGCAGGAAGAAAAAAGCATGAAGACCTCCTCTGGCCTGCACCGCTGTGCCGCAGCCCTGCTGCCGCTGGCACTCGCCGCCTGCACGCTGCCCCGGCCGCCGGCCACGCCGGAACTGCCGGCGCCGGCCGCCTGGCATGCCCCGCTGCCGCCCGCACCCGAAGCCTCCGGCCCCGACACGCCCCTGCCCCACGGCGGCAGCATCGGCGGGCTCGAACACTGGTGGAACCGGCTGGACGATCCGCTGCTGGGCGAGCTGATCGCCGCGGCGCAGGACGCCAGCCCGACGCTGGCCCAGGCCCGTTCACGCCTGCTGCAGGCCCGCAGCACCCGCATCGGTGCCGGCGCAGCGCTCGGTCCGACCCTGGACGCCAACGCCAGCGCCCAGCGCGGCTTCGCCTTGCAGGTGGGCGGCGTCGCCACCCAGCTGCAGGCGGGCGTGACGGCGGCCTGGGATGCCGACCTGTTCGGTGCCAATGCCGCGGCGCGCGACGCGGCCGAAGCCCGGCTGCAAGGCGCACGTGCCTCCTGGCACGATGCCCGGGTGGCGGTCGCGGCCGACGTGGCCAACCAGCTCGACACCCTGCGCAACTGCCGCCAGTTGCTGGCGGTAGCCGAGTCCGACGCCCGCTCGCGCGGCGAGACCGCGCGGGTCACCGGCCTGTCGGCCGACGCCGGATTCCAGGCACCGGCCAATGCGGCGCTGGCGCGGGCCAGTGCCGCCGATGGCGATGGACGGGTCACCCAGCAGCGCGCCAGCTGCGAGGTCAACATCAAGGCCCTGGTCGCACTCACCGCCCTCGACGAGGACACCCTGCGGCAAAGAATCGCCCACGCCGATGTGCCACCGCAGCCCGCGACGCTATTCACCATCGACGCCCTGCCGGCGCGGGTGCTGGAGCAGCGGCCCGACGTGCATGCCGCCGCGCGCGATGTGGCGGCAGCCAGCGCGGACGTCGGCGGCATGGAGGCCCAGCGCTACCCCAAGCTCACCCTGCAGGGCAGCGTCGGTACGGCCCGCATCGGCTTCGAGGGCCAGACGCAGGACTTCAGCAACTGGTCCATCGGCCCCATCGGCGTGGCGCTGCCCCTGTTCGATGGCGGCCGGCGCGCCGCCAACGTCGAGGCCGCGCGCGCCCGCTACGACGAGGCCGCGGCCGTGTACCGCGGCAAGGCGCGCCAGGCCGTGCGCGAGGTGGAAGAGGCCCTGGTGAACCTGCGCGCCGCCACCGACCGCACCGCGTCCGCCGATACGGCCGCCGACGGCTACCGCCGCGCCTTCGAGGCCACACAGGCGCGCTACGACGGCGGCCTGGCCAGCCTGATCGAGCTGGAAGACACCCGCCGCACCGCGCTGGCGTCCGAAACCGCGCGCGTCAGCCTGCGCCGCGAACGCATGGCGGCGTGGATCGCCCTGTACCGCGCCGCCGGCGGCGGCTGGGAGCCGGATATGCCGGCACCGGGCGACTCCGCGCCGCCCGCCACCGCTGTGTCCACCAGCCGCTGACAGCGCCTGCGCGCCTGCCACCGCACCCCCTTTTGTGTCCTCCGCCGGAATCCACGCCATGCATCCCGTCCTCTCGCACCTGTTGCCCGCCGCCGTTCGCCGCCATCCCTTGCGGGCCGGCCTCACCAGCCTGGCCGCAGCGCTGCTGCTGGTCTGCGGCGGCCTGCTGCTGACCCGCCAGCCGGCCACCGCGGCCGAGCCCGCGGCGGCGCCGCGCCCGGCCCTGACCGTCACCACCGCCCTGCCGCAGCGTGTCTCGCTGCCGCTGACGCTGGCGGCCAACGGCAGCATCGCCGCCTGGCAGGAGGCGGTGATCGGCTCCGAGGCCAATGGACTGCGGCTGACCGACGTGAAGGTCAACGTCGGCGACGTGGTGAAGGCCGGCCAGGTACTGGCCACCTTCGCACCCGAGACGGTGCAGGCCGAACTGGCCCAGTCCCGCGCCAGCCTGCTGGAGGCCGAGGCCACCGCCGCCGACGCCACGGCCAACGCGCAACGCGCCCATACGCTGGAGAAGAGCGGCGCGCTCAGCGCCTCGCAGATCGCGCAGTACATGACCTCGGAGCAGACCGCCAAGGCCCGGGTCGAGGCGGCCCGCGCCAGCTTCAACGCGCAGCAGGTACGGCTGGGCTTCACCCAGGTGCGTGCACCCGACAGCGGCGTGATCTCCTCGCGCAGCGCCACCGTGGGCGCGGTGCTGGGCGCCGGCACCGAGCTGTTCCGCATGGTGCGGCGCGGCCGGCTGGAATGGCGTGCCGAGGTCACATCCGCCGAACTCGGGCGTATCCAGACCGGCGCGGTGGTCAACATCGTGGCGGCCAGCGGCGCCTTGCTCGAAGGACGGGTGCGCATGATCGGCCCCACGGTCGATCCGCAGACCCGCAACGGCCTGGTCTACGTCGACCTGCCGGCCACCAGCAGCAACGGCATCGTGGCCCGGGCCGGCATGTTCGCCCGCGGCGATTTCGTCATGGGGTCCAGCGACGCGCTGACGGTGCCGCAGCAGTCGGTGGTGGTGCGCGAGGCCTTCAGCTACGTCTTCGTGCCCGACAAGGACAAGCACGTGGCGCAGCGCAAGGTGCAGACCGGCCGGCGCATCGGCGACCGCATCGAGATCACCAGCGGCCTGCCCGCGGACGCGCCGGTGGTGGTGCAGGGCGCTGGCTTCCTGAACGACCGCGACCTGGTGCGGGTGGCGAACGGGCAGGCACCGGTGCCCGCGGGCAGCACCGGCCCGGCCGCTAGCAACTAGGAAGGGAACGGCCATGAACGTCTCCGCCTGGTCCATCCGCAACCCCATCCCCGCGATGATGCTGTTCGTCCTGCTCACGCTGGGCGGGCTGCTGAGCTTTTCGCTGATGAAGGTGCAGAACTTCCCCGACATCGACCTGCCCACGGTCAACGTCACCGCCCTGCTGCCGGGCGCCGCGCCCGGCCAGCTCGAAACCGACGTGGCGCGCAAGATCGAGAACTCGATCGCCACGCTGCAGGGCCTGAAACACATCACCACCACCGTGCAGGACGGCACCGTGACCATCATGGCCGAGTTCCGGCTGGAGAAGCCGGTGCAGGAGGCGGTGGACGACGTGCGCTCCGCCGTCGGCCGTGTGCGGGCCGACCTGCCGGCCGACCTGCGCGACCCCATCATCACCAAGGTCGACCTGGCGGGCCAGCCGGTGCTGGCCTATGCCATCAGCTCCACCCGGCTCGACGACGAGGGCCTGTCCTGGTTCGTCGACGACACGGTGGCGCGCCGCCTGCTGGCGGTGCCGGGCGTGGGCGCGGTCAACCGCGTGGGCGGCGTGGCGCGCGAAGTGCGGGTGTCGCTCGACGCCAACCGGCTGCAGGCGCTGGGCGCCACCGCCGCCGAGGTGTCGCGCCAGCTGCGCCAGGTGCAGAACGAAAGCGCCGGCGGCCGCACCGACATCGGCGGCGGCGAGCAGCCCGTGCGCACGCTGGCCACGGTGAAGTCCGCCGCCGAACTGGCCGCGCTGCAACTGGCCCTGTCCGACGGCCGGCGCATCCGCCTGGACCAGGTGGCCACGGTGCGCGACACCGTGGCCGAACGCCGCGCCGCCGCGCTGCTGGACGGCAAGCCGGTGGTGGGTTTCGAAGTGGCCCGCAGCCGCGGCGCCAGCGAAGTCGAGGTCGGCGCCGCGGTGCAGAAGGCCCTGGCCGAACTCAAGGAGCGGCACCCCGACATCAGCCTGACCGAGGCCTTCAACTTCGTACAGCCGGTGGCCGAGGAATACGACGGTTCCATGCACATGCTGATCGAGGGCGCCATCCTGGCCGTCATCGTGGTGTGGCTGTTCCTGCGCGACTGGCGCGCCACGCTGGTATCGGCGGTGGCACTGCCCCTGTCGGTGATCCCGGCCTTCATCGGCATGTACCTGCTGGGCTTCTCGGTCAACGTGGTCACGCTGCTGGCGCTGTCGCTGGTGATCGGCATCCTGGTGGACGATGCCATCGTCGAGGTGGAAAACATCGTGCGCCATTTGCGTATGGGTAAAACGCCTTTCCAGGCGGCCATGGAGGCCGCCGACGAGATCGGGCTGGCGGTTATCGCCACCACCTTCACCCTGGTCGCGGTGTTCCTGCCGACCGCCTTCATGAGTGGCATCGCCGGCAAGTTCTTCAAGCAGTTCGGCTGGACCGCTGCGCTGGCGGTCATCGCCTCGCTGGTCGTGGCCCGGGTACTCACGCCCATGATGTCGGCCTACCTGCTCAAGCCGCTGCTCGCCGCCGGCAAGGAGCCGCGCTGGCTCGCGGCCTACATGCGCGCGTCCGCCTGGTGCCTGAAGCACCGGCTGGCGACCATGGTGCTGGCGACGCTGTTCTTCTTCGGCTCGGTGGCGCTGATCCCGCTGCTGCCGACCGGCTTCATCCCGCCGGACGACAACTCGCAGACCCAGGTCTACCTCGACCTGGCGCCGGGCAGCACCCTGGCACAGACCATGGCAGTGGCCGAAGACGCGCGCCAGCGCCTGAAGACCGTGGCCCACGTGAAGAGCAGCTACACCACCATCGGCGGCGGTGCGGCGGGCAGCGACCCGTTCGCCGGCAGCGGCGCGGCCGAGGTGCGCAAGGCCACGCTGACCCTGCAGCTCGACAAGCGCGGTGACCGGCCGCGCAAGGAGGTCATCGAGGACAACATCCGTACCGCCCTCGAAACCCTGCCCGGCGTGCGCATGAAGGTCGGGCTGGCTGGCGGCAACCAGAAATACATCCTGGTGCTCACCGGCGAAGACCCGCAGGCGCTGACCGCGGCCGCCCAGTTGGTGGAGCGCGACCTGCGCACCGTGTCCGGCTTCGGCAACATCGCCTCCAGCGCCAGCCTGGTGCGGCCCGAAATCGCGGTGCGGCCCGACTTCGCCCGTGCCGCCGACCTGGGGGTGACCAGCGCGGCCATCGCCGAGACGCTGCGCATCGCCACGCTGGGCGATTACGACGTGAGCCTGCCCAAGCTCAACCTGTCGCAGCGGCAGGTGCCGATCATGGTCCGGCTGGACGACGCGGCGCGCAAAGACCTGTCGGTGCTCGAACGCCTGGCGGTGCCCGGCAAACGCGGCCCGGTGCTGCTGGGCGACGTGGCCACGCTGGAAGTGGCCGGTGGCCCCGCCGTCATCACCCGCTACGACCGCTCGCGCAACATCAACTTCGAGATCGAGCTGTCGGGCGTGCCGCTGGGCGACGCCGCCAACCTGGTGCACAACCTGCCCTCGGTCAAGAACCTGCCGCCGGGCGTGCGGGTGACCGAGGTCGGCGACGCGGAGGTCATGGGCGAGCTGTTCGCCAGCTTCGGCCTGGCCATGCTGACCGGCGTGCTGTGCATCTACATCGTGCTGGTGCTGCTGTTCAAGGACTTCCTGCACCCGGTGACCATCCTGGCGGCGCTGCCGCTGTCGCTGGGCGGCGCCTTCGTCGGGCTGCTGCTGGCGCACAAGAGTTTTTCCATGCCCTCGCTCATCGGCCTGATCATGCTGATGGGCATTGCCACCAAGAACTCCATCCTGCTGGTGGAGTACGCCATCCTGGCGCGGCGCGGCCACCCGGCCACCGAAGGACATCCCGCCGTGGCGCCGATGGGCCGCTGGGACGCCTTGCTGGATGCCTGCCACAAACGGGCACGCCCCATCATCATGACCACACTCGCCATGGGTGCCGGCATGCTGCCGATCGCTATTGGCATCGGCCAGGCGGATTCGAGCTTCCGCTCGCCGATGGCCGTGGCGGTGATCGGTGGGCTGATCACCTCGACGGTGCTAAGCCTGCTGGTGATTCCGGCCGTCTTCACCTATGTCGACGACGTGGGCCAGTGGTTCGGCCGCCTGCTGCGGCGCGGCCGGCCGGCCACGCCGGCGGAAGGCGGTGCGCCGCGACAGGTCTAGGACCGGCCGGCCCGGCCCGGGCCTGCGGCCGGCAGGGAAATTGCCCACGGCCGAGCGGCAATCGCATGGATAATCGTCGCACGACCCCCATGCCATGAACCTGATCCCTCTCAAACCGGAATCGATCAAACTCGGCCAGCCGCTCCCCTTTTCCCTGCGGACGCAGGACGGCACACTCCTCGCACACAAGGGGTTTATTGTCGGCACGCGTGCCCAGCTCGATACCATGCTGGCGCGCGCGGGTGTGCTGCACATCGACCTGGAGGAGTCCCCGGACCAGGCCCGTGCCTTCATGAACCAGCTCGACACCATGGTGCGCGAGCAGCGCACCATCGGGCAGATCGCGTCCACGCAGATGAGCGCCGGAAAGTCGGCGACCGACAAGGCCGAAGACGCCATCCGCGAGGGCCCGCCCGACTGGCAGGAACTGCAGTTGCGTGCCACGGCCATGCTCAAGAACCCGCGGGCGCCCGACTTCCTGGCCCGGCTGGAGCGCCTGCACACCGAGCTGCGTGTGTTTGCGCGGCGCCAGCCCGATGCCACCTTGTTCGCGCTGATCCATTTCGCCGCACGCGAGCTCTCCATGTACAGCGCGACCCACGGCATGCTGGTGGCGGTGGTCTGCGGCATGGCGGCCCAGGACACCCTGCGCTGGGATGCGACCACGGTCAACGCCGTGGTCAAGGCCGCACTTACCATGAACATCAGCATGACCGAGCTGCAGGACCAGTTGGCCCAGCAGACCGCCCGGCCGAACGAATCGCAGATGGCCGCCATCGCGGTGCATTCAAACGCCTCGGCCGAACTGCTGGAAAAGCAGGGGATCACCGACCCGCTGTGGCTCAACGCGGTACGGCGGCACCACGAGCCGCCCTCGGGCCCGCTGGCCGACATGGCACCGGCGGACCGCATCGCGCGGCTGGTCGAACGCGCCGACATCTTCGCCGCGCGGCTGGCGCCGCGGGTTTCGCGCTGGGCCATGCCGGCGGCCATCGCCATGCGGGCGAGTTATTTCGACGACGAGCACCGGGTGGACGAGGCGGGTGCGGCCCTCATCACCGCGATGGGGGTGTACCCGCCGGGCTCCTTCGTGAAGCTGGCCAGCAACGAGACGGCCATCGTGCTCAAGCGCGGCCGCACCGGCACCACACCCAAAGTAGCCGCGGTACTCAACCGGCAGGGCACGCCCATCGGCGAGATCGTGGTACGGGATACCAGCCAGGTGGCCTACAAGATCGTGGCGAGCGTGGCGCACCGGGATGTGAAGGTGCAGTTGCAACTCGACCGCATGCTGGGGATGATCTAACCCCCAGGCTGCGCACTTCGTGTCTTCGCCAACCCCCCTTGCAGGGGGCAGCACCAGTGGCCCGGCGAAGCCGGTTCCACGGTGCTTCTCGAATAAGACCGGGTGCCGCGCACTTGGCGACGGTCTGTGGTCAGGCGCCCAGGGGGACCACCGGAGCAGCTGCCGCCAGGGTGGCGGCGGCCAGTTCCTTGCGGTAGCGGTTGAGTTCCTGCACGGTCTTGAAGCTGCGGTTGAGGAGCAGGCTGAGGTTGTGCAGGATGCGGTCGGCGACCTTGCCTTCCCAGACGGCGTCGAACTTGATCTGGGTGTCGAGCCAGTGTTCCAGCCACTCGGGGTTGGGCATGCGGCTCTGGATGGTGTCGCGCGGGAACAGGGACTTGTTCACGTGCAGGTTGGTGGGGTGCATGGCCTGGGCGGTGCGGCGGGCGCTGGCCATCAGCACACCGACCTTGGTGAAGGCGCTGCGGGCCTCGTCGCCGAAGCGGACGATGGCGCGTTTCATGTAGCGCAGGTAGGCGCCGCCGTGGCGGGCCTCGTCCTGGCTCAGAGTGGTGTAGATATGCTTGATGACCGGCTCGGTATGCCACTCGGCGGCGCGGCGGTACCAGTGGTTGAGGCGGATCTCTCCGCAAAAGTGCAGCATCAGCGTTTCCAACGGCGGCGCGGGGTCGAAATCGAAGCGGATGTCGTGCAACTCCTCTTCCGTGGGCACCAGTTCGGGCCGGAAGCGGCGCAGGTATTCCATCAGCACCAGCGAGTGTTTCTGCTCCTCGAAGAACCAGATCGACATGAAGGCCGAAAAGTCGCTGTCGTCCCGGTTGTCGCGCAGGAACATCTCGGTGGCGGGCAGCGCCGCCCACTCGGTGATGGCGTTCATCTTGACGGTGTGGGCCTGCTCGTCGGTGAGCGCGGCCGCCTCGAACGCGTCCCAGGGGATGTCACGGTCCATGTCCCAGCGGACCGATTCCAGCTGCTTGAAGAGTTCGGGGTAGAGCATCGCCATGGTTGTTCCTTGCCTGAATTTTAAGCGGCGGTTTGCGGTAGCCCCGTAAGACACCACCCTGGAATCTGCTTTGCGCCGACAAAGCAGGTGCTGCGCGCAGCGAACTCGACAAGCTCGGCTTTTTTGCGCACCATGCGCGGATGAACCGCCTTGTCCGCCTTGCCGTCCGGAACCTTGCTCCGGCCCTTTTCCTGTGGTGTGCGGCGGCCAGCCCGGCCCGGGCTGCCGACAGTTGCCCCGCCACGCTGCAGCACACCTTTCCCCGCCTGCAGGACGAAAAGCCGCAGTCCTTGTGCCAGTACGCGGGAAAAGTGGTGCTGGTTGTCAACACCGCCAGCTTCTGCGGCTTCACGCCGCAGTACAAGGGACTGGAAGGCCTGTATGCCAAGTACCGCGACCGCGGCCTGGTGGTGCTGGGCTTTCCGTCGAACGACTTTGCGCAGGAGTCCGGCTCCAATAAGGAAATCGCCGATTTTTGTGAGAATACGTTCGGCGTGAAATTCCCGATGTTCTCCAAGACGGCGGTACGCGGGGCCGACGCCAACCCGTTTTTTCGCCAGCTCGCGCAGCTGAGCGGCACCACCGTCAAGTGGAACTTCTACAAGTACCTGATCGGCCGTGACGGCAAGGTGGTCAACAGCTATTCGAGCATGACCGAGCCGGACGACCGCGCGTTTGTGCAGACGCTTGAAAAACAATTGGCCGTGCACTGACGCCTGTTCTGCCGGCACTGCCCGCACCTGCGCCGCCGGCCCGCACAGACCTGCGCATCCGAACGGCCACGCGCCGCGTATTCCTGTTCATGCAGCACTTGCATTTACAAAGGCTTACGCAATGACAGCGCAACGGCGGAACTGCATGGCAAAGTTCGCTCTCGTACCCAGTGTGGGCAGCGTTTGTCGCCGCCCATCCGTTTTTTTGCTGCGAAGCCGTTCGGGTCTCCGTGATCCGTCTGCAATCCCGAGGCGACTCTTCTCCTCCTCCCTCCCTCCCTCCTTCGCGTCGGGGCGCTTCGCAGCAATTTTGTATTCCGCCCTCCGGGCCCGGGGCCTTCGGTGAAGGTCGCCGTCATCGGCTCGGGCATCGCCGGCCTGGCGGCCGCGCACCGCCTGCGCGGCCACACGGCGGTCACGCTGTTCGAGGCAGGCCTCCGGTTCGGCGGCCACGCCCACACGGTCGACATCACCCTGCCCACCCCCGCGGGGCCGGTCACCCACGGTGTCGATACCGGTTTCCTGGTCTACAACGAGCGCACCTACCCCCGGCTGATCGCCCTGCTGGCCGAACTCGGCGTGGCCACGGCCCCCTCGGACATGTCGTTTTCGGTCCAGGTGCCGGGCGCCGCGGGCGGCCAGGCGCTGGAGTGGAGCGGCTCCAGCCTGGCCACGGTCTTCGCGCAGCGCAGCAACCTGCTGCGCCCTGCCTTCCTGGGCATGCTGCGCGACCTGCTGCGCTTCAACACGCTGGCGACCCGGCTGGCCGAAGGCCAGGACACGACCTCGCCCGCGCTGGAACAGCCCCTGGCGGACTTCCTGCAGGAACACCGGCTGGGCACCGCCTTCCGCGACTGGTACCTGCTGCCCATGCTGGGCTGCATCTGGAGTTGTCCGACCGACCAGATGCTGCGTTTTCCCATGGCGACCCTGGTGCGTTTCTGCCACAACCACGGCCTGCTGCAGGTGGCCGACCGGCCGCAGTGGCACACGGTGGCCGGCGGTTCGCGCCGTTATGTCGAGAAGATCGTGGCGGGCATCGACGACCGGCGCCTGCAGACGCCGGTGCTGGCACTGCACCGCGAGGGCGGCCGGGTACACATCGCCACGGCGGCGGGCACCGAGGCATTCGACAAGGTAGTGGTGGCCACGCATTCCGACCAGGCGCTGGCCCTGCTGGCGGCACCGACGCCGGCCGAAAGCGCGGTGCTGGGAGCCATCCGCTACCAGCCGAACCGCGCGGTGCTGCACACCGACAGCACGGTGCTGCCCCGGCGCCGCGCCGCCTGGGCCGCCTGGAACTACGAGGCGGCGGCAGCCCCGGCAATGGGCGGCATGGCGCCACGGGTCTGCCTGCACTACCTGCTCAACCGCCTGCAGCCCCTGCCGTGGGAACAGCCGGTACTCGTGTCGCTCAACCCGGTGGGCGAGATCGGGCCTGGCCAGATCCTGGCAGACCTGTCCTATGCGCATCCGGTCTTCGACGCGGCGGCCATCCGGGCCCAGCACGGGCTGCCGGCACTCCAGGGGGCACAGGACACCTACTTCTGCGGCGCCTGGACGGGCTATGGTTTCCACGAAGACGGTCTCACGTCCGGCGAGGCGGCAGCCGCCCGGCTGCTGGCCGACGCAGGACGGGCAGATACCAGGCTGGCGCAAGCCGAGCCGGCGGAAAGACGGGCCGCATGACACCCGCCGGCGGCCCCGCGGTGCCGCTCATCGGCTTCGGCCAGGTGCGCCATGCCCGGCTGCGCCCGGCGCGCAACGCCTTTGCCTATGGCCACTATTTCCTGCTGCTGCCCATGCGTGCCCTGCGTGCCGACCCGGCGCTGGCCGGTGTGCTGGCCTGGAACCGCCGCGGCGCACTGGCCTTCGACGACCGCGACCATGGCGATGGCCGTACGCTGGCCGAAGGCGGCGCGCTGGCCTGGCTCGACGGGCTGCTGCACGCCCATGGCATCACCGATGCCGCGGGTGAGGTCTGGCTGCATTGTTATCCCCGGGTGTGGGGGTTTACTTTCAAGCCCGTGAGTTTCTGGTATTGCCACCGGCCGGATGGCACGCTGCGGGCCATCGTGGTGGAGGTGAACAATACCTTCGGCGAGCGCCACTGCTACCTGCTGGAAAACCCCGCCTGGGGTGTGGAACTGCGGGCCGCCAAGGTGTTCCATGTATCACCCTTCTGCAGCGTTGCGGGGACTTACCGCTTCCGTTTTCTGCAGGTCGAACGCGCGGGGGCAGCCCACACGGTCGTGCGCATCGACTACGACGATGCGGCGGGCCCGCTGATCCGCACCAGCGTCAGCGGGCGGCTGGAGGCCGTTACCGCGGCATCGGTGCGGCGGGCGCTGTGGCGTTACCCTGCGCTGACGTTTGGCATCGTCGCCCGTATCCACTGGCAGGCGCTGCGGCTGTTCTGCAAGCGGGTGCGCTTTTTCCGCAAGCCGCCACCGCCGGCCCAGCCGGTTTCGCGCTGAAGCCAGCGGTCTGAAACCACCAGCGCCTCCCGCGCGTACTGTCCCCCATGAACAGCACTACCGCCCCCGAATTTGCCCTGCCCGACCACGCACCGGCCGCGGCGCGTACGGTTTTTTCGCTGCTGCAGCGGCTGCGGCGGGGGGTGCTGACGGTGCAGTTGCCCGATGGGGGCATGCGCCAGTTCGGCCATGCCGGCCCCGCCGGCGGCGAGGGTGGGGTCGCCCTGGCCGGTGCCATCACCCTGCGCAACTGGAAAGTCTGCGCCGCGGTGCTGCGATCCGGCGACATCGGTTTTGCCGAAAGTTATATCGCCGGCGACTGGACCACCCCGAACCTGGCCGCACTGCTGCGCCTGCTGGTGGCCAACCGCCGCGAAGTGGAAGAGGTGGTCTACGGCACCTGGGCCGGGCGTATGTTCTACCGCCTGCGCCACCTGCTGAACCGCAATTCACGCTCCAACAGCCGCAAGAACGTGCATGCGCACTACGACCTGGGCAATGCCTTCTACGGCCTGTGGCTCGACGGCACGATGAACTACTCGTCGGCGCTGTTCGACGGCGATCCGGCCCAGTCCATGGAAGCGGCACAAGACGCCAAAGTGCGCCGCGCCCTGCGTATGGCCCAGGTGCAGCCGGGGGACCGGGTGCTGGAGATCGGCTGCGGCTGGGGTGCGCTGGTGGAAAAGGCCGTGACCGAGTTCGGCGCCTCCATCACAGGGGTGACGCTGTCGACCGAACAACTGGCCTTTGCCCGGCGGCGGGTCGAGAACCTGGGCGCTGCGGCCCGCGCCGACCTGCGCCTGCAGGACTACCGCGACGTGGCCGACGGCCCGTATGACGCGGTGTGCTCGATCGAGATGGTGGAGGCGGTGGGCCAGGCGTACTGGCCCACCTACTTCGCCACCATCGCCCGGCTGCTGAAACCCGGCGGGCGGGCCTGCATCCAGAGCATCGTGATCGACGATGCACTCTTCGGACGTTATGTGCGCTCCACGGACTTCATCCAGCAGTACATCTTTCCGGGGGGCTGCCTGCCCAGCCCGCACGAATTCCGCAAGGCGGCCGAAGAGGCCGGTTTGCAGGTCGTGGACAGTTTTTCCTTCGGCGGCGACTATGCCGAGACACTGCGGCGCTGGCGCGAGCAGTTCACCGCCGCCCGCCAGCAGGTGCTGCAGCTGGGCTTCGACGAACGTTTCCTGCACATCTGGGAGTTCTACCTGGCCTACTGCGAGGCGGCCTTTGCCGAGGGCAACACCGACCTGGTGCAGTACACCCTGCAAAAGCCTCAGTAAAAACAGCACCAGTATTTGCCCAGCCGGCCCCGGCCGCCGGGCCGCCCCAAGGCCCGGGGCAGCCTCCCCCACGGGGGGTGGCGAACTACACGCAGCGAAGCGAAGTGAGAAGCCGGGGGGCTCTACTACCCCGGCTGGGTGTCCACAAAACTGGGACGCTGCGCGAGCTTGTCCACCAGGCGCGCCAGGTTGGGGTACAGGCCGCGCCAGTCGATATCGGCGAAACGGAACTCCAGCCACAGCAGGGCGCAGCCCACGGAGATATCCGACAGGCTCAGGTGCACCCCGCTGCAGTAGGGCTTGTCGCCCAGGCCCTGGCTCATGGCCTTGAGGGAGTCGTGCACCTTGGACAGCTGCCGGTCGATCCAGGGCTGGCAACGCTCGGATTCCTGGCGGCCGGCAAAACCACCGGCTTCCAGCCGGGCCAGCACACCAGCGTCCAGCAGGCCGTCGGCCAGCGCCTCCCAGGTCTTGACCTCGGCGCGCTCCCGGCCCTGGACCGGGATGAGCTTGCCCACCGGCGACAGGGTGTCGAGGTATTCGACGATGACACGCGAGTCGAACACCGCCTCGCCGCCTTCCATGACCAGGCAGGGCACCTTGCCCAGCGGGTTGGAGATGCCGATGGCGGTGTCGCTGCTCCAGGGATTTTCCAGCACGAACTGGTAGTCGAGCTTCTTCTCGGCCATGACGACGCGCACCTTGCGCACGTAGGGGCTGGCCTTGGATCCGATCAGTTTCATGGGAGGTCGCTCGTGGAAAAAAGGCGGCGGCGGGAGTTTGATTCTATCGACTCGACCTTTCGCATCGCTTGCTTGCCGGCGCCGCATGCCATGTGTCGCGCCGACGCCACCGTCCGTCGGTTGCCGCCCCCGTGTTAACCCGGACCTACAATCCCGGGCATGAGCCCCACGTCCGCCGCCTCCGCCGTTTCCGCCCTGTCCCCCCTCGATGGCCGTTATGCCTCCCGCCTGGCCACCCTGCGCCCGCTGATGAGCGAGCAGGGTTTCATGCACCGCCGGGTGCAGGTGGAAATCGTCTGGTTCATCGCCTTGTCGGATGCGGGTTTCAGCGAATTCAAGCCGCTGTCGCCCGGCGCCCGCACCTACCTGCTGGGGCTGGTGAAGAATTTCTCGGAAGCCGACGCGATCGCCATCAAGGACATCGAGAAGGTCACCAACCACGACGTGAAGGCGGTCGAATACTGGATCAAGTCGAAGTTCGAGGCCCGGCCCGAACTGCTGGCCGCCGCGGAGTTCGTGCATTTCGCCTGCACCAGCGAAGACATCAACAACACCAGCCACGCCCTGCAGCTGAAGGTGGCACGCGAGCAGGTGCTGCTGCCGGCCATCGACGGCATCATTGCCAAGCTGCGTGACATGGCCCACGCCCATGCCGACGTGGCCATGCTGTCGCGTACGCACGGCCAGACCGCCAGCCCCACCACCGTGGGCAAGGAACTCGCCAACGTGGTGATGCGCCTGTCGACGGCACGCGACCGGATTGCCGGCGTGCAGCTGCTGGCCAAGATGAACGGTGCCGTGGGCAACTACAACGCCCACCTGTCGGCCTGGCCCGATTTCGACTGGGAAGCCTTCAGCCGCAAGGTGATCGAGACGCCCGAGCCGCTGGGCCTGGGCGTGAGCTTCCAGCCCTACAGCATCCAGATCGAGCCGCACGACTACATGGCCGAACTGTTCGACGCGGTGGCACGGGCCAACACCATCCTGGTGGACTGGGCGCGCGACATCTGGGGCTACATCAGCCTGGGTTACTTCAAGCAGCGGCTGAAAGCCGGCGAGATCGGCTCGTCGACCATGCCGCACAAGGTCAACCCGATCGACTTCGAGAACGCCGAGGGCAACCTGGGCCTGGCCAACGCCCTGCTGCGCCACCTGGCCGAAAAACTGCCGGTGAGCCGCTGGCAGCGCGACCTGACCGACTCCACCGTGCTGCGCAACATGGGCGTGGCCCTGGGCTACAGCGTGCTGGCCTACCACTCGATGGGTGTCGGCCTGGGCAAGCTGGAACTCAACCGCGAAGCCATCGACGATGACCTGAATGCCTCCTGGGAAGTGCTGGCCGAGCCGATCCAGACGGTGATGCGACGTTTCGGCGTGCAGGGCGCCTACGAAAAACTGAAGGAAGTGACCCGCGGCAAGACAGTGCGCGCCGAAGACCTGCACACGCTGATCCGCTCGCTGGAAATCCCCGAGGCCGAGAAGGAACGCCTGCTGGCCATGACCCCCGCCAGCTACATAGGCAAAGCCGCCGAACTCGCTCGTCGAGCCTAAGGCCAGGATGGCCATCAAATCGACCATCTTCAAGGCTGCTGTCGCCATTGCCGACATCGACCATGCTTATTACGCCGACCACGCGCTGACGCTGGCGCGGCACCCGAGCGAGACCGACGAACGCATGATGGTGCGCCTGGCGGCGCTGGCGCTGGAGGCACATGCGCTGCAGACCCTGCTGGGGGGCGATGGCACCCTGAGTTTCGGTGCGGGACTGTCCAACCCGGACGAGCCCGACGTCTGGCTGCGCGACTACACCAACCGGCCACGGCTGTGGATCGAGGTCGGCCAGCCGGAAGAAAAGCCCCTGGTGCGCGCCTGCAGCAAGGCCGATGCGGTGCACGTCTATTGCTTCAACCACGCGTCCGAGATCTGGTGGAAGGGCATCGAGAACAAACTCTCGCGCCTGGAAAAACTCCAGGTGTGGCGGGTGCCCACCGAAGCCTCGCAGGCCCTGGCCCAGCTGGCGCAGCGCAGCATGCAGTTGCAGGCAACGATCCAGGACGGCGCGCTGATGCTCGGCGACGACCGGAACACGGTCGACGTGGCCTGCGTTCGCTGGAAATAGGGAGGCGCGGCCGCCTTGGGGCGGCCCGGTGGTCGGCCGCAGGGTTAGCGGGGCATCAGCGCGCCACAGTTCCAGCACTGCTCGAAGCCGCCTTCCACCAGTTCACCGCACGGCAGGCAAACCCAGCGCCGTTGGGGCAATGTATGCAGTTCGGCGAGCAGCGAACGCGCCTGGGCCAGGTGGTCGTCGTGGAACAACCAGATCTCCGGCAGGCACTGGTCGGGCGGCAGTTCACCGGCGGCGGAGCCGAGGTACTGCCGCTGCACCGTGGCGGTGAAGCCGGCTTCGCACAGCAGGTCGGCCCAGATGGTCGCGATGGCGGCATTGGGCGCCTGCGTGAGGCGGATCATCCCCGGGGCCCGAACACCGGTGCCGCGGCCGGCGCGGCGTCCGCCGCACCCTCGGCGGCACGTTCGGCATAGCGGTTGAAGCGCCAGGCGCTGCCTTCCTGGGTGATGCGGCGCCAGGTGGCACGCTTGTCGGCCGGCGCCATCTCGGGCCAGTGCTGCACCTCGTCGAAAGTGCGGCCGCAGCCCTTGCACAGCTCGTCGCCCTGGCTGGTGGAGCAGATGGCGATGCAGGGAGTGTCGGGTGTGCTGCGGTACCACTCCAGCCAGGCCTGCCAGGCCTTGGGCGGGAAACCGCGCTCGTCCACCTCATCCTCGTGGAAATACACCATCAGCGCGTACACCTCCGCCAGCGCCCGCAGTTCCGGCGCCAGCGTGACGCCATCGGGTGATGGCTTTCTGGCACGCCAGAAGTTGATGGCGGCTTCGATGTCGGTGATGTGCAAGGCGGCCATGCGGCGTGATCGGTGGCGGCAAGGCCGGCGCAAAAGGAGGGAGGGCGATGATAGCGCCGCCACCCCGGAGAGTCGTCGTCCTATCGCTTTCCCGGAGTGTCCGCTCCTGCATTGATAGCACAAAAGGCAAGCAGATCAACCGATTGCAGGCTGCTTCGCTTAAATCTTCCCGAATCTTTCGGAAACAATTGCGCATGCAGCACTTGGCTGGCGCCCCTTCACGATGTTCTAATAGGGGCACGAAGGGGAGTAGCTCCCGCTTCATGCCGCACAGGGAGGTGCCCCTCGATGGGTACCGTGGCATGGGGTATCAGCAAAGTCGTCAATACGAAGTGCAAACTTCCGGCTTGCTGGGCAAATATCGTCATGACACCATGCCGAGCAAGACCTTCGATTGGAACCTGCAGCAGGTTTGGTCGAAGTCCGTTCGTCTCGCTTTCCCACGGAAAGCGTGTTTCTCGGCTTTTCCCCGAACCCGCCGCAGGTTGTTGATCGAATGATCGAAGCAATGCGGAGTGTGTGTTCATGGAATTATTTACAACCCCTTGGTGGACGGCCCTGCTGGCCATCGTCCTGATCGACCTCGTCCTGGCGGGCGACAACGCGATCGTCATTGCACTGGCCGCACGGCGGCTGCCAAAACAGCTGCAGACCAAGGCCATTGTCTGGGGCACGGTCGGCGCCATCGTCGTGCGCTCGGCCATGACCGTGGGGGTAGTCTGGCTGCTGAAGGTCCCCGGCCTGATGCTGGTCGGCGGCCTGGGCCTGCTGTGGATCGCCTACAAGCTGCTGGCCGACCAGGGCCACGACGAAGGTGAGCATGGCGTGGGTGCCACCACCTTCTGGGGCGCGATGAAGACCATCGTGGTCGCCGATGCACTGATGGGTATCGACAATGTGCTGGGTGTGGCCGGTGCCGCCCACGGTTCCTTCGGCCTGGTGGTGATCGGCCTGCTGATCAGCATCCCCATCGTGGTGTTCGGCAGCACCCTGGTGCTGAAGCTGGTGCAGCGTTACCCCGTGATCATCCAGCTGGGTTCCGCGGTACTTGCCTTCACGGCCGCCAAGATGATCGTCAACGAAGGCCTGCTGGCCTCTGTGTTCAAGGGCGACGAAACCATCCACGACGTGGCGTACTGGGGTTTCTGCGCGCTGGCCATCGCCGGTGTACTGGCCGCCGGCCGGTGGAACAGCCGCCGCCAGGCGACGGCTCCGCAGCAAGCGCCCGGCCAGGCCCGCATCACGGCCGCCACCCACTCCGCCGACTGAGGAGCGAGACATGGCAACAACAACGGCGATTTCCCACGATTCCCCCACCCCCGCGCAAGGAGCCACCATGGACAAGATCATTGTGTATGTCGACGACGCCATCCACGCGCAGCAGCAGCTCGCACCGATGGTGCAGTGCCGCCGCGCCGCGGACACGGAACATGCCGCGCTGTGGGTCGTGGTGGCCTGCGCGCCGCGCATGACGCAGCGCATCAGCAAATGGGTGAGCCACAGCGCCCGCGAGAACTGGCGTGCCAAGTGGGCCGACAAGTTCTTCGCACAGATGCTGCCCTGGCTGCAGTCGCACGGCGACACGGCCGTGCCGGTGCTGGCCAAGGGGCCGCTGCCCGAGTTGACGCAGCGGCTGCTGGCCGAACACGCCGGCGCGCGGGTGGTCGATGCACGGCGTCCGAAGTTCGGGCAGGACCTGCAGCCGCTCAGCGACGTGTTGCCCGCGCCGGCCAAGGACAGCCGCTGGGCGGTGCCGGGCGCCGTGGCCGGCATGGGCGCCATGCTGGTGCTGGCCGCGGAATAAGGCCCCCACGCTCCGCACTGCGTGTCGTCGCTGCCCCGCCCCAAGGGGGCGTCGCCGCCTTGGGGCGGCCCGGCGGCGGCTGGCGAGTCCCCCGAAACGCGTAGTGCGCGGGCGCGCCAGTGCTATTCTTGCCGCATGAAGCTCCTCCTCAAATGGCTGCTGAGTGCGGCAGCACTGATTTTTGTGGCCTACCTCTACAGCGGGGTGCAGGTGCAAAGCTTCACCTCGGCGTTGATCGCCGCAGCGGTGATAGGCCTGTTCAACGTGGTGCTGCGCCCGGTGCTGGTGCTGCTGACGCTGCCGGTGACCATCCTCACCCTGGGCCTGTTCCTGTTCGTCATCAACGCGCTGATGTTCTGGGCCGCATCGGGTGTGCTGGCGGGCTTCGAGGTGCGGGGCTTCGGCGCCGCCCTGCTCGGCTCGCTGATCTACTCGGCCATCGGCATGGTGATCGAGTCAGCGCTCGGCGGCATCTTCGCGAAGTCGTGACTCGGCCTCGCGCAGGCGGGTGTCGATGATGGACGCTTCCACATAGTCGGTGCCCGGCCCCCCCCGGTGCATGAGCTCCTGGCCGGCCCGGTAGCGGTCTATGGCGCCGGCCCAGTCGAGGTGCGCGACCTGGGCCTCGGCCTCGGCCCGTACCGCGCGCAGCGGCTGCCCATCCTTGCGGTAGGAGTCCGCCAGCAGTTGCCAGGCGGTGGCGTCCTGGGGATGCGAGGCAACCCGGCTCTGCAGCCGCGATGTCAGGTCCGGCACGACCCCGCCGTGCTGCGTGGCTTGGGCCAGCAGGACCAGTTCGGGCCGCGGCAGGACCGTCGGCGGCGCCGTTGCACCCGGCGGCGTCAGGAGGGCCACCACACGCGCCCCTTCGCGGGCACCCAGTTCGATCTCTGCCGACAACAGGCGTGCCAGCCGGGCCGCGCGTGCATCGTCGGCCACCAGGGCCGCCAGCCGCGCCACGTGGCGGCGCGCGGCGTCGAAATCGTGCTGCTGCACATTGGCCAGCGCCGATGCATACAAGGCCGGGGCCTGGCGCAGGCGCGGCAGGGCGCTGAAGCCGCTCAGACCGGGCTCGTTCGCCCAGGCGCGCAAGGTATCCACCGCCCCGGACCGCGACACGACGCGCGCGCGCGCGGCGACCAGGGCATGTTCGAGGAGGTCGCTGCGCGCGGCGGTGACGACGATCTCCCGGCCGGTGCCCCCGGCGGCAACGCCAGCGGCGGCCGAAGGCGCAGGGGCGGCGGCAGGCGCCGGGGGGGCGGGGCTGGTCGCCTGCAGTGGGACGGCCTCCAGCGGCACCCGCGAGCGCATGTCGGCAATACGTTCGCTGGTCAGCGGATGGCTGCGCAGGTACGGGTAGTTGCCGTTGTCGTTGAGGTTCGAGGCCATCTGCAGCTTTTCGAACATCGATGAAAACCCCCGGCCGTCGAAACCGGCCTGCACCAGCACACCGTAGCCCACCCGGTCGGCCTCGCGCTCCATGTCGCGCGAGAAATTGAGCTGCAGCTGCGCCGCGACGGCCGTGCTGCCCGCCATCATGGCGCCTGCCGCCTGCGGGTTCTTGCTGGCGGCCAGCATGCCCAGCAACAGGGCGGCGAGCAGCAGCGGTGTGGTGCGGCCCTGCTGCGTCATGAGGCGGGAGATGTGGCGCTGGGTGATGTGGCTCAGTTCATGGGCCAGCACCGAAGCCAGCTCGTCGCGCGAGGTGGTGATGGCGATCAGCCCCGCGTAGACCCCCATGTAGCCACCGGGCAGGGCAAAGGCATTGACCTCCTTGTCGCGGCCCATCAGCAGCTGCCAGGCAAACCGCTCGTCCAGTTCCGGGCTCATCTCCCCGCGCTCGCGGGAACCCTGCAGCAGGGCGTCCCAGATGGTCTGCAGGTACTCGACCAGCACCGGGTCGTCGAAATAGTCCGGGTCACGGTAGAGCTGGCGCGCGATCCTGTCGCCCAGGCGGCGCTCGGCGCCGGCAGACATCTCGCTGCCGTCGCCGAGGCCCGGGAGCTGGGCCGTGGCCATTCGGGGCGGCAACGCCATGGCCAGCGCCAGCAGGCTGCAACCGGCTACGTGCAGGAACCGCCGAACGGCACCCGTATTGCTTCTGATCAGCAAAACCATCGCCGTATGATGCGGTAATACGCCAAACGTTCGGCCGCCGGCCGCGCCATTTTTTTCACGCGCAAGTCTCCCCCCGATGAGCACACTGACCCATTTCGACGCCGAAGGCCAAGCCCACATGGTAGATGTAGGCGGCAAGGCGCATACACACCGTGTCGCCGTGGCGACCGGGCGCATCGACATGCGGCCGGAAACGCTGGCGCTGATCGAGTCCGGCAACGCGAAAAAGGGCGACGTGCTGGGTGTGGCACGGATCGCGGCAATCCAGGCGGCGAAGAAGACGAGTGACCTGATTCCGCTATGCCATCCGCTGATGCTGACGCGGGTTGCCGTGGAGTTCGCGGCCCGGCCGGCGAACGGCACGGACGCTGCCGCCATCGTCTGCACGGCGACCGTGGAACTGACCGGCCCCACGGGGGTGGAGATGGAGGCGCTTACCGCGGTGCAGATCGGCTTGCTGACCATCTACGACATGTGCAAGGCAGTGGACCGGGGGATGGTGATGACGGATGTGCGGCTGCTGCGCAAGGACGGGGGCAAGTCCGGTAGCTTCTCGGTGGGGCCTCCGGACTTCAGGGCCTGACGGGACTGGCCTCCCCTGTTGCACAACCGGCAAGAACCGAACTTTTGACCATGGACGCTTACTACGACAACGTGAACCTCGATCTGCTTCATGCAGTAGCCCCGCAGGCCAGGGCGATATGCGAGTTCGGCTGCGGAGCGGGGGCGCTGGCGCGCGCTGTCAAGGCGGGCAATCCGACCGTTCGTTATGTCGGGGTCGAATTGATGGCTGAACCGCTCGAACAGGCCCGGGAGGTGCTGGACGCGGGTATCCAGCGCAATCTGGACCGGCTGCCGGCGACTTGGGCGGAAGACGCCGAATTGGCTGGCGTGTTGCCCCTGGAAGGGTTCGACTACCTGATATTTGGCGATGTGCTCGAGCATCTCTACGACCCCGAGGCCGTGTTGAAAGAAGCGGTCTTGCGGCTTGCACCCGGGGGCACCCTGCTGGCGTGCATACCCAATGTGCAGCACTGGAGCGTTTTCGCGCAGTTGGCAGCTGGCAGCTGGCCGCGGGCGGACATGGGGCTGTTCGACCGCACACACATACGCTGGTTCACGCTGAACGACATGCTGCTCTTGATGCAGGGCTGCGGTCTGGTGGTCGAAAAGGTGATTCCACGCGTATTCGAGCAAGAGAAAGGCATCGAAATCATGGAATACCTGGAGCCCCTGGCGTCCTACCTGGGCGCCGA
>JAZJYT010000038.1:0-26179 GCA_040390235.1 Pseudomonadota bacterium | reverse complement strand
CGACACCACCGCCACCGCGGCCGACCTCAAGGCCATCGAGACGGCCACCACCGGCGTGGTGGATGCCACCAGCATCACCGCCATCACCGCTGCCACCGTCGCGGATGCCAAACAATTGCTCGTCACCGACCTGGGCACCACTGGCGACAAGATCAACCTCGCCGGCAACGTCGCCGTCACCCTGGCCGACACCACCGCCACCGCCGCCGACCTCAAGGCCATCGAGACGGCCACCACCGGCCTGGTTACCGCCACCAGCATCACCGCCATCACCGCTGCCACCGTGGCCGATGCCAAGCAACTGCTCGTCACCGACCTGGGCACCACCGGCGACAAGATCAACCTCGCCGGCAACGTCGCCGTCACCCTGGCCGACACCACCGCCGTGGCGGCCGACCTCAAGAACCTCGAAGCCGCCACGACCGGGCTGGTGGATGCCACCAGCGTCGCCACCATCAGCGCCGCCAGCGTGGCCGACGCGCAACTGCTGCTCTCCACCAAAAACGGCAGCAGCGGCGACAAGATCAAGACGGCGGCCAACGTCGCCATCGCCCTGGCGGACACCACCGCCACCGGCACGGCGCTGAAGGCCATCAACGACGGCACGACCGGTGTGGTCAATGCCTCTACCATCACCTCCATCACCGCCGCCACCGTCGCACAGGCCAAACAACTGCTGGTCACCAACGCGGCCACCGTGACGCTAGCCACCGGCGTCACTGTCGGCCTCACCGACACCACCGCCACCGCGGCCGACCTCAAGACCATCGAGACGGCCACCACCGGCCTGGTGGATGCCACCAGCATCACCACCATCACCGCCGCCGCCGTGGCCGATGCGCTGCTGCTGGTGACCGACAGGGGCACCACGGGCGACAAGATCAACCTCGGCGGCGCGGTCGCCGTCACCCTGGGCGACACCAGCGCTGCGGCGGCCGACCTCGTGTCCATCGAGCAGGCCACCACCGGGCTGGTGGATGCCACGACCGTCACGTCCATCACCGCCGCCTCGGTGGCGAATGCCAAGCTGCTGCTGGTGACCGACAAGGGCAGCACCGGCGACAAGATCAATACCGCCGGCAACGTCACCGTCATCCTGACCGGCACCACCGCCACGGCAGCGGACCTGATCGCCATCGAGACGGCCACCACCGGGCTGGTGAGCGCTTCGAGCATCACCTCCATCACCGGCACCACGCTGGCGAATGCGACCCAGCTGCTGGTGACCGACAAGGGTTCCACGGGCGACAAGATCAATCTCGCCGGCAACGTCGGCATCATCCTCGTCACCGACACCACGGCCACGGCCACGGCGCTGGTGGCCATCGACAACGCCACCACCGGCACGGTCAATGCCGCGACCATCACCGCCATCACGGCCGCCACGGCGGCACAGGCCAAGCAGTTGCTGATCACCGACGCGGCCCGGGTGACGGTGGCCGTCGGCGTGGCGGTGACCCTGAGCGACACGGCCGCGACGGCCGCCGACCTCGTGCTCGTCGAACAGGCCACCACCGGGCTGGTGGATGCCTCCAGCGTCGTCACGATCAACAGCGCAACGGTCGCCAACGCGGTACAACTGCTGGTCACCGACAACGGCACCAGCGGCGACAAGATCAGAATAGTGGCCAACGCCGCCGTCACCGTGACGGACACCACCGCCACGGCCACCGATCTCGCCGCCATCGAGGCGGCCACCACCGGGCTGTTCGATGCGTCGAGCGTGACCACCATCACCGGCGCCACCGCCGCACAGGCCCAACTGCTGCTGTTCACCAACAACGGCAGTTCGGGCAACAAGATCAAGACGGCGGCCAACGCCGCCATCAGCCTCAGCGACAGCACGGTCACCGGCACGGTGCTGAAGGCCATCGACGACGGCACCACCGGCGTGGTCACCGCCTCGGCCGTCACTTCCCTCACCGCGGCCACGGTGGCCCAGGCCAAGCAGTTGCTCATCACCGACGCGGCCACCGTGACCCTGGGCGCCGGCGTCACCGTCGGCCTGACGGACACCACCGCCACGGCGGCCGACCTGAAGGCCATCGAGACGGCCACCACCGGCCTGGTGGATGCCACCAGCATCACCGCCATCACCGCCGCCACGGTCGCCGACGCCAAGCAGTTGCTGATCACCGACATCGGCAGCACCGGCGACAAGATCAACCTCGCCGGCAGCGTGGCGGTCACCCTGGCCGACACCACCGCCTCGGCCGCCGACCTCAAGACCGTCGAGGCGGCCACCACCGGGCTGGTGGATGCATCGACCATCACCGCCATCACCGCCGCCTCCGTGGCGGATGCGACACTGCTGCTGGTGACCAATGCGGGCACCACCGGCGACAAGATCAAGCTCTCCGGCAGCGAAGCCGTGACCCTGACCGGCACCACGGCCACCGCCGCCGCGCTGAAGGGCATCGAGACGGCCACCACCGGGCTGGTGGATGCATCGACCGTCATCACCCTCAGCGGTACCGCCGCCGATGTGCAACAGGTGCTGGTGACCGATGCCGGCCCCTCGGGCGACAAGATCAAGGTGGCCGGCAACGTGACGGTGACGCTGAGCGACACCACCGCCACGGGCACAGTGCTCGCGGCCATCGACGGCGCCACCACCAGCACGGTGAATGCGGCGACCGTGACCTCCATCACCGCGGCCACGGCGGCCCAGGCCCGGCAGCTGCTGATCACCGACGCGGCCCGGGTGACCCTGGCCGCCGGCGTGACCGTGGCCCTGAGCGACACCAGCGCCACGGCGGCCGACCTGAAGGCCATCGAGCAGGCCACGACGGGCCTGCTCGATGCCTCGACCGTCACCGCCATCACCGCCGCGCTGGTGGCCGATGCGAAGCTGCTGCTGGTCACCGACAAGGGCAGCAGCGGCGACAAGATCAACATCAACGGGGCAGTCGCCGTCACCCTGACCGACACCAGCGCCACGGCGGCCGACCTCGCGGCCCTCGACAACGCCACCACCGGCCTGCTGGATGCCAGCACCGTCACCACCCTGACCGGCCTGGCCGCCGATGCGAACCAGCTCGTCTTCACCAACGCGGGCACCACGGGCGACAAGGTCAGGATGGCCGCCAACGTCGCCGTCACTCTGAGCGACACCACCTCGGACGCCGCCACGCTGAAGTCCATCGAGACCCACACCACCGGGCTGGTGGATGCCTCGACCGTCACCTCCCTGACCGCCTCCACGGTCGCGGACGTGCTGCAGATCCTGAGCACCGACGCCGGCACTTCGGGCGACAAGATCAAGATGGCCGGCAATGTGGCCGTGACCCTGAGCGACACCAGCGCCAGCATCGCGGACCTGCTGGCCGTCGACGGCGCCACCACCGGCCTGGTGGACGCCTCGTCGGTCACGGCCTACGGCAGCCTGACCTTGGCCCAGGCCACGCAACTGCTGGTGACCGAGAACCTCACGCAGTGGAAGCATGCCGCCAATGTGACACTGACCCTCACCGACACCTCGGCGACGCCCACCGACCTGAACGCCATCGACGCCGCCACCACGGGCCTGGTGAGCGCCAACGGCGTGACCGCCCTCAGCGGCCTGGTGGCCGACGTGGCGACGACCCTGGCAGGCATCGGGACCGGCGGCATCAGCGCGACGAGCCTGACCAGCATCACGCTGACCGACGCCGTGTCCGCCGCGTCGTTCAGCAGCGCGGTGTTCAACAACAACACCACCCTCAACCTGGCCTCCGTGACCGGCAACAGCCTGACGCTGGCCGCCGGCAACGTGACGGGCAGCAACACACTCACTATCGACGGCTCGGCCGCCACCGGCAGCGAGACCCTCAACGCCGCGGCCGCCATCTCCACCAGCACCCTGACCATCAAGGGCGGCGTGGGTGACGACACGATTTCGCCCGGCAAGGGTTTCAACACCCTGACGGGTGGTGCCGGCAATGACACGTTTGCCTTCAGCGCCGCCAATTTCTCGACCTTCACGGGCGGCCAGAGCGGCGTCGCCACCGACACCATCACCGACTACCGGGCCGCAGGCGCCGGCACCGACGTCATATCCTTCACGGGCTTCACGCCCCAGGTGGGATCCAACTGGAGCACGGTGCAGGATTTCACGACGCAGGGCTTCGTGTCGAACGCCCTGAATTGGGCGGCCAGCAGAAACAACACCAACAATGGCATGACCGTGTTCATCTTCAACGAAGACGTCTACGTCTACGTGGAGGCGACCGGTTCCAACACGGCCTACAACGCGGGCGACTTCGTCGTCAAGCTCGTGGGCGCAAAACCGCTCTTCGCCGAAGGCAGCGCCATTGCCGGCAACGGCTTCGGCGGGTTGTGATGCCGGTGCGGGGGCCGGCGCGCGCTGGCAAGTCCCGCACAAAAGAAAACAGCCTAGAGGGTTAAGCCTCTAGGCTGTTGAAATACATCGAGATGTATGGTGCGGCTGGCAGGAATTGAACCCACGACCCCTTGGTTCGTAGCCAAGTACTCTATCCAACTGAGCTACAGCCGCTAAGCCTCGTATTCTAGCACCAAAAATCCGTTCCGGTTGATTTGCCTTCCTGGACGGACACAAAGACCCAGGGCGGGGGCCTACTGCGCGGTGATGCCCGCCGCCTTGATCACCTTCGTCCAGTTCGCCAGCTCCGCGGTCACGCGCTTGCGCAGGGCTTCGCCGCCCTCCTCCGGCTTGGAAGGTTCGACACCCATGGCTTCCAGCTTGCCGCGCACCGCGGGGTCGGCCAGCGACTGGTCCACCGCCTTGCGCAGGGCATCGACCACCGCGGGCGGTGTGTGTTCGGGCGCGAACAGGCCGAACCAGGTCACCGCCGCGTAGTTCTTGAAGCCCAGTTCGGCGGTGGACGGCACCTCGGGCAACAGGGTGGAGCGCTGCGGCGAGATCACCGCCATGGGTTTGAGGCGTTTGCCCTGGATCAGCGGCAGCGCCGAGGCGATGGTGGAGAACACCAGCGGCACGTGGCCGGCTACCGCATCGGCCTGCGAGGGGCCGGCGCCCTTGTACTGCGCAATCGCGAAGTCGATGCCGGCGAGGATCTTCAGTTGCTCGGCCGCCAGGTGCGGCGCCGTGCCCGCGCCGCCGGAGGCGATGGTGAGCTTGCCGGGGCTGCGTTTGGCCTCGGCCACCACGTCGCGCAGATCCTTGCCGGCGTAGTCCATGTTGGCCACCAGGATGGCCGGCGAGATGCCCAGCAGCGCGATGGGCACGAAGTCGGCATCGGGACGGTAGGGCATGCGCTTGTAGAGCGGCGGCGAGATGGTCATCTCGGCCGAGGTGCCCACCAGCAGGGTGTAGCCGTCGGGCGGTGCCTTGGCGACGTATTCGGCGCCGAGCATGGCACCGGCGCCGGCCTTGTTCTCCACCACGAAGCTGCCGCCCAGCGCATCACCCAGGCGCTGGGCGAACAGCCGGGCCACGATGTCGCTGCCGCCGCCGGGCGCGAAGCCGACGACCATACGCACCGGCTTGTCCGGGTAGGCCGCCTGGGCGGTCAGCGCCAGGGCGGGCAGCAACCCGAAGGTGGCGCATGCAGCGGCGCGCAGCACGGTCCTTCTCGCCTCTTTCGTAATGCGCGCGCCACTCACGGAAAAGCCGGTCTGCATGCAGTGTCTCCTGCTGGTTCTTGTGCGGGCCAAGATAGCACGCAAGCCCACGTCGGTACGCATCGTATTTATCGATGAGGGTCTCAGTTTTTAATATCGCACGGCAGGGCCGTTTTCCAGGGACTCGTCTGCTATCTTCAGCGAAAAATCCAGGAGACAGCCATGGCCCCGCCAGCAGCCGCAGAACATCGCTTTGCATCCGTGCGCATCGAGCGCCTGGAGATCATCCCGCTGCACATGCCGATGAAGACGCCGGTGAAGATCTCGCACGGCGCGCCGCGCGAACACATCGACACCCTGCTGGTGCGCCTGCACACCAACACCGGTGTGGTCGGCGTGGGCGAAACCCAGGCCTGGCGGCGCCAGGGCAGCGGCGAGACGCTGGGCAGCCTGGGCAGCGTGCTGGCCGAGCATTTCACGCAGCAGGTGGTGGGGCAGTCGCCGTTCGCGCTGGCCTCCATCATGGCGCGGCTGGAGCAGGCCGTCTGGCACAGCCTGTATGCGCAGGCCGCGATTTCCGACGCGTTGTACGACCTGCAGGGCAAGCTGCTCGGTGTGCCGGTGCACACCCTGCTGGGCGGGCGCTGCCGCGACCGGGTGCCGGCCTGTGCGGTGCTGTTCATGAAGGCCTCCATCGAGGCGACCATCGCCGGCGCGGCCGAATTCCAGGCCCGCGGCTTCACCAGCTTCACCGCCAAGGTCGGCGTGGACGCACGCAAGGACGAGCAGTTGGTAGCCGGCCTGCGCGAACGCCTGGGGCCCGACGCCATCCTGCGGGTGGACGCCAACGCCGGCATGGATTTCGACGGCGCGCTCACCCTGCTGCGCCGGCTGGAGCCCTACGGCATCGATGCGGCCGAACAGCTGCTGTCCATCGGCGACGTGGCCGGCATGGCCGAGCTGGCGCGGCGCAGCCCCATCCCGCTGATGGTCGACGAATCGCTGGCGACCGACGGCGACCTCATCGCCATCCTCCGCCAGCGCGCCGGCACCGCGGTGCACACCAAGGTGGGCAAGAACGGCGGCATCTGGGGCATACGCAAGCTGTGGAACATCGCCTCGGCCGCAGGCATGCGTATCTACCCCGGCAACCACCCCTGCACCAGCATCGGCACCCTGGCCGCGGCACACGTCGCCACCGCCTGGCCCGGCCCGCTGCTCGAAGGCGCCTTCGCCGTCGGCATCGAGACGCTGGCCGACGACGTGGTGCGCACGCCGGTGCTGATGCAGGGCAACGCGGTGCTAGTGTCCGACGCGCCCGGCCTCGGCGTGGAGGTGGACGAGGACAAGTTGAAGGCCTACCGCGCCGCGTAGGCCAGCAAGGCCTCCAGCACCTGCCGTTTGTCGTGGTTGAACAGCCGCACCCGCACCGCCGCGGTGGTGCGGCCCTGGTGCACGATGGTGGCCTCGGCGCGCACCGCCGGCGGCTCGCCGGGGCGCAGGTAGCTGGCGCTGATGGAGGTCGGCGTCCAGGCCTCGGGCGCGCCGAGTGCGGCACGGGCGGTTTCCTCGGCGAAGCCGAACAGCACACCGCCCTGCACATGGCCCACCCGGTTGCCCACGTGCGGCGTAGCCTCCAGCCGGCCGGAGGCACCGGCCACCGTCTTGCGGGTGGTCATGCCCCAGAAGCGGCGGATAAAGCTGCCCGTTCCTGCTCCGCGCGCGCTCAGCACCTGTTCGGCGCGCTGGTAGATGGCCTGCTCGTGTGGGTCGAGCCCGTACTGCGGATCAGGCAGTAGCGCCGGCTCGCCCGGCGTGGCGGCGCGCATCGGCGGCACCCGCACGCCGGCGGGCAGGTCCAGCACCATGAAACCGCCGATGCCCAGGCCCACCAGCTCGCCGCCGCTGCCGCGGATCACCACCCGCCCGACCGCCTGCCGGCCGGCCACGCCGGGCACGAAGCCCTCGAACACGCTGTGCGCCTCCAGCCGCGTGCCGTGCGGCGCGGGGAAGAGCTGCAACTGCATGTTGACGGTGGCCAGGCGCACCTCGTCCACCACCTCGGCGCGGATACAGGTGGCGATGCCCAGGTCGGCCAGTACACCGAGCGTGGCGCTGTCGGCATGGCCATCGGGGCCGCTGTTGTGCGGCCCCACGGCCAGCGACACGCGGCTGCCGGCGCGGTGCACCTGGTCGAAGGACAGGTGCAGGAAGTTGCCGGGGAAGTGGAATCCCGCCTCGCGGTTGCGCTGGATCGCCGCCAGCGCGCGGCGCAGGACCGGGTCGCCCGGCAGCCCGGGGTGGGCGGCGGGCAGCAGCGGGGCCTGGGACGGCGGTGGGCTGGACGTGGCGGAGTCAGCCGGGGACACCGAATGCAGGGCGCGGGGAGAGCGGAGAGAATGGGATGCGGACATGCGTGAATACTACCGACCTGTTACCGGCCGCTGAACACCGGCTTGCGTTTTTCCGCGAAAGCGGCCACGCCTTCGCGGCTGTCTTCCGAGCCTTGCAGCATCCGCAGCATGACCTGCTCCAGCCGCAGGCCAGTGCGCATGTCCACGTCCAACCCGCGCTGCGCCACTTCCTTGGCCGCCTGCACCGCCAGCGGGGCGTTGGCGGCGATGGTGCGGGCGTAGCGCATGGCCGTGGACATCAGCTCGGCCAGGGGCACCACCTGGTTGACCAGGCCCCAGCGCGCGGCGGTGGGCGCGTCGATGGCCTCGCCGGTCAGCAGCATCTCCATGGCGATGGCGTAGGGCAGCTGCCGCACCATGCGGTTGACGCCGCCGTTGGCTGCGATCAGCCCGCGCTTGACCTCCGACAGGCCGAAGCTCGCATGCTCGGCCGCGATACGGATGTCGGTGCCCAGCATCAGGCACAAACCACCCGCCAGGCAGTAGCCGTTGACGGCGGCGACGATGGGTTTCCACACCTCCATGCCGCGGTTGGGCAGCAGGCCGTTCTGCGTCAGCATCAGGTCGGCCAGCTCCATCGAGAACGGCAGGTCCTTCAGGTCGGCGCCGGTGGAAAACGCGCGCTCGCCCTGCCCCGTCACCACCGCCACGCGGATGTCCGGGTCGTCGCGCACGGTAGCGAAGGCATCGGACAGGGCCAGGTAATGCGCCCGGTCGAAGGCGTTCAAACGTTCGGGGCGGTTGAGGGTGATCAGCGCGATGTGGTCGTTGACCGAGACGTCGATGGACATGGGAAAGACTCCAGGAAGGAATTCAGGCGGAAGGCGCCGGGCGCGGCCAGTCGTCGCCGCGCACCCGCTCCTCGACGATGCCCACCAGCGCCTGCTGCACCGCATGCGCGGCCAGGCTGGTGGGCATGTCTTTCGAGGTGCAGAGCGATACCTGCAGCGCCTGCTCCAGCCCGATGACCGGGCGGTAACGCAGCCCGGCGGGCGCATGCAGGTCGGCCAGCGGAATACGCGGCGCCAGCACCGGGCCGATGCCGTAGGCCACCGCATGCACCAGCGCGGTCAGCGAATTGAGTTCGAGCCGGACCTCGCGTTGCGGCAGGCCGGCCTGCCGCAACGCGATCTCTACCGCCATGCGCACCGGGTTGGCCGCGCCGGGCATGGCCACCACACGCTCCAGCGCCTCGGCCAGCGGCAGCGGCGCGCCATCGGCGTCGCGTGGATCGGTACCGTCGCACAGCATGGCCAGGCCCAGGGTGCACAGCGGCCGGTGCTGCAGCCCGGCGGGAGAGGCGTGGTGGTCGATCAGCACCGCCATGTCGACCCGGCTGTGGACCACCAGCTCGCGCTGCAGGGCGCTCTCGCCTTCGAGCATACGCACCTTCACCTGCGGGTAGCGCGCCAGCACCTCGGCGGCCAGCGGCGAGGAGAACATGGGCGCCAGCGCGGTGGCGAAACCCACCACCACCTCGCCCGCCAGCTCGGTGCCGGCGCCGCGCACCACATGCGGCAACTGCTCCATCTGCCGCTGTACCAGGCGCGCCTGGCGGTACAGCATGAGGCCGGCGGCGGTGGGCGCCACACCGCGCGAGCTGCGCAGCAGCAGCTGGGTTCCCAGCTCGTCTTCCATCTGCGCGATCTGCAGCGTGAGTGCGGGCTGGGCGATGCCGATGTTGTGCGCCGTGCGCGTGATGCTGCCCGTATCCACGATGTGGATGAAGTTCTGCAGCTGGCGCAGGTTCATGGGCCGTCCTTGCTGCGCAGCGTCACTCCGACTCGATGCCGGCGCGGCGGATCACCTCGGCATAGTCCTTGATGTAGCGGACCACCGTGGCATCGAAGGCGCCCGGCCCGGCGACCGAGATCTCCATGCCCTGCGACTTGAGCTTGTCGGCGATGTCGGGCCGGCGCAGCAGCTTGACCACCTCGGTGTTGAGCCGCACCAGCGCGGCCCGGGGCATGGTCGCGGGCGCCACCAGCGCAAAAGTCTCGCCCGCCTCGAAGCCGGGAAAACCGGCCTCGGCCATGGTCGGCACGTCGGGCATCTGCGGGCTGCGCTGCTGGCTGCCGATGGCGAGGCCACGGAGCCGGCCGGCCTGCACGAAGGGCAGCACCGAGGGCACCGGCAAAAAGGACATGTCGAGCTGGCCGCCCATGATGTCGTTCATGGCCGGCGCGCCACCCTTGTAGGCGATGTGGGTCATGGGGTTCTGCGTGCGCAGGCGCATGTTTTCGCCGGCGATCTGGTTCATGGTGCCATTGCCGGGTGTGCCGTAGTTGATGGGCACGCCCTTGGCCTTGGCGTTGGCCACCAGTTCGGCCACGGTATGCGCGGGGTTGGCGCTGCTCACCACCAGCACGAAGGGGGTAACCACCAGCGGCGTGATCCACTGGAAGTCCTTCACCGGGTCGTAGGGCAGTTTTTTCACCAGCGTGGCATTGAGCGCGTGCGAGCCCGCCGCCACCAAGCCGAAGGTCAGGCCGTCGCTGCCCGAGCGCGCCACCGCGTCGGTGCCGATGACACCGCCGCCGCCGGCGCGGTTGTCGATCACCACCTGCTGGCCCAGCGCATCGCCCAGCGGCGGCGCGATGGCGCGCGCCAACAGGTCGGCGGTGCCGCCGGGCGGAAAGGTCACCACCATACGCAGCGGCTTGGTAGGGGTCCATTCCTGGGCATGGGCGGCAGAGCCCATGCCCAGCAGGGCCAGCGCGGCGAGCGCGGCAGACGGAAGGGCCCGCGCGGCGAACAGCCGGCGGCACATATCGGGGCTCTTGCTTTCGGTCATGCTTGTCTCCTTCGGGTTGGTCGTCGTTCCTGGTCGCGTTCCTGGTCGCGCTCTTGTCCTGACTCTTTTCCTCGCACCCACCTCGCCGGGCCCGGCAATGCCGGGCGCCTTAGCGCAGCGCGCCGCTGGCGCGCAGTTCCGCGATCTCGCCGGCCGACAGCCCCGCCGCCGCCATCAGGCCGTCCGTATGTTCACCCAGCCCGGGTGCGCCGCACAAGGGCGACAGAGGCGTTTTTTCATAGGCCACCGGCCGGGCCAGTCCGCGGTAGCCGCCGAGCGTGGCGTGCGCCATGGGCGCCACCAGGCCCTGCTGCAGCACCTGCGGGTGGTCGAACATGTCGTTGATGGAGCCGACCACCGAGCACGGCACCTGGCCCTGCAGCACCGCGTTCCACTCCACCGCGCTCTTGGCCCGCAGCGCGCCGTGCAGCAGCGGCACCAGTTCGTGCGCCAAGGCGGCGCGTTTGCGCAGCGTGTCGTAACGCTCTTCCTCGGCCAGGGCCGGCAGGCCGACCAGGGTGCAGAGCTGTTTCCAGAAACGCGGGGTGCTGGCCTGCAGGTACAGGTAGCCTTCCTTGGTGGGATGGATGCCGGCCAGCTTGCCGTTGTGCAGGTCGCGGTCCACGTCCTGCGGCTCGCCGTCGGTGGCGACGAAACGCCCGGCCTGCAGGCTCAGCGTGGCGGCCAGCAGCGACAGGCCCACATGCTGTCCGGCCCCCTGCGTGCCGTCCTCGCCGGGCCGGTCGCGGGCGAACAGGGCCGCCACCACCCCCAGCGCGGCCATGCTGGACGCATAGAAGTCCACCACCGAGCCTTGCAGCATCTGTGGCGGCTGGCCGTTGGCGAAGCCCTGCGCGGTGGCGATGCCGGCCATGCTCTGCAGCACCTGGTCGTAGCCGGCGCTGGCGGCCATGGGGCCGTCGTCGCCATAACCGGTCAGGCCCATATGGATGAGCCGCGGGTTGCGCTGGCGCAGCACCGGGTAGTCCACGCCCAGGCGCTGCATGACACCGGGACGCATGTTGTCGGCGATGACGTCGGCGCTGTCGGTGAGGCGGAACAACGCCTCCTTGCCGCCGGGCGCCTTGAGGTCGATGACGATGGCCTGCTTGCCGCGGTTGACACCGAGGAAGACACGGCTTTCATCGGCCAGCGACGAAGGGTAGTAGCGCATCATGTCGCCCTCGGGCGGCTCGACCTTGGTGACCGTGGCACCCAGATCGGCCAGCAGCGAGCAGGCGAAGGGGCCGGCGATGTAGGCCGTCATGTCGATGACGCGGATTCCCCGCAGGGGGCCGGTGGGCATGGATGTGGTCTCCGTCTTTTTGTGCAGGCGCGGGACGGCCATTGTTCAGCCGCGCGTGCGGCAGCGCAAATAACGATTCGAGAGGCAGGCATACATTCCGGTGATGCCCCCTGGTTAACCCGCGATCAACGCACCATCAGCCCGTCAGGCCGGCACCGTCAGGCCGTCGCGCACGTCCGCGAAATGCCCGGCGATGGCCGCGGCCGCCGCCATCTCGGGGCTCAGCAGGTGCGAGCGCCCGCCGGGGCCCTGGCGGCCCTCGAAGTTGCGGTTGGAGGTCGAGGCGCAGCGCTCGCCGGCAGAGAGCCGGTCCTCGTTGATGCCCACGCACATGGAGCAGCCGGACTCGCGCCATTCGAAACCGGCGTCGGTGAACACCTTGTCCAGCCCCTCGCGCTCGGCCTGCAGCTTGATCTCGTTGGAGCCGGGTACCACCAGCGCCAGCACCACGTTGGCCGCCACCTGGCGGCCTTTGACTACCCGCGCGGCGGCGCGCAGGTCATCGATGCGCGCATTGGTGCAGGAGCCGATGAAGACCTTGTCGATGGGCACCTCCACCAGCGGTGTGCCGGGCACCAAGCCCATGTAGGCCAGCGCACCTTCCAGCCATGCACGGCGGCTGGCGTCGGGTTCGTCGGCCGGGTAGGGAATGCGGCCGGTGATGGGCAGCACCAGCTCGGGCGAGGTGCCCCAGGTGACCTGCGGCACGACGGCGGCCGCGTCGATGGCGACCACCTTGTCGAACACCGCGTCGGCATCGCTGTGCAGGTTGGTCCAGGCACTTACGGCCGCGTCCCACGCGGCACCCTTGGGGGCGTAGCGGCGGCCGCGCACGTAATCGATGGTGGTGGCGTCCACCGCCACCAGGCCGGCGCGGGCGCCCGCCTCCACCGCCATGTTGCACAGGGTGGCGCGGCCGTCCATGGCCATGCGGCGCACGGTGTCGCCGGTGTATTCCACGATGTGGCCCACCCCCCCGCCGGTGCCGACCTGGCCGATGAGGTACAGCGCCAGGTCCTTGGCGCTGACGCCGGGCTGCAACGTGCCGTTGATCTCGACCCGCATGGCCTTGGGTTTCTTCATGGCCAGGCACTGCGAGCTGAGCACCAGCTCGACCTCCGACGTGCCGATACCGAAGGCCAGTGCGCCCATGGCGCCGTGGGTGCTGGTGTGCGAGTCGCCGCAGGCGATGGTCATGCCCGGCAGGGTGGTGCCCTGCTCCGGCCCGATGACGTGGGCGATGCCGGCCAGCGGGTCGCGGAAGGGGTAGTAGTGCGCCGCGCCGAAGGCCTTGACGTTGTCGTCCAGCGTCTGCAGCTGCAGCTGCGACACCGGATCGGTCACCTCGGCGTTGGTACGTGTAGGCGGGTTGTGGTCAGCGGTGGCGATGATGGACATGGGCCGCCACACGTCGCGCCCGGTCAGCCGCAGGCCCTCGTAGGCCTGGGCGCTGGTGACTTCGATGACGAAATGCCGGTCGATGTAGAGCAGCGCCGTGCCGTCGTCCTGCACCGCCACCAGGTGCTGGTCCCAGAGTTTTTCGAAAAGTGTCTTGCCGGCCATCGGGGAGTCCTTGTTTTTTCTTTTCGGCGCCGTTGGGCTCAGCGCGCCGCGGTCCAGCCGCCATCCACCGTGACCACGGTGGCGTTGGTGTAGCCCGAGCGGGGTGAGCAGAGGAAGGCCGCGGTGGCCGCCACCTCGTCCACCGTGGCGAGGCGCCCCTGCGGGAAGTCGGTGACCAGTTCGCGCCAGCGGTTCTCATCGCCTAATTTCGCCAGGGCGCGGGCCTTCCAGCGCACCACCTGGCGGTCGGTCTCGGTGTTGCCGGGGCTCAGGCCCACCACCCGCACGCCGTGGCGCATGCCGTCGATGCCCAGGGCGCGGGTCATGGCCATGAGTCCGGCATTGGCCATGCTGCCGGCGACGTAGTTGGGCAGCGGCCGGTCGCCGGCGATGCCGATGACGTTGAGGATGACGCCGCTGCCGCGCTTTTTCATCACCGGGAAGACTTCGCGGGTGAGGTTGATGAAACCGAAGACCTTGAGTTCCCAGCCGGCACGCCACTGGGTGTCGTCCATGTCCTCGATGGCGGCCTGGGGAATGGCGCCGGCGTTGTTCACCAGGATGTCGACCGGGCCGCATTCCTTCGCCAGCGCCACCACGCCTTCGGGCGAGCCCAGGTCGGCCGGGTAGACGTCCACCGTGATGCCGGGGTTGATGGCCAGCAGCTTGTCGCGCGCCGCGGCCAGCGATGCTGCCGAGCGCGAGCACAGCGCCAGGTTGCAGCCCTCCTCGGCCAGCACCTTGGCGATGCCGAGACCGATGCCGCGCGAGCCGCCGGTGATAAGGGCGCGTTGGCCTGTGAGTCCGATGTCCATGGTGTGCGGGGAGGTAAGGCGGTGGGTGGAAGAAAGCTCAGCGCGCGGCCGCAGCCGGATCGTCGTACAGCCAGGGCTGCGCCGCGCGGGCCTTGTGCTCGAAGCTTTTGATGGCCTCGCGGTGCGCCAGCACGGCGTCGATATCGTCGGTGCCCTGCAGGATGCACTGGCGCCGGTAGCCGTCGATCTCGAAGGCTATGGCGCTGCCGTCGGGCCGGGTCACGGTCTGCCGCTCCAGCGACACGGTGAGGCTGTAGCCCGGCGTGGCCAGGGTGGCGGCGAACAGCGCATCCATCACCGCGTCGGGCAGCTGGATCACCAGCAGGCCGTTCTTCAGTGCGTTGTTGCGGAAGATATCGGAGTAACCCGGTGCCAGCACACAGCGGATTCCGTACTGCTGCAGCGCCCACACCGCATGTTCGCGCGAGGAGCCGCAGCCGAAGTTGCGCCGGCCCAGCATGGTGCTGGCACCCTGGTAGCGCGGCTGGTTCAGCACGAAGCCGGGGTTGGGCGGCCGGCCGGTCGGGTCCATGCCGGGCTCGCCATGGTCGAGCCAGCGCCATTCGTCGAACAGGTGCGGACCGTAGCCGGTGCGCCGGATCGACTTCAGGAACTGCTTGGGGATCATGGCGTCGGTGTCGACGTTGTCCCGGTCGATGGGCACCACCAGGCCGTGGTGTTCGATGAACTTGTCCATGGAGGGCCTTTGTCTTCCTGTTCTTTTATTGTTCCAGCCGGATGTTGGCCTCACGCACGATGGTGCCCCACTTCTTGATCTCCTCGCGGGTGTAGGTGGCATAGGCCGCCGGGCTGGCACCGATGGGGTCTATGCCGTCCTTCTGCAGTTTCTCGCGCACCTCAGGGTCCCGCAGGATCAGGGCCAGCTCCTTGTTGAGCTTGTCGATGATGTCGGCAGGTGTTTTGGCCGGCGCGTACACACCGTGCCAGGCCAGCGCCTCGAAGCCGGGATAACCCGACTCGGACACCGTGGGCACCTTGGGCAGCAGGAAGGTGCGCTTGGGGCCGGTGACCGCCAGCGCCCGCAGGCGGCCGGAGGTCACCAGCGGGGTGGAGGCGGCCATGTCGCCGAAGGTCATGGTGGTCACGCCCGCCACCGTGTCGGCCAGCGCGGGGCCGGCGCCCTTGTAGGGCACGTGGGTGAGTTTGGTGCCGGTGGTGCGCATGAAAAGCTCGGCGGCCAGCTGGCCCGAGCTGCCCGTGCCGGCGGTGCCGAAGCTCAGCGTGTCCGGTTTGGCCTTGGCCAGGGCGATGAGCTCGCCCAGCGTCTGCACCGGCACGCTGGGGTGCACCACGATGACGTAGGGGTAGGCGGTGAGCTGCACCACCGGCGCGAAGTCGGCGATGGGGTCGTAGGGAAGCTTGCTGAACAACGCCGGATTGAGCGCGTTGGGGCCGGTCTGGCCCAGCAGCAGGGTGTAGCCGTCGGGCGCCGACTTGGCGACCGCATCGGTGCCCACGATGCCGCCGGCACCGCCCCGGTTGTCGATGACAAAGGGCTGGCCGAGCTTGACCGAGAGTTTGGTGAATACCAGGCGCGCCACCACATCGGCCCCGCCCCCCGCGGCGAAGGGCACGATGACCCGCACCGGCTTGGTCGGGTACGGCTCGGCGGCACGGGCCAGGCCAGTGGTGGTGGCAGCGGCGGCGCACAGCGCGGCGGTGCCGGCCAGCAGGGTGCGGCGCCGGGGGTTCAAGGGGTGTTGCTGCATGGGTCTCCTTCGCTCGGGACAGTTGTCGTATCGTTGGATTGTATGACGAGAATATGAGGCCGCAACAAGATCGAACAGTCCCGCTCCGCCACCGGCCAAGAATGCGGCCATGACCGTGCCCTTCTCCGACATCCCCGCCCGCCTCGACCGCCTGCCCTGGTCGCGCTGGCACTGGCGGGTGGTGGTGGCGCTGGGCATCGCCTGGGTGCTCGACGGGCTGGAGGTCACGCTGGTGGGCTCCATCGGCTCGACGCTGGAGCGGCCCGACACGCTGGGCCTGAGCGCCGCGCAGGTGGGAGCGGCCGGCTCGCTCTACATCGGCGGTGCGGTGGCCGGTGCGCTGCTGTTCGGCCGGCTGGCCGACCGGCTGGGGCGCAAGCGGCTGTTTCTGCTGACGCTGGGGGTGTACACGGCCGCCACGCTGGCCACCGCCCTGTCGCCGGATTTCGCCTTCTTTGCGGTGTGCCGTTTCCTGACCGGGCTGGGCATCGGCGGCGAGTACGCGGCCATCAACTCGGCCATCGACGAACTGGTGCCGGCACGGGTGCGCGGGCGGGTGAATCTGGCAATCAACGGCAGCTTCTGGCTGGGCGCTGCGCTGGGGGCCGGGTTGTCGCTGGTGCTGCTGGACCCGCGGGTGCTGGGCCCCTTGCTCGGCTGGCGCGCGGGCTTTGCGCTGGGCGGCCTGCTGGCGGTGGCGATCCTGCTGGTGCGGCGCGACGTGCCCGAAAGCCCGCGCTGGCTGGCCGCGCACGGCCGCGGCGCCGAGGCCGAACGGATCCTGGCCGGCATCGAGGCCGAAGTGGCGGCGCAGCATGGGCCGCTGCCACTGGTGCCTCCGCCCCTGCACCACCCGCTCATGGCGCAGGATGGCGCGCCCCGCGCCACCCCCACGCTGCGGCAGGTGGCCCGGGTGCTGCTGCACCGCTACCGCCGCCGCAGCCTGGTGGCCCTGGCGCTGATGGTGTCGCAGGCGTTTTTCTACAACGCCATCTTTTTTACCTACGCCCTGGTGCTGACGCGTTTCTACGCAGTGGATGGGGCGCGGGTGGCGCTCTACATCTTCCCGTTCGCGCTCGGCAACGTGCTGGGCCCGCTGCTGCTGGGGCCGCTGTTCGACAGCTGGGGTCGGCGCCGCATGATCGGGCTGACCTATGTGCTGTCGGGTATCGGCCTGGCGCTGACGGGTGTGGGTTTTGTCGTCGGCTGGTTCGATGCGCTGACGCAGGCGCTGGCCTGGTCGGCGGTGTTCTTCCTGGCCTCGGCCGCGGCCAGTTCGGCCTACCTGACGGTGAGCGAGGTGTTCCCGCTGGAGATGCGGGCGCTGGCGATATCGCTGTTCTACGCGGTGGGCACCGGCGCGGGCGGCTTCGCCGCGCCCTGGGTCTTCGGCCTGCTGATCGACACCGGCAGCCGCGGCGCGGTGGCCGCGGGCTATGCGCTGGGGGCGGTGATGGTCATCGGCGCCGGCCTGCTGGCCTGGTGCTGGGCGGTGGATGCAGAGGGCAAGGCGCTGGAGGCGATTGCCGGGCCAGTGGGGGAAGAAGAAGAGGGCTAATCGACCCGCACCTTGGCATCCTTCACGATCTTCTCGTAGCGCTCCAGGTCTTCGCGCACCTGGCGGCCGAATTCCGCCGGGGTGTTGCCGGTGGCCTCGATGCCCAGCGAGGCCAGGCGCTCGCGCACGGCGGGCGACAGCACCACCTCGTGCAGCGCCTGCTGCAGCCGGTCGACAACCGGCTTGGGCGTTTTGGCCGGCGCGAAGACCCCGATCCACGAACTGATCTCGAAACCGGGCACGCCGGACTCGGCCACCGTGGGCACATCCGGCAGCGAGGCCAGGCGCTGCCTGCTGGACACCGCGATGGCGCGTGCCTGCCCCTTTTGCACGAAGGGATAGGCACCGGCGACCGCCGTATAGAGCATGGGCAAGGTGCCGCCGACCAGATCGGACATGGCCTGGCCGCCGCCCTTGTAGGGCACGTGCACGAGGTTGGCGCCAGTGCGCTGCTTCAGCAATTCGCCCCCCAGGTGCGGTGTGCTGCCGGTACCGGCGCTGCCGTAGGAGACGCCGCCGGGCTGGGCTTTGGAATAGGCGATCAGCTCCTGCAGGTTCTTCACCGGCACCGACGGGTGGGTGATGATGATCAGCACCGCATCCCCGATCTTGCTGACCGGCGCGAAGTCCTTCACCGTGTCGAAGGGCACACTGGCGAAGACATGCGGGTTGATCACCATGGTGCCGTCGAAGCCCAGCAGCAGGGTGTAGCCGTCGGGCGCTGCGGTGGCCACCATCTGGGTGCCGATGTTGCCCGAGGCACCCGGCCGGTTGTCGACCACCACCTGCTGGCCCAGGCGCTGGCTGAGCTGCTCGGCCACCACCCGCGCGCCGGTATCGGTCACGCCACCCGGCGCGAAGGGCACCACCAGGCGGATCGGCTTGGTGGGGTAGTCCTGGGCCAGGGCGGGAGCCGAAGCCAGGGGCGTCAGCAGGGCCAGGGCGGCAGCGGCCAGCCAGTGGCGGCGCAGGTTCGGGAGCAAGCAGGTTTTCATGGGATATGTCTCCTTGTCGTTCTCTGTTTTTCGATTCACTCGGCGCCGATGCCGCCGCGCCGTGCCACGAGCGCCCACTTGGTGGCTTCAGTGGCGACGAACCTGCGGAAGTCCTGGGATGAACTCAGCACCAACTGGGCCCCCTGGCCGCGCATCTGGTCGGCCATGGCCGGCCCGCTCATGACCTTGCGCACATCACGCACGATCTGACCCACCAGCGGATCGGGCATGCCGGCCGGGCCGAACAGGCCGTACCAGTTCACCGAGTCCACACCCTGGATGCCGAGCTCATCGAAAGTCATCGCCTCCGGGAAAATCGGCATACGCTTGTCGGTGGCCACTCCCACCACCCGCAGCGCGCCCGACTGCACATGCGGCAGCGCGGTGAGCACGCTGGTCACGCCCAGCGGCAGGTGGCCCCCGATGACGTCCACCATGATGGGCGCACCGCCCTTGTAGGGCACCCCCACCATCTGGAGTTTTCCGGCCTGCCGGATCATCTCCACCGTCAGCCGGGTCTGGCCTTCGGAATAACCCGCCGCCAGCTCGGTGCTGCGGCCGGCCCGCACCACGTCTGACAGCGTCTTGTACGGCCCGTTGGCAGCAGCCACCAGCACGGCCGGCGAGCTGGCGATATTGGTCAGCGGGGTGAAGGCGGTGGCCGTGTCGTAGGGCAGGCTTTTCATCAACACCGGGTTGATGGCGTGCGAGCCCACCACCAGCAGCAGGGTGTGGCCGTCGGGCGGCGACTTGGCCACATGGGCCGTGCCGATCACGCCGTTGGCACCGGTGCGGTTGTCCACCACCACCGACTGCCCCCACAGTTCGGACAGGCGCTGTGCCACCAGGCGGCCGACGATGTCGGTGCCGCCGCCGGCCGAATACGGCACGACCAGGGTGACCGGCTTGGTCGGAAAGTGCAGCACCTCGGGCTGCGCCCAGGCGCTGGCCGCCAGCGGTGCGGTGAGGACGGAGAGGGCCGCCAGGGCCTTGCGGCGGGTGAAGGAAAGCGGGTTGGTGTGGGTGTGTTGTTGCATGTGTCTCTCTCCGGTTATCTTGGGGTGGAAGCCGTCTCGCGTTCGTGGCGCTGGGCCCGCTGCAGCCGCAGCCAGCCGGCCGAACGGCCGCCCAGCGCACGGCCCAGCAGGGATTCGGCATAGGCCACCGCGTCGAGCAGGCCGTCCAGCGCGATGCCGGTGGAAAAGCCGCTGCGCTCGGCCATCAGCACCAGGTCTTCGGTCGCCAGGTTGCCGGCCGCGCCCGGCGCGAAGGGGCAGCCGCCGATGCCGCCGGCGCTGGCGTCGAACCGCCGCACGCCGGCCTCCAGCGCGGCCCAGGCGTTGGCCACGCCCATGCCGCGGGTATCGTGGAAATGCACCGCCAGGCGCTCCACCGGCACCACCCCGCGCAAGGCGAGCAGGCGCTCGCGCACCTGGCCGGGCGAGGCCGAGCCTATGGTGTCGGCGATGACGATCTCACCGGCGCCGGCGGCATCCATACGCTGCGCCAGGCGCAGCACCACCTCCAGCGGCGTCGGGCCCTCGAAGGGACAGTCGAAGGCCACGGCCACGTAGGCGCGGGTCTTCAGGCCCAGGCGCCGGGCCTCGGCCAGCGTCGCCTCGCACACCTCGGTGGCAAGGTCCAGGCCCATGTTGATGTTCTTGCGGTTCATGGTCTCGGTGGCCGAGAGCACCACTGCGATCTCCTGCGCGCCCGCAGCCCGGGCCCGCTCCAGCCCCTTGAGGTTGGGCACCAGCACCGAGCCGCGCAGTGCGGGCAGGCGCGCCCGCACCCGGCCGACCAGCGCGTCCGCGTCGGCCATCTGCGGCACCGCCCGGGGCGAGACGAAGCTGGTGAGTTCGATGCTGCGCAGGCCGGCGGCCACCAGCTTGCCGATGAGTTCCAGCTTGGCCTCGGTGGAGACCGCGACCTGCTGGTTCTGCAGGCCGTCGCGGGGCGCCACGTCGGTGATGTGGATGTGTTCCATCGTTCCGGCCCCTAGGCGATCACGCCCTGGGCACCCAGCGCGGCCAGGTGGTCCTCGCTGTAGCCGGCCAGTTCGCGCAGGATCTCGCGGGTATGCGCCCCCAGTGCCGGCGGCGTGCTGTAGGCGCGCCGTGGTGTGCCGGAGAGCTTGACCGGATTGCCCGGCATACGCACCTGCTGGCCGTTGGCCAGGGGCACTTCCACCACCATGTCGCGGGCCAGCACCTGCGGGTCGGACAGGGCCTGGGCGAAGTTGTTGACCGGGCCACAGGGAATGCGCGCCTCGCGCAGCCGCTCCAGCCAGCAGGCGGTGGGCTGCTTGCGCATCTCGGCAGCGATGAGCGCATCGATTTCGGCCTTGGCCGCGAAGCGCACCGGCTGCTGCAGGTACTCGGGTTTGCGCAGTTCCGGCAGGTCGATGAAGTCCACGAAACGCTCGAAAAAGCCGTCGCCTATGCACGCCACGATGACATGGCCATCGGCCGTCGGGTAGCTGTTGTAGGGCACATGCACGAAGTGGCCGTTGCCTATGCCCTCGGGCACGTGGCCGGACATCAGGTGCATGGTGGCCATGTAATTCAGCAGCGAGATCTGCGCGTCCAGCATGGAGATGTCCACATGCTGGCCGCGCCCGGTGCGTTCGCGCTCGGCGATGGCCGCCAGCACGCCGATGCAGCCGAACAGGCCGCCGCCCAGGTCGCCGATGGGGATGCCGCTGCGCAGCGGGCCGGTCTCGGGTGAACCGGTGATGGACATGCCGCCGCCCATGGCCTGAACCACCTGGTCGAAGGCCGGCCGCTGGGTCTGCGGGCCGGTCATGCCGAAGCCGGTGACCGAGCAGGTGATGATGCGCGGATTGACCAACGCCAGGGATGCGTAGTCGATGCCCAGGCGCGCCGGCACCCCCACACTGAAGTTGTCGAACACCACGTCGGCCTGGCGCACCAGGTCCAGGAACACCGCCTTGCCCGCCTCGCTCTTGAGGTCGATGCAGACACTCTGCTTGTTGCGGTTGAGCGTGAGGTAGTAGGCGCCCATGCCGTCGCGGGCGTAGTGGGGGTCGTGCTCCAGCAGCCTGCGGGTGCCTTCGCCGCTGCCCGGCGGCTCGACCTTGATGGTGCGCGCCCCCAGGTCGGCCAGCAGCATGGTGCCGTAGGGGCCGGACAGCATGTGGGTGAGGTCGAGAACCGTGATGTGTTCCAGGGCCATGTCGTGTGTCTCCTTTTCAAGCCTGTGGGGGCTTATGTTGCAGGGGCCGTGCCAGGGGGTGCGTCACCGCCAAGTGCTTGATTCATAAGGGTCATCCCGATGCATGTTTCACCCGATGTGTCGCATGAGACATCGATGAAACAATGCATGTCGCATGAACCTCGCCCCCCTCCCCCCGCGCGGAGCGCTGCCGCGCCTGTGCTTCCTCAGCTACCGCCATATCCGGGAGTTCGCGGCGCCGGTCGTGGCCGAGTACGCCGGCCGCGCCGACATCGAAGTCATCGACGGCACCTTCGACGGCGCCGTCGCGCTGGCGCAGGACCGGGTGCGGCGCGGTGTGGTCGATGCCTTCGTCAGCGCCGGCTCCAACGCCAGCATCCTGCGCAGCGGGGTGCAGCTGCCGGTGGCCACCATCCAGCTCGGCGGCTTCGACATCCTGCAGGCGCTGATCAAGGCGCGCCACATCTCCAGCCGGGTCGGCGTGGTGATGTACGGACAGACCATTCCCGAGCTGGACGCCATCAAGACCCTGCTCAACATCGAGGTGGCCCAGTACGCCTACCGCACACCGGAAGACGCGCGCCGGCAGTTCGAGCGCCTGCGCGACAGCGGCTTCGAAGTCATCGTCGGCTCCAGCCTGGTGGTCGAGCTGGCCCAGCAGACGGGGCTGCACGGCCTGCTGGCCTACTCGCTGACCAGCATCCGCAAGGGCTTCGAGGACGCCATCGAGCTGGCGCGCGTGGCGCGGCTGGAAGCCGGCCGCTACGAGCGCCTGAACAGCGTGCTGCACAACCTGCAGGAGGCGGTGCTGGCGGTCGATGGCCAGCACCTGGTGATCGCGGTGAACCCGCCCATGTCGCTGCTGCTGGGGCGCCAGGAGGCCGACCTGCTGGGCCAGCCGCTGGAACAGATCGAGCCCCAGCTGTCGCTGCGCTCCACCCTCGCATCCGGCCAGCAGGAACCGGCCCAGGTGCAGCGCTTCGCGCAGCGCGACTGGGTGGTGCACCGCACCCCCATCCGGGAGCAGGGCGAAATCACCGGCGCGGCCCTGACACTCTACGACGCCCGCACCATCCACGAGGCCGACACCAGCCTGCGCATCCAGCAGCGCAGGCGGCAGAGCACCGCCCGCCACAGCTTCTCCGGCCTGGTGGGCGAAAGCCCGGCCCTGCGCACGGCCGTGGCCGCCGCGCGCCGTTTCGCGGGCACCGACCTCACCGTGCTGATCACCGGCGAAAGCGGGGTGGGCAAGGAACTCTTTGCCCAGGCCATCCACAACCAGAGCGCGCGCGCCGGCCGGCCCTTCGTGGCGATGAACTGCGCCGCCTTTCCCGAGACCCTGCTGGAGAGCGAGCTGTTCGGCCACGAGGAAGGCGCGTTTACCGGCGCGCGGCGCGGCGGCAAGCGGGGCCTGTTCGAAACCGCGCACACCGGCACCCTGTTCCTCGACGAGATCGGCGACATGCCGCTGGCGCTGCAGTCGCGCCTGCTGCGGGTGCTGCAGGAGCGCGAGATCACCCGCCTGGGCGCCACCGCCTCGATCCCGGTGGATGTGCGGGTGGTGGTGGCGACCCACCAGCCGCTCAAGGCCATGGTCGCCGAGGGCCGCTTCCGGCAAGACCTGTACTACCGCATCAACGCCCTGCGCCTGGTCCTGCCGGCGCTGCGCGAGCGGCGCGGCGACGTCGCCCTGTTGGCGCGGGTGCTGCTGTCACGCTGCCTGACCCGCCACGGCAGCCGCCTGGACGCGGCCCGGGCGCTGGAGCCGCTGCTGCCGGAGATGGCGGCCTACGACTGGCCGGGCAATGTGCGCGAGCTGGAGAACATCGTGGAGCGCATCGCGGTCGGCTTGCTGGCCTTCGACGCGCTCGGGCAGATCCAGTACGCGGAGCTGCGGCGCGATTGCGCCGAGGTGTTCGACGAGCCGGAGCCCGAGCCGGCAAGCAGCCCCACGCCGCCGGCCGCGGCCGACGCCTCACTGCGGGAGCGCGCCGAGGCGGCCCTGCAATCCGCCGGCGGCAACCGCCAGAAGGCCGCGCGCGCCCTGGGGGTGAGCCGCTCGACCCTCTGGCGCTGGCTGCGCGACAGCGGCCCCTGACCGGGGGCGGCGGTCCTGCGCGGTACACACGGCAGTAACTCAACAGTAGTACAGTCCTGCTCCTGGCCTCTATAGAGAGCAGTTTATGGATGATGCACCAGACGACTGCCACGCGATCTCAGCCCCCTCGGGAACCGGCGCCAACGCGGCCACGGCCGACGTGGACGTGGACGTGGACGTGGTGCCGAGCACACGGTTCGACGCCACCGGCACCAGCGGTGCCGAACGCTTCGAGGTATGGCGCAGCAGCATTTCGGTGGTCTTCGATTCGACGCCCGTCGCCAGGCAGGACCTGGAGGACTTTCGCGCGACGGTGCATGCCACCCACCTGGGCCACCTGGTCGCCGCGGACGCGGATTTCGGGGCGCAGCGGTATTCGCGCAAACGCTCGAAAGCCGCCCGCGACGGACTGGACCACTACCTGGTGCAGTGGTACCGGACGGGCGGGTTTGTCGGCTCGGCGGGCGGGAACGAGGTCGAGGTTGCACCCGGCACGGTCGTTTTCTTCGACCTGACCCGCACCATCGAGACCTGGGCACGGCCCTCGCAGGCACTGACGCTGATACTGCCGCGCTCCCGCGTCGATGCCGCCATACCGAACGCCGAGCGCCTGCACGGCACCGTGCTCGGCCAGCACAATGTATTTGGCAATCTCCTGACGGACCACCTGGGCTCGCTGATGCGGCGTTTGCCGGAGGTGCCACTGGAACATGGGCAGGCGGTGGCCAATGCCACGGTGCAAATGGTCGCCGCGTGTTTCCAGCCGGGCTCCAGCACCATGTCCGGCGCCCAATCGGAAATGCGGGCGGTGAAACTGGAACGTGTGCAGCGCTACATCGCCAACAACCTGGGCGCACCGCTGGATCCGCATAGCCTGTGCCTGGCGTTCGGCCTGTCGCGCACGGTGCTCTACGAGTTCTTCGAACCCATGGGCGGGGTCACCCGCTACATCATGCAGCGCCGGCTGCAGCGCGCCTTCCACCTGCTGGCCAACCCGGCCAACCGGCGCCTGCGCATCGCGGACATCTCCGCCCGCGTGGGTTTTGCCAGCGGCGCGCATTTCAGCCGGGCCTTCAAGACAACATTCGGCATGACACCTCTGGACGTGCGCGGCGCCTCTTCGGTCGGCAAGCTGCCCGTGGACGCGCTGGCCACGGCCGACCTGCTGTACTCGGCCGAGTACGCGGCCTGGGTACGAGGCCTGCACGGCAGCTGACGCCGGCCCGGCCCGGCAGCGCTATCCGGACGCAGGGACAAAAAAAAATGATCCGGCGGACAAACCGCCGCGCACCGCCGCGCATAGCCTTTGGCTTGCCGGGCAGAGCCCTCCCCGGCTGGATCCGCCACCTGTTGCCCATTCAAGAATACGATCATGACAAGCTTGTTTGCAAATCTCCGGATGCGGAAAACCGTTACCCCGACGGGCAGCCCCTTTGACATGACGCTGGGGATGCCTGGTTTTTTTCTGCCCGGATATGAATTGCAGCTGCGAAATTTTCTCAGCTACGCGATGACGGAGTTTTCGTTTGAAAATATTTATGCGTACGGCGTAATACTTCAATACAGGAAAAAGCCATTGCTATGCCACGCAAGAATGATTTGCCACGACTTCTTCCTGGATGAATCGGCTGCGTCTATAAACATCGCTCGCGGCGATAAGGATAGCGGCATTGCTTTTCACAGCATGAAATCCGCGATTGAAAATCTTGATATTATTCAGGAAAGCAGCGCCAGGAACATGTCCATGCCTGCCGATATGCTCGACTTCGCACTGGGCCAGCTGGAATCTTGTATGGCCGATACCTTTTCTCGGCTCCAATTCAACAAACAGAGCAGCACCCTAAAGGGGTCGATATTATATATAAAATACACCACTCCTTCCGCGGAAGAAAAAAACAAGATTATGGGATATTACACACGGTACGAAAAGGCCGGACTGAAGCTGCAAGCCGGGCTGAAGTTGTACTAGTGTTCTGCGCGCCCCTCGGCCAGCGCATGGGTGCCGGGCTGCAAACGACCTCGAACCGTTTGCCGCTCTGAACGCAGATCCGGAGGTCGTGCGCGGCGCGTCTTCGGTCGGCAAGCTGCCCGTGGACGCGCTGGCCACGTGCTGTACTCGGCCGAGTACGCGGCCTGGGTACGAGGCCTGCACGGCAGCTGACGCCGG
>JAZJYT010000037.1:30458-73168 GCA_040390235.1 Pseudomonadota bacterium | reverse complement strand
GCATCCATCCGGGCAAAGGCCGGGCTCTTGGCCCGGCAGGCCTGGGCACAGGCCACCCATTTGTCGCCTCGGTTGCCGTTGGGTTCCAGCTGCGGCGCGCACTGTGCCGTGCAGGCCTCCAGCTCGCCGCGGCGCAGCCTGTCGTCCGCGTCGGCGCGCTGCGCTGCCGCCAGGATGGGCGTGGGCTCCATGGTCGGCAGCTTGGGCAGCAGGTAGCTGTTCATGCGTTTGATGTCGCTGTCGTAGCCCTCCACCGTCGGGCGCAGGATTTTGGCCTGCTGGTGGTCGGGGGAGGGGTCCTGCGCAATGACCGCCTTGGCGATCTGCATCTCCAGGTTCACCGCCCGCAGGCAGTAGGCCGATTTCAGGTCTAGGTCCGACGGCGTGTCCGCGGCGTGGGCCACCAGGGACAGCAGCAGCACGCAGGGCAGCAGCCAGAGCCGGTTCATCGAAAATCCTGTGGGTTGTGCGGACATGGTGCACAGCCTACCGTGCCCGGGCGGTTGTCCGGTCGCGGGCTTTGTAGCAAAGTGCATCCGGGGCGGATAGTGGCCCACCCCAGTCGTGGTCCAATCGCGCCTGCCCGCCAAAACTCTTGGGAAGCCCCCGTGAACGACTGGACCTCCGGCTACGTCGCCGACATCGGCTACAGCTACGGTTACTACACCGAACTCAACCCCTTGCGTGCCACCCTGGCGCTGCTCGACCGGGGTTTTGCCCCGCCGCCCGAAGGGCCGTGCTGCGAGCTGGGTTTTGGCCAGGGCGTCAGCGCCAACATCCACGCGGCCGCCTCCGGCCATGCCTGGTGGGGCACCGATTTCGCGCCCGGCCAGGCCGCCTTCGCCCAGGGCCTGGCCCAGGCCTCCGGCGCCGGCGCACACCTGTTCGACCAGTCGTTCGAGGAGTTCTGTTCCCGCACCGACCTGCCCGATTTCGCCTTCATCGGCCTGCACGGCATCTGGAGCTGGATCTCCGACGAAAACCGCGCCCTCATCGTCGACTTCGTCCGCCGCAAGCTCAAGGTCGGTGGCCTGTTCTACGTCGGCTACAACACCCACGCCGGCTGGGCCGCCTTCGTGCCGATGCGCAACCTCATGACGCAATTCGGTGCCACCATGGTGCCCCCGGGCGTCGGCACCCTGCAGCGGGTCGAGCAGTCGCTGGGTTTTGCCGAAAAGCTCATGGAGCTCAACCCCGTGTCCGGCCGTATCAACCCCGCCGTGGGCGAGCGTCTCAAGGGCCTGCGCGGCAAGGAGCGCAACTACCTCGCCCACGAGTATTTCAACCGCGACTGGCACCCCATGCCCTTCGATGTGGTGGCCCGCGGCCTGGCCCCGGCCAAACTCGACTTCGCCGGCTCGGCCACCTTCTCCGAGCATATCCACGCCATGAACTTCACGCCCGAGCAGGAGGCGTTCCTCGACGCCATCCCCGACGTGGCCCTGCGCGAAACCACACGCGACTTCATGGTCCACCAGCAGTTTCGCAAGGACTACTGGATCAAGGGCGCCGTGCCGCTCGACCCCACCACCCAGATGGCCCTGCTGCGCCGGCAGCGGGTGCAGCTCGCCAAGCCCCCCCAGGGCATTTCCTGCAGCTTCGTCGGCACCCTGGGCGAAACTGCCCTCGACGAAACCCTGCTGCGCCCCCTGTTCGACGCACTGGCCGATTTCAAGCCCGCCACCCTGGGCCAGCTCGAAACCCTCATGGCCCCCCGCGGCATGACTTTCGTGCAGCTGTTCCAGACACTGCTGCTCCTGGTCGGCCGTGGCGATATGGCGCTGGCCCGCGACGACGCAGCCGCCGCCCGCGCAAAACCGGCCACCGACCGGCTCAATGCCGCCATCCTCGACCTCGCGCCCGTCAGCAGCCGCGACGTGCCTTTCCTCGCCAGCCCGGTCACCGGCGGCGGTGTCTACGTGTCGCGCACCCACCAGCTCTTCCTGCTGGCCCTGGAGCAGGGCAAGGCCACGGCCGACGCCATCGCCGAGCACATGCGGCATCTCATCGAAGCCATCGGTATCCGCATGGCGGCTGGCGACGGCCAGCCCGAAACGCTCGAAGTCTCCGTGTCGCGCCTGCGCGGCGAGGCCGCAACCTTCCTGGCCGAAGCACTACCCGCCTACCGGGCCCTGGGCGTCGTATAGGGGTTGTTGTGCTGTCCGCCGTGGTCCAATCCGGGGCCGTACCTGTTCCCGCCGCATGATTTCGCTTTTTGTCACCTGCTTTATCGTTTCCTGCCTCGCCGGCTTCGTGCTGATCCGGCGTGCCCGCGGTCACGCCGCGCGTTATGGCGAGGCCATGCCGCAGCGCTTCCACGTGGGCGACGTGCCGCGCCTGGGCGGCGTGGCGGTGCTGCTGGGCGCCGGCCTGGGCTGGATGCGTATGGCCGCCGTGCCCTGGCTGGGCGATGTGGGCAATACCCACTACGGCACTGGCGGCGGCATCGCGTCGTGGCAGTGGCTGGTGATGGCCGTACCGGCCGCTTTCGGCGGTTTCTACGAGGACCTGACCCAGCGCCTCGGCGCCAAATGGCGCCTGCTGCTCACCGGCCTGTCGGGCCTGCTGGCGGTGGCGCTCATGGGGGTCGTGGTGTCGCGCCTGGGCATTCCCGTGCTCGACGCCGCGCTGGCCGCCATGCCCTGGGTCGGCCTAGGCCTGGCCATTCTGGCCGTCACCGGCCTGCCGCACGCCATCAACATCATCGACGGCTACAACGGCCTGGCCGGCACCGTGGCCCTCATCGTCTGCCTGGCGCTGGTCCACGTGTCGCTGCAGGTGGGCGACCGGCACCTGGCCGGTGTACTCATCTGCCTGTCCGGCGGCACCGCCGGCTTCCTGGTGTGGAACTACCCCAGCGGCCGTATCTTTGCCGGCGACGGCGGTGCCTACCTGTGGGGTGTGGTCATCGCCGCCGCCAGCCTGCGGCTGGTGCAGCAGCATGCGGCCGTGTCGCCCTGGTTCCCCATGCTGCTGCTGGTCTACCCGGTATGGGAAACCCTGTTCTCCATCTACCGCAAGAGCGTGCGCGGCGTGTCGCCCGGCACGCCCGATGCGCTGCATTTCCACCAGCTCATCTACCGCCGCATCGTGCGCCAGGTGTTCGAGCACGACGATCCCTCGCGCCAGGTGCTGGCGCGCAACAACCGCACTTCGCCCTACCTGTGGGCCTTCACCCTCATGACGGCGGTGCCCGCCCTCATGTTCTGGAGCAACACGCCGGCCCTCATCGGCTTCTGTGTCCTGTTCATCGTGACCTACGTCGTCGCCTACCTCATGATCGTGCGCTTCAAGCTGCCCCGCTGGATCCGCCGCTAGTCACAATTTTTCGGCACAATTTATCTTCATGACCGATCCCGTGCTCAACATCTCCCCCCGCGACAAGGCCGAGATCCTGGCCCAGGCGCTGCCCTACATCCGCAAGTTCCATGGCAAGACCATGGTCATCAAGTACGGCGGCAACGCCATGACCGACCCCGGCCTCCAGGCCGACTTCGCCGAGGACGTGGTCCTGCTCAAGCTGGTCGGTATCAACCCGGTGGTGGTGCACGGCGGCGGCCCGCAGATCGAAACCGCGCTCAAGCGCCTGGGCAAGACGGGCCAGTTCATCCAGGGCATGCGTGTGACCGACGCCGAAACCATGGAAGTCGTCGAATGGGTGCTCGCCGGCGAGGTGCAGCAGGACATCGTCGGCCTCATCAACCAGGCCGGTGGCAAGGCCGTGGGCCTCACAGGGCGTGACGGCGCCCTCATGCGCGCCCGCAAGCTGCAGATGCCCGACCGCGAGGACCCTGCCAGGTTCCACGACGTGGGGCAGGTCGGCGACATCGTCGAGATCGATCCCTCCGTGGTCAAGGCCCTGCAGGACGACCAGTTCATCCCCGTCATCAGCCCCATCGGCTTCGGTGAGGACAACGAAAGCTACAACATCAACGCCGATGTCGTCGCCGGCAAGCTCGCCACCGTGCTCAAGGCCGAAAAGCTGGTGCTGCTCACCAACACCCCCGGTGTGCTCGACAAGTCCGGCCAGCTGCTCACCAACCTCAGCGCCCGGCAGATTGACGGTCTGTTCGCCGACGGCACCATCTCCGGCGGCATGCTGCCGAAGATCGAAGGTGCGCTCGATGCCGCCCGCAACGGCGTCAATTCGGTGCACATCATCGACGGGCGTGTACCCCACGCCCTGCTGCTCGAAATCCTCACCGACCAGGCCTTCGGCACCATGATCCGGTCGCATTGAAACAACGGTTTAGACGACAAGCCCCCTAAAACGGGGCGCTGTGCGAGAATTTAGGCGATTACGTGCAGTTACATCTATGTCTGAGGCCGCCTCCCTTCCCGCTCCCATCCCCGAAACCGGTGAGGCAATCCTGTCCAGCGTGCGCAAGCGGCCCAAGCCGGGCGAACGCCGGGTACAGATCCTCCAGGCCCTGGCAGACATGCTCCAGCAGCCCGGCTCCGAGCGTGTCACCACCGCTGCCCTGGCCGCCCGGCTGGAGGTCAGCGAAGCCGCGCTCTACCGCCACTTCGCCAGCAAGGCGCAGATGTTCGAGGGGCTCATCGAGTTCATCGAGCAGTCGGTCTTCACCCTCGTCAACCAGATCGCCGAGCGCGAGGCACGCGGTGCCGCCCACGCCGCCCAGCTGGTGGCGATGCTGCTGCAGTTCGCCGAAAAGAACCCCGGCATGACCCGGGTCATGGTGGGCGACGCCCTGGTGTTCGAGCACGACCGCCTGCAGCAGCGCATGAACCTGTTTTTCGACAAGGTCGAAGCCGCCCTGCGCCAGAGCCTGCGCGACGGGGCCGATGGCACCGCCGCGCCGGCGACACCCGACGTCCAGGTCACCGCCTCGCTGCTCACCGCCTTTGTCATCGGCCGCCTGCACCGCTTCGCCCGCTCGGGTTTCCGCCGTTTGCCGTCCGAGCACCTCGACGCCAGCCTCGCGTCCCTGCTGGCCACCTGAGCAGCGGCCATTGCCCGCGGGGCCGGCTGGCTGCTGCGGTCCGGCTGATTCGACGTCAGGCTGTCGCGGTCTGGCGCCGCATTTGCCGGTTGTGCAGCCTTGCCTTTTGGTACTGGTCGAAAAGGAAGCGGCTTGCCGCCTTGTGCGCCTCTACCGCCCGGTCTGTCTGGGGATTGTTGTCCTCGTGCCAGCGGATCTTCATGCCGGCTGCAATATCTATCTCAGTGGGGTATACCGCCGCATCCTGAATGGCAGCCGCAATGGCCACGGGAAATGAGGGAATAAAATATCTTCGAATATTGGTGGTGCCGAAGTCGATGATAATATTCTCATCGACAATGCATACCACATGCCCCTCTACTTGATTATCACCGGTTCGAAAGCCTTTGACGCCAAGGGCATACCGGTCTTCGTGGTACGTCACGGCCGCATAACAAGGCGAAACCCTGGCGTTTACGCCCCGTGAGTTGAAAACCAACGCCAGGAACCCGGCCATGCAGAAACAGCTGCCCTGCGCCTGGGGCCAGAACGGGGTTCTTTTTACCGTGTTGAACAGGGAGAGCAAGCTTGCTCTGGTTGTATTGTCGACACAAAAGAAATGATCCATGGCACACCCTCGAACAACAAGATAAGCTTACTTAGCAAATTGCATACCCAAGAATAAACCAAACCAGATGCAGCACCGTCCCGGTGCATCTTTGGTAATGTTTATTAACCAATTGCAGACAAGATCTATGCACCACGGGTACTGATACCTCCAGGCCCAGGATTTGTGGTGCCTTGCGCACCAGTTACGCCCGGTCCGCTGCACCAGCTGTCAGCCGGGCGCACTTTTTTGGCCCAGCCCCTTGCCAAGGCACGCTTTTTCTGCAAAATAGCACGATCGTTCGTTTTTCAGGCAAAGGCAGATGTCCGTCACCCCCCTGTCCAAGAAGCTTGCGCCGCGCACCGCGCTGGTGAAACCGCCGCCCGCGGGCCGTGCATTGCAAAAAGGCCGGCAGACCAAGGCGGCCATCATCGATGCCGCCCTCGGCCTGGCCACCCAGATCGGGCTCGAAGGCCTGTCCATCGGCGCCCTGGCCGAGGTCACACAGATGAGCAAGTCGGGGGTCTTTGCCCACTTCGGTTCGCGCGAGGAACTGCAGATCTCCGTGGTGCGCGAGTACCACGAGCGTTTCGAGGCCGAGGTGTTCTACCCCGCCCTGCAGCAGCCGCGCGGCCTGCCGCGCCTGCGCGCCCTGTTCGCCAACTGGATGAAACGCACCTCGGTCGAGCTTGATTCGGGCTGCATCTACATCAGCGGTGCGGTCGAGTTCGACGACCGACCCGGCCCGGTGCGCGACGCGCTCGCCGGCTCCGTGCGCACCTGGCTCGAAGCCGTGCACCGCGCCATCCACCAGGCCAAGCAGGCCGGCCACCTCAAGGCCGACGTGGACGAGCAGCAGATGGGTTTCGAAATCCACGCCCTCATCCTGGCCCTGCACTACGAGGCCCGTTTCCTGAAAACCCCCCGTTCCATTGCCCGCGCCCACACCGGCTTCGACAACCTGCTGCAGCGCTACGGCGCTTGATCTTTCGCATCCTTTTCCCGGAGACAACCATGCCCAGCTATACCCCGCCCCTGCGCGACATGCAGTTCGTGTTGCACGAACTGCTCAAGGTCACCGACGAATTCAAGGCCATGCCGCGGCATGCCGAGGTCGATGCCGACACCCTCAACGCGGTGCTGGAAGAGGGCGGCAAGTTCGCCTCCGAAGTCACCCAGCCACTCAACCTCGGCGGTGACGAAGAGGGCTGCACGCTCGACAAGGCCACCCACGCCGTCACCACCCCCAAGGGTTTCAAGGAGGCCTACGCCCGCTACATCGAAGGCGGCTGGGCGGCACTCTCGTGCGACCCCGCATACGGCGGCCAGGGCCTGCCCTTCGTGGCCAACCAGTGTTTCTACGAAATGATGAACTCGGCCAACCAGGCCTGGACCATGTACCCCGGCCTGTCGCATGGCGCCTACGAGGCCCTGCACGCCCATGGCACTGAAGAGCAAAAGCGCCTCTACCTGCCCAAACTCACCAGCGGCGAGTGGACCGGCACCATGTGCCTCACCGAACCCCACTGCGGCACCGACCTGGGCCTGCTGCGGACCAAGGCCGAACCGCTGCCCGACGGCAGCTACCAGCTCACCGGCAACAAGATCTTCATCAGCGCCGGCGAACACGACTTCACCGACAACATCCTGCACCTGGTGCTGGCCCGCCTGCCCGATGCGCCGGCCAGCAGCAAGGGCATCAGCCTGTTCCTGGTGCCCAAGTTCAAGGTCAATGCCGACGGCAGCCTGGGCGAGCGCAACCCCATCTTCTGTGGCGGCCTGGAGCACAAGATGGGCATCCACGGCAACGCCACCGCGCAGATCGTCATCGACGGCGCCATCGGCAGCCTGGTCGGCGAGCCCAACAAGGGCCTGGCCGCCATGTTCGTCATGATGAACGCCGCCCGCCTGGGTGTCGGCAACCAGTCCCTGGGCCTGACCGAGGTGGCCTACCAGAACGCCCTGGCCTATGCGAAAGACCGCATCCAGATGCGCTCGCTCTCCGGCACCAAGGCGAAGGACAAACCCGCCGACCCCATCATCGTGCACCCCGACGTGCGCCGCATGCTGCTCACGGCCAAGGCCTACGCCGAGGGCGGCCGCGCCATGGCCACCTACTGCGCCCTGCTGCTCGACAAGGAAATCCACCACCCCGACGCCAAGGTGCGCAAGGATTCCGAGGAACTCGTCGCCCTGCTCACCCCCATCGTCAAGGCCTTCATCACCGACAACGCCTGGACCGCCACCACCGCCTGCCAGCAGGTCTTCGGCGGCCACGGCTACATCCACGAATGGGGCATGGAGCAGTTCGTGCGCGATGCGCGCATCAACATGATCTACGAAGGCACCAACACCATCCAGTCGCTCGACCTGCTGGGCCGCAAGGTGCTGGGCAACAACGGCGCCTCGCTGAAGAAATTCGGCAAGCTGGTGGCCCAACTGGTGGAAGAGGAGGGCGTCAACGAGAAGATGGCCGAGTTCATCAACCCCATCGCCTACCTGGGCGACCAGATGACCAAGTTCACCATGGAAATCGGCTTCAAGGGCTCGCAGAACCCTGACGAAGTCGGCGCCGCCGCGGTCGATTACCTGCGTGTGGCCGGCCACCTGGTGTTCGGCTACTTCTTCGCACGTATGGCCCAGGTCGCCCTGCAGAAGATCGCCGAGGGCAGCACCGACCCGTTCTACACCGCCAAGCTGCAGACCGCGCGTTTCTACTTCGCCAAGCTGTTCCCCGAAACCGCCACGCTCATGCGCACCGCCCGCGCCGGCGCCAAACCGCTGATGGAAACCGACGCGGTGTTCGCCTGAACCTCCTCCCTCCTACGAGGTACCAGACATGAGACAAACCCTTCGCACCCTTACCCGCGCCTGCACCGTGCTCGCTGCCGGCGCGCTCGCCGTGAGTGCCTGGGCGCAGATGACCCCGGTAGGTACCTGGCGCACCACCGACGAAAAGACCGGCGACCCCAAATCCCTCGTCGCCATCACCGAGACAGGCGGCACGCTCAGCGGCAAGGTGGACAAGTTCCTGCGCCCCGACGCCGACCCGTCCCGCCGCTGCACCGAATGCAGCGACGACCGCAAGGACCAGCCCATGCTCGGCCTCGACATCATCCGCGGCGGCCGCAAGGCCGACGGCAAGGACGTGTGGGAGGGCGGCAAGATCCTCGACCCCGAAAACGGCAAGGAATACCGCGCCAGCTACACCCCCATCGAGGGCGGCGCCAAGCTCGAGGTGCGCGGCTACCTCGGCCCCTTCTGGCGCACCCAGACCTGGGTCCGCGCGCAGCAACCGTAAAAAAAGAACACCGGAAAGAAAACCATGTCCCGATTCATCGTCAGGAAAGTCGCCGTGCTCGGCGCCGGTGTCATGGGCGCGCAGATCGCCGCCCACCTCGTCAACGTGCGGGTGCCGGTCGTGCTGTTCGACCTCGCTGCCAAGGAAGGCCCGAAAAACGGCATTGTCACCAAGGCCGTCGAAGCCCTCAAGAAGCAGAAGCCCGCCCCCCTCGGTGTGCCCGAGGACGCCGCCCTGATCCAGCAGGCCAACTACGACGACGACCTGGCCCAGCTCGCCGGCTGCGACCTGGTCATCGAGGCCATCGCCGAGTGTATGGACTGGAAACGCGACCTTTACGCCAAGATCGCCCCCCACGTCGCACCGCACGCCATCCTGGCGTCCAACACCTCGGGCCTGTCCATCACCGCACTGTCCGAGGCCCTGCCCGAAGCCCTGCGCCACCGCTTCTGCGGCATCCACTTCTTCAACCCGCCGCGTTACATGACGCTGGTCGAACTCATCGAGACCCCCGCCACCGGCGCCGGGGTGCTCGACGACCTCGAAACCTTCGTTACCCGCGGCCTGGGCAAGGGGGTGGTGCGCGCCAAGGATACCCCCAACTTCGTCGCCAACCGCGTCGGCATCGCCGGCATGCTGGCCACCATCAAGGAAGCCGAGAAGTTCGGCCTGACGTTCGACGTGGTGGACGATCTCACCGGCAAGAAACTCGGCCGCGCCAGCAGCGGCACCTTCCGCACCGCCGACGTGGTGGGCCTCGACACCATGGCCCACGTCATCCGCACGCTGCAGGACAACCTGTCGGCCGAGACCGACCCCTTCTACGGCAACTACGGCACCCCCGCTGTGCTGTCCAAGCTGCTGGAACTCAAGTACCTGGGCCAGAAGGCCAAGAGCGGCTTCTTCAAGAAGGTCGGCCGCGACATCCTGCGCTTCGACATGGCCACCGGCGAATACGTGCCCGCCGGTGCCAAGGCCGACGAGGTCTACACCCGCATGCTCAAGAAGCCGGCGGCCGAGCGCCTGCAACTGCTGCGCAACAGCGAAGGTGCGCAGGGCCGGTTCCTGTGGGCCATCCTGCGCGACGCATTCCACTATGCCGCCGTGCACCTCGCCACCATCGCCGAAACCGCGCGTGACGTGGACCTGGCCATGCGCCGGGGCTTCGGTATGCAGCAGGGCCCGTTCGAACTCTGGCAGGAGGCCGGCTGGCTCGAAACCGCACATATGGTCCAGGAAGACATCGACAAGGGCGAAGCCCTGACCCGCGAGCCGCTGCCCAAGTGGGTCTTCGAAGGCCCGGTGGCCGATGCCGGCGGTGTGCACACGCCCCAGGGCTCGTGGAGTGCGGCCGAACAAAAATTCATCCCCCGCCACCTGCTGCCGGTCCATGCGCGCCAGCTGTTCCCCGAAACCGTGCTGGGCGAAGGCCAGCTCGCTGCGCTGGAAAGCGGCACCACGGTGCACGAAGACGCCGCCCTGCGCCTGTGGACGCTGGACGGCCACGACATCCTCATCGCCAGCATCAAGACCAAGATGCACACCATCAGCCCCGACGTCACCGAGGGCCTGGTGCACGCCGTGGAGACCGCCGAGCGTGGCTACCAGGGCCTGGTCATCTGGTCGCCCGACAGCCTGTTCTCCGCGGGTGCCGACCTGCAGGCGATGATGCCCGCCTTCATGCTGGCCGGTGCCGACGCCATCGACGGGGCCGAACACGAGATGCAGCAGATGATGCTGCGCCTGCGCTACGCCGCCGTGCCGGTGGTATCGGCCATCCGCGGCCTGGCGCTGGGCGGTGGCTGCGAAATGGCGGTGCACTCCGCCAAGCGGGTGGTCGCCATGGAAAGCTACATCGGCCTGGTCGAGGTCGGCGTGGGCCTGGTGCCTGGCGCTGGCGGCCTGACCTACATCGCCCGCCGCGCGGCCGAGAATGCCGCCGCCTCCACCGGCAAGGACCTGCTGCCTTTCCTCACCGAAGGTTTCACCGGCGCGGCCATGGCCAAGGTCGGCACCAGCGCTCTCGAATCACGCAAGCTCGGCTACCTGCTGGAAAGCGATGTCATCGTGCCGCATGCCGACGAACTGCTGTTCGTCGCCCTGTCGCAGGCCCAGGCCTTGGCCGATGCCGGCTACCGCCCGCCGGTGCGCCGCAGCTTTGCGGTCGCCGGCCGCAGCGGCATCGCCACCATCAAGGGCCAGCTGGTCAACATGCGCGACGGCGGGTTCATCAGCGCGCACGACTTCCACATCGCCGCGCTCATCGCCCACGTGCTCTGCGGTGGCGACGTCGATACCGGAACGCTGGTCACCGAGGAGTACGTCATGGCGCTGGAACGCAAAGCGTTTTGCTCGCTCATCGTGCATCCGAAAACACAAGAACGGATCATGGCGATGCTCTCCACCGGCAAGCCGCTCCGCAACTGAGGCCAAGGACAAGACAATGAGCAAACAAGTACAAGACGCCTACATCGTTGCCGCCACCCGCACGCCCATCGGCAAGTCGCACCGCGGCTACTTGCGCAATACCCGGCCCGACGACCTGCTGGCCACCACGCTGAAAGCGGCGCTGGCCCAGGTGCCGGGACTCGATCCGGCGGCCATCGAGGACATCGTCTGCGGCTGCGCCATCCCCGAGGCGCAGCAGGGCCTGAACGTGGCGCGTATCGCTGCCGTGCTGGCGGGCCTGCCCACCAGCGTAGGCGGCATCACCGTCAACCGCTTCTGCGCCTCCGGCCTGTCGGCGGTGCAGATGGCGGCCGACCGTATCCGGGTGGGCGAGGCCGACGTGATGATCGCCGCCGGGGTGGAAAGCATGAGTATGGTGCCCATGATGGGCAACGTGCCCTCGCTCTCGCCCTCCATCTTCGAGCGCGACGGCGATGTCGGCATCGCCTACGGCATGGGCCTTACCGCCGAGAAGGTGGCCCAGCAGTGGAAGGTGGGCCGCGACGCGCAGGACGCCTTCGCCCTGCAGTCGCACCAGCGTGCCCTGGCCGCCCAGCAGGCCGGCGATTTCGCCGATGAGATCACGCCCATCGAGGTCACCGACCGCACGCCGGACCTCGACACCGGCGAGGTCACGGCCAAGACCCGCACCGTCAGCCTCGACGAAGGCCCGCGCCCGGACACCAGCATCGAGGGCCTGGCCAAACTCAAGACCGTCTTCGCCGCGCGCGGCACGGTGACGGCCGGCAACAGCTCGCAGACCTCCGACGGCGCCGGTGCCCTCATCCTGGCCAGCGAAAGTGCCATCCAGCGTTTTGGCCTCACGCCGCTGGCGCGCTTCGTGAGTTTCGCCTCGAAGGGGGTGCCGCCCGAGATCATGGGCATCGGCCCCATCGAGGCGATTCCCGCTGCGCTGCGCTACGCGGGCCTGCGGCACCAGGACATCGACTGGTTCGAGCTGAACGAAGCGTTCGCCGCCCAGTCGCTGGCCGTGGTCAATACGCTGGGGCTGGACCCGGCCAAGGTCAACCCCATGGGTGGTGCCATCGCGCTGGGCCATCCCCTGGGCGCCACCGGTGCCATCCGCGCGGCGACCGTCATCCATGCCCTGCGCCGCAGGCAGCTCAAGTACGGCATGGTGACCATGTGTGTGGGCATGGGGCAGGGCGCAGCGGGCATTTTCGAGCGGGTCTGAACCGCGCACTGGCCTGTTGCCATACTCGCTGCCCATGACGCACTCCTTCGACGACACACTCCGGCTCGAACCTGCCGGCCCCCACCGCTGGCAGGGCGCCCCCGGCCAGGCCTACTGGAACATGGTGGGGCCCTTCGGCGGCACCACTGCCGCCGCCCTGCTGCAGGCGGTGATGCTGCACCCTGAACTGCTGGGTGAGCCCGCGGCGCTCACGGTGAACTATGCGGCGGCCATCGCCGATGCGCCCTTTGCCATCGAGGCCCGGCCGGTGCGCACCAACCGCAGCACCCAGCACTGGACGCTGACCATGACGCAGGCGGGCGCCGACGGCGAGGAGGCCGTCGTCACCACCGGCACGGCCGTCACCGCGGTACGCCGTGCCACCTGGGGCGGCACCGATGTGCCCATGCCGCAGGTGCCGCCGCCGGCCGACCTGCCCGCGATCGGTACCCTGCCGGGCATCGCCTGGAGCCGGCGCTACGAGCTGCGGCCCATCGCAGGTGCGCCGCCCCTGTCCTGGGATGGTGCCGAGGGCACGGGCAGCCTGTCGCGCCTGTGGATGCGCGACACACCGCCCCGGCCGCTCGACTTCTGTGCCCTGGCGGCCTTCTGCGACATGTTCTACCCGCGGGTGTGGCTGCGCCGTGCATCGCGTGTACCGGCCGGCACGGTGTCCATCACCGTGTATTTCCATGCCGACGCGGCGGCGCTGGCCGCCACCGGCGACGGTTACCTGCTGGGCCAGGCCCAGGGCCAGGAATTCCGCAACGGCTTTTTCGACCAGTCGGCGCAGGTGTGGAACGCCGCCGGCACCCTGCTGGCCACCAGCCACCAGATCGTCTATTACAAGGAATAAGAAGGCAGCCCCATGAGCGACGACATCCTGACCCACCACGAAGCCGGTGTGACCACCCTCACGCTGCACCGCCCCGCCCGCAAGAACTCCCTCACCCGCGCCATGTACACGACGCTGGCCGACGCGCTGGCCGCCGCCGCGGCCGATGCCGCCGTGCGGGTCGTGGTGCTGCAGGGCAGCGAAACCGTGTTCAGCGCAGGCAACGACATCGGCGAGTTCCTGGAAGCGCCGCCCGAGGGCGAAGAGTCCCCGGTATTCCGTTTCCTGCGTACCGTGGCGGCTTTCCCCAAGCCGCTGCTGGCGGCGGTGTGCGGCCCGGCCGTGGGCATCGGCACCACGCTGCTGTTCCACTGCGACCTGGTCTACGCGGGCGACAACGCGGCGTTTTCCATGCCTTTCGTCAACCTGGGCCTGTGCCCGGAGGCCGCCTCCAGCCTGCTGGTGCCGCAGATGCTGGGCTACCACCGCGCGGCCGAGGCCCTGCTGCTGGGCGAGCCTTTCATGGCCGAGGCGGCGCTGGAGGTCGGCCTGGTCAACCGCGTGGTGACACCGGCCGAAGCCGGCAACCTGGCCGCGGCGCAGGCCCGCAAGCTGGCTGGCCGGCCCCTGAGCTCGCTGGTGGAAACCAAACGCCTGATGAAACTGGGCAACGCCGCTGCGGTGCAGGAACGTATCCGGGAAGAGGGCGAGAGTTTTGCCCGCCTGCTGCGTGGTGCGGCCGCACGCGAGGCTTTCGGCGCCTTCATGGACAAGCGCCGGCCGGACTTTACCGGCCTGTGACGCTGCGGCGGTTCAGGCCCCCGGCAGCGGCCGGGGTCTGCCGGACTCGTCGATCGCCACGTAGGTCAGGGTGGCCTCGGTGACCTTGTAGTACTGGCCCTGGGCGTTGAAGCGCTCGGCATACACCTCGATCTGCACCGTGACCGAGGTGCGGCCGGTGCGCACCAGCACACCGAAGAAGGACAGGATGTCGCCCACCCGCACCGGCTGGCGGAACACGAACTCCTTCACCGCCACGGTCGCCATGCGGCCCTTGGTGTAGCGGAAAGGGATCACCGCCCCGGCCAGGTCGACCTGGGCCATGACCCAGCCGCCGAAGATGTCGCCGTTGGCATTGCAGTCCCGCGGTTGCGGGATCACCTTCATTACCAGTTCCTTGTCGACGGGCAAGTTGCCGGCGTGGGGGTCGCGAGGGTCGGTCATGGGCACAATGGGGAGCTGCAACAAAAAGAGATTGTCCCCGATGCGCCGATACGGTGACGCCGCCACTGCCCAGAAACCCCCGCCGCCGGAAGCCCGCCGGACCTCCGCATCCGACTGGGCCACGCTCGGCCGGCTGTTTCCCTACCTGTGGCAGTACAAGTGGCGGGTGCTGGCCGCGCTGGGCTTCATGGTCGGCGCCAAGGTCGCCAACGTCGGTGTGCCGCTGCTGCTGAAGACCCTGGTCGACCGCATGACACCGCACGGCTTAAGTGCCGTGAGTGGCGCGCAGATCGCCCTGGTGGTGCCGGTGGCGCTGATCGTCGCCTACGGCCTGCTGCGCCTGTGCACCTCGGTGTTCACCGAACTGCGCGAACTGGTCTTCGCCAAGGCCACCGAAGGCGCTTCTCGCAGCATATCGCTGCAGGTATTCCGTCACCTGCACGCGCTCAGCCTGCGTTTCCACCTGGAGCGCCAGACCGGCGGCCTGACGCGCGACATCGAGCGCGGCACACGCGGTGTGCAGTCGCTGATCTCGTACTCGCTCTACAGCATCATCCCGACGGTGATCGAGGTGGTGCTGGTGCTGACCTTCCTGGCGGTGAAGTTCGATGTCTGGTTCGCCGCCATCACCGGCTGCGCGCTGGTGGTCTACATCATCTTCACCGTGACCCTGACCGAATGGCGTACCCAGTTCCGCCGCAAGATGAACGAGCTGGATTCGACCGCGCACAGCCGCGCCATCGATTCGCTGCTCAACTACGAGACGGTCAAGTACTTCAACAACGAGGACTTCGAAACCCGCCGCTACGACGAAAACCTCGACCGCTACCGGCGTGCGGCCGTCAAGAGCCAGCACACCCTGAGCCTGCTCAACGGCGGCCAGCAGCTCATCATCGCGGTCGGGCTGGTGGCCATGCTGTGGCGCGCCACCGAGGGGGTAGCGGCCGGGCGCATGACGCTGGGCGACCTGGTCATGGTCAACGCCTTCATGATCCAGCTCTACATCCCGCTGAACTTCCTCGGCGTGATCTACCGCGAGCTCAAACAGAGCCTGACCGACCTCGACAAGATGTTCACCCTGATGGAGCAGGAGCGCGAGGTGGCGGACCGGCCTGGAGCACCGGCCCTGGTGGTGCCACCCGGCGGGGCGGCGGTGCGTTTCGAGGACGTGCGTTTTGCCTACCACCCGTCGCGGCCCATCCTGCACGGCATCAGCTTCGAGATTCCCGTCGGCAAGACGGTCGCGGTGGTCGGCCCTTCGGGGGCGGGCAAGTCCACGCTGGCGCGGCTGCTGTACCGTTTCTACGACGTGGGCATTCCGGGCGAGACGGACATGCCCTCCGGGCGCATCACCATCGCCGGCCAGGACATCCGCGGCATCACCCAGGCCAGCCTGCGCCAGTCCATCGGCATCGTGCCGCAGGACACGGTGCTGTTCAACGACAGCATCGGCTACAACATCGCCTATGGCCGGCCCGGCGCCTCGCAGGCCGAGATCGAGGCGGCGGCAGGTGCCGCGCGTATCCACGGTTTCATCGCGGCCCTGCCGCAGGGCTACGACACCCCGGTGGGTGAGCGGGGCCTGAAGCTCTCGGGCGGCGAAAAGCAGCGGGTGGCCATCGCCCGCACGCTCTTGAAGAACCCGCCGGTGATGATCTTCGACGAAGCCACCTCGGCGCTGGACTCGGCCAACGAACGTGCCATCCAGGCCGAATTGCACGACGCGGCGCTGGGCAAGACCACGCTGGTGATCGCGCACCGCCTGTCCACCATCGCCGATGCGCACGAGATCCTGGTGATGGAGGCCGGCCGCATCGCCGAGCGTGGCACCCACGCGGCACTGCTGGCGGCCCAGGGCCGTTATGCGCAGATGTGGCGGCTGCAGCAGAACGAGGCCGCGGGGGCGCCGGCGGCCGAGCTCATCGCCTGAGCCTCTCATAATCCGGCCATGGAAACCAAATGGCTCGAAGATTTCGTCAGCCTGGCCGAGACGCGCAGCTTCAGCCGCTCGGCGCAGTTGCGCCACGTGACGCAGCCGGCGTTCTCGCGCCGCATCCAGGCGCTGGAGGCCTGGGCCGGCACCGACCTGGTGGACCGCAGCTCCTACCCCACGCGGCTCACCGCGGCGGGCGAGACGCTCTATACCCAGTCGCTCGAAATGCTGCAGGCCCTGCAGACCACCCGGGCCATGCTGCGCGGGCACACCACCGCCGGCAAGGACGTGATCGAGTTCGCGGTGCCGCACACACTGGCCTTCACTTTTTTCCCGACCTGGATATCGTCGCTGCGCGCCGGTTTCGGCCCCATCAAGAGCCGGCTCATCGCACTGAACGTGCACGACGCGGTGCTGCGGCTGATCGAGGGCAGCTGCGACCTGCTGATCGCCTACCACCACAGCACCCAGCCCTTCCAGCTCGACGCCGAGCGCTACGAGATGGTGACCCTGGGCGACGAGGTGCTGGCCCCTTTCGTCAAACCCGGACCCGACGGCGCGCCGCTCTACCAGCTGCCTGGCCGCAGCGGACAGCCGCTGCCCTACCTGGGCTATGCGCCCGATGCCTATCTGGGCCGCGTGGTGGAACTGCTGCTGAAGGAGTCCGGCACCGCCATGCACCTCGACCGGGTGTATGAGACCGAGATGGCCGAGGGCCTGAAAGCCATGGCGCTCGAAGGCCACGGCATCGCCTTCCTGCCGCACAGTGCGGTGCGGCGTGAATTGCGCAGCCGCCGGCTGGTGAGCGCGGCGCCCCCCGACCGGCCGGACCTGGAAGTGAAGATGGACATCCGCGCCTACCGGGAGCGGGCGCCGGCGGAGCGCGAAAGCAGCGGGGTGCGCGGCCGCACCAGCGCACGGGCCGCCGCACCCCCGGGCAAACGGGTGGCCGATGCCCTGTGGACCTACCTGAAGACACACCAGGCCGGGACGACCGTCCACGACGCCGGGCAAGGTTCATGAAAAAAACGCATAACCACCTCTGCAAAAGGCATTGGTCATGTCCGTGTCACGGGCACTACAGTCCCGCCGCTGTCTGCTTTTTGCCGCCTCTCTACGGGATTTCAGGCATGAAGACTGCTTAGCCGTAGAGGTACCATGCATACAGGCCCTTGTGCACCACACTGGGGTCCCCTACTGCGTGTCACTCACCGTTGTCATCCAAAGCATCACCCGAAGGAGATTGCATGAAAAAACAAATGCTGGCCCTGGCCCTCATTTCGCTCGCCGCTGGCGGCGCCTTTGCACAAAGCAATGACACGCTGGCCAAGGTCAAGGCCTCCGGCAAGATCACCATGGGTGTACGCGAGTCGTCCTCCCCGCTGTCGTTCACCATGGGCGACGGCAAGTTCACCGGCTACCACGTCGAGCTGTGCGACCGCATCATCAAGGCCATCGCACCGGCGGCCAAGGTGGAATACACGGCCGTCACCTCGGCCAACCGCATCCCCCTGGTGCAGAACGGCACCGTCGACCTGGAGTGCGGCTCCACCACCAACAACGTGGCCCGTCAGAAAGACGTCAGCTTCGCAGTGACCACCTACGTGACCGAAGTGCGTACCGCGGTGAAGGCCAATTCCGGCATCAAGTCCATCTCGCAGCTCAACGGCAAGACGATCGCCACCACCACCGGCACCACCTCCGTGGCGCTGCTGCGCAAGAACGAACGCGCCACCGGCGTGGACTTCAAGGAGATCTATGGCAAGGACCATTCGGACAGCTTCCTGCTGCTCGAATCCGGCCGCGCCGACGCCTTTGTCATGGATGACAACATCCTGGCCGGCCTGATCGCTTCTTCCAAGTCTCCCAAGGACTACGCCATCGTCGGCGAAACGCTGAACGTGGAGCCCATCGCCATCATGATCCGCAAGGACGACCCGGCCTTCAAGAAGGCCGTGGACGACGTCATCGTCGGCATGATGAAGAGCGGCGACCTGAACAAGCTCTACGACAAGTGGTTCATGAGCCCGATTCCGCCCAAGAACACCAGCGTGAACCTGCCCATGGGCAACGTGATGAAGGCCCTGGTGGCTACGCCTGCCGACAAGCCGGCGGAAGACTACAACAAGAAATAAGCAGCGGCCATCCGAACGCCCGTCCGTTGCCTTCCGTGGCGGACGGGCGTTCTTGTATCAAGATCGAGGAGAAACCATGGCGTTGGATTGGCAGGTGTTCTGTCTGGACACCATCGACAAGGAGCCCATCAAGGGCTGCTTTGCTTCCGGGAGGGACCAGACCTACCTGGACTGGTTGTTGCAGGCCTGGGGCCAGACCGTGCTGGTGTCCGTCCTGGCGCTGATCGTCGCCCTGGTCGTGGGCTCCATCATCGGCACGCTGCGTACCCTGCCCAACAGCCCTTGGCTGGTACGGTTCGGCAACGCCTGGGTGGAGTTCTTCCGCAACATCCCCCTGCTCGTGCAAATCTTTCTCTGGTACCACGTGGTGCCGGCCCTGATTCCCGCCTTCGCCGACGTGCCCAAGCTGGTGCTGGTGGTCGTGGGCCTGGGGCTTTTCACCTCGTCGCGCATCGCCGAACAGCTGCGCGCCGGCATCCAGGCGCTGCCGCGCGGCCAGCGTTTCGCCGGCATGGCGCTGGGCATGACCACACCGCAGTACTACCGCTACGTGCTGCTGCCCATGGCCTACCGCATCATCATCCCCCCGCTGACCAGCGAGAGCATGAACATCTTCAAGAACTCGTCGGTGGCCTTCGCCGTCTCCGTCACCGAGCTGACCTTCTTCGCCCAGCAGGCGGGCGAGGAGACCGCGCACGGCATCGAGATCTACATGGGCGTCACGGTGCTCTACGTCATCTCGGCGCTGGCCATCAACCGCATCATGGCCTTCATCGAAAAGAAGACGCGGGTACCCGGCCTCGTGGTCAGCACCGGCGGCGGAGGCCACTGACATGGGAGCACTCGACTTTTCCTTCTTCTCGTACGACGTCTTCAGCCGGTTCATCCTGCACGGCCTGTACTTCAGCCTGGCGCTGACGGCCACGGCCACGCTGGGCGGCATCGTCTTCGGCACGGTGCTGGCGCTGATGCGGCTGTCCGGCAAGAAGTTCCTGGACATCCCGGCCGCCCTCTACGTCAACGGCATGCGCTCCATTCCGCTGCTGATGGTGCTGCTGTGGTTCTTCCTGCTGGTGCCGCTGCTGATCGGCCGGCCCATCGGTGCGGAGCTGTCCGCGGTGGTCACCTTCATCGCCTTCGAGGCGGCCTACTTCAGCGAAATCATGCGCGCCGGCATCCAGTCCATCGCCCGCGGCCAGGTCTTCGCGGGCCAGGCGCTGGGCATGAGCTACGGCCAGAACATGAAGATCGTGATCCTGCCGCAGGCCTTCCGCAACATGCTGCCCATCCTGCTGACGCAGACCATCATCCTGTTCCAGGACACCTCGCTGGTCTACATCATCACGGCCAACGACCTGCTGCACGGCTTCTCGGTGGCGGGCTCCAACCTGAGCCATCCGCGCGAGGCCTACATCCTCGCCGCCGTTTTCTATTTTGTTATCTGTTTCGCCTTGTCGGTGCTGGTCAAGCGCCTGCACAAGAAGATCGCCATCATCCGCTGATACGCCCGGAGAACCCGCATGATCGAAATCAACAACATTTCCAAGTGGTACGGCCCGATCCAGGTGCTCAACGACTGCTCGGTCAACATCAACAAGGGCGACGTGGTCGTGGTCTGCGGCCCGTCGGGCTCGGGCAAGTCCACGCTCATCAAGACCGTCAATGCGCTCGAGCCGGTGCAGAAGGGCGAGATCACGGTCGACGGCATCAGTGTCACCGACCCCAAGACCAACCTGCCGCAGCTGCGGGCCAAGGTCGGCATGGTGTTCCAGCACTTCGAGCTGTTCCCGCACCTGTCGGTCACCGAAAACCTGACCATCGCGCAGATCAAGGTGCTGGGCCGCAGCGCCGACGAGGCGAAGGTGCGTGGCCTCAAGATGCTCGACCGCGTGGGCCTGATGGCGCACAAGGACAAGTTTCCCGGCCAGCTCTCCGGCGGCCAGCAGCAGCGTGTGGCGATCGCCCGTGCGCTGTCGATGGACCCGATCGTCATGCTGTTCGACGAACCGACCTCGGCGCTCGACCCGGAAATGGTCGGTGAAGTGCTCGACGTCATGGTCGGCCTGGCCAAGGAAGGCATGACCATGATGGTGGTCACCCACGAAATGGGTTTTGCCCGCAAGGTGGCCAACCGCGTGATCTTCATCGACGTCGGTGGCCGCATTTTGGAGGACTGCTCCAAGGATGACTTCTTCGGCCATCCCGAGGACCGGCAGCCGCGGACCAAGGACTTCCTCAACAAGATCCTGGCGCATTGAGCTCCCCCCCAGGCTTGCTCACGGCGCTTTGCGCCGTGTAGCCGCCTACCCCCTTGCAGGGGGCGCCGCTGGCGGCCCGGCAAAGCCGGTTCCGCGGCGGCCGCTGGTAAAGACAAAAAAGCCCCGCGGCTGGCGCCGGCGGGGCTTTTTGCTGGGAGGGGGCGCCGCGCTTATTTTTTGCGGGCGGCGATGGCTTTTTCGGCTTTGGTTACCAGGTCGGTGCCTACGGTGGCTTTCCACTTGTCGTAGACGGGCTTGGTGGCCTGGGTGAAGGTGGTGTGCTGGGCGGGGGTGAGCTGGGTGACCGTTACGCCCATGCCGGTGAGTTCCTTCACCAGGGGTTTGTCGGCTTCGACCAGGCCTTTGCGGGCGATGCCGATTTCTTCCTTGCCGGCGTCGATGGCGGCCTGGCGCACGATGGCCTGGTCGGCCGGGGTCCAGCTGGCCCAGACTTCCTTGTTCACCACGAAGATCAGCGGGTCGGCCACGTAGCCCCACAGCGTCAGGTACTTCTGGCCGACGGTCTGCAGCTTGGCGGCCATGTAGACGGCCATCGGGTTCTCCTGGCCGTCCACCGCGCCGCTGGCCAGCGCCGGCTGGGCGTCGGCCCAGCTCATCTGCGTGGGGTTGGCGCCCAGGGCGGTCATGGTTTCCAGGAACAGGGGCGAGCCCACCACCCGGATCTTCAGCCCCTTCAGGTCGGCCGGCGAGCTGATGGCATGTTTGCTGTTGCTGATTTCACGGAAACCGTTCTCGCCCCAGGCCAGCGGCAGGGCCCCGGCCTGGTCGACCGCCTTGAATATGTCCTTGCCCACGTCGCCCTGCGTCAGCGCATCGACCGCGGCGAAATCGGGCATCAGGAAGGGCAGGGCGAACAGGTTCAGCTGCTTGATCTGCGGCGACCAGTTGATGGTCGAGCCCACCGCCAGGTCGATGATGCCCTGGCGCAGCGCGGTGAATTCACGGGTCTGGTCGCCCTGGACCAGCGAGGTGCCCGGGTACAGCTTGATGTTGATGCGGCCCTGGGTCCGCTCCTTCACCAGGTTGGCCCAGATCTCGCCGCCCTTGCCCCAGGGGTAGGCCGGGCCCAGCACCAGCGACATCTTGTACTCGGCCTTGTAGTTGGCCGGTACCTGCGCGGCGGCACCGAAGGACGCGCCCAGTGCGGTGGCGGCAAGTGCCAGGGCCAGGATGGATCGGCGGAAGTTCATGTGTCGGTCTCCTTGTTGTCGACGGGGAAAAATCAATAGCCGAGTTTGCGCGGCAGCCAGAGGGCGAGTTCGGGCCAGGCGATTACGGCCACCATCACCAGGAACATGGCGAACAGCATCCAGCCGACCCAGCGCACGGTCTCTTCCATACGCACCTTGGCGATGCGGCAGGACACCATCAGGTTGACCGCCAGCGGCGGGGTGAACTGGCCCAGCGCTACCTTCAGCGTCAGGATGACACCGAACCACACCGGGTCCCAGTGGTAGTGCTGCACGATGGGCCAGAGCAGCGGCACGAAAATCAGGAAGATGGACACGCCATCGAGGAACATGCCCACGGTGATCAGCATCACGATCAGCAGCGACAGCACGCCGTACTCGCCCAGGCCGGAGTGGACGATGGCGTTGGTGATGGGGTCGATCACCCCCAGCGTGGAGAGTGAATAGGCAAAGATGCCCGCCAGCGATACCACCAGCAGGATCACCGCCGACAGTTCGCCCGACTCGCGCAGGATGATGAACAGGTCGCGCACACGGATCGTGCGGTGGATGAACATGCCCACGAACAGGCCGTAGAACACCGCCACCACGGCCGCCTCGGTCGGCGTGAACCAGCCCGCGCGCATGCCGCCGAGGATCAGCACCGGCGCGGCCAGGCCCCAGATGGCCTCGCGGAAACTCTTCCAGAAGGCCGGCCGCGGCAGCGTGGCTTCGAGTGCGCCCATGCCGTGTTTGCGTGACAGCCACACCGCCGGCACGATCAGCGCCAGGCCGGCCAGGATGCCGGGAATCATGCCGGCGGCGAACAGCGCCGGCACCGAGGCGCCCGGCACCAGCACCGAATACACGATGAAGGCCACCGAGGGCGGGATCAGGATATCGGTGGCCGCAGCCGCCCCCACCACGCTGGCCGAGAACGCCGCCGGGTAGCCGGCGCGCCCCATGGCCGCGATCATCACGCTGCCCACGGCTGCGGCGTTGGCCGGGCCCGAGCCCGAAATGCCGCCCAGGAACATGGCCACGCAGATCGCCACCAGCGGCAGCATGCCGGGGCCACGCCCGACGATGGCGATGGCGAAATTCACCAGCCGCAGTGCCACACCGGAGCGGTCGAAGATGGAGCCCACCAGCACGAACATCGGAATCGCGAGCAGCGGGTACTTGCCCAGGCCGGCGTAGAAGTTCTGCGGCACCGCCAGCAGGCCGAACCACTGGGTGCCGGCATTGGCGATGCCGATGGCCGCCGCACCGGCGAGGCCCAGCGCCGCGCCGATGGGCACACCCAGCAGCATCATGGCGATGAAGAGCACGAACAGCAGCGTGGCGATCATGCGGCGTCCTCCGGGTCCCCATCCCGCCGGCTGCGGCGGATGAACAGCCCCAGCGCACGCAGCGCGATGCCGAAGGAAATCACCGGCAGCCATACCGAGTACCACCATTGCGGAATGCCGATGCCGGGCGAGGTCTCGCCGAAGCGGTAGTCGTCCCACACCACCCGCACACTCAGGCCCGCGACCAGCAGGAACAGCAGTGCCACCATCAGCGCGCCGAACTGCGCCAGCCGCCGGCGCCGGGCCATCGACCCGGCTTCGGCGAAATATTCGATACGGATGTGCCGGTCGCGCGCCACCGCGGCTGAGCCGCCCACCAGGGCCAGCACGATCATCAGGAAGACCGAGAACTCCTCCGTCCAGGCAAACGAGGTGTCGGTGAAATAACGCACCAGCACGTTGGCGAAGGTGATCAGCGCCAGCGCCCCCATGACGATGACGGTCAGCCAGTCCTCGATGGCCAGCGGCACCCGCACGGGTTCGTCGGCAGCGGGCGCGGGGACCGGGGCGGGGCTGGTGGCGTCCAGCAGCGGGGCGGAGGCAGGATCGGGAGGCAGGGGCATTGGCACAGGGAGACGGTGCGGCGCTTTTGCCAGGAAGAATCCCCATGGGGACCAGCAGGCCGCCCGCCATCCTAGGGGCCGGGACCGGCCCGCAGCATCGGGATTTTCCTCAGGCGCACGGGGGTTCCCGCCCCCTTCGTCAGGGAAGTGACAGCATCGGCCGGTGCCACAATCCAGCCATGACTGCCGCTGCCGCCCCCCCCGACACCCTGACCCTGATCCGCCCCGACGACTGGCATCTGCATGTGCGCGACGGCACGGCGCTGCAGGCCGTCGTGCCCGCCAGCGCCCGCCAGATGGGCCGCGCCCTCGTCATGCCCAACCTGCGGCCACCGGTCACCACCGCGCAGCAGGCCCTGGACTACCGCGACCGCATCCGCGCCGCCGTGCCCGCCGGCACCGCTTTCGAGCCGCTGATGTCGCTGTACCTGACCGACCGGCTGCCGCCGGAAGAGATCGTCCGCGCCAAAGCCGCCGGGGTGGTGGCCGCCAAGCTCTACCCGGCCGGCGCCACCACCAACAGCGATGCCGGCGTGACCGACATCCGCCTGACCTACCCCACCCTGGAAGCCCTGCAGCGGCACGGCCTGCTGCTGCTGATCCATGGCGAGGTGGCCGACCCGGCGGTCGATGTGTTCGACCGTGAGGCGGTGTTCGTGGACAAGGTGCTGATCCCCCTGCGCCGCGACTTCCCCGAACTGAAGATCGTCTTCGAGCACCTGACCACGAAGGAAGGCGCCGACTACGTCAACGGCGCCGACCGCTTCGTCGCCGCCACCATCACCCCGCAGCACCTGCTGTACAACCGCAACGCCATCTTCACCGGCGGCATCCGGCCGCATTTTTACTGCCTGCCGATCCTGAAGCGCGAAGTCCACCGCCAGGCCCTGGTGGCCGCCGCCACCAGCGGCAGTGCCAAGTTTTTCCTTGGCACCGACAGCGCACCGCACGCCGCACACCTGAAGGAGCATGCCCTGGGCTGCGCCGGCTGCTACAGCGCCCTGGCCGCGCTGGAGCTGTATGCCGAAGCCTTCGACAACGCCGGCGCGCTCGACAAGCTCGAAGCCTTCGCCAGCCTCAACGGGCCGGATTTCTACGGCCTGCCACGCAATGCCGATACCGTCACGCTGCGGCGCGAAAGCTGGACCCTGCCGGAAAGCGTGCCTTATGGCGAGGCGGCGTTGAAGCCGCTGCGCGGCGGCGAGGCCATGGCCTGGAAACTGGTCACCGCCTGAAAGAGGCCGGGAAAGCGGCCGTGGCGCAAACCGAGTCCGGGGTGGCCGGGCCGCCGTCGCTGGACTGGGGCTGCCCCTGGCTGCGACCCTGGGCGGGGCCCGGTGCCCCGGCATGGCGGCAATGGGCCACCGGTGGCAGCGTGGTGCAGGCCCTGGCCGCCACGCAACCGACAGGCAGCCCCGTGCGTTTCGTGTCGCACGATGTGCTTTCCGCCGGTGCGGGCTACGAACGTTTTATTGCCGGCAGCGGCAGCGTGCCGACCCGGGACAACCTGCACGACTTCTTCAACGGCCTGGCCTGGCTGCTGTTCCCGCAGGCCAAGGCGCGGCTCAACCGGGTCCATGCCGAGGCGGAAACACGGCCGAAGGCGGAGTCAGGGCGGGGGCCGGCGCGCGATGCGGCCACGCTGTTCGACGAAAACGGCGCCCTGCTGGCCGCACCGGACGTCCTGTGGCAGGCCCTGGCCGCGCGCGACTGGCCGGCGCTGTTTGTCACCCACCGTGCCTGCTGGGCCGAGGCACGGCTGCTGCTGTTCGGCCATGCGCTGCTGGAGAAACTGGCCTCACCCCGCAAGGCCATCACCGCACATGTGCTGCGCCTGCCGCTGGCCGCGAAGGACCTGGACACCCCGGATGCGGCGGACGGCTGGCTGGCGACCCGGCTCGATGCCAGCCTGCTGGCCTCCAAACCCTTCCTGCCCTTGCCGGTGCTGGGCGTGCCGGGATGGTGGGCCGCCAACGAAGACCGGTCGTTCTACGACGACGCCCGGGTTTTCCGCAGGCCGGCGACGCCGGCCGGCTGAACTTTTCCCCCTATGATGGGTCGTACCCCCAGCCCTCGCAGGGCAGCCCACAACGGACAACAACACCAGCGAATCTGCGAACACGGCGCGGCTTGAAGGCGGACAACCCGCCTCCATCTTCGCGCTGGGCATCGGTCCATCCCCCTCGGAGAACCCATGAAACGCATCGTATTGTTTGTCCTCACCAACCTCGCCATCGTGGTGGTGCTGGGCATCGTCGCCAGCCTGCTCGGCGTCAACCGCTTCCTCACGGCCAACGGCCTCAACCTCACGGCGCTGCTCGGTTTCGCGCTGGTCATGGGCTTCGGCGGCGCCTTCATCTCGCTGCTCATCAGCAAGCCCATGGCGAAATGGACCTCCGGTGTGAAGGTCATCGCGCAGCCGCAGTCGGCCGACGAGGTGTGGATCGTCGACACCGTGCGCCGTCTGGCCGACAAGGCCGGCATCGGCATGCCCGAGGTCGGCATCTTCGAGGGCGAACCCAATGCCTTCGCCACCGGTGCGTTCAAGAATTCGGCGCTGGTGGCGGTGTCCACCGGCCTGCTCCAGGGCATGACCCGCGAGGAAGTCGAGGCCGTCATCGGCCATGAAGTGGCGCACATCGCCAACGGTGACATGGTCACCATGACTCTGATCCAGGGGGTGATGAACACCTTCGTGGTGTTCCTGTCGCGGGTCATCGGCTACGCGGTCGACAGCTTCCTGCGCCGCAACGACCAGAACAGCTCCGGCCCCGGCATCGGTTATTTCGTCACGACCGTCGTGCTCGACATCGTGCTGGGTTTCCTGGCCGCCATCATCGTCGCCTGGTTCTCGCGCCACCGCGAGTTCCGTGCGGACGCCGGTTCGGCCCGTTTGCTGGGCCGCAAGCAGCCGATGGTGAACGCCCTGGCCCGCCTGGGCGGCATGGTGCCCGGCGAATTGCCGAAGAACGTGGCCGCCATGGGTATCACCGGCAGCATCGGCGCGCTGTTCGCCACGCATCCGCCGATCGAAGCCCGCATCGCCGCGCTGCAAAACGCAAGCTGATCGCGCCGTTGCACTCCCGGGCGCAGGCGCCTTTGCCAGCCCGCCCCGGCCGCCGGGCCGCCCCAAGGCCCGGGGCAGCCCTCCCCCTGGGGGAAAAGCGAATTACACGCAGCGCAGCGTAGTGAAAAGCCGAGGGGCTTTTTTAATCCGGCCGGCGCATCTTGAACAACGCGTCCGGGCCGATGCCGAAGTAGTCCGCCGGGCCACCGCCGCGCAGGATGGGCTGCGCCGCCGCGGTGTCGTAGATACCGTCCTTGAGCAGGCGGCGGTCGATGTGCACCCCCACCACCTGGCCCAGCACCAGCCAGGCGCCGACTTCCTGGCCGTCGACGTTCTGCAGCGGCACCAGCTGCGTCAGCCGGCATTCGAAGGACACGGGGCTTTCCGCCACACGCGGCGCACCGATGGTGCGCGAAGGCGCGGGCGTGAGCCCTGCCAGCACGAATTCATCGACCTCCGGCGCCACCCGGGCGCAGCTGGCATTCATCGCCTCCGCCAGGGGGCGGGTCGCCAGGTTCCAGACGAATTCTTTGGTCGCGGCGATGTTGCGCACGCTGTCTTTCCAGCCCACGCTGGAAAAACCGATGAGGGGCGGTGTGTAGTTGAAGCCGTTGAAGAAGCTGTAGGGCGCCAGGTTGTGCCGCCCCTCGGCGTCGCGGCTGGAGATCCAGCCGATGGGCCGCGGCCCCACGATGGCGTTGAACGGGTCGTGCGGCAGGCCGTGGCCCTGGGAGGGTTCGTAGAAATGGGTATCCGGCGAGGCCATGCGTGTCTGCTCCAGCGGGTGTCGTGGCCGCCAGCTTACGCTGCCGTGGCGGTGTCTGCCGCCACCTGCGTGGCGACGGCTTCCGCCACCTTGATGCCGTCCACCCCCGCCGACAGGATGCCGCCGGCATAACTCGCCCCTTCGCCGGCCGGGTACAGGCCGCGCACGTTCAGGCTCTGGAAGTCTTCGCCGCGGGTCATGCGGATGGGTGAGGAGGTGCGGGTCTCCACCCCGGTCAGCACCGCGTCGTGGGTGTCGAAACCCTTGATCTTGCGGGCGAAGGCCGGAAAGGCCTCGCGCATGGCCGCGATGGCGTAGCCGGGCAGGGCGCCGTGCAGGTCGCCGAGTTTCACGCCGGGTTTGTAGCTGGGTTGGATGTTGCCGAAAACGGTGGACGGCCGGCCCGCCACGAAGTCGCCGACCAGCTGGCCCGGCGCCTCGTAGGTGCCGCCGCCCAGCACGAAGGCGTTGGACTCCAGCTGCCGCTGCAGCTCCATGCCGGCCAGGGCGTGCGGTTTGCCCTGGGCTTCTTCCGGCAGGTCCAGGTGCGGGTAGTCGGTGGGGTAGTCGCGCGGGTCGATGCCGACCACGATGCCGGCGTTGGCATTGCGTTCGTTGCGTGAGTACTGGCTCATGCCGTTGGTCACCACCCGGCCCGGTTCGCTGGTGGCGGCCACCACCGTGCCACCCGGGCACATGCAGAAGCTGTAGACCGAGCGGCCATTGCTGGCGTGGTGCACCAGCTTGTAGTCGGCCGCGCCCAGCAGCGGGTGGCCGGCATGGCGGCCCCAGCGGGCGCGGTCGATCAGGCCCTGCGGGTGCTCCACCCGGAAACCGATGGAGAAGGGTTTTGCCTCGATCAGCACCCCGCGCCGGTGCAGCATCTGGAAGGTGTCGCGCGCGCTGTGGCCCAGCGCCATCACCACGTGGTCGGCACGGATTTCCTGCACGGTGCCCGTCGCCTGGTCCAGCACCGTCAGCCCGCGCAGGTGTGGGCCGGCGGCATCTTCCTCGATCAGCACGTCGGTGACCTTCTGCTCGAAACGGATTTCGCCGCCCAGCGCGACGATCTGCGCACGGATGTTCTCCACCACCTTCACCAGCTTGAAAGTGCCGATGTGCGGGCGCGCCACATAGAGGATCTCCGGCGGCGCGCCGGCTTCGACGAACTCCTGCATCACCTTGCGGCCCAGGTGGCGCGGGTCCTTGATCTGGCTGTAGAGCTTGCCGTCCGAGAAGGTGCCGGCGCCCCCTTCGCCGAACTGCACGTTGGACTCGGGGTTGAGCTGGTTCTTGCGCCACAGGCCCCAGGTGTCGCGGGTGCGCTGGCGCACCGTCTTGCCGCGCTCCAGCACCAGGGGTTTGAAGCCCAGTTGCGCCAGCACCAGCGCGGCGAAGATGCCGCAGGGCCCGAAACCCACCACCACCGGCCGCAGCGGCAGGCCGCCCGGCGCACGCGGCGGCGGGTACCAGGCCATGTTGGGTGTGGGGGCGATGTGCGGGTGTCCGGCATGCCGCGCCAGCAGGGCGGCTTCGGCGGCCGGGTCGGCCAGCGTGACATCGGCGATGTAGACCTGGTGCAGGTCGGCCTTGCGCGCGTCGAAGCTGCGTTTGTGTACGTGCACGCCGGTGATGGCGGCTACGGGCAGGTCGAGTGTGCGGGCGACCAGCGCGGTCAGCGCGTCTTCCGCGTGGTCGAGCGGAAGCTTGAGTTCGGAGAGTCGGATCATGGGGCGGGCCCGTGGTGATCGGGCAGGCGCGTGGATGATGAAGCCCCGATTTTACCGGGGCGGGCCTCTCAGGCCGGCAGGAAGCCTTCCACCGACAGGTAGCGCTCGCCGGTGTCGTAGTTGAAGCCCAGCACCACCGCATCCGGTGCCAGTTCCGGCAGCTTCTGCGCGATGGCGGCCAGCGTGGCGCCCGAGGAGATGCCGACCAGCATGCCTTCCTCGCGCGCCGAGCGGCGGGCGTATTCCCGCGCTGGTTCGGCATCGACCTGGATCACGCCGTCGAGCAGCGAGACGTCGAGGTTCTTCGGGATGAAACCCGCGCCTATGCCCTGGATCGGGTGCGGCGCCGGGCTGCCGCCCGAGATCACCGGCGAGGCCACCGGTTCGACCGCAAACACCTGGAGCTTCGGCCACCGGGCCTTGAGCACCCGCGCGCAGCCGGTCAGGTGGCCGCCGGTGCCCACGCCGGTGACCAGCACGTCGATGCCCTCGGGGAAGTCGGCGGCGATTTCTTCGGCGGTGGTGCGTATGTGTACGTCCACGTTGGCCGGGTTCTCGAACTGCTGCGGTATCCAGGCGCCGGGGGTGGCGGCCGCCAGTTCGCCGGCGCGGGCGATGGCGCCCTTCATGCCTTTTTCGCGGGGCGTCAGGTCGAAAGTGGCGCCGTAGGCCAGCATCAGCCGGCGGCGCTCGATGGACATGCTGTCGGGCATCACCAGCACCAGCGGGTAGCCCTTGACCGCGGCGGCCATGGCCAGGCCGACGCCGGTATTGCCGGAGGTGGGCTCGATGATGGTGCCGCCGGGCTTCAAGGCACCCGATTGCTCGGCGGCCTCGATCATGGCCAGGCCGATGCGGTCCTTGATGGAGCCGCCGGGGTTGGCGCGCTCGTTCTTGATCCAGACCTGCTGCGTGGCGCTGCCGAAGAGGCGCTGGATACGCACGTGCGGCGTGTTGCCGATGGTCTGGAGGATGGTCTGGGCTTTCATGTCGGGGTCTCCGCGGGGCTTTGGACCCTTAAACTGTAGCGACAACATCCACAGGAGACAAAATGAAGGTATCCACCAGGCTGGTCGGCGGAGCGCTGTCCGCCCTTGCCCTGCTGGGCGGCAACGCCTACGCCCAGGACGTGTGGCCGAGCCGGCCCATCACCTACGTGGCGGCATTTCCCGCCGGCAGCAACACCGACCTGCTGGGCCGCATCATTGCGCAGAAGCTGTCCGAGGTGCTGAAGGTGCCGGTGGTCGTCGACAACAAGGCGGGCGCCACCGGTGTGGTCGGTTCTGCCTATGTCGCCAAGGCCGCCCCCGACGGCTACACCCTGCTGGGGGCGAGCATCGCCTCGCACGCCATCATGCCGGCCATGAACCCGACCGCGCAGTACGACCCCATCAAGTCGTTCGAGCCGCTCACCATCATCGGCATGAACGCCAATGTGCTGGTGGTGCCGGTGAACAGCCCCTACAAGAGCGTGGCCGACATCATCGCGGCCGCCAAGGCCGACCCGGGTGGGCTGGCCTATGCCTCGTCGGGCATCGGCACCACCCAGCATCTCTCGGGTGAGCTGTTCCAGAAACTCGCCGGCATCAAGATGACCCATGTGCCGTATGCCAAGACCCCGGCACTGGCCGATGTGATCGCCGGCCAGGTGCCGATGATGTTCGAAGGCCCGACGGTGTTCCAGCACATCCTCGGCGGCCGGGTGCGTGCCCTGGCCGTCACCTCCGCCACGCGGCTGCCGAGCCTGCCGAACGTGCCCACCATGGCCGAGGCGGGCGTGCCCGGCTACGAGGTCCAGGCCTGGCAGGCGATCTGGGCGCCCGCAGGTGTGCCCAAGCCCATCCTGAACCGGCTCTACACCGAGATCGCGGCCATCATCCGGCGGCCCGACACCACGGCGCAGCTGGAGAAGATGGGGGTCATCCCGTCGGCCATGGCCCCCGAGGCCTTTGCCGCCTTCCAGAAGGCGGAAGTGGAGAAATGGGGCCAGCTGATCCGCTCGGCTGGCATCCAGCTGCAGTAAAGCACCGATAATCCGGGGGTGAAGCCCGCCGGACCGCCGCTGGTGCAAGTCTCGAAAGAGCGCACTGGAGGAACGTCCGGACTGCACAGGGCAGCGCAGGAGCTAACGGCTCTCCACCGCGAGGTGAGGATCAGAGCAACAGAGACGAGTCGGTCCGGGGCAACCCGGGCCGGGTGAAACGGGCAATCTCTGCGCGCAGCAACACCAAGTAGGCACACACGGGCGCAGCGGCTTGCCGCAGCGTACCAACCGCGGCCCGCGGGCAGTGTGCGGGTAGGTGGCACCGAGCCGGTGGGGCGACCCCCGGCCCAGAGTAATGGCGGTCACGCCGGTCTGCCGCAAGGCAGGCCGGTGCACAGAATCCGGCTTACAGGCGGGCTTCACACTTTTTCGAAAGAACCGTTCCCTGGAACCGGTTCCTAAAACCGCTCATAGGGCAGCAGGTAACGCCACTGCCCCGGCTCCAGCCCGGCCAGCGCGATGCGCCCGACGCGGATACGTTTCATCGTCAGGATACGCAGGCCGGCCGTGTCGCACATCTGGGCGATACGCCCGGGCCAGTGGCCCTTGCCGGCGAAACGCAGGCCGGTGAGCGTATCGGTCTGCCGGCTGATGCTGACCTTGGCGGGCAGCATGGCGCGGCCGTCGATGATGGGGGAGCGGTTGAGCTGGTGCAGCGCCTCGGGGCCGACTTCGCCCTGCACGTCCACACTCACCTCGTGCTCGATCAGCGCGGCGTCTTCCTGCAGCTTGCGCTGGATACGCCAGTCCTGGCTGAACACCACCAGGCCGCTGGCGGCGGGCTCCAGGGGGGTCAGGCAGGTCTGGTCGAAATGGCGGCGCACGGTGCGGATGCCGGCGCGGTCGGTGGGCAGGTGGTTGGCCGGTACCAGCAGTTGCTGCACGGGCCGCCCGGCGCCTTCCTCGGTGCCGAAACCCGGCGGCTTGTGCAGCAGCAGGGTGACGTCGGCCACCGGCTCCAGCGTGGCCTGGGGGTCGAGCGTGACCGTCTCGTGCCGCACCTTGGCGCCGGGGATGTCCACCACGGTGCCGTTCACACGCACCCAGCCACCCTCGATATACATCTCGGCTTCACGGCGCGAACAGCCGGCGAGGGCGGCAACGCGGCGGGCCAGGCGGAGGGGTTCAGCTTCGGACATGGACACTCACGGGGCAAACATGCAGTGTAGGCCCGCGGCAGGGAGTGGTGTCAGGCGACGACTTCCCGGAGGTGGGCCACATGTGCCATCAGGGAGCGCGCTGCGATCGGCCACAAGGCCTCGGGTGTGTCCGCATAGGCATGGCGCACCCAGTCCTCGGTGCTGCCCTGCGGCAGGGCCTGCAGTGCGGCTGCCACCTTGGCCTCGCGCGCCAGCCGGTGCGCCTTCAGGCGGCCGATGGCGCGGCCGGCCTCGTGCAGCACATAACCGTGGGCCGGCAGGATGAAGTCCAGCGTCTGCTCCGAACAGGCCGTGGCCAGCCGGTCGAGCGAACGCAGGTAGGCGCCCATGTCGCCGTCGGGCAGGCTGACTATCGTTGTGCTGCCGTTCAACACGTGGTCGCCGCTGAACAGCAGGCCGTCGGCGGCCAGCACCAGGCACAGGTGGTTGGCCGCATGGCCGGGGGTGAAGACCACCTCCAGGTCGTGGCTCTCGCCCGGTCCGGTGAGCACCAGGTGTTCATGGTCGGCCAGGACACGGTCGGGCACGAAATGGCTGTCGGGCCGCGCGGTGGGGGCCGAGGGCAGGCCGAGCACGGGCGGCGCCGTCCGGCCTTCGCGTACACACAGGGCCTGCAGCGGTTTGGCGCCCGGGGAATGGTCGGCGTGTGAATGGGTGCAGACGATGAGGCGGATGTCGCCGCCCGCCGCGGCGAACAGGCGCCCCAGGTGGGTGGTGTCGTTGGGGCCGGGATCGATGCACAGGTAGCCGGTGGACGCGTCGCCCACCAGGTAGCTGTTGGTGCCGGGGCCGGTCATCACGCTGGCGTTGGGAGCGGTGAGCCGCATCACGTTTTTCAGCAGCGGCACGGCATGCTCGTGCTGCCAGTCGAGCCGGTGGTCCACCTGCCCGTCCGGGCAGACCAGTACCAGTTCGCCATAGGCGGCGTCGCTGTCGACAAAACGCGCTTCCTTGCCGCGCAACTGGCCACCGCGGGGGCAGTAGGTGGGCACCGGCAGGTCGCTGCCGTCCGGGCGTACGCAGGCCGCCAGCACTGCATCCACGTCGGCGAAGCTCGCCAGCCGCTGCAGGGTGCGCTGGGTCGGAAACATGAGGAAGAAGTTGCCTTCCTTGCCACGCGCCAGCGCGTCGGCCGGGCGCAGCCATACCGGTTCGAACTGCTCGGTCTCGTCTGCCACCGGCTCCTGCCCGTCGGGCACGCGTGCGACGAAGAAGGGCACGTCGAAGCGTTTCGGCCGGTCGGGCGAGGTGATCCAGCGGCCGAAGGTGAACACCGTGTCGGCCGCCAGCACCAGGCCGCGGGCGGCGCACTGCGGGGCGAAGGGCTGCTGGCGGTCGAGCGCGGCGATGTCGGCCGCGTCCGCCAGCCGGCCGTCGGGGTGGCGCGCCAGCAGCACGCCGAGTTCCTCGAAACTCTCGCGGATGGCGGCGATGGTGTCGGTCAGCAACGGGCCGTCCTGGCCGGCGCGGCGGGCCGCCAGGCCATGGGACTCGGCATCGGCGCGGTCGATGCCGCCACCGGGGAACACATAGGCATCGGGCGCGAAGCTGGCTTTCTCGGAACGCCGAGTCATCAGCACTTCGAGGCCCTGCGGCGTGTCACGCAGCAGCAGCAGGGTGGCGGCGGGGCGCGGACGCACGGGTTCGCGCGGGGGGTGCAGGAGCTGGGAAGGTCGGACCATGGTCCCGATTGTGCGCAAAAAAACGGGCAGGCACCTGTCTTGGGGCAGACTGCGGTTTTTGTACCTCCCCCACCACCATGTCGCCTGCCCGCCTCCTTTTCGCCCTTGCCGCCGGCCTGGCCGTGCTGCCTGCCCACGCCGAACCCGTCGGCGAGGTCGATACCGTGTTCAAGCTCATCGGCCCGGACCACAAGATCGTGGTCGACGCCTACGACGACCCCAAGGTGGCGGGGGTGACCTGCTACGTGTCGCGCGCCAAGACCGGCGGCATCAAGGGCGCCATCGGCCTGGCCGAGGACAAGGCCGAAGCTTCCATCGCCTGCCGCCAGGTCGGACCCCTCTCGTTTCCGGGCGGCAAGCCGCTGCCGGCGCAGGAAGAGATGTTCAGCGAGCGTATCTCGCTGGTGTTCAAGAAGCTGCGGGTGGTGCGTATGGTCGACCGCCGGCGCAACACCCTGGTGTACCTGACCTATTCGGACCGGGTGATCGACGGTTCGCCGCAAAACAGCGTGACCGCGGTGCCGGTCGGCGCGGGGGTCACGATCCCGCTGAAGTAGGCTTCCACCTACACTGCGCCCCATTCCAGGGAAAACTCGCATGCGTATCCTGTTGGTCGAGGACGATCTGCCGCTGGCCGAAGCGGTGTGCGGCTACCTGCGCGCCAAGGCCTTCATCGTCGATGCCGCCGACGGCCTGGCCTCGGCCCGCGCCGCCCTGGCCGGGGCGCGTTACGCCGCGGTGCTGCTCGACCTGCACCTGGGCGACGGCGACGGGCTCAGCCTGTTGCCGGCGCTGCGGGCGCTGCCCGACCGCCCGCTGGTCATCGTGCTGACCGCGCGCGACCAGGTCAGCGACCGCATCCGCGGCCTCGACGCCGGCGCCGACGACTACCTGGTCAAACCCTACGATCCGGGCGAACTGCTGGCCCGGCTGCGCGCCATCGAGCGCCGGCGTGGTGCCGGCGACACCCCGGTGCTGCACCTCGGCAAGCTCGACATCGACCTGGCGCGCGACCTGGTGCGCAAGGAGGGCGTTCCGGTGGTGCTGACCTCCAAGGAGTGGGCGCTGCTGCGGGTGATGGCCACCCGGCCCGACCGCATCCACACCCGCGAAACCCTGCAGGACGCGCTCTACGGCTTCGATAGCGAAACCGAAAGCAACACGCTGGAGGTCTTTGTCAGCCGCCTGCGGCGCAAACTCGGCCGCGAGTACATCCAGACCCTGCGCGGCCTGGGCTACCGGCTGGCCTATACGCCGGAGGACAGCCCTTCCCCGGAACCGGCAGGGTGAGCTCCAGCACCCTGGCCCAGCGGCTCACCCGCGCGCTGCTGGTCTGCTTCGGGGTGGTGTGGTTCCTCTGCCTGGTGGGGGCGGTGGCCTTCGTGCACCGCGAGATCAACCGCAATTTCGACAGCGAGCTGGAGGAAAGCGCCCTGCGCCTGCTCGACGTGGCGGTGCACAACCTCGACGTGGCCGGCATGCCGGGGCCGAACGATCCGCCGGTGCTCGAACCCCCGCCACTGGCCAGCGGCGACACGCTGGTGTACCGGCTGGTCGACGACAAGGGCCGCCCGCTGCTGGTGCCGCGGGCCTGGACCAGCGCCCGCTTCTTCGACCAGGTGCCGCTGCGCCAGGGTCTGTTCGACACCGCGGGCTGGCGGGTGTTCACCGCGCGTTATCCCGAGCGGCCCTTTTTCCTGCAACTGGCCGATCCGCGCTCGGAGCGCCGTCAGGCGGTACGCCGGGTACTGCTGGGCCTGGCGCTGCCCATGCTGGCGGTGCTCGGGGTGCTGGCCGCGCTGCTGGGTGCGGTGGCGCGCCGCGAACTGCGGGTCCTGCACCGGCTCGAAGCCGAGATCGCCCAGCGCGGCGGCGAGGACCTGCGCCCGCTGGCCTTCGACGGCATGCCGCGCGAACTGCAGTCGGTGGGCGAACACGTCAACCACCTGCTGGAGCGCCTGTCGCACGCGCTCGACGTGGAGCGTGCCCTGGCGGCCAATGCGGCGCACGAACTGCGCACGCCCCTGGCGGCCGTGCGCCTGCGGCTGGAAAGCGCACTCGAAGGGCCGCTGGCACGCGAACACGTCGAGGCCGGGCTGCGTGCCATCGAGGTGCTGGGCCAGCGCACCGAAAAACTGCTGCAGCTGTCGCGCGCGGAATCGGCCGCCGCCCTGTCGCATACGCCGGTCGACCTGGTGCGCCTGGCCGCGACCGTGGCCGAGGAGTTCTGGCAGAACCCGCAACTGCAGCAGCGCCTGCTGCTGCAGGTGCCCGACGCGCCGCTGCCGCTGGCCCTGGGGGACGTGGACGCCCTGGCCATCGCCCTGCGCAACCTGGTGGAGAACGCCTTGCGCTACGCCGGCGGCGGGCGGGTCGAGCTGCGGGTGGAGGCCCCCTGCGTGCTGGTGGTGCGCGACCATGGGCCGGGCGTGCCGCCGGAGCGGCTCTCGGCCCTGCGGCAGCGCCATGTGCGGGACTCGAACCTGCGCACGGGCTACGGGCTGGGGCTTTCCATCGTGACCACGATCGTGGCGCGGCACCGGGGGCGGCTGGAGCTGGTGTCGCCCCTGCCGGGAGGAGCGCCGGGGCTGGAGGCGCGGATATTCCTGGTGGCCGCCTGAGAAGCCAGGCGGTTACCCGGCGGTGGAAACGATGGCCGCCAGGATGGCCGAAATGGCATCGGGGTCCACCGGTTTGGTCAGGTGGTGGTCGAAACCCGCGGCCAGCGCCCGCTTCTTGTCCTCGGCGCCGCCCCAGCCCGTCAATGCCACCAGCACGGGCGCGGCGCCGCCGCTGTCCTGCCGCAGCTGCCGCGCGACCTCGTAGCCGTTGAGCCCTGGCATGCCGATGTCGAGGAACACCGCATGCGGTGCAAAGTCGTGCACCAGGTCCAGCGCCGCCAGCCCGTCGTGGGCGATGCGCACCTCGTAGCCGTCGAGTTCCAGCAGCGCGGCCAGGGTCTCGGCGCCGTCGACGTTGTCGTCGGCCAGCGCCACCCGCAGCGCAGTCGCAGCGGGCGCCGCCTGCTGCGGTGCCGGTGCAGGGGGCGCCGCCGCCGGGCCCGCCTGCGAGGCACCGGGGATACGCAGCACGAATTCGCTGCCCAGACCCAGGCCGGCGCTGTGCGCCTGGACCGATCCGCCATGCAGTTCCACGATGCCCTTGACCAGGGCCAGGCCGATACCCAGGCCGCCTTCGGAGCGGTCCAGCGCCGATTCCACCTGCGAGAACATGGCGAAGATACGCTGCAGCGAGGTCGGCGCCACGCCGATGCCGGTGTCGCGCACCCGCAGCACCAGCGTGCCGTCTTCCAACAGGGCCGACAGGGTGATGCGGCCGCCCGGGTCGGTGTACTTGGCCGCATTGGTCAGCAGGTTCGACAGGGCCTGGGCCACCCGCAGCGGGTCGGCCACGATGTACACCGGCAGCGGCTCGACCTGTACGTCGAGCCTGTGGCGGCGTGCATCGATCACCGGGCGGGCCGTTTCCAGAGCCGCCTCGACGATGGCCGCCGCCTGGATCGGTTCCTTGCGCACCTCCAGGATGCCGCGGGTGATGCGTGATACGTCCAGCAGGTCGTCGAGCAGCAGGGCCATGGTGCGCACCTGGCGTTCGATCACCTCGTGGCTCCAGCGCAGCTGCTGCAGCGTGGCCGACGGGTCGCTGGAAATACGTGCGGCGCTGCGGATCGGGGCCAGCGGGTTGCGCAGCTCGTGCGCCAGCGTGGCGAGGAATTCGTCCTTGCGGCGGTCGGCGTCCTGCAGCGCTTCTTCGGCGCGTTTGCGGTCGGTGATGTCCACCAGCACACCCGGCATACGCTGCGGCCGGCCGGCGGCGTTGCGCTCGATGCGGCCGCGCGCGATGATCCAGCGCTGGGCGCCGTCCTGCTGCACGATGCGGTGTTCCGACTGCCAGCCGTCGTCGGTGGCCAGGGCCTCCTGCAGCGACTGGCGCACGCGGTCGCGGTCGTCCGGGTGGCAGCCCAGGATGAAGGCCTCCAGCGGCGCGCCCAGCGCCGCCTCGCCCGCCAGGGTGCCGAACAGCGAACTCAGGTTGTCGTCCGGCAGCAGCAGGTCGCGCTCGACGTCGTAGTCCCAGGTGGCGATGTCGGCCGCCTCCAGTGTCGCGGCCAGCCGGGCGCGGGTGCGGCGCAGGGCCGATTCGGTTTCGGTGGTTTCCAGGCCGGTGCAGACCACACCGGCTACCGCGCCACCGCGGCCGTACACCGGGATGTACGAGAAGGAAAAACGCGCCTCCTCCGGGTAGCCGAGGCGCTCGCGCAGGGTGAAGCGCAGATCGTCGCGGTGGACGGTTTCACCGGCATAGGCGCTGTCCAGCAAGGGCCCCAGCAAGGCCATGGCGTCGGACCATACCTGGCCGAAGGGCTGGCCCAGCGCCGCCGGGTGGCGGGCGCCGCACAGCGCGGCATAGGCCTGGTTGTAGAGCAGTGTGCGTTCAGGGCCCCAGACGATGAAGCGCGGTTCGCGGGCACACAGGATGACCTGCACCATGGTGCGCAGGCTGTCGGGCCAGGTGGCCGGCGCGCCCAGCGGCGTGCGGGACCAGTCGAGCTGCCGTACCCGGTCGGCCATGTCCCCGCGGATGGCGGCGGGCGGAAAAGCGGGCACGGGCAGGACGGTGTCTTCCAAGATTCTTTTCCAGAGCAACGCGGGGCAGGAACCGAAGGCTGCGCCACGGCGACAGAAGACAGGAATTATTGCAGGCCGAAGGCGCTTTGCCTGCCGCCGGAGGATGACGCCGGAACGCCGTTTTGTCCTACGTGCCGGAGCGCTTTTTTGCGCGATGCATTCACCAGAGCGCCAGCAGGCGGCGGGCATTGGCCTGGCCCTGGTCCCGGTAGTTGGTGTTGAGCACCACGTGCAGCTGTTCCACCGAGGCGTCGAGCCGCCGCAGCTCGGGCAGCATGGCGGCCAGTTCGGCCTCGGAATAGTCGTACTGGAAGCGCCCCGACGAGGCCGCCGCCGGTGCGTTCCACGCGGCCGTGTTGCGCCCGTGCAGGCGCACGATGGCCAGGTCCGCCCGGGTGGCCGCCCATACCGCCGGCACGCTGTTGCCTGCACTCTGCGGTGCATCCACCACCACGTGCACCGCACCCAGCGCACGTTCCAGTGCCAGGGTACGGTCGTTCTGCGCGCCGTCGAACCAGCTGCGGTGGCGGAATTCGAAGGCGCAGGTGGCGCCGGCCATCATGTCCACACAGTGTTCCAGGTGGACTTCGGCCGGCGCGCCAGCCCGCACCGCGGGCGAGAACTGGAACAGCACCGCGCCCAGCTTGCCGGCCGCGTGCAGCGGCACCAGCGCCTGGCGGAAACGGTGCCACAGTTCCTGCCGCAGTTCGTGCGGCACCTCGCGGTAGCGCAGGGGCGCGCCGGACGGCAGTTCACCGCGCAGGTCCGCCGGCCAGCTCGCGGCCGGTGTGGCATGGCCGGTGAACAGGCGGAAGGCCTTCAGGTCGAACATGAAACCCGGCGGCGTACGTTCGGCCCACCGCTGTGCGTTGCGGGCCGAGGGCAGGGCGTAGTAGCTGGAATCGACCTCGGCCAGGGGAAACTGCGTGGCGTAGAAACGCAGCCGCTCCTCCGCACTGCGCGCCGCCGGCGGGTAGAAGCGGCCGCAGGCGATGAGGGTCGGATCGGTCCAGGAGGCGGAGCCGGCGAGCAGGGGCATGGCGAGGCGAAAAAACGTCGACAACCCGCCGCGGCCGGGGGGCAATGGCGGCCGGATGTCTGGATGAATATACAGTATGGAGTCCGTCCTGCCACCCGCCATGCCCGTCCCGCCCGCCGAGAAAGCCGCCGCCGCTTTCGCCTCCCTGAACGAACGCCAGCGCGAAGCCGTGTGGCACGGCATCGGCCCGGACGCCGATCCGGCGGTACCCGGCGGCGGGCCGCTGCTGGTGATTGCCGGCGCTGGTTCGGGCAAAACCATGACGCTGGCGCACCGGGTGGCCAACCTGGTACTGCACGGCGCCGACCCGCAGCGCATCCTGCTGCTGACGTTTTCGCGCCGGGCCGCGGCCGAGATGGAGCGGCGGGTAGGCAGCGTGCTGCAGAAAGTGCTGGGGTTCACCGCCTCGGCGCAGGCACCCGCGCTGCCCTGGGCCGGCACCTTCCACGGCATCGGCGCACGCCTGCTGCGTGAACATGCGGCCTTGATCGGCCTGGACGAGAGTTTCACCATCCACGACCGGGGCGACGCCGAAGACCTGATGGGCCTGGTGCGGCACGGCCTGGGCCTGTCGTCCACGGCCAGGCGTTTCCCGATGAAGGGCACCTGCCTGGGCATCTATTCGCGCTGCGTCAACACACAGGCACCGATCGCCGAGGTGCTGCAGGAGGCCTTTCCCTGGTGTGCCGAGTGGGAGGACGAACTCAAGCGTCTGTTCGGCGCCTACGTCGAGGCCAAGCAGCAGCAGAACGTGGTCGACTACGACGACCTGCTGCTGTTCTGGTCCGACATGGTGTCCGATGCCGGCCTGGCGCAGATGCTGTCGGGGCGCTTCGACCATGTGCTGGTGGACGAGTACCAGGACACCAACCGGCTGCAGGCCGGCATCCTGCTGGGTTTGAAACCCGACGGCCGCGGCCTGGCCGTGGTGGGCGACGATGCGCAGTCCATCTACTCCTTCCGCGGCGCCACGGTGCGCAACATCCTCGATTTTCCGAACCAGTTCACGCCGCCCGCCCGCATCGTCACGCTGGACCGCAACTACCGCTCGGTGCAGCCCATCCTCGACGTGTCCAACGCAGTCATCGCCCGCGCGGCCGAGCGCCACGCCAAGAAGCTGTGGACCGACCGGACCTCCACCCACCGCGCCGAGCTGGTGGTGGTGCCCGACGAGATCCAGCAGGCGCGCTGGGTGGCCGACAAGGCGCTGGCCTACCGCGAGGGCGGGGTCCGGCTCACCGCGCAGGCGGTGCTGTTCCGCGCCGCGTCGCACAGCGCGGCGCTGGAACTGGAGCTGGCACGGCGCAACATTCCCTTCGTCAAGTTCGGCGGCCTCAAGTTCCTGGAGGCGGCACACGTCAAGGACCTGCTGGGCGTGCTGCGTTTTGTGCAGAACCCGCGCGGCCGGCTGGCGGGTTTCCGCACGCTGCAACTGCTGCCCGGCCTGGGTGCGGCCACGGCGACCCGGCTGCTCGATGCCATGGCCAGCGCCGCCGACCCCGCCGCGGCGCTGGCCGCCTTCGTGCCGCGGCCGGCGTTGGCGGGCGACTGGGCCGGCTTTGCCGCCCTGTATGCCGCGCTGCGCGACCCCGCGCAGTCCGCCTGGCCAGCCGACGTGGAGCGTGCGCTGGCCTGGTACGCCCCGTACCTGGAGCGCCTGCACGAGGATGCCGAAACCCGGCGCGCCGACCTGGAGCAGCTGGCCCGGCTGGCGGCGGGTTATGCCTCGCGTGAACGTTTCCTGGCCGAACTCACCCTCGACCCGCCGGAGGCCACCAGCGACCAGTCGGGTGTGCCCAGCCTGGACGAGGACTACCTGATCCTGTCCACCATCCATTCCTCCAAGGGGCAGGAATGGACGGCGGTGTCGGTGCTCAATGTGGTGGACGGCTGCATCCCGTCGGACATGGCCACCGGCAGCGACGCCGACATCGAGGAAGAACGCCGCCTGCTCTACGTCGCCATGACCCGGGCCCGCGACCACCTGCACCTGCTGGTGCCGCACCGCTTCTACATCACCCAGCAGACACCGCGCGGCGACCGCCACCTGTACGCGGCGCGCTCGCGTTTCATCAACGAGCGCGGGCTGCTGGATTTCGACCAGGTGTTCTGGCCGCCGCCGGCCACGGTGGCGGCGTCAGGCCCGCGCCCGCCGCCGAAACTGGAGATCGGCGTACGCGAGCGTTCGCGCGCCGTATGGAAATAGAAAGAGAAAGGGAAGGGGAAATGGAAGATCATCGGCCCATGGCAGCGCCGGTTTTCACCCTCCGCATCGAACCCCAGGGCTGGACCGTCGAGGCGCCCGGCGAACTGACGCTGCGGGAGGCCGCCGCCTTCGCCGGCATCGAGCTGGAAACGTCCTGCCGCAACGGCACCTGCCGCGTCTGCTACAGCCACATGCCGGCCGGCGCGGTGCGCTACGAGATCGCGTGGCCGGGCCTCTCGGCAGACGAAAAAAGGGAAGGCTACGTGCTGCCCTGCGTGGCGCACCCCATCGCCGACGTCACGCTGACGTCTCCGCAAGCCAGGCGCGTTTGACGCCATGCGGCGCCGCCGGGCCGCCCCAAGGCGGCCGCGCCTCCCCCTCGG
>JAZJYT010000037.1:14379-30358 GCA_040390235.1 Pseudomonadota bacterium | reverse complement strand
TTGACGCCATGCGGCGCCGCCGGGCCGCCCCAAGGCGGCCGCGCCTCCCCCTCGGGGGGCTCATCAAGCGGGTTGCCGGCTTTCGGCGATGCGCTGGCCCAGGTGGGCCAGGGCTTCTTCCACCTGGTCGACCAGCACCAGGCACAGTTCGCCCGGCTGCAGGCGCTCCAGCGCGGTGTCGATGGCCAGGAACTCGCCGCGGATTTCCTCGACGTGTTGCGTGCGCGGGGCGCCCTTGAGCCCCTCGCGCAGCAGGCCCATCACCTCGCCGTCGGCGCGGCCGCGCTGGGCCGCATCCTGGTACAGCAACACCTCGTCGAAGGCCTTGCCCAGGATGACGGTCTGGTCGCGGATGTCGCTGTCGCGCCGGTCGCCGGCACCGCTGATCACCACCGAGCGGCGGCTGGCCGGCATGGCCTCGACCGCCTGCACCAGGGCCCGCATGGCGTCCGGGTTGTGGCCGTAGTCGGCGATCACCGTCGCGCCCTTGTAGTCCATCACGTTGAAGCGGCCGGGCACGGTGGCGCGGTCGCTGGTGAAGCTGGCCAGCCCGCTGCGGATCACGTCCCAGCCGGTGCCCAGGGCCCATACCGCGGCCACCGCCGCCATGGCGTTCTCGACCTGGAAGCCGACGACCCCGCCGCGGGTCAGCGGAATGTCGCGCAGCGGCACACTCTCGCGCCAGGAGCCTTCGGAGGCGACCAGCATGTCCTTGTCGACGTACACCGTGCGCCGGCCCTGGGCGCGGTGCTTGGCCATGATGGGGTTCTGCCGGTCGGCGGCGAAATACACCACCTCGCCGGTGCAGTTGGCGGCCATGCCGGCCACGATGGGGTCGGCCGCGTTCAGCACCGCGAAGCCGTTCTTGGCCACGTTCTGCACGATCACGCGTTTCAGCACCGCCAGGTCTTCCACCGTGGTGATGTAGTTCAGCCCCAGGTGGTCGCCTTCGCCGATGTTGGTCACCACCGCCACCTGGCAGCGGTCGAAACCCAGGCCCTCGCGCAGCACGCCGCCGCGCGCCACTTCGAACACCGCTGCGTCCACGTCGGGGTGCATCAGCACGTTGCGGGCGCTCTTGGGGCCGCTGCAGTCGCCGCTGTCGGTCTGCCGGCCATCCACGTACACACCATCGGTATTGGTCATGCCCACCCGCAGCCCGCTGCTGGCCAGGATGTGGCTGATCAGGCGGGTGGTGGTGGTCTTGCCGTTGGTGCCGGTCACGGCCACCACCGGCACCCGGCCGTCGTCGCCGGGCGCGAACATCTCGGCGATCACCGCCTGGCCCACCGGCCGGGGTTTGCCGTAGGAGGGCGACAGGTGCATGCGCAGGCCCGGCGCGGCGTTGACCTCGACGATGCCGCCGCTTTGTTCTTCCAGCGGCCGCAGCATGGTCTCGCACACCACGTCCACGCCGCAGATGTGGATGCCCACCATCTGTGCGGCCGCGATGGCGCGCGCGGCCACGTCGGGATGCACCTCGTCGGTCACGTCGGTGGCGGTGCCGCCGGTCGACAGGTTGGCGTTGTTGCGCAGCACCACCCGGCGGCCCTTCTCGGGCACCGAATCGGGCACCAGGCCCTGGGTGGACAGGCGCAGCACGGCGATGTCGTCGAAGCGGATGCGGGTCAGCGAGGTGGCATGGCCATCGCCGCGGCGCGGGTCGCGGTTGACCTCATCGACCAGCTCGCGCACCGTGTGCACACCGTCGCCGATGACCTGCGGCGGGTCGCGGCGCGAGGCCGCCACCAGCTTGCTGCCGACCACCAGCAGGCGGAAGTCGTAGCCCGGCAAAAAGCGCTCCACGATCACGTCGCCGTATTCGGCCGCGGCCTTGAAGGCGATGTCCATGTGTTCGCGGTCGACCAGGTTGACGGTCACGCCCTTGCCCTGGTTGCCGTCCTGCGGCTTGACCACCACCGGCAGGCCGATCTCGCAGGCCACCGTCCAGCCTTCCTCGGCCGACTTCACCGGTTTGCCGAGCGGCACCGGCACGCCGGCCGCGTGCAGCAGCTTCTTGGTCAGGTCCTTGTCCTGCGCGATGGATTCGGACACCGCGCTGGTGCTGTCGATCTCGGCGGCCTGGATACGGCGCTGGCGGGCTCCCCAGCCGAACTGCACCAGGCTGCCCTGGGTCAGGCGCCGGAAGGGAATGCCGCGCGCCACGGCGGCGTCGACGATGCAGCCGGTGCTCGGGCCCAGCCGCTCGGACTCATCCAGTTCGCGCAGCTCGTGCAGCGCGCCGGCGGTGTCGAAATTGCCGCCGGCGATGGCGGCCTGCACCAGTTCGTTGGCCAGGCCGAAGGCATGGCGGCCGACCGCCTCCTCGCTGTACTGCACCACCACCTGGTGCACACCGGCCTCGGAGGTGGTGGCGGTGCGGCAGAAGGTCACCGGGCAGCCGGCCTGGGCCTGCAGGGCCAGGGCCGCCAGGCCCAGTACCGCGGCCAGCGCCACGGGCTCGTCCTGGCCGGCATGGCGCAGTGCGCCGATGGTCGGGAACAGCGCGCGTACCCGCTGCTCGAAACCGGGCACGTCGGCCACCGAGCACCGGCCCGGCACGCAGGTGACGATGGCTTCGATCGAGGTGTTGCGGCTCCACAGGTTGGGGCCGCGCAGGGCGCGGATGCGGGAAATGTCCATGGGGCTCAATGTCAGGCGGTAGCGGCGGCCGGCTCACAGGCCGCGGCGCGGGCCGGGATGGCCAGCGGCACGCCGGGTTCGGGTTCGAAGGCGTCCAGGCCGGCACCGATGAGGCGGGGCGGCACACCCAGCGCCCAGCCGGTGGCGACGGCGGCCAGCAGGGCCTCGTCGGGCAGCTCGCCATGGCGCTCGCGCCAGGCGGTCAGGTTGCCCATGCCGTAGAGCGGCACGTCCTGGCTGTCGGCCACCAGCGCGATGCGGCCATGCCGCACCACCACGGCACGGCCACCGGCGGCGCAGTGCGCGGCGATGACGGCATTGGCGGGGTCGGCGGCGTAGAAGATGACCTCGCCATCGCACAGCGGGGCCAGCTCGGCCACGTGGGCGTCGGCGGCGTTGAGCACCGCCACGCCCTGCGGCAGTACCACGTCGACCTGGGTACGCAGCGCCTTGCGCATGTGTTCGTGGGTGAAGACATCGAATTCGGCCAGATTCTCGATACCGCCGAAGTCGGTGACCACCCCCACCTGGCAGCGGTCGTAGGCCAGGCCGTCGCGCAGGATCGAGGCGGCGCCGTTTTCCATCACCGCGACCTCGATGTTGCGGTTGATCAGCAGGCGCTCGCCGGCTTTCCAGTGCGCGCTGTCGGACGCGTCGTGGCAGCGGCGGTCGAGGAACAGGCCGTCCTTGCAGGCGACGCCGGTCGACTTGCCGTCGAGGTGCGCGATCCAGGCGATCAGCCGGGCGATGGCGGAGGTGTGGCGCGAACCCGCCACGCCCACCAGCGGAATACGGCCGCTCTCGCCTTCGGCGAACAGGTGGTCGCAGATGGCGCGGCCCACCGGCCGGGGCTGGCCCTGGATCGGCTTCAGGTGCATCAGCAGGCCGGGGCCGGCGTTGACTTCGACGATGGCGCCGCGCTGCGCCTGCAGCGGGCGGCGGATGTCGCGTGCCACCAGATCGACACCGGCGATGTCCAGGCCCACCACCCGCGCGGCCAGCGCGGCGGCATGGGCCACTTCGGGGTGCACGTCGTCGGTGCAGTCGATGGCCATGTTGCCGGTGCGCTGGATCAGCACCTTCTGGCCCGCGGCCGGTACCGATGCGGCGCTCAGGCCCTGGCGCTGCAGTTCGAGCTGCACGCCGCCGTCCTTGCGGACGTCGATGGTGGTCAGCGGGAACTGGTGTTCCCAGCCGCGGCGCGGGTCGGAATTCATCTGCGTGTCGATCAGCGCGGCGATGTCGGCCTGGCCGTCGCCGACAACCCATACCGGCTCGCCACGGGTGGCCGCGACCACCTTGCCGCCCACCACCAGCAGGCGGTGTTCGGTGCCTTCGATAAAACGTTCGACCAGCACGCTGCTGCCCTCGGCCTGGGCCAGCAGGTAGGCGGCCTCGACGTCGGCCTGTTCACGCAGGTCGAGCGTCACACCGCGGGCATGGTTGCCGTCCGACGGCTTGATGACCACCGGCAGGCCGATGTCCTGCGCGGCTTCCCAGGCGGCGGCTGCGCTGTCGACGGCCTGGCCCTCGGGCACCGGCACGCCGCAGGACAGGAGCAGGGCCTTGGTCAGGTCCTTGTCGCAGGCGATGCCTTCGGCGATGGCGCTGGTGCGGTCGGTCTCGGCCGTCCAGATGCGGCGCTGCGCGCGGCCGTAGCCGAGCTGCACCAGGTTGCCGCTGTTCAGGCGGATATGGGGAATCTTGCGTTCGGTCGCGGCGGTGACGATGCAGTCGGTGCTCGGGCCGAGGAAGGACTTGTCGATCTGCGTGCGGATGCGGGCCACGCCGGCGTCCAGGTCGCAGGGCAGGTCGTTGATGGCGGCCATCAGCAAGGCGTGGCCTTCGGCCAGCGCGACACGGGCCACGGCTTCGTCCTGGGCGCGGAAGACCATGCGGTAGGTGCCGCTCTTGGTGGTTTCCCGGGTCTGGCCGAAAGTGGTGGGCATGCCCGCCAGGTTGAGCAGTTCGATGATGACGTGCTCCAGCACGTGGCCCATCCAGGTGCCGCCTTCGAGCCGCTGCAGGAAGCCGCCGCGTTCGCCGACGCCGCAGGTGTGCTCGATCAGCGCCGGCAGCCAGGTGGTCAGCCGCTCGGTCAGGCCGGGCAGGGTGTTCGACGGGAATTGTTCCAGCTCGCCCAGGTCGAGCCAGACTTCCAGCACCTCGCGGTAGGTCCAGATGTTGGAGCCGTGCAGGTACCGCACGTTGAGGATGCGGATATCGTTCTTGGGGGGGGAGGACATCATGTCAGCCGCCTTGGAAAAGCCTTGCGGCAGTGCTCTGGAGGATTGCTGCAATGCAGCAAAAACCGCCATCGACGCAGGACCGCAGCCGGCATACGTCCGCAGGGCCGCGGGATTCGGTCAGAATCCCTGGCTTTCCCCGCGAGGTGGCACTCTCGCCGGCCTCGCGCGTTACGGTTTGAAAATGCAGCATTCTGGTCCTGTCGTCGTCTCTTTTGGATGGTCCGAGCGCCTCGCCGCAGCCGGCGTGCCGATGCTCGTACCCGGTGAAAACGTTTGTGCGCTGCTTCCGGTTGACTTGGACACATGCTTACATTTCACATCAGGAAATGTAGTCCTGACCAACCGGCGCCTGTTGGCCCAGCACAACACCGGAGGCGCCTGGTCGTCCTGGGACCTGGCGCCGGAACTGTCCCTGCACCTGTCGGACCACGGGGGTATCGGGGTGCTGGAGCTGTGCGGCCCGGCCGCCCGCCTGGCCACCTGGCGCTTCACGCTCGGCACCCAGGGGCAGGCGGTGCTGCTGGCGCAGCAATTTGCGGCCTTGCAGGCGGGCCAGCCCGCGGACGTGCCGGAAGACCCGGAGGACGGCCTCGACGACGTGCTGCCGGAGGCGGTAGCGCCCTCGACCTGGGTGTTGCTGCGCCTGTGGCGTTTCGCCCGCCCCTACCGGTGGAAGCTGCTGCTGGGGTTTTCCATGACGCTGCTGTCCACCGCCGCGACGCTGGTGCCGCCCTACCTCACCATCCCGCTGATGGACAAGGTGCTGATCCCGTTCCAGAACGGTGAAAACATCGACCCGGCGACGGTCGGCGTCTACCTCGGCGGCCTGCTGGCCGCGTCGCTGGTGGCCTGGGGCCTGGGGTGGGCACGCACTTACATGCTGGCCCTGGTGTCGGAACGTATCGGTGCCGACCTGCGCACCGCCACCTTCGAGCACCTGCTGCACCTGTCGCTCGATTATTTCGGCAGCAAGCGCACCGGCGACCTGATGGCGCGCATCGGTGCGGAAACCGACCGTATCAATGTCTTCCTGTCGCTGCACGCGCTGGATTTCTTCACCGACCTGCTGATGATGGTCATGACGGCCGCCATCCTGTTTTCCATCAACCCCTGGCTGGCGCTGGCCACCCTGGTGCCGCTGCCGCTGATCGCCTGGATGATCCATGCGGTGCGCGACCGCCTGCGTACCGGTTTCGAAAAGGTCGACCGGGCGTTTTCCGAGATCACCAATGTGCTGGCCGACACCATTCCCGGCATCCGGGTGGTCAAGGCCTTCGCGCAGGAAAAACGCGAGGCCGCGCGTTTCCGCGAGGCCAACGCACGCAACCTGGCGGTCAACGACCGCATCAACCGCACCTGGTCGCTGTTCACCCCCACCGTATCGCTGCTGACCGAGATCGGCCTGTTGGTGGTCTGGGGCTTCGGCATCTGGCTGGTGGCGCACCACCGCATCACGGTCGGTGTGCTGACCGCCTTCCTGGCCTACATCGGGCGTTTCTACATCCGGCTCGATTCGATGAGCCGCATCGTGTCGATCACGCAGAAGGCCGCCGCCGGGGCCAAACGCATCTTCGACATCCTGGACCATGTCTCCAACGTGCCGGAGCCCACCGATCCGGTGCCGCTGACCGCGGCGCGCGGCGCCATCACCCTGCGCGGCGTGGGGTTCCGCTACGGCAGCCGGGCGGTGGTGCGCGGGCTCGACCTGCAGATCCGCCCGGGCGAGATGATCGGACTGGTGGGCCACAGCGGTTCCGGCAAGAGCACCCTGGTCAACCTCATCAGCCGTTTCTACGACGTCACCGAGGGCGCCATCGAGGTCGACGGCCACGACATCCGCCGCTACCGGGTGGCCGACTACCGGCGCCACATCGGCCTGGTGCTGCAGGAGCCCTTCCTGTTCTTCGGCACCATCGCCGAGAACATCGCCTATGGCCGGCCCGAGGCCAGCCGGGCCGAGATCGTGGCTGCGGCCCGCGCCGCCCATGCGCACGACTTCATCCTGCGGCTGCAGCACGGCTACGACTCGCTGGTCGGCGAACGCGGCCAGGGCCTGTCGGGCGGCGAACGCCAGCGCATCTCCATCGCCCGGGCGCTGCTGATCGACCCGCGTATCCTGATCCTCGACGAGGCCACCTCGGCAGTCGACACCGAGACCGAGAAGGAAATCCAGCGCGCGCTGGACAATCTGGTGCAGGGCCGCACCACCATCGCCATCGCCCACCGCCTGTCCACCCTGCGCAAGGCCGACCGGCTGGTGGTGATGGACCGCGGTGCCATCGTCGAGGTCGGTCCGCACGACGAACTGATGGCCCGCGAGGGTGCCTACTGGCGGCTCTACCAGGCGCAGGTGCGCCGGGTGGATGCCGACGACCTCGAAGAACAGGCCGCCGCGCCCCATGCCATGGCCGCCGCCGCCACCCATTCCGCGCACCCCGCGGGCGAATCCTGAAAGCCGCCGCGGCCATGTCCGATTCCACTGCTTCCCCCTCCTCCGCTCCCCCCTCCGCTGCGGGCTCCCTGGCGCTGTCGCGCGACGCCTTCGGCCGGTTGCTGCTGGCCGACGCCGCCGGCACGGTGCCGGTGGTGCCGGTGCGGGCCTTTCCGCTCGGTGCGCCGGACGAGGGCCTGTCCCTGGTCGGCCCCGACGGCAAGGAGCGCGCCTGGGTGGAGCGCCTGTCGGCGCTCGGTCCGGCCGAACGGGCCCTGGTGGAGGAAGTCCTGGGCCCGCGTGAATTCGTGCCGTTGATCTCGCGTATCGCCAGTGTGTCCACCTTCGCCACCCCCAGCGTGTGGGAGGTGGAAACCGACCGCGGCCCGGCGCGCCTGGTGCTCAAGTCCGAGGACGACCTGCGCCGCCTGCCCGGCAACGGCCTGCTGGTGGCCAGCGGCGACGGGGTGCATTTCCGTATCCGCGACCGGCTGGCGCTCGACCGCCCGTCGCGCAAGCTGCTCGACCGCTTTTTGTAAGACGCTTTTTTATGCCGATGCACACCACCGCCCTGGTCCTGTTTTCCGGCGGCCAGGATTCCACCACCTGCCTGGCCTCGGCCCTGGCGCGCTTCGAGCGGGTCGAGACCATCGGTTTCGACTACGGCCAGCGCCACCGGGTGGAACTCGAGGCCCGCATCGAGGTGCTGGCCCGGCTGCGCGCCGGTTTTCCCGCCTGGAGCGGCAAGCTCGGAGAGGACCACCTGCTCGACCTGGCCGTGCTGGGCAAGGTCAGCGAAACCTCGCTGACCCGCGACACCGCCTTCGCCATGGAAAAAAGCGGCCTGCCCAATACCTTCGTGCCCGGCCGCAACCTGCTGTTCATGACCCTGGCGGCGGCGCTGGCCTACCGGCGTGGGCTGGAAGTACTGGTCACCGGGGTGTGCGAGACCGACTTTTCCGGCTACCCGGACTGCCGTGACGACACCATGAAGGCGCTGCAGCTGGCGCTGTCGCTCGGCATGGACCGGCGTTTCCTGGTCGACACCCCCCTGATGTGGATCGACAAGGCCGCCACCTGGGCCCTGGCCGAGAGCCTGGGCGATGCCAGCGGCACGCCGGGCGGCGGCACGGCGCTGGTGGACCTGATCATCGAGCACACCCACACCTGCTACCTGGGCGACCGGGTGCACCGCCATGCCTGGGGCTACGGCTGCGGTGAATGCCCGGCCTGCCTGCTGCGGGCGCGGGGCTACGCGGCCTACCGCGGCGCACCACAGGGCTGACCTGTGGTGGTTTCCGCCGCTGCGTGCCCTGCACGCCTCGGAGGCGCCTCTTTTTTCTAGGTGTTTACCCTTGGCTCTTCGAGGGCATGTGCGGCCGCACCAAAAGACGGCAGACGTCCGGCGGCCGCCATGCGGCCAGGCCCGTTTGTGGCCGGCCGCGCCACGGTCGGGCTTTTCGATGCAGGTACCGGGCCTGTAAAGCGACATGGTAAGCGCTCGCTCCGAAGCACCTTGCGGGTGCGGCGCATGTCGGTGCGTGGCGCGACCATCCGCCCGCCGCTGTGCGCCGGGATCTCAACAGTAGAAAAGGCGCAGTGATTCAGGCGTCGATCCTTGAAAATAAACCTAAATTCCCCGCAAGATCTGCCGTTAACGTAGTGAGGCCCCGTGCTATATCGTTCTGCCAGAGCGAAGTGCGGCGGGTCACCGGCTTGAAAAAAGCCGTTTCCGGAGCCGACCGCCATGCAACTGCCACCTGTCGAAAGAAGCATTCCGCCGCCTGCCGCGGCGGAGAGCACGCCTGGCGTGGGCGCGCTTGCGTCCGAGCCGCCGGTGCGTGCCGGCGTGACCCAACCGGCCAAGGAGACGCGCGACTACATCGCCGCGCAGCAGGGGGCCCGCGGCCCGGATAACCCGTCCTCCACGTCCGGCGGCCCCAACCGGGACTGGACCGAACTGCAGAAGAAGGAAAAGCCCGAGCAGATCCCGCCGCCCGAGCCGATCTACAAGATGCTGATGGACCATATCCAGTCCATGTGGCGTGCCAGCACGGCGGCGGTGGATATTGCCGCGGAGGCCCAGCGCCAGGCCATGCAGCGCTCGGCATCCGAAAACGCCTCCAAGACCGGCGCTATCGTCTACACCGACCCGTCCAAGGTCAAGCGCCCGCCCTCGTCGTCTGCTGTCTAGCGGCAGGGCCTAGAACGGCCACCACCATTTTTTCGGCGGATTCGTTGCCGGCGGACTGGCTGCCGGCGGGATTGCGGCGGGCGGACGGGTGACCAGTGGCTCCGCAGGGGCAGGGCTGTTGACCGCCGGCGGTTCCGCAGGCGGCGGGCTGGCTGGTGGGGCGACAGGAGCGACAGCGCCCGAATCGGGTACGCCTGGTGTGCCGGGCGCACTGGACGCTCCGGGGGCCGGCGCCTGGGCGGCCTGGGCCCGCTCGGCCTGGCGTTGCAGGGCCACCGCCCGGATTTCCGCAAAACTCACTTTTCCGTCGTGGTCGGCGTCGGCCTTGTCGAAGGCGTCGCGCAAACGGGGGAACAGCGCCACCTCGTCCCGGCTGAGGAAGCCGTCGCCATCGGCGTCGAGCATCTTGAACTGCATGGCGGCCTGCCGTTCGCCGCGGCTGGCCGTGGCCTGCTGCTCGGGCGACGGCGCGGGCGGTTCGGCCACCATCTGCGCCCATGCCGCGCCGGCCGGTACGCCCGCCAGGGCGGTGAGTACGAGGCTGCGGACCCATCGGGGAGCAAAAGGAAAAAAGCGCATGGAAGGAAATCGGTTGGCTGGCGGCAAGCCGCTATACGTCCGTCCCGGGGGCGGGCGCTGGATTGGAAATGCCGGCCGCCACGTGCCCCGCAGGCACATGGCGGGCGGCCGAGGTGACATGGCCGGTCTGGTCGTCGAAAAAGAAATCGGGCTCGAACTCGCGTAAAAACACGCCTTTTTCGAGGCCGCCGAGGAACATGGCCTCGTCCACCGCGATGTTCCACTGCATCAGGGTGCGGATGGCACGTTCGTGCGCCGGTGCACTGCGTGCAGTGACCAGGGCGGTGCGGATACGCATGCCGCCCTGCGTGGCCGGGCTGGCCTTCTGCAGGCGGTGCAGCGCCGCCAGCAGGGGTTTGAAGGGGCCTTCGGGCAGCGGTTGCATGGCCTTGCCCTGTTCATGCTGCTGGAAGGCGGCCAGGCCCTGCGACTGGAAGACGATCTCGGCCTCGTCGGAGAACAGCACCGCGTCGCCGTCGAAGGCGATACGCACTTCGTCCGGGTAGGTCGCACCGGCCTGTACCGATTCGGTCAGCACCCGTGCGGCGGGGTGGCCCAGCAGCAGCGCCTGGCGCACGTCATCCTCGTTGGCCGACAGGAACAGGTGGGCGCCGAGCGGCCGCAGGTAACGAAAGGGATCGCGCCCCTGGGTGAACACCATACGTTCCAGCGACACCCCGGCGGCCTTGGCCGAGCGGAAGACCCGCATGCCGCTCACCGGGTCGTTGCGCGACAGCACCACCACCTCGACCCGCTGCTCGCCGCCGGCGTTGAAGGCCAGCAGCTTCTTCACCAGCGAGAACGCCACCCCCGGCTGCGCCGGCACGTCGAGCCGGTCGTACTGCAACTGCATGTAGGGGGCCGGGTCCTGCGGATCGAAACGCTGGTTCTCTTCCTCGAAGTCGAACAGCGCCCGCGACGAGATCGCGACCACCAGCCGGTTGTCCAGCGTCACGGGCACGGCACTACCTCACCCATTGGTTGAGCTGGATGATGGGGAGAAGAACGGCGAGAACGATCAGCATCACCACCGCACCCATGACCACGATCAGCAGCGGCTCCAGGATGGTCGCCAGGGCCATGGCGCGGCGCTGCACCTCGGCCGAGAGCTGCACCGAGGCGCGCTGCAGCATCAGCGGCAGCTGGCCGGTCTGTTCGCCCAGGCGGGCGAACATGGCCACCAGGCCGGGAAAGCGTTTTTTCTGCGCCATGGCCGAGGCCAGCGGCGCGCCTTCGCGCACCAGCACCAGGGCATCGAGCGCGTCGGCGCGCATGGCGGTGTTGTGCAGGGTGTCGGCGGCGGCGTGCAGCGCCCGCAGGATAGGTACCCCCGCACCGGCCAGCATGGCCAGGGTGCTGGTGAAGCGCGCCGCGTTGTAGCCGCGCGCCAGCCGGCCCAGCAGCGGCAGGTTGAGCCAGCGGGCATCGATCTTCTGGCGCATGTCTTCGTTGGCATAGGCCCAGCGCACACACACGGCCAGCAGCACGAGTACGCCGAGCATGGCCCAGCCGAAGTGGCGTACGGCGGCGCTGATGGCCAGCATCGCGGTCGTCAGGAAGGGCAGTGCATGTTTGCTGCCGGCGAACACGGCGGCCACCTGCGGCACCACGTAGCCGACCAGGAACAGCACGATGGCGATGGCCACCAGCGTCACGATGGCCGGGTACAGCGCCGCGCCGACGAGCCGGGACTTGAGGGCCTGGCGTTCTTCCAGGTCGTCGGCCAGTCGTTCCAGCACCAGGCCCAGGTTGCCGGTCTGCTCGCCGGCGCTGATGACCGCGATGTAGATGTCGGAGAACTCGCGCGGGTGCTGCGCCAGCGCCTGGGCGAAGGGGGCCCCGGCATTGACCTCCGAGCGCAGCGCCGCCACCAGGTTGCGCTGGCGTTCGTCGTCCGATTCGTCGGCCAGGGCCGAGAGTGCGCGTTCCAGCGGCAGGCCCGAGCTGACCAGGCCGGCGACCTGCCGGGTCCAGATGGCCAGGCCGGTGGCGTTGAAGACCCGCCGGCGGCTGCCGCCGAGCATGCGGCCGCTGAAGGTGCCGTCATCCTCCAGGGCGATGACCGGCTCGACCGTCAGGGGCACCAGCGCCTGCGAGCGCAGCAGGCCGCGCGCGGCGCGCGGGGTGTCGGCTTCCAGCACGCCCCGGCGGGACTGGCCTTGGTGGTCGAGGGCTTCGAAGGAGTAGGCGGGCATGGCGGCGGGCAACGGGTGCGGGAGCGGCACGGAGGCCGGGCGGGCCTATTGTCGTTGTTCGGGCGCCTTCGCAGCCGCCGCGATGTCCAGCGAACGCAGGCGCAGCGCCGGATCGAACACGTCGCTCACGAACATCAGCTCATCGGCCTGGGTTTGCTGCACGATGTTTTCGAGCCCGGCGCGCACCGTGTCGGGCCCGCCGATCACCGCGATGGCCAGGAAATCCTCGATCGCCGCGCGCTCGTCGGGCCGCAACTGCTGTGCGAAATTTTCCACCGGCGGGGCCAGCTGGCCGCGCCGGCCGGTCAGGATGCCCAGTACCCGCTGGTAGGTGCTGCTGGCCAGGTGCTGCGCTTCGTCGTCGGTCGGCGCGGCGATCATCGGCACGCCGATGACGGTGTAGGGCTTGTCCAGCGTCGCCGAGGGCTGGAAACGCTCCCGGTACAGGTCCAGGGCCTGCAGCAGGTAGCGCGGCGCAAAGTGCGAGGCGAAGGCATAGGGCAGGCCGCGTTCGGCCGCCAGCCGGGCGCTGAACAGGCTGGAGCCGAGCAGCCAGATCGGCACCTCGGTGCCCGCGCCGGGCATGGCGACCAGGCGCTGGCCGGGTTGGGCCGGCCCCAGCAGCAGCTGCAGTTCGGCCACGTCCGCCGGAAAGTCTTCCTCGCGTTCGACACGGTCGCGCCGCAGCGCGCGCATGGTCGCCTGGTCGGTGCCGGGCGCGCGGCCCAGCCCGAGGTCGATGCGGCCCGGGTACAGCTCGGCCAGCGTGCCGAAGGCTTCGGCCACTACCAGCGGCGCATGGTTGGGCAGCATGATGCCGCCCGAACCGACGCGGATGCGCTGGGTGCCGCCCGCCAGGTGGCCCACCAGCACGGCGGTGGCCGAACTGGCGATGCCGGGCATGTTGTGGTGCTCGGCCACCCAGTAGCGCTTGAAGCCCAGGGCTTCGGCATGGCGGGCGGTGCCGAGCGCAATGGCCAGCGCATCGGCCACCGTGCCGCCCTGGCGCACGGCCACCAGGTCGAGCATCGAGAAGGCGGTGTCGGCCAGTGGCGAAGCGGTGACGGGAGAGGCGAGGAAAGAGGGCGTGGGGGAAGAAGCGATGTCCATAAGGCAGCAGGTGCGCGTGTTCCGGCGTTTTACAAGGCGTCGAGGGTCAGCCGGCAGTGGTCACCACCGGCTTCGCGCCAGACTTCGACGCTGTGCACCGGGCAACCGCGGACCTGCAGGCTGCGGGCGATGTAGGCGGCCAGGTTCTCCAGCGTGGGGGTACCCAGGCCGGCGACCTCGTCGAGGAAATGGTGGTCCAGGCAGTTGCGCACCTCGGCCAGCAGCGCCCGCAGGTGGCCCAGGTCGTACACCATGCCGGTGGCCGGGTCGGGCCGGCCGCGCAGGGTGGCGCGTGCATGGTAGGTGTGGCCGTGGATACGCCGGCTGCCCTCGGCCTCCACCTCGCGCTGCAGCGTATGGGCAGCATCGAAATAGAACTCTTGGCTGATTTCGTAAAACATGGGTGAGTAGATGGGCTATCGGTCCCACGCCAGTGGCGCCGCGGGGCCGGCTTTGCCGGACCGCTGGTGTCGCCCCCGGAGAGGGGGTTGGCGGCCACACGCAGTGGGCAAGCCTGGGGGAGAGCTCATCTGATACCGGTAATTTTGTGGGTTTGCAAGGACAAGCGCCAGGCAGGGCGGGCCATACACAGGGCGATGCAGGTCCGGATGTTGTGGGCGTTGCGCGGCTCGCCTGGCATGCCCAGGCGTGCGGCGTCGTCCATGGGCTGCAGGAAGCGGTGCTCGAAGTCGGCGGTTTCCAGCGTGTCCAGGTCCAGTCCCTCCTGCGGCCAGACGAGCTTGAGTTCCTGTCCGCTGCGCTGCACCCAGGGCGCGCCGGCCTTGGGGCTGACGCAGATCCAGTCCAGGCCCGCGGGTGCGGCGATGCTGCCGTTGGTCTCCACCGCGATCTCGAAGTCCTGCCGGTGCAGCGCGTCCACCAGGGCCTCGTCCACCTGCAGCAGCGGTTCGCCGCCGGTCAGCACCACCAACCGGTGCGCCCGGTCGTGGGCCGGCCACAGCGAGGCGATGCGTTCGGCCAGCCCATCGGCGGTGGCGAACTTGCCGCCCAGCGTGCCGTCGGTGCCGACGAAGTCGGTGTCGCAGAAACGGCAGACGGCGCGTTCCCGGTCCTCCTCGCGGCCGGTCCAGAGGTTGCAGCCGGCAAAACGGCAGAACACCGCCGGGCGTCCGGCGTTTGCGCCTTCGCCCTGCAGTGTGTAGAAGATTTCCTTGACCTGGTAGCTCATAAGTGGGCGGCTATTGTCGCCGCCCGCTCAATCCCGCGTGACACGCAGCACTTCTTCCGGGCTGGTAATGCCCTGGGCCACCAGCCGGTCGCCGTCCTCGCGCATCAGGCTCATGCCGCCGGCTATCGCCGTGGTCCGGATGTCGGCCTCGGCCGCCTGGTTGTGGATCTGTGCGCGGATGGCGTCGTCGACCACCAGCAGTTCGAACACCCCGGTGCGGCCTTTGTAGCCGCTGGAGTCGGTCGGGTCGAGCCGGCGCACCAGGCGCTGGGCCAGCACACCCAGCAGCGAACTGCTGAGCAGGAAGGGCTCCACGCCCATGTCCACCAGCCGGGTGACGGCGCTGGCCGCATCGTTGGTGTGCAGCGTGGCCAGCACCAGGTGGCCGGTGAGCGAGGCCTGGATGGCGATCTGTGCGGTCTCGAAGTCGCGGATTTCGCCGATCATGACGATGTCCGGGTCCTGCCGCAGGATGGCACGCAGCGCCCGCGCGAAGTCGAGGTCGATCTTGCTGTTGACCTGCGTCTGGCCGACGCCCGGCAGTTCGTACTCGATCGGGTCCTCGACCGTCATGATGTTGTTGCGGGTGGCGTCCAGCCGCGCCAGCGAAGCGTACAGCGTGGTGGTCTTGCCCGAGCCGGTGGGGCCGGTCACCAGGATGATGCCGTGCGGCTGCTGGATCAGGCGCTCGAAGCGTGCCAGCACCTCGCCCAGCATGCCCACCGATTCCAGGCTGAGTTTGCTTTCGCTCTTGTCCAGCAGGCGCAGCACCGCGCGCTCGCCATGGGCCGACGGCAGGGTGGACACCCGCACGTCCACCGCGCGGGTGCCGATGCGCAGCGAAATGCGGCCGTCCTGCGGCAGGCGTTTTTCCGAGATGTCCAGGTCGGCCATGATCTTCAGCCGCGAGATCAGCGCCGCATGCAGCGCCCGGTTGGGCTGCACCACCTCGCGCAGCGCGCCGTCCACCCGGAAACGCACGCTGCTGTGGCGTTCGTAGGGCTCGATGTGGATGTCGCTGGCGCCGTCGCGCGCGGCCTGCGTCAGCAGGGCGTTGAGCATGCGGATGATGGGCGCATCGTCCGAGGTCTCCAGCAGGTCCTCGATGGCCGGCAGCTCCTGCATCATGCGCGACAGGTCGGCATCACTCTCGACTTCGCTCACCACGGTGGCGGCGCTGGACTCGCCCTCGGCATAGGCGGCGCTGATACGCTGCGCCAGCAGGGCTGCCTCGGTCCGCTGCAGCGTCTGCACCGGGTACTTGCGCAGCACCTCGCCGCAGGCACCGCTGTCCGGCACCGGGCCGTGCCAGAGGGTCAGGGTTCCGGCGTCGTCCTCCAGCAGCAGCTGGTGCGAACGGGCGAATCCGTAGGGTAGCGGGTATCGCAT
>JAZJYT010000037.1:0-14279 GCA_040390235.1 Pseudomonadota bacterium | reverse complement strand
GTTTCCTGCCGCGTCATCGGGTCGGCGGTCGGCGGCAGGGCGCCCTTGAGCGGGACGCCGGACGGCCGGGTCACCTGGGGCGGCATCGGCGGCGGGATCAGCGTGGTGCCCTGGATGCTGGTGTCGCGGTTGGGCGAGACGGACTTCAGCGGCGGCAGCACCGGGGCGGCGTCCACGCCCTTGAGCATCGGGTTGTTGCCGGGTTGCAGGTTCTGCTGCAGCGTGCGCATGGCCTCGTAGCGGTCCTGCGTCAGGGTGTCGCTGTCGGCGGCGTCGCGCACCACGATCGGCCTCAGGAACACCATCAGGTTGCTTTTCTTGCGGCTGCGGGTCTCGTTGCGGAACAGGCCGCCGATCAGCGGCACGTCGCCCAGCAAGGGCACCTTGTCCTGGCCCAGCGAATAGTCGTCCGACAGCAGGCCGCCTATGACCACGATGCTGCCGTCGTCCACCAGCACGTTCGATTCGATCGAGCGTTTGTTGGTGGTGGGCCCGTTGAGGTTGCTCACCGTGCTCTGGTCCACGCTCGACACCTCCTGGAAGATGGCGAGCTTGACCGTGCCGTTCTCGTTGATCTGCGGCTTCACGCGCAGGGTCAGGCCGACGTCCTTGCGCTCCACCGTGGTGAAGGGGTTGACGGTGCTGCTGCCGGTGCTGTTGGCATACTGCCCGGTGACGAAGGGCACGTTCTGGCCGATGACGATCTTGGCCTCTTCGTTGTCCAGCGTCAGCAGGTTGGGGGTGGACAGCACGTTGGCGTCGCCGCTGTTCTGCAGGAAGTTGGCGAGCGCGCCCAGGTAGTACTTGCCGTTGATGCGCGGCGCCAGCGCCAGGTTGAAGCCGGCCGAGGGCGTCACGCCCGAGGCGATGGCCGCGGTCGTGCCGCTGGCCGCGGCCAGCGCCAGGCTGATGATGTTGGTGCCGGCCACGCTGGAGTTGTTGCCGATGACACCCACCGTGCCATCGCCGCTTTTGCCGAGGGCGGTCTGCCACTGGATGCCGAAGTCGGCCAGCTTGTTGGCGTTGACTTCGACGATCAGGCTTTCCACCAGTACCTGGGCGCGGCGTCCGTCGAGCTTGTCGATGACCGCACGCAGCTGCCGGTACTGCGGTTCGCTGGCGGTGATGATGAGCGAATTGGTGGCCGGGTCGGCCTGGATGGTGCCGCCGGTCGAGGGCTGGGCACTGTTGCCGAAGTTCGACGAGGCGCCGCTGCCCAGGCTGGAATTGCTGCTGCCCAGCGTGGAGCCGAAGCCCGAGGACTGCGGAAGGGCATTGGTCTGGGTGGTCTGCGGCGGCGTGCCGGTGCTGCCGGGTATGCCCGTGGTACCGGTGGCGCCCGGCAGGCCGGTGCCGATGGACAGCGAGGCCAGCGCCGCGCGCAGCGTGACCGCCAGCCGGGTGGCCTCGGCGTTCTTCAGGTAGACGACGTAGATGTTGCCGGCATCGCCGTTGGGGCCGCTGTTGGTGGGCTGGTCTAGCCGTGCCACCAGCGAACGCACGAGCGAGATGCGGGCCGGGTTGGCGGCGCGCACGATCACCGCGTTGCTGCGGGGCTCGGCGATCAGCGTGGTGCGGAAGGCATTGTCGGTCTGGCCGGCGACCGGCGCGGCGCCCTGCACCGGCGCCGCGCCCGGTGACGTGCCGGCCGTGCCCGAACCGGTATCGACCAGCCGGCTCAGCAGCGGCACCAGGTCGGTCGCGTTGGCGTACTTCAGCGGGATCACTTCCAGGTCGGTCGCGTTGGACACGTCCATGGCGGCGATGATGCGGGCCATGCGGTCGAGGTTTTCCGCGTAGTCGGTGATGACCAGCGAGTTGTTGCCCGGGTTGACGTTGATGGTGTTGTTGGGGCTGATCAGCGGCCGCAGCACCGGCACCAGGTTGGCGGCGTTCTCGAAATTGAGCTTGAAGATCTGGGTGACGATCTGGTTGCCCACCGCCGCGCGCGGTGCGCCGTTGGTGACACTCACGCCGCCGCCCTGCAGCTTGGCGTCGGCCTCGGGCACCACCTTGTAGAGGCCGGCCGATTCGGTGACGGTGAAGCCCTGCAGCCGCAGCGCCGCCAGGAACTGGTCGAAGGCCACCGCCGGTGGCACCGGCCGGTCGGTCACCAGGGTCATGGTGCCCTTGACCCGCGGGTCGATCACCACGTTGCGGCCGGTGATGGTGGCCATCGTGCGGGCCACCGCCTCGATCTCGGCGTTGGCGAAATTGAGGGTCACCGGCTCGCGGCTGGCGGCGGTGGCGCGCGGCGCGCGCGCGGTCTGGGCGCCGGCGGCCGACGGGGCCAGCAGGCCCACGGCGCAGGCGCCGGACAGGCCCAGCGCCATCGACAGCGTTGCCAGGCGCAGGGGGCGCGGAGAAGAGTGTTTCATGGTCGAGGGTCAGCCCACGGTGATGACGGACGTGGCGCCGGTGCGCCGCCCGATGATGTTGAGCAGGTTGGACAGGGCCGCCTCGCGGTCCGGCGCCGCGCTGGCTTCGCCGGTGAAGCGCAAACGTGCGCCGACCCACTGGCCGGCACCCGCCAGGCGCAGCGCGCCATCGAAGGTTTGCAGCTGCAGGGCCGGCACGTCGCCGCCGGCCAGCGTCAGGCGGTAGCTGCCCATCGGCCGCAGGGTGGACAAGCGCGAGGACATGGCCTCGGCATCGAGTGTGGCGCCGCCGGCCACGGCCAGCCGGCCGGCGGCGGCGGTCAGTACCAGTCCGGTGGTGCGCAGCGCCAGTGTGCCTTCGGGCTGCAGTGTGTTCCAGGGCGTGCCCAGGCCGGCCAGCAGTGCCGCCGGCCAACGCGAAGCGCCATCGGCCACGGCAAAACGCAGTCCGCTCCAGCCCCACGAGGCGGCCAGGGCCAGGGGCTCGGGGGTACAGCAGTCGGCCCGCAGTTCGGCCCGCACACCGGCCCAGGCCGGTCGCAGCCGCCATTGCAGCCGGTCGGGCAGGGCGGCGCTGTCGGTGCTGCCGGCACCGCCGGCCAGCACCAGCTGGGCCGAGCCGTTCCATACCGTGCCGCGCGGTGCGGCCAGCAGCACGTGGCCATCGGCTGCGGCCTCGACCCCGGCCGCCAGCCAGCGCGCGGGCGCATTGGCGATGCCCGTGGCCAGCAGGCCGACGATGGCGCCGGCCATGGCCCAGCCCCGGTGGCCCGGGCTTGCGGCCGCACGCGGCGGCCGGGCCGGAGCGGCCAGGCGGAAAGTGGGGAAAGGGCGGCGCGCCATGCGGTGCGGAGAAGGGGGCGGCCTAGCGCGCCGGCAGGCCCAGCACCAGCGTGCCGTCCCAGCGTACGTCCGGCTCTGCGCCGGAGGACGAGGCGGCGGCCGGCACCGGGGTGTTCTGCGAAAAATCAGGGGCCGTGGCCGCCGGGGCCAGGCGCGGGGCGGTCATGCCGCCCGCGCCGGGGGTGTTGCCCGCCGCGCGTGCGGGGCTGCGTGTCAGGCGGGCCTCGAGCGGCACGGCATGGGCATTGGCGCGCACCTGGCCCAGCCAGGCGGCCAGGGTGCCGGCCGGGGTGGCACGCAGGGTGATGATGGCCCGGTCGCCGCTCACGCTGAGCTGGGCGGTGCCGCCCAGGCCCTGCTGCACGGCGGCCTGCAGCGCCCGCAGCGATTCGTCGTAGCCGATCCTGGGCTGGGCCTGCAGCCGCTGGGCTTCGGCCTGCAGGGCCAGCATGTGCTGCTGCTGGGCTTCGAGCGCGGTGCGGCGCAGCTCGGCCCGGGCCAGGGTGGCCAGCGCCGGGGCGATGGCGATCCACCACACCAGCAGCAGGCCGACCGCCGCGGCGGCCAGGCTGCTCAGGCGGCGCTCGCGCGGGGACAGGGCGAGCCAGCGCGCACGCAGTACGGCAAGGGGGGCTGCCGGGCCGGTGGACAGCGGCAGGGCGGTTCTCAGGGCCGCTTTCATGGCGCCTCTGCCGGGCGGACCACCAGGGCCTCGCCGTCGGTACGGGCCGCCAGGCCCTGGCCGCGCAGGGCGCCGGCCAGGTGGGCTGTCTCGTCGGCACCCAGGCCCAGGCCCTGCAGCCGGGCTTCCGTGCCGCTGTATTCGATGCCGGCCGCGGACCGGCCCGCCGGCAGCGCCGTGCCGATGGCGGCCAGCAGGTGGTCCAGGTCGCCGGCCGCACCGGTGCCGGTGGCCTGCCGCAACAAGGCCAGCTGGCGCTCCATCTGTACCGGTGCGTCGACCACCACCTGTACCGTGGGGAAGGTGCTGGTCAGCACACTGCGCACCGCGGCTTCCTGGTGGTCCAGCGCCGCGCCTTCTTTCCAGGCCCAGGCGTTGAGGCCGACCAGCTGGGCGGCGGCGAACAGGCCGGCGCCCCAGCGCGCTGCGCGCCACTGCGGTGCGCGCAGCAGTTCGCCGGCCAGCGAGCCGGCGCGCCGGACCGCACGGTTGCGGCCCGAATTGGCCAGGTCGAACTGCGCCAGGTCCCAGCCCGAACGCGCGGCGGCCATCCAGCGGGTGGCGGTGGTCTGCAACTGCACCGGGCGGCCGGCCAGGGTTTCGGCCAGCGCGGCGACCGCCGGCTCGGCCAGCAGCGGGGTGGCTTCGGTCCGGGCCGCATCCACCAGTGCCAGTGCCGCGGCCGACAGCGGCAACAGCGTGACGCCGCTGCCGGGTCGTTCACCGGTGGCGGCCAGCAGGGCGTCGTCCGGTGTACCGATGGCGCAGAGCGCCAGTTGGGGGTCGGCCGCGTCGTCGGGCGCGAATTCCGGAACGACACGGGCCACCGATCGGCCGGCGGCCTCCAGCAGCTGCAGGCAAGCCCGCAACCAGGCGCGGTCGCATACCGCGACCCATACCGCCTCGCCGGCGCGCACATCGGGCGCCAGCGCGAAATGCAGCGCCTGCGGGTCGTCCAGCAGGCGGTCTTCCAGCAGGCCGTCGAGCACCGCGCGCAGCCGGGGTGCCTGGCCGCCGCGGCTGCCGCCCTTGACGCCGCGTGGCAGCTCGACACGCTGCCAGGAGAGCGCGCGTGCCGGCACCAGCGCCACGGTCTCGCCGGCGCGGCCGGGATGTGGCAGCAGGGCGGCCGGCGCGCGGGCCTGGCGCACGGCATGGTGGCCGTCGGCCGTCAGCACATAAGCAAAATCCGCGGCCGCGGCAGCACTGGCCGAGGGTAGGGGAAGGGAAACGATCAGGGTGCTCATGGGGGCGGAATGCGCGCGATTGTAGAGAGTGGGCGTGACACGACGGGCCGCCTCAGCGCCCGGTGCCCATGCCCGCGGACTGCAGCGACGGCACCTGCGCCATGCCGGGCGCGCCCCGTTCGCGCCACAGCGTCACCACGTCGATGCCCTGGCGCTTGACCAGCGAGCGTTCTTCCACCACGGCGTTTTCCAGCCGCAGCCGTCCACGCACCTCGAAGAACTGGGTCCACACCGAATGGAGACCGGAGTCCAGCACCGCCGCCGCACCCATCACACGCCGTGCGTCGTCGAAGCTGCGGAAAGGGGCGGCCGTGCGTGCCGCCACCGCCCGTTGCGCGCTGGCCATGTCCAGGCCCTGCACCGCTGCCACCAGCACCGGGGCGCTGGCGGTATTGAGGTTGACGGCCGAGCGTTCGGGCAGCACGGTGACGTAGGGCTGCAGGGCCTGCAGCACCTGCGGGTCCACGCCGAACCAGGCCAGTTGCTCCAGCCGCTGGGGTTGCAGGGCGGCGCCGTCGCCGTCGCCCTGCGCCGCGAGCAGGCCCTGGGCGATGCGCGGCACCTCCTGCACCGGCAGGCCGAGCTGGGTGAAAAGCCGCTGGAAGGCGGCCAGCCACACCGGCGAGACCTGGCCGTTGTCCACCAGGTCGGTCACGTTGAGGCGCGACTGCGCATCGACGATCTGGCCGGACAGGAACGCGTCCTGTGTGTCGGCGGGGTCGCTGACGGTGTTGTTCCGGTCGGCCGCGAGGAAGGTCGACAGCCGGGCCTCCTGCAGCGGCACGGCCCAGGGTTCGGCCAGCGAGTCCACCGGGCCCGAGCCCATGCGGCCGTTGGCGATGCCGTCCTCGCGCAGGATCAGGCGCGACCAGTCCAGCGCGCCTATCAGCACCCAGCCGGCCTGCACCCGCGCGCGCTCGGTGCCTTCGACTTCGGCATTGCGCCACTGCTGCCACATGGCGGTGGCGGCGAAGGTGGCGACCAGGGTCACGGTGAGCATGGCCAGCAGCAGGGCCGCGCCGCGCTGGCGAACACGGGACCTCATGATGCCTTGCCTCCGCCGATCGCGGGATTGACCCAGTCGCGCACCAGGGTGCCGCTGATGGCGCGGCCGGGCGACAGCGACAGCACCAGCCGCACACCGTCCGGCAGGGCTGGCACGGTGACGGCGGCCGCGGGGGCGGCGGCCGGCGGCGGTGTGCTGCCCGCCGCGGCCGGATCGGCGGGCACGCTGCCCGCGGCGCTGGACAAGGGGTTGGTCCAGGCATTGTTGCGGTAGTAGAAGATCTGCCAGTCGCCCGCCGGCGCCACCGCCACCTCGCGCTGGCGCAGGTCGTCGCCCGGGTTCTGCGCCCACTGGGCCGCCTGGTCCCAGGCCTGCTGCCACTGGGCCCGCGTGACCAGCGGCGCCGACTCCCAGCGCAGCCACCATTGCGCGCCATCGGCCAGGGTGCGGCGCGACCAGGCGACCACCCGCATGCCGTCGCCCGGACCGGCGGTGCCGCGGCGGGTGATGCGCAGGGCGCGGCCGTCCCAGTCCATGGCCAGCGTGCGCGGGAACTGCGCCACGGCATCGAGGTCGGCGCCCCACTGCGACAGGCCGGCCTGCAGGGCCAGCACGTCGTCGGCGCGGGTCCGGGTCTGCTCCTGCGCCCGGGCCATGCCGTCGAGCCCCCGCCAGCTCAGCAGGGCGAGCAGGGCCATGATGGTGATGGCGACCAGCAGTTCCACCAGGGTGAAGCCGGCGGCGGGGCGGCGGTTGGAGGTGCGGGACTGCATCAGTACCGCCCCACGATGGTGGTCAGCCGCAGCACCGGGTAGCTGCCGTCGTCGACCTGGGCGTCGACGCGCCGGAAACTGGGGTTGGGGGTGGAACGTACACCCACCGTCACGTTGAAGACACGGCCCGCCTGCTCGCAGGCCACCGTGGTGTCGCCGATGCCCGGCAACTGCCGCGACAGCCGCACCCGGACCAGTTCGTTTTCGGCGCAGAGCTGGGCCAGCACCGCATCGGACTGGCGCTGGGCGTTGCGGGTCAGCGCACCCGTGGCCCGTACCCCGGCCGTCAGCGCGATGGCGACGATGCCGAGGGCCACCAGCACCTCGACCAGGGTGAAGCCGGCGGCGCTCACGCGGTGTGCCAGGCGCCCGGCGTGTCTGGTGCGCGCGCGCTTCATGGTGCCCCCATCGGCTGCACCGCAAAGGGGCGCAGCCCGTCGGTCGCCACCCGCACCACGCGGGTGGGGTCGCCCTGCCGGGCCAGCGCCACTTCCTGCCGGCCGATCAGCGGCTCCGGCCCCAGCCGCAGCACAGCGGGGCCGACGGCCGTGGTGCTGGCCTGCAGCCAGTTTTCGGGCAGCGTGCGCGGGGGCAGGCCGTCGAAGACAAAACCGCCCGGCGTGGCGCGCCAGCGCACCGGCACGCCGCTGGCGCGCGACTGCGCCCGCGCCGATTCGAGCAGGGCGGTCAGGCGCACCGCCTCACGGTCGAGCTGGGTCTGGCTGCTGTCGCCGAGCGCGAAGACGACCCCGGCGCTGGCGATGGCGACCACCGCCGTCACCACCATGAGTTCGATCAGGGTGAAGCCGCGGGAGAAGCGGCCGGGAAGATTCATCGGCAGGCTGGCGGGGGCATCACTGCCAGCTGCCGATGTCGGCGTTCTTGCCTTCGCCGCCCGACTGGCCGTCGGCGCCGAAGGACATGACGTCGATCTCGCCCTTCACGCCCGGGTTCAGGTACTGGTAGGGCCGGCCCCAGGGGTCGTTGGGCAGTTTGTCGAGGTAGGGTTTCCAGTTGCCGGGCACCGCGCCGGTGGTGGGCCGGGTGATGAGCGCCTGCAGGCCCTGGTCGGCGGCCGGGTAGCGCTGGTTGTCCAGGCGGTAGAGCTTGAGCGCCTGCATCAGGTTGTTGACGTCGGTGCGCGCCGCGGTGACACGGGCGTCGTCCGCGCGTTCCAGCACGTTGGGCACGATCAGGGCCGCCAGCACCCCGATGATGACCAGCACCACCATCAGTTCGATGAGGGTGAAGCCTGCCTGGGCGCGGCGGCGGAGGTTCGACAGGGAGCGGGGCATAGGGCGGAGGGCAAAAAAAGGAGGGCGGGCGCAAAAGGCGCGAAAACGGCGCGGGACGTTCCATGATAATCCGCGCATGCGTCCGTTCTCCGCCACCCGCTGGGCTCCCCCTGCCGCCACTGCCGTCCTGTGGGCGCTGGCCGCCGGCAGCGCCCTGTTCTGGGGCCTGCGCCTGTCCGGTCCGGCCAGCGCACCGGCCTATGCGCCGATCGCCGCGTCCGAGGCGCCGGACGCCGATGCCGGCGCCCTCGGCCGGGTGCTGGGCGCGGTGCGCAGCGAGGCGCCCCAGGCGGCACCGGCCGCCAGCCGTTTTGTGCTGCTGGGGGTGCTGGCGGATGTGTCCAGCGGCGGCGGCGCGGCCCTGCTCGCGGTGGACGGCCAGCCGGCACGGCCTTTCCGGGTCGGCAGCACGGTCGCGCCGGGTTATGTGCTGCAGTCGGTCGGGCGGCGCCGTGCGGTGCTGGGTGCTACCGGCTCGGCGGCGCTGACCGTCGACATGCCGGTGCTCAAGTAACCAGCGCCTGCAGCCGCCATTGCCCGAAACCGATCGGGAAGGCCGGCCAGTCGGTTGCCCGCTCCACCGTGCGCCGGCCGGCGGCCAGCAGCGTGGCCGCGCGGATGACGCCGGCGTGGGTGACCCAGACGGTGGGGGTGGCCGGGGCGTCTGTGTGCAGGTCGTCCCAGGCCGACCCCACACGCGCCAGGAAATCGGCCACGCTTTCGCCGCCGCCGGGCCTGTGCCGGGCGAAATCGGCGGTCCAGGCGGCCAGGGCGGCCGGGTCCAGGGCATTCCACGCCTGTCCTTCCCAGTCACCGAAATCCATCTCCGCGATACGGCTGTCATCGCCGGTGCGCCGCAGGTCCGGCCGCAGGACCTGCAGGGCCTCGGCGAGCTGGGCGCAGCGCTGCAGCGGCGATGCCACCAGCCGTGCGCCGGCGGGGACTGCCGCCGCCAGCGTGGCCGCGGCCTGCTGCGTGGCCGCAGCATCGGCCGGCAGGTCGAGCCGGCCGTAGCAGGTGCCGCGGACCACCAGGGGCACGGCATGCCGCACCAGCCACAGGGTGCGGGGGGCCGGCATCACCGCAAGGCCGCCGCGGCGCCGGCGTAGAACGCGATCTCGCAGACCTGCTGCACGGCGCCCAGGCAGTCGCCGGTAAAACCGCCCAGCCGGCGGGCGAACAGGCGGCGCATTCCGGCCAGGGCCAAGCCGCTGGCCAGCACGGCGGCGCCCAGGAAGGCCAGGCCCTGCCCGTAACCGACCAGGGCCAGCGGCAGCAGGCACCAGGCGGCGGCGGCCCACAGTGCGCCGCCGCCGATGCGGTCGGCCAGCGGCTTGCTTTTGGAGCGCGCGCTATCCCCGACGTGGGGCAGCGAACGCACCACCAGCAAAGGCCAGAAGCGCGACAGCACATGGGCGCCGGCCAGCGCGGCCAGCACCGCGGGCGTGCCGTGCGCCCCCAGCACTGCCAGCAACGCCAGCTTGCACACCACGGCCAGCACCAGCGCCAGCGCGCCGAAGGCGCCGATACGCGAGTCCTTCATGATGTCGAGGGCCCGCGCTGGGTCGCGGGTGGCGCCCAGGCCGTCGGCCACGTCGGCCAGGCCGTCCTCGTGGAAGGCGCCGGTCAGCAGCACGGTGGCCGCGGTGCTGGCCGCCGCCGCGGCCAGGGGCACGAAGGCGCCGCCACCCCACAGCCAGGCTGCCAGTGCATACACCGCGCAGGCGGCGGTGCCGACGATCCAGCCGATGCCGGGGAAGTGCGCCGCACTGGCGCGCAGCAGGGCGGGACTGAAGCCGGTCCACGCGGCGAGCCGGCCGGTGACCGGGATGCGGGTGAAGAACTGCACCGCCAGCAGGTAGTGGCGGATGAAAACGCAGAAGGCGCCGGGAAGGCCCATGCCCGAAGCGGGTATGCCGCGGTTTCAGCCGCGCAGGAACAGGCGGCAGGCCGGGTTGGCGGTCTCGTCCACCCAGGGGTAGCCCAGGGTGCCGAGGAACGTGTCGAACGCTGCGTCTTCCTCGCGCGGCACCTGCAACCCGACCAGGATGCGGCCGTAGTCGGCGCCCTGGTTGCGGTAGTGGAACAGGCTGATGTTCCAGTTGGGCTGCATCAGGTTGAGGAATTTCAGCAGGGCGCCGGGACGCTCGGGAAACACGAAACGCAGCAGGCGCTCGGGCGCATCGCCGTTGCCTCCCAGCCGGCCGCCGACGAGGTGGCGCAGGTGTTCCTTGGCGATTTCGTCATGGGTCAGGTCCAGCGTCGGGAACCCGAGTCCGCCGAAATATTCGGCGATGCGTGCCGACTCGCCGCGCGCCGCGGTGGTGAGGCCGACGAAAACCTGGGCGTCGCCGCCGTCGGTTCCGCCGCGCATGCGGTAGTTGAACTCGGTCACGTTGCGCGGCCCGCCGGGCAGGCTGCCGATGGACTCGCAGAAGCGGCGGAAGCTGCCGCGCTCCTCGGGCATGGACACGGCGAACAGCGCCTCGCGTTCCTCGCCCACCTCGGCACGTTCGGCGACGAAACGCAGGCGGTCGAAATTCATGTTGGCGCCGCACAGGATGGCGGCATAGGTCTCGCCCGTGGTGCCGTGGCGCTCGACGTACTGCTTGATGGCGGCGACGGCCAGCGCCCCCGCCGGCTCGACGATGCTGCGGGTGTCGACGAACACGTCCTTGATGGCGGCGCACACCGCGTCGGTGTCGACCAGGAGGAACTCATCCACCAGGGAGCTGGCGACGCGGAAGGTTTCCTCGCCCACCAGCTTGACGGCGGTGCCGTCGGAGAACAGGCCCACGTCCGCCAGGGTGACGCGGTGGCCGGCGGCGACGGACTGCGCCATGGCGTCCGAGTCGTTCATCTGCACCCCGATCACCTTCACGCCCGGGCGCACCGCCTTCACGTAGTTGGCCACGCCGGCGATCAGGCCGCCGCCGCCGATGGCGACGAACACCGCGTCCAGCCGGTCGGAGCCCGGTCCCTGTCCCATGCCCTGCACTTGGCGCAGGATCTCCATGGCGATGGTGCCCTGGCCGGCGATCACGTCCGGATCGTCGAAAGGGTGGACGAAGGTCAGGCCCTGGGCCTTTTCCAGTTCCAGCGAATGGGTGTAGGCGTCGGAATAACTTTCGCCGAACAGCACCACCTCGCCGCCCAGGGCGCGCACGGCGTCGATCTTCAGCCCGGGGGTGGTGGTGGGCATGACGACCACCGCGCGGGTGCGGAGCTTGTTGGCGCTCATCGCCACGCCCTGGGCATGGTTGCCGGCGGAAGCGCAGATGACACCCCGCGCCAGTTGCTCGGGCGCCAGGTGCGCCATCTTGTTGTAGGCGCCGCGCAGCTTGAAGCTGAAGACCGGCTGCTGGTCTTCGCGTTTGAGCAGCACGGTGTTGCCGAGCCGCGTGCTCAGGTTGCTCGCCTTTTCCAGCGGCGTTTCCACGGCCACGTCGTAGACGCGGGCGTTGAGGATGCGGGTCAGGTAGTCGGCGGGCGACAGCGCGGCGGGCTGGGCGGATGGGGAGGGTGTGGCGGAAGAAGAAGGAGCGGTCATGGCGGGGCGGACGGCAGGCCCGGCGGATGGCCTGGCAGGGCGTGGATCATAGGACACGCCAAGAAAAAAGCCCCGAGTCTTGCGACTCGGGGCTAAATCCACCAAAGGAGGAGGTGGAGGAGACAACCGGTGCACTACAAATCGGGTAAGCCCTGATTCGCGGCGCGTTGAGGACAAGTATAGCGTTATTTTGTTGCGTTGCAACAAGGGGCATGGGTTTTCCCGCGCCAGTTGCCGAAAAGCGACAATGGGCGCATCCACAACAGTTTTGATGGTTCGACTATGGAATGCACAGTGAGCTGGACCGGTGCCGCGGGCACGCGCTCCGCAATGGGATTCGTCGCCGAGACCGGCAGCGGCCATATCCTGGCCATGGACGGCGCGCCCGACGCCGCCCGGCCGGAAAACGGCGGTTCCAACCTCGCGCCCCGGCCCATGGAGCTGCTGCTGGCCGGCACCGGCGGTTGCACCGCCTACGACGTGGTGCTGATCCTCAAGCGCGGGCGGCACGACGTGCGCGGCTGTACCGTGCATATCACCAGCGAGCGTGCCGAGGCCGACCCCAAGGTCTTCACCAAGATCCACCTGCAGTTCACTGTCACGGGCAAGGCCATCCCCGCGGCGGCGGTGGAGCGTGCCATCGCCATGAGCCACGACAAGTACTGCTCGGCCAGCATCATGCTGGGCAAGATGGCCACCATCACGACCGGTTTCGACCTGGTCGACGCTTCCTAGAAGGGCCGGCACGCGCCCCTCCCCGGGGCCGGTGCCGTTTTCAGATGCGGTGGGCGACGGTCGTCATGACCTTCGCTGCGCCCCGCATCAGGCGCTGGACCACGGCCGGCAGCGGGGCGCCGCCGGCGGCACGGGCTTCTGCGGCGTGGCGTTCCTCCTCGTCGCGCATCTGCGCCACGACGGCCCGCGAGGCGGTGTCTTCCACCGGCAGCCGCTGCAGGTGGCCGGCGAGGTGCTCACCCACCTGTTGCTCGGTTTCCGCCACGAAGCCGAGGCTCCAGCGGTCACCCATCTTCCCGGCGGCCAGCCCGAAGGCGAAGGCGCCGGCGTACCACAGGGGGTTGAGCAGGCTGGGTCGGTCGCCCAGCTGGTCGAGCCGCTGGCGGGTCCAGGCCAGGTGGTCGGTCTCCTCATGGGCGGCTTCCTGGAAATGCCGGCGCAGCGCCGGATCCTGCGTCACCGCGGCCTGGGCCGTGTACAGCGCCTGGGCGCAGACTTCTCCGACATGGTTGACCCGCATGAGCGCGCCTGCGGCGCGGCGCTGTTCGGGCGAGAGCTCGGTGGCGGCCAGGCCGCCGGCCGGGCTGCTCCGCCGGGCCTTGGGGGATGCGAACAGGGTGCGCAGCGCAATATCGGCGGCGCCGAGGAACTTTTCCATGGCTGTCTTCCTGAAGAGTGCGGCGGGCAACGGGTCCGCCGCCAGCGGTGGCAGCCAAGATAGCATGCGGCCGGCGACCCGCTGGAGGCGGGTTCGGCGGTCCGGTGTAGGACGCCGCCGACGCGACCGGAACGGGGCGTTCGACCATCCCCGGAACAGCGTTGTAGCCGTGCAACGAAAGCGGCTTTCTTCCCGGTTTGGCCGCTAAATCCTTTGCGCAATGGGGACTGCTCTGTTGGAATACTACCAACTTCCCTAACGGAGGTTGGCCCGGGGAACCGGCGGAATCGGACGCAGAAGGCGGAAAAGCCCTCGTCTGATTTCTCCTACCGGCGCCCTATGTTTAACCTTGGAGAAACTCGCAATGAAAAAATCCCTGATCGCGCTGGCAGTGCTGGCTGCTGCATCTGGCTCCGCCATGGCGCAATCGTCCGTCACCCTGTTCGGTATCGTTGACCTGGCCGTGAGCAACCTGCAAGGTGGCGGCCTCGGCCACAAGACCGGCATTTCCAGCGGCAGCCAATCGGCCGGCCGTCTGGGCTTCCGTGGCACCGAAGACCTCGGTGGTGGCCTGGCCGCCAGCTTCTGGGTTGAAGGCGCACTGCAAAGCGACGAAGGCAATGCCGCCGGCCTGACCTTCCAGCGCCGTTCGACCGTCAGCCTGTCGGGCAACTTCGGTGAAGTCCGCCTCGGCCGCGACTTCTCGCCCTCCTACCTGAACGTCACCGGCTTCGACGTGTTCGGCCAGCGCGGTGTCGGCCAGTTCCAGGGCACCGGCAACTTCGGCTACAGCGACGTTCGCAACAGCAACATGGTGCAGTACTTCCTGCCCTCCACCCTGGGCGGTTTCTACGGCAACGTGGCTTACTCCTTCGGCGGCTCCGGCGGTGTCGAACCCCAGTCCAACCTGGCCAACAACAAGCAAGGCAACTCCTGGGGTGGCCGTGTTGGCTACGCCAACGGCCCGCTGAACATCGCTGGCGCTTACACCCAGTGGAAGCAAGCCATCGGCGCGTCCAATGTCGCTCCGGTCACCATCGGCCGCGACCTGACCGTGGCCAACATCGGCGCGACCTACGACTTCGGCGTGGTCAAGCTGTGGGGCTACTTCG
>JAZJYT010000036.1:0-74131 GCA_040390235.1 Pseudomonadota bacterium | reverse complement strand
AGGTGGTCGAGGGACGGGAAGCCCCATTTGGCGGCGTCCTCCACGGCAGTGATCTTGTCATCGGTATCGGCCGCATGCAGGTCCAGCCGCACCGGTGTGATCGGCCGCCGGGTGTCGGCCGAATGGAACACCACGACGATGGGGTGCAGCAGGGCCTCCGGGTGCTGCTCGGCCACCACCGCCAGCCGGTCCGACGCCAGGCGTACCAGCGAACCCACCGGGTAGATGCCCAGGCTCTTGATGAAGGCCTGGAACAGCCGCGGGTCGAAATGCCCCTTCCACTGCGCCATCTGGCGTACCGCGTAGGCCGGGTCCCAGGGTGCCTTGTAGGGCCGCTCGGAGGTGACGGCGTCGTACACGTCGCAAATGGCCCCCATGCGGGCATACAGCGTGATGGCCTCCCCGGCCAGCCGGTCCGGATAACCCGAGCCGTCAAAACGCTCGTGGTGGTGCAACACCACGTCGCGCACCAGCGCGCTGGCACTGCCCCCCTCGTCCAGCAGGCGCCAGCCCTCCGACGGGTGGCGTTTCATGACGCCGTACTCTTCCTCGGTCAGCCGGCCGGGCTTGTTGAGCACGTCCAGCGGCATCAGGGCCTTGCCCAGGTCGTGCATCATGCCGCCCAGGCCGGCCTCGCGGATATCGGGGTCGGCCAGGCCGATCTGGCGCGCCAATGCCACCATCAGCGCGCAGACGGCGACCGAATGCATGTAGGTGTAGTCGTCGCGCGTCTTCAGCCGCGCAATGCTGATCAATGCCCCCGGGTTGCGCGCCACCGATGCGGCGATGTCCTCCACCAGGGGCAGCGCCGCGGCCGCGTCCACGGTGCGGCCCATGCGTACCTCGGAAAACATCGACATGACGGCGCCGCGTGCGGAGTCGCAGATGCGGCGCGCACGGTCGAGCTCCTCGCGCAACGACACGGCCGGGACGGCCGGAGCGGGAACCGCCACGAGCGGGCCTTCGGCGTCCGGTGCCGAAGCGGCGGCCGGTGCACCCGCAACCGTGGGCGCCGGGACCGCCGCAACGTCGAGCCCCCGGGACACGTCGATCCACACCTCCTCGATGCCGCAGCTACGCACCGCCTGCAGGTCAGCCGGGTCGTCCAGGACAAAGGCGTTGCGCCAGAACGGGTTCTGCAGCCATGAACCCGCCAGCTTGTGCAGGTACATGCCGCGCCGCAACTGCGCAACCGGGATCTTCTTCAGCGCCCCATCCATGCGGATCAGTCACCTATCTTGCGGTATACCCCGGGCCGGGGCGGGTCGAAGCCGAGGCACAGTGTAAGGTGGCCCGCGGCCCCCCGTTTCATACATTCTGCACAAACCACACCCATGTTTACGCTCACCGGCCCCGCCATGGCCTGCACGCAGCCCGCCCGCCGCCTGGGCCGCCGCATCCTGGCAGGGGCCGCGTTCGCCGTCCTGGCGGCCGGCCCCGCCGGGGCCTTCGATCTGCAGGGCCACCGGGGGGCGCGCGGGCTGGCACCGGAGAACACCCTGGCCGCCTTCGACCGGGCGCTGGACATCGGTGTGACAACCCTCGAACTCGACATCGCCATCACCGCCGACGGCATTCCGGTGGTATCGCACGACGCAACACTCAACCCGGCCTTCACCCGCGACCGGTCCGGCCGCTGGCTGCAGGGGCCGCGGCCCGCCATCCATGCCCTGCCCTTCGCCGCGCTCCAGGCCTGGGATGTCGGCCGGCTCGACCCGGCCAGCCCGTATGCCGCCGGTTTTCCGCGGCAGCAGGCGCACGACGGCGAACGTATCCCCTCGCTGGCAGCGCTGTTCGGGCATGTGAAGGCGCGTGGTGCGCTTGCGGTGCGTTTCAACATCGAAGCCAAGACCGACCCCTACCACGCCGACGAAACCCCGCCGCCCGAGGTGTTCGCCCGGCTCCTGGTGGCGACCATCCGCGCCGCCGGCATGGCCGGCCGGGTCACGGTGCAGGGTTTCGACTGGCGGGCGCTGGACGCGGTGCAGCGCCTGGCACCGGAACTGCCCACCGCCTACCTGACCACTGGCCGCACGGTGCAGGACCCGGCGTGGACCCGCGGGCTGCGCCTGGCCGACTTCCCCTCGGTGCCGGCCATGGTCACCGCGGCCGGCGGGCGTATCTGGTCACCGTCCTTCAACGGACTGTCGCAGGAAGCGGTGGAAGACGCCCACCGCCGTGGGCTGCAGGTGCTGCCCTGGACCGTGAACCAGCCCGCGGACATGGCACGTTTGCTGGACTGGGGGGTGGATGGCCTGATCACCGACTACCCCGACGTGGCGGCCCAGGTGTTGCAGGCGCGTGGCATCGCCTTTTCTGCGACGGGCAAACGCTGAAGCAAAGGCTGGGGCGGGCGCTGGCGCGGTGCAGGGCTGCCGGCGGCGCTATACGTGCCGCTTGGCCGACGGGCCGGCCGGCAGGGGCGCGGCTTCGGCATCGGCGCGCCGGTGCAGGGTCTCGATGATGCCGCAGTGCGCCGCGCCGCCGTCGCAGCGGTCGCGCAGGGCGACCAGGTCCGCCTCCAGCGCCTCCAGTTCCCGCCGGCGCTCGCGCACATGGCCCAGGTGGGCGTCGAGGGTGACGCGGGCACGCACGCAGTCGGCCTTGTCCTGCAGGTCCAGCGCCAGCAGGGTGCGCACCTCGTCCAGCGACATGTCCATGGCCCGGCACAGGCGCACGAAGCGCAGGCGGTGCACGTCGTCCTCGCTGTAGAGCCGGTAGTGGTTGTCGGTGCGGACCTGCGGCGGCAACAGCCCTTCCTTCTCGTAGTAGCGGATATTGGCGGCGGTGACACCCGATCGGCGGGCGGCGTCACCGATGCGGCAGTGGGGACTTTCGAACGCCATGGCTTGACCTTGAAGGCACTTGAGGGTTTCCAATGGTGGCACGGACGGCGAAAAGCCGCCCTCCCTACCGACCAATACCACCATGACCGACTCCGCCACTACCCGCCCACCCCACGGCGGCCCCCCTGGGCACGCCCACCACGATGGCCACGACCACGGTACGCACAGCCATGGCGCCCATGCCCACGGGTATGGCCCGGCCCAGGCCGCACCGGCCGCGAACGCCTGCTGCGGGTGCGGACACGGCAGCAGCCCCACCGCACCCGCCCATGGCCATGCGGGCCACGACCACGCCGGCCACGACCACAGTGGCCTGCCGGGCCCGTGGCGCCTCGGCGCGGCGCTGGCCGCCGCCGCCGGCGCCGAACTGCTGCACGCCGTTGCGCCCGACACCGGCACCTGGCATGCCGCCGGCATGGTGCTGGCCGTCGCCGCCACCCTGCTGGCGGGCCTGGGCATCTACGCCAGCGGCCTGCGGGCGCTGCTGCGGGCGCAACTGGGCATCGATGCGCTGATGGTGGTCGCCGTCACCGGCGCCTTCCTGCTGGGCCAGTGGCCCGAGGCCGCCATGGTGATGGCGCTGTACGCGCTGGCCGAACGTATCGAGGAAGCCGCCGCCGACCGGGCACGCAAGGCCGTCGGCAGCCTGCTGGCGCTGCGGCCCGACCAGGCCGAGGTGCAGCAGGCCGACGGCCAGTGGCGCGACATGGCCACGGCCGACGTCGTAGCGGGCAGCGTGGTGCGTATCCGCCCCGGCGGGCGCGTGCCCTTCGACGGCACCGTGACCGCCGGCGACGGCGCGGTGGACGAGTCCAGCATCACCGGCGAAAGCCTGCCGGTCGACAAGGCCCCCGGCAACCCGCTGTACGCCGGCACCCTCAATGCCCACGCGGCGCTGGAGTTCCGTGTCACCGCCGCGGCCGGCGCCACCACACTCGACCGTGTCATCCGCAGCGTGGAAGAGGCACAGGCGTCGCGCGCGCCATTGCAGCGGCTGGTAGACCGCTTCGCCGCGGTCTACACACCGGCGGTGTTCGCCGTGGCGCTGCTGGTCGCCATCGGCACCCCGCTGCTGCTGGGCTGGCCATGGCACGACGCCCTCTACCGCGCCCTGGTGCTGCTGGTCATCGCCTGCCCCTGCGCGCTGGTGCTGTCCACTCCCATTACGGTGGTCAGCGGCATCGCCGCCGCGGCGCGCCGCGGCATCCTGGTCAAGGGCGGCATCTGGCTGGAGCAGGCGCGCCTGGTCCGGGTGGTGGCCTTCGACAAGACCGGCACCCTGACCGAAGGCCGGCCGGTGCTGGTGGCGCAGGCCGCGCTGGAGGGCGCCGACGAGGCCGCTGCCTTTGCCGCCGCCGCCGCGCTGGCGGCACGCTCGGACCACCCGGTGTCGCGTGCGCTGGCGGCCGGGCTGCACACGCTGAAGGGAACACCTGCCGGAAACGGCGGTCCCGCACCCGGCACCGCCGAAGAGGTCGAGGGATTCACCGCCCTGGCCGGCCGCGGTGTCGCCGGCAGCATCGCCGGCACTGGGTGGATCCTGGGCAACCGCCGCCTGGTGACCGAACGTGGCCTCTGGACCGACGCGGTGGAGGCGCAGGTGGCCCCGCAGGAGGCCGAAGGCCGCAGCGTGACGCTGCTGGCCGACGGGCAGGCCGTGCGTGCCCTGTTCGCCGTGGCCGACACCCTGCGCCCGCAGGCCCGCGAAGCGGTCGAGGCCCTGGGCCGCCTGGGCATTGCCACCGCCCTGCTGACCGGCGACCATGCCGCCGCCGCGCAGGCCATGGCACGCGACGCCGGCATCACCGAGGTGCAGGCCGGCCTGCTGCCCGAGGAAAAACTCGCCGCCATCGCCCGCCTGCAGCAACAGCATGGCCCGGTCGCCATGGCGGGCGACGGCATCAACGATGCACCGGCGCTGGCCAAGGCGGATCTCGGCATCGCCATGGGTGCGGCCGGCACCGACGTGGCGATGGAAACCGCCGGCATCGTCATCCTGCACGACGATCTGCGGCGCGTGGCCGAGACGGTGCGCCTGTCGCGCCGCACCTACGCCGTGCTGTGGCAGAACATCGTGCTGGCGCTGGGCATCAAGCTGGTGTTCCTGGGCCTGGCGGTGGCCGGCCTGGCCACCATGTGGATGGCGGTATTCGCCGACGTGGGTGCCAGCCTGCTGGTCGTGGCCAACGGACTTCGCATGCTGCGCATGCCGCGGTAGGACAGCGGTAGGGTCGCCTCGCGGCGGCGCCGTACCATGGCGCTTTCAGCCTGCACCTGCGCCATGCCCATCCCACCGCCGAACACCCTGCCGGACACCAGTGCCATCACCGACGTGGCCGGCATCGCGGTCGGCCATTTCACCGACCCGCGCCGCCCCACCGGCTGCAGTGTGGTGCTGGTGCGCGAGGGTGCCACCGGCGGGGTGGACGTGCGCGGCGCGGCGCCAGGCACCCGCGAGACCGACCTGCTCTCGCCTGGCAACCTGGTGCAGCAGGCCCATGCGGTGATGCTGTGCGGCGGCAGCGCCTTCGGGCTGGATGCGGCCGGCGGCGCCATGCGCTGGCTGGAAGAACAAGGCATCGGCCTGCCGGTGGGCGTGGGCCGGGTGCCCATCCTGCCGGCGGCGGTGCTGTTCGACCTGGGGGTGGGCGACATGCGGATCCGGCCCGACGCCGCCGCGGGCTACGCCGCCTGCGCGGCGGCCAGCACCGCGGCGCCGGCCGAAGGCAACGTGGGCGCCGGGGCCGGCGCGACGCTGGGCAAACTCTTCGGCATGGCCCACGCCATGAAGGGTGGCATCGGCACCGCCTCGGTCAGCGCCGGCGGCTATACCGTGGGTGCCCTGGTGGCGGTCAACGCGCTGGGCGACGTGCTGGACCCCGACACCGCGCAGCTGCTGGCCGGCGCCCGCACCGCCGACGGCAAGGGTTTGCGCGACAGCCGCCGCACCCTGCTGCGTGGCGAGGCGGCGCAGCCCATCCTGGCCGGCACCAATACCACCATCGGTGTGGTCGCGACCGATGCCGCACTCACCAAGGCCCAGGCCCAGCGCCTGGCCCAGGTGGCGCACGACGGGCTGGCGCGCTGCATCAACCCGGTGCACACCATGTCCGACGGCGACACCCTGTTTGCCCTGGCCACCGGCCGCGTGGCGGGCGAGCCTCTGATGACCCTGCTGGGGGTGCTGGCGGCCGAGGCCACTGCGCGTGCCGTGCTGCGTGCGGTGCGCGCGGCACGCACACTCGACATCGGCGGGCTGCACCTGCCCTGTGCCGCCGATCTGCAGGGCACCGCCGGCCGACCCTAGAACAGCGCCCCCTGCCCGCCCACGTCCGGCCGGCGGAACTGGTCGGCGTCCATGATCAGCCGATCACGGTTGAAACCCAGGCGCCGGCAGGCCTTCTCGAAACGCTGGCGGATCAGGTCGGCCCACAGGCCGCTGCCCTTCATGCGGGTGGCGAAATCGGCGTTGTAGTCCTGGCCGCCGCGCATCTCCTGGATACGCGCCATCACCCGCGCCGCGCGGTCGGGGTAGTGCAATTCGAGCCACTGGCGGAACAGCGGCGCCACCTCCCAGGGCAGGCGCACCACGGTGTAGAAGGCGCTGCGTGCGCCCGCCTCCCGGGCCGCCTCCAGCACCTTTTCCATGTCTTCGGTGATGAAGGGAATCTGCGGCCCCACACTCACCCCCACCGGCACACCCGCCGCCGCCAGGGTGCGGATGGTCTGCAGCCGCCGGTACGGCGCTGCGGCGCGCGGCTCCAGGATGCGGGCGAGTCTTGCGTCGAGGGTGGTGATCGTGATGTACACCGCGGCCAGCCGGCGCGCCGCCATCGGCGCGATCAAATCAAGGTCACGCTCCACCGCACTGGACTTGGTGACGAGGCCGAAGGGGTGCCCGGTTTCCCGCATGACCTCCAGCACCGCGCGGGTCAGCCGCAGTTCACGCTCCACCGGCTGGTAGCAATCGGTCGCGGTGCCGATGGCGATGTGGCTCGGCTGGTAGCTGCGTTTGGCCATCTCGCCGCGCAGCACCTCGGCAATATTGCGTTTGGCGATGATCCTGGTTTCGAAATCCAGCCCCGGCGACAGGTTCAGGTAGCTGTGCGTGGGCCGTGCGAAGCAGTAGATGCAGCCGTGTTCGCAGCCGCGGTAGGGATTCAGCGAGGCGTCGAAAGGGATGTCGGGCGAATCGTTGCGGCTGATGACGGTCCGGGCGTCCTCGAAACGCACCTCGGTGGCCGGCGGCGGGCGGCCGCCGGCGCCGGCCCCTTCCTCTCCCGCCTCCAGCGTGCCCCAACCGTCGTCCCAGGCGTCACGTGCGGTGGACTCGAAGCGGTGCGCCAGGCGCGTAGCGGCACCACGGCCCTTCAGGGCGTGCACAGGAATAAAGACGGGGTCCATGCGGTCGGCCTTTTGAGTACTGTTTAAATATACAGTATCCGCATCGCAGCGGGACCGGAAAAAAGATGCCGGGCAGGAACGTTTTATGCATGCTGCACCGCAGCATCCCCCTCCCAGGAGCCTTCCATGCTGGACCGTACCGTCACCAAGTTTTCCCACGTGAAGCCCGGCGATACCCCTTTCGCCAAGGGCGGCCTGCGCGATTTCTTCCTCTACCGCGACCTGGGTGTGGCCGACGCCACCAACGGCCAGGTCATCGCCCACCTGGTCAAGGCCAACCTGCCGCCGGAAGAAGGCACGGGCTGGCACATCCACGTGGCCGACTTCCAGATCGTCATCATGGTGAAGGGCTGGGCCCGCTTCATGTACGACGACGTGCCCACCCTGGTCAAGGCCGGCGACGTGGTGCACCAGCGCCCGGGCCTGGTGCACTTCCTGTTCGACTACTCGCCGGACATGGAGTACCTGGAAATCGTCTCACCAGCCGACTTCAAGAGCGTGGACGCGCCAGCCCCCTGCGCAGTGCCCAAACCCACACCCTGGCCTGATGCCCCTTCGGTTCCCTGAGCCTGTACGTTTCTGTTTTGGATGGTTGTTCATACTGAATTTTCAGTAAATATTGAAAATTCAGTAAGTTCGCGCCACAATGGCGCATGGCCGACCTCATCCCCACCCCCTCCAACCCGCTACCGCCCCTCAATCGCCAGTTCGTGGCCCATTTCGGCGAGATGGGCAGCCGCTGGGGCATCAACCGCACCGTCGGGCAGATCTATGCCCTGCTGTTCGTTTCCGAACGCGCACTCAACGCCGACGAGATCACCGAGGCGCTGGAGTTCTCGCGCTCCAACGTCAGCATGGGCCTCAAGGAACTGCAGGGCTGGCGCCTGGTGAAACTGCGCCACCAGCCCGGCGACCGGCGCGAGTATTTCGAGGCGCCCGACGACGTGTGGGAGATCTTCCGGGTGCTGGCCGAGGAGCGCCGCCGGCGCGAGGTGGAGCCTACTCTGTCAATGCTGCGCGGCGCCCTGCTGGAACCAGCCACCAGCGACGCCGAGCGCCATGCCCAGCGGCGCATGGGCGAGATGCACGACCTGATCGAGCGGCTCACCACCTGGTTCGACGACGTGCAGAAACTCTCGCCCGATACCGCCATGCGCCTCATGGGGATGGGCACGGCGGTGGCCAAGGTCCTTGAATTCAAGGACCGGCTGCGGGGCAAAAGCACGGCGAACAACAAGGAGCAATGACATGGATACCCTCGTCCTCTCGCGCATCCAGTTCGCGGCGAACATCAGCTTCCACATCCTGTTCCCGGCCATCAACATCGCGCTGTGCTGGTTCCTGGTGTATTTCCGGCTGCGCCACCGCGCCGCGCACGGCACTCCCGCGGCACGGGACTGGGAAGAAGCGTATTACCTCTGGACCAAGGTCTTCGCCCTGACCTTCGCGCTGGGCGTGGTCACCGGCGTGACCATGAGTTTCCAGTTCGGCACCAACTGGCCGGGTTTCATGGAAAAGGCCGGCAACATCGCCGGACCGCTGCTGGGCTACGAGGTGCTGACCGCCTTCTTCCTGGAGGCCACCTTCCTCGGCATCATGCTGTTCGGCCGCAGCCGCGTGTCCGACCGGGTGCACCTGGCGGCCACCTTCATGGTGGCGGGCGGCACCACCCTCTCGGCCTTCTGGATCCTGAGCCTCAACTCCTGGATGCAGACACCGCAGGGTTTCGAGATCATCGACGGCAGGATGCACGCCACCAGCTGGCTGGCGGTGATCTTCAATCCGTCTTTCCCCTACCGGCTGGTGCACATGCTGCTGGCCTCGACGCTGACCACCGCCTTCCTCATCGCCGGCCTCTCGGCCTGGCAGATCGTGCGCCGGGCCGACAATGCCGGCACCCACCGCGCGCTGCGCGCGGCGGTGTTCGCCGCGGCGGTGGCGATTCCCCTGCAGATCCTGGCAGGCGACGCGCACGGCCTGAACACCCTCGAACACCAGCCGGCCAAGATCGCGGCCATCGAAGGCATCTGGCACACCGAGAAAAGCGCGCCGCTCACCCTCTTCGGCTGGCCCAATGAAAAAGAAGGCCGTACCGATTTCGCGTTGCAGGTGCCCAAGCTCGCCAGCCTGATCCTGGCGCACGACATCGATGCCGAGCTCAAAGGCCTGGACGCCTTCCCGAACGCCCACCCACCGGTGGCACCGGTGTTCTGGAGCTTCCGCGTGATGGTGGGGGTGGGCATGCTGATGCTGGCCGTGTCCTGGTGGTGCGCCTGGACGTTGCGCGGCCGCCGCGGTGCCGCCGCTGCGCAGCGGCGCAGCCTGTCGCCGCTGCAGTTGCGCACCCTGGTGGCCATGACCTTCGCCGGCTGGGTGGCAGTGCTGGCCGGCTGGTACGTCACCGAGATCGGCCGGCAGCCCTTTGTGGTGTACGGCCAGCTGCGTGCGGCCGACCTGGTGGCCGACCATCCCCCCGCCATGGTGGCCAGCACGCTGGTGGCCTACCTGCTGCTGTACGCGGTGCTGCTGGTGTCCTATATCGGCGTACTGATGTACATGTCCACCCACCCGGCCAAGCCGGCACCGGAATCGCCGCTGCCGGTCGGCGCGGCCACTCCCGTCGGCGGCCAGGCCTGAAGGAGAAAACCATGCACTGGAACGAAATCCTTCCCCTGCTGTTCATGGCCGTGATGGGCCTGGCCCTGCTGGTCTACGTGGTACTCGACGGCTACGACCTGGGTGTCGGCCTGCTGCTGCCCTTTGCCGACGACGCCGAGAAGGACGTGATGGTCTCCTCCATCGGCCCCTTCTGGGACGCCAACGAAACCTGGCTGGTGCTGGGCATCGGTGTGCTGCTGATCGCCTTTCCCACCGCACACAGCATGGTGCTGTCAGCCCTGTACCTGCCGGTCGCCGCCATGCTGATCGGGCTGGTGGTGCGCGGCGTGGCCTTCGACTTCCGGGTGAAGGCGCGCGATGCGCACAAGACCGCCTGGAACCGCGCCTTCGCCGGCGGCTCGCTGGTCGCCGCGGTGGCCCAGGGCTGGATGCTGGGCAGCTACGTGACGGGGTTCACCTACAGCGGGCTGTCCATCGCCTTCTCCATCGGCATCGCGCTGACCCTGCCGGCCGCCTACGCCCTGCTGGGCGCGGGCTGGCTGATCATGAAGACCGGCGATGCCCTGCAGCTGAAGGCCGTGGCCTGGGGCCGCGCGGTGCTCTGGCCCATGGGCCTGGCGCTGGCCGCCATTTCGGTGGCAACGCCGCTGGTCAGCGCCACGGTGTTCCAGAAATGGTTCGTGCTGCCGCAGATTTTCGCCCTGCTGCCGATCCCGCTGGCCTGCCTGGTGGCGTTCTGGGCCATCCACCACACGCTGCACCGGCCACGGGTGGTCGCGGCGGGCTACGGCTGGCTGGTGTTCGGGGGCACGGTGCTGATCTTCGTGCTGGCCTTCTGCGGCCTGGCCTACAGCATCTACCCCTTCATCGTGATCGACCGGCTCACCGTCTGGCAGGCCGCCAGCGCACACGAGTCGCTGGTATTCATCTTCTACGGCGTGGCGGTCACGCTGCCGGCCATCGCGGCCTACACCGTGTTCATGTACCGGGTGTTCTGGGGCCGGGCGCGGGAGCTGACGTATGGCCTGTGAAAGCGCGGCCTGCGGCGCTGCTGCGCTTACGCCCCCCGAAGCCACGCCCACCGCTGCATTTCCTCTGCGATGTACGCAGAAAATTCTGCCGGCGTACTGCCTGCGACGTCGATTCCATTGAGGGCCAGGAAGGACCTGGTCTCCGGGGCATTCAAGGCCGCGGTGAGGGCCCGGTTCAGTGCCATGACTACGGGCGCCGGCGTGTGGGGCGGCGCCACGAATCCCAGCCAGTTGTTCAGGGCATAACCCTCCAGAGCCGCCTCTGCAAGCGTAGGCACATCGGGCAAGGCGGCGCATCGCACCGGGGTCGTGACCGCCAGGGCCCGCAACTGCCGGTCGCGCACCAGGGGCAGCATGGTGGAGGCGTTGTTGAAGCTGAGATCCAGCCGCCCGGCCTGCAGGTCTTCGTACAGCTTGCGGGTATCGGCATACGGGCGGTGGACCATTTTGACCCCCGCCATCTTCTGGAAAAGCAGCGCGGCCAGGTAGGGCGCGCTGCCGACCCCCGAGCTGCCGTAGGTCAGTTCCTTCTGCGACGCCAGGGCGATGAGTTCCTTCACGCTCCCGGCGCCGAGCGACAGCCGGGTGCCCAGTACCAGCGGCGACCGGGTTGCCAGGCAGATGGGCGAGAAATCCCGGACCGGGTCATAGCCCACATCCGCCTTGAGGTTCGGATTGATGGCGTGCGTACCGAACGTTGCCACCAGAACCGTGTTGCCATCCGGCGGACTGGAAAGGGCCGCCCTGACGGCGATGGCACCGAGTTCACCCGGCATCAGGTCGATCTGCACCGGCCGGCCGAGCGCTGCGGCCAGGGCCGGCGCCAGGGAGCGCACCAGGTCGTCCGATGCGCTGCGGCGGGAAAACCCGATCAGCACACGCAGCGGAGCCGACACCGACCGGCCCGATTCCAGGTTTTGCGCAGGTACCGGCATGGCTGAAACTCCAGCTTGGGTGTAGCCCGGGAGGGCCAGCATGGTGATGGCGGACGCGGGGAGTGCCCGGGTAATGACAAGGCGGCGGCTGATTCTTTTCATCGATGTCTCCTTTTTTTTGCCGTCCCTACTCGGGGATGATGCGGGCCTTGCGGACCACGCCGCTCCACCGCTGCGACTCGCTGGCCACGAACCTGCCGAAGGCATCGGGGCTGCCGCCTACCGGGTCCGAACCCAGTTGCGCCAGCCGCTGGCGCGTGGCGGGTTCCTGCAGGATGGCCTCGACCTCTTCGTTGAGGTACTTCACGATGGCCGGTGCCGTGCCCGCAGGGGCCATCAGGCCGTACCACGCAGGGGCGTTGAATTCCGGCATGCCCGCTTCGCTGAACGTCGGCACGTTCGGCAGCTCGGCCACGCGGTGTGCCCCGGTGACGGCCAGCGCCCTCACGCGGCCCGCCTTGACGTTGCCGAGCGCCGATGGCGCGGTATCGAACATGGACTGAATCTGCCCGCCGATCAGGTCGGTGGTGGCGGGCGCGCTGCCCTTGTAGGGCACATGCACCATGTCGCCATGGATCTGCGAGGCGAACAGTTCACCGGCAAGGTGCACCGAAGTCCCGCGGCCACCGGACCCGTAGTTGACCTTGCCGGGATTCGCCTGCACATAGCCGGTGAATCCCTTCAGGTCCTTCGCGGCGAAGTCCTGCGTGACAAGCAGTACCGTGGGCGAGTCGGCGATATGGGCGACGGGCACGAAGCTCCTGCCCACGTCGTACCGCAGTGTCTTGTAGATGTAGGGGTTGATGGCCAGGGTGACCTGGGCGAAGAGCAGCGTGAGGCCGTCCGGTGCGGCGCGCGCGGCGTACTCGTTGCCGATGTTGGTGCCGGCACCGGCCCGGTTGTCGATGATGAAGGTGCCGCCGGTACGCTCCGTCAGCCGGGCCGCGACATAGCGCGCGATGTTGTCGCTGCCCCCACCGGGTGCGAAGGGCACGACGATGGACACGGGGCGCGCGGGATACCCGCCCGGGCCGGCCGCATGGGCGGACAACACGGCGGCGGCCGCACAGACCAGCAGGGATTTGAATTGGAATCGCATATCCACTCCTCAGCCCAGGGCCGCCACGACGGCAGCGGTGAATGCACGTGTGCCGGCCTTGCCGCCGATGTCCGCGGTACGGGTCTGCGGATTGGCGAGAACCTGCTCGATTGCGGTGTCCATCGCTCCGGCGGCCTGGGTGAAGGCCGGCATGTTGCGGTGTTTGCCGATCCACGCGAGCAGCATGGATGCGGACAGCAGCATCGAGGTCGGGTTCGCCTTGTCCTGGTTCTCGATGTCGGGCGCCGAGCCATGCTGGGCTTGCGCGCAGCACAGCGTATCGCCCGCCATGATCGATCCGGCCAGCCCCAGGCTGCCCGACAGCTCGCTCGCGAGATCGGACAGGATATCGGCGTAGAAGTTCTCGGCCACGATCACGTCGAAACGCTCGGGGTTGCGCACCAGGTGGGCGGTGGAGGCATCCACCAGCAGGTCGTCGTAGGCCACCTCCGGGAATTCCCGGGCCACATGGGCGCAGCACTCCAGGAACAGGCCATCCGTCATGTGGAAGCTGTTGGCCTTGTGGATGGCGGTGACCTTCTTGCGGCGGGTCATGGCCAGCTCGAATGCGCGGCGGGCAATACGCTCGGAGCAGTGCCGGGTGATCTTGCGGACCGACAGGGCCATGTCCGGACTGGGCATCATTTCGCCCCAGCCGCGGGCCATGTTGCGGTCCGGGTAGAAACCTTCCGTGGCCTCCCGCATGATGACCAGGTCCATCGTCTTGCCCGGACGCAGGTTGGATTCGATGAACGGCCGGGTGCGCGACGGGCGCACGTTGGCATACAGGTCCAGGCCGACACGGAAGGCGGCAGACACATTGCGGCCGCCCTTGTCCGGCGCTGGGTAGGCGGCATGGGAGATGGTGCCCAGCAGGATGCCGTCGAAGGACCGTGCGCCCTGGAGGAGCTCCTCGCGCAGCGTGGTGCCATGTTTTGCCAGGCTCGCAAAACCGATGTCCTGCGTCTCGAAGCGGAGGTCGAGCTTGAATTTCTGGTCACAGGCCTGGAGCACGGCCAGCGACGAATCGATGATTTCGGGGCCGATGCCGTCGCCGGGAAGAACGAGGAAGCGCATGGTGGTGGTCTCAGTTGGCTGGAAGGTAAAAATTCAATGGCCGTGCCCGGCGGCCTCGGCGGCGATAGGCCGGGTTTCGCCGGTCGCGACGAGCGTGCGGGTAGCGCCCATGGAGCCGTAGATCCAGAGAATCTTCATGGGCTCGCTCGGCGAAGCGTTGCGGAACCGGTGCGGTACGTGGGGCGGGATGAAGGTCACGTCGTGCCGGCGCACCGGGATCTCCTGCCCGTCGATGTCGAAGATCGCCGCGCCTTCCAGGAGCACGACACTTTCTTCGGTGTTGTGCTGGTGGAAGGGGATCTCCGCGCCGCCGGCGAACTCGGTGTAGCCGGTGATGAACGCGGTGGCACCGACCGCCTGGCCGACCAGCGGCGTCGTGCGGGCGCCACCGCCGCGGTCGTGCGCCGTGATGGCATCGGGCTGCAGCAGCACGGCATTCGAGGCTGTCTTGATCATGTGCCGGTCCATACCGTCTTGATGTTGGTGAACTCGCGGATGCCGAACTCCCCCAGTTCCCGGCCATAACCGGATTGCTTCACGCCGCCGAAGGGCAAACGGGGGTCCGACGCCACCTGCGCATTGATGAATACCGCGCCGGCCTCGATCCGGCGGGCCAGGCGTGCCGCGCGCGCTGTGTCGCGCGTCCACAGCGCGGCGCCGAGGCCGAACTCGGTGGCGTTGGCCAGCCGGATCGCTTCTTCCGCGTCCCGCACGCGTATCACCGCGGCGGCGGGCCCAAAGGTCTCTTCCACCGCGGCAGCCATGTCGGGCTGCACGTGGTCCAGGACCGTGGGCGGGTAGAAATACCCGGGGCCCTCGATGGCTTGTCCGCCCAATACGAGGGTGGCGCCGGCTGCCACCGTACGCAGCACCTGCGTGTGCAGGTCGTTTCTCAGGTTGTCGCGGGCCAGCGGTCCGATCTGCGTGGCCCGGTCCGCCGGGGCGCCGACCTTGAGCTGGCGTGTGCCTGCGCAGAAAGCCTCCACGAAGCGGTCGGCGACGGCGTCCTCCACGATAAAACGCTTGGCCGAGATGCAGCTCTGCCCGGCATTGGAAAAGCGGGCCTTCACCGCGGCCCGGGCCGCCGCTTCGACATCCGCGTCGGCCAGCACGATGAACGGATCGGAGCCCCCCAGCTCCAGCACCTGCTTCTTCATCAGGCTGCCGGCCTGTGCCGCGACGATTTTTCCCACCGCCGTGGAGCCGGTGAGCGTGATGGCGGCGACCCGGTCGTCCGCCAGGACACCCGCCACCTCGCTCGCCTCGACCAGGAGGGTGGCGACCAGGCCGGCCGGAGCCCCGGCCTCCACGAAGGCGGCTTCGATGGCCAGCGCGCACTGGGGCACGTTGTTGGCGTGCTTGAGCAGTGCCGCATTGCCGGCGGCCAGCGCCGGCGCGGCGAAGCGCAGGAACTGCCAGAACGGGTAGTTCCAGGGCATCACCGCCAGCACCACACCCAGCGGGTCGAACACGACACGGCTGTCAGCCGCCTCGCTCGGGATCTGCTGGTCGGCAAGGTAGCGGGCCGCATGCTGCGCGTAGAACTCGCAGGTCCAGGCCGACTTCTCGATCTCGGACTCCGCCTCGGTGATGGGCTTGCCCATCTCGGCCGTGATGAGGCCGGCATAGGCCGCACGGTTGCGCCGGAGCACCTGGGCGACACGGACCAGCAGCTGGCTCCGCTCTGGCACCGGGAGGGCGCCCCAGGCGGATTGCGCACGGTGGGCCGATGCGAGGATCTGCTCCACCTGGGCGGGGGAATGGGCGTCGAAACGGCGGAGTTCCTGGCCGGTCGAGGGATCTGTCGAGACAATCATGGATAGCGGGTGGTGGTTCCGAGGGTTAGAAGTCGTAGAGCGCGGCGGGGTTGTCGACGAGGAGGCGGCGCCGCATGCCGTCGTCCGGCAGCCAGGACCCCAGTTGCGCCAGGCTGGCAACCGCGTCCGTCTTGCGAAAAGGTTCGATCGCGTCCGGATCAGCCGAGCGCGTGCCCGCACCGCCGGTGTGCGGCCAATCGGAGCCCCAGAGCAGGCGGTCCGGCGCGATGGCGGCGCACCGCTCCACCAGAGGCCGGAGGTCCTCGTGGTTCTCCTGCCGGGACGCGCGGTAGGGGGCCGACAGCTTCAGCCAGACATGGGGCAGTTCCAGCAGCGCCAGCGTGACCCCGGAGGAAGCGGCGGTGCCGCCGAAATGGTCGAGCACCACCCGGACGGGCAGCCGCGCCAGGACCGGCTGCAGGGCCGCCAGCATCGCAGGACTGGCGTGCACCTGCAGATGCCACTGGCGGGCCGCCAGGCGTGCGGCCGCCCGCTCCAGCAGTGGTGCCGCCTGGCCCCCGTCCACCTGGGCTTGCACGCTGAAGTTCAACCGTACGCCACGCACACCCGCGTGGTGCAGGCCCTGCAGCGTTGCTTCGTCGACCCGGTCGGCATCGACCACCGCGACCCCGCGGGCCGCGGCGCTGCCCAGCGCCTCCAGGGCGTGGAGCATCGCATCGTTGCGCAATCCGTAGCACGAAGGCTGGACCAGCACCACACGCGCCATACCCGACCGCGCCAGGTGCGCCCTCAAATCCTGGACGTCCGCAGCCGCAGGGGTGTAGCCCCGGTCCTCGGCATAGGGGTACCGCTCGGGATCAAAGACATGCACATGGCAGTCGCAGGCGCCGGGCGGCAGGCGAAAGGAGGACGCAGGGGTGGGACGCACAGGTAGGCAAGGAGAATCAATGGATGGTATTTTTAAGCATTCAAAGTACCATTGCAATACCCATACATGCTTTATTTTTGACTTTACTGAAAATTCATTTGGTCATATGAGCCTCCACAGAACCCAGCCCACAAGGCGCTACCATAGGCTTTTCCATGGCAAGGCTATGCCCCGCGCGCTTTCTCACCAGCTCGTCAACGACGTTCAGCAGTTCATTGCCGGCCGGGGTCTGGCGGTGGGTGCACGCCTGCCGGAGCGGTTGCTGGCAGAGCAGCTGCGGGTGTCCCGATCCCCCATCCGGGCGGCCCTGCAGGCCATGGAGGAGCGCCAACTCCTGGCGAAACATCCCGATGGCGGTTTTATGGTCGCGGCAGGTGCCCTCGCGCCCGTCACCTCGCCGCGCAACGAGGAACCCTCCGGCGAGGAAACCGCCTACCTGCAGATCGCCGGCGACCGGATAGACGGAGCGCTGCCCGACAAGGTGACGGAGAACGAACTGCTGCGGCGGTACGGCCTGACCCGCAACCAGCTCACCGCGGTGCTGCGCCGCATGGTCCACGAGGGCTGGATCGAACGGCTGCCCGGCCATGGCTGGGCGTTTCTTCCCACCCTCACCTCGACCGCGGCTTACGGACAGAGCTACCGGTTCCGCCTGCTCATGGAGCCGGCCGGCATGCTCGAACCAACCTATCGGCTCGACGGGATCGGGCTGCGCCGCTGCTACCAGGAGCAGGAGCAGCTCGCCTCCGGCGCGGTGCACACCGTGTCGCCAGCGATCATCTTCGACGCCAACACCCATCTGCACGAAGTCATCGCCAACAGTTCGGGGAACCTGTTCATTGCGGATTCCCTGCGCCGCCTGAACCGCGTCAGGCGCCTGATGGAGTACCGCAAGGCCGTGGACCGCCAGCAGGCCGAGCGGCGCTGCAAAGAGCACCTGAGCCTGATCGGACTTCTACTGGAAGACCAGCGGGAGGCCGCGGCCGACTTCATGCGTTTGCACCTGCGCAACGCCCTCAAGGAGAAGCACGGCTAGGGCTGTGCAGGGCGCACACCCGCCATCAGTCTTCCGCCCGCATGCCCGTCGCCTTGACGGCGCTGGCTAGGATCAAGGGGACCAGCAGATGTGACTCGCGCCCGGGACCGGAGTACACGGTGTTCCGTGCGCCGAAGACCGCAGGCTGGCGGTCCTGGGCATTCGTGTGAAGGAACGGGCCGGACCCTTTCCGGGGGCCGTCCACGCCTTCGCGCTCGAAGTCGCGTCCGTCGATACGCAGGGCGAGCAGGTAGCCTGCCGGCAGCACGACGGAGGTCGGCCAGATCTCGACCTCCACCCGGTAGATTTCATTCGGCACCATGGGCTCGGCAGCCTTGTGCGGGTGGTACGGCCGCCATGGCGCGGATTTTTCTGCCTCGGTTGCCCGGTGGGACACACGCAGCCATCCCTGGGCCACCGGGACCGCAGGATCGGTTGCGCCCCGGAACAGCACCTCCGCCCCGTCCGGCCCGTAGGCACGCACCGTGACGAAGAGATCCATATCGTCGCTTTCGCTGGACACCCATAGCACGGCAACCATGGGCCCTGTCAGTTCGGTGGCCGCCGCCATTGGGGGTGTGGTCAGTTCCACCCCTGGCCCGAGGCCCGCGTACGTCTTGTGCGCGGCGGCCGCCGGCGCTTGTTCCGCCATTGCGCCCTGTGCCAGGTCGAGGTACAGCGGCTTCCACACGGTCCTGGCCAGGGGCCATTCGGCTTCCTCGCGCCGCTCGAAGTGGTCCGGGTGGCGCACCTCCAGCAGCACCGGCGGCCGGCGCTCCCAACCGTTGTCCACGCCCTTCAGGAAGTGGTCAAAGAAAGCCTTCTGCAATTCCATGTAGCGCGGAAGGTAGAACGACTCGAAGTGGGTGCCGCCGTGCAGTTCCAGCCACTTCTGCCGCGAGCCAGCGCCCAGGAAGCCTTCCACGTTGCCGCGCAGGTGCAGGCCCATGCCGCCCCAATTCCCAGCGGACAGCACGGGCACTTCGATCCGGGACAGGTCCGCCGTGCGAGCCGCATGCCAGTCGCCATCGAACGCATGCGCGCGGATCTCTTCCGGAAACTCCACCCGGTTGGCCCGCAGTTGCGCAGGCGTGAGGGGCTCGCCCACGGTGAGGCCGCCGGTTTCGCGGTCCCGGTAGGGGGTTTGGTGGTTGCCGTGCTGGATGCTGAGCAGCTGCTTGGACCACCACAGCTCCACGAAATGGTTGCTGAGGATGCCGCCATGGTGCGTCAGGTCCCGGTAGAAGTCCGAGAAACCTTCCCACGGGCAGATGGCCGCCAGGTGCGGCGGCCGGGTCGCGGCTACCTGCCACTGGTTGGAACCGTAGTAGGAGATGCCGAGCAGACCTACCTTGCCATTGCTCCAGGGCTGCGTTCCCGCCCATTCGATGCAATCGTGGTAGTCCAGCACCTCCTGGGGCGACCAGGCCCACAGTGTGCCGGGCGATTCACCCGCCCCGCGGCTGTCCACCACGACGATGGCATAGCCCCACGGTGTCCATCGCTCGGGATCCACCACTTCCCACCGGAGGTAGCGTCCGGTGGTGTCCTCGGTGTCGATGCCAGGGTAGATGTCCTTCAGCACATCCCACTGCGGCTTAAAGGCATCCTCGAAGTGGGCATCTTTCCCGTAGGGACCATGCGTCATGATGACGGGCACGGGGTGGTCGCCTTCCGGGCGAAAGACATTGGCGCGGAGGACGGCACCGTCCCGCAGGCTTATTTCAACGTTGCGTTCAAAGATCATGGGAACTCCTGGCAGGCGGGCGGGATAGGTACAACATGGGCTCGCAGTTTAAACGGTTGTTTTAAACGATCGATAGGGTTTATCCCCGGATCCATCCACTTGTATTGCCGAAAAACAATTGTTTAAATCATTCGTTCCATATCCTGTAGGCTCACCATGCTCTCTCGGCGACTCTTCAACTCCACCCTGGGCGCGGGTGCGCTCGCTTACCTACCCGTGGCAGCGATGGCTACCGACTGGCCCACGCGCCCCGTGAAGATCATCGTAGGCAGCGCGGCCGGCAGTGCCCCCGACACCTTTGCCCGCTGGTGGGGAGACCATCTCACCAAGATCCTGGGACAAGCCTTCATCGTCGACAACAAGCCGGGAGCAGCAGGCAGTCTCTCGGCCGGACTGGTGGCCAGCGCCACGGACCAGCACACCTTGCTCTGGGCCATCAGTTCGACCATGACGATCAATCCGCACGTCTATCCGAAGACCACCTTCGACGTGCGCAAGGACTTCGTACCCGTGGCTCCCGCCATGAAGCAGGCCATGGTGCTTGTGGTGAACAACGATTTCCCCGCCAGGACACTGCAGGACATCGTGCAGATGGCCCGCAAGTCGCCGGGTTCCATCAGCTACGGCTCCTATGGTGTGGCGGGATACCCCCATGTGCTGATGGAGTGGTTCTGCGATGCGACCGGAATCCGCATGGTGCACGTGCCCTATAAGCAAGCGGCCATCATCGACGTGATCGCCGGGCAAATCCCGATGGTGGCCGAGCCCACCGCCACGGCGCTGGCCCAGATACGTGCCGGCAAGGTGCGGCCCATCGCTTTTTCCGGTGGCCAGCGCCTTCCCGCATTGCCGGACGTACCCACGTTCGCAGAGGTCTATCCGGCAGTGGGCGAGGTGGCGGCGTTCCATGGCGTGTACATGCCGTCCTCGACACCGCGGGATGTGGTGAATCGCCTCAATGCTGCGATGAACCAGGTGTCGAATCTGCCCGAGACCGGCAAGAAGGTGGGGGACATGGGAGCCCAGCCCTATCCCGCCACCCCGGAACAAATGGCTGCAGAGGTGGCACAGGAGTACGCACGCTGGGGCAAGTTCCTTCGCGAGAAGAACATCAAGCTGGAGTGAGGTGCACTGCACTGGACTGGACTGGACTGGTACAGTCCTTTGGCATGAAAGAAAACACCGTCCGCAAGGTCGCCCCGCCCGCCGCAGATCCCGCCTCATCCCAGGATGACGCACGGGAGCGCATCCTGGCGGCGGCGGAACGGCTGTTCGCGCAGAAGGGCATCGATAAGAGTTCCATGCGGGAACTGACGGCAATGGCGGGCGTCAACGTCGCGTCCGTCAACTACTACTTCCGCTCAAAAGAAGGCCTGGCGGAAGAACTGCTCGACAACGTATCGGCGCGCGTCAACAAGTCCCGGCTGGCCGAGCTCGACGGGGTAATGCAGGAGGCCGCAGCCGCCAAGCGGCCACCGCCCCTCGAAGCCATCCTGCTTAGCTTTGTCCGCCCGTACACCGGCGAGGACTACGGTCCCGGGGGGCCGCTGCTGGCTCAGCTCATCCTGCAGCATCGCGTCGTGCCATCGGACATGACCGTCCGGATCATTGAGCGCCATTTCGATGGCATGGCATTGCGGTACATCGATGCACTCGCAAACGCCGTCCCCGGGGTCGATCGAACCGAGTGGTTTTGGCGCTATACGTTCATGGTGAGTACCGTCATTCTCACGGTGACCGACCAGTCCACCCACAATCGGCTGGCTCGCATGTCCGGGGGCGCGGCCGATACGACACGGCATGACGAACTCAACCGGTACCTCCTGCGGTTTCTCGCGGGGGCCCTCACTGCCCCGGCAGTGGCGCCGTCGGAGCGCGGGGTTCAATAACAACGCAGTGCGCGGTACACCCGCTGGCCTGTAGCCGCGGGCCAGCTCAGCATCGCGGGTCGATCAACACGAACGCGATGCGCAGGGGCTTGCCGGAGCGGTTGGCCCATGCATGCTTGGTGCCGCGCTGGATAAGGATGTCGCCTTGGCGCATGGTGGTCTCACCCTCCTCCATGATGGCGACCGCTTCACCTTCCAGGATGATCGCGTAGTCCACCGTATCCGTCTTGTGCATGCCGGGGTGCTCACCCGGCTTGAGGTCACGGTGCGCGTCGGGGTACATCTGCGCGAAGGTGTTCTCCATTTGCCCGCGCAGTTTTTCGGGATCCTCTGGCTCGGCAGGCCAATCGATGATGCGCACCACGGTGCCGCCGTGCGGTGGGTGTATGCCGCGGTGCGCGGTGATCACGTCGGGCGCCGTCACCGCTTCGCCGGGCGCCGTGCGCCAAAGGTTGGTGACCCGGTAACCGTCGCGGCCGGGGGTGGTGATTTCGACGGGCGAAGGGCCGTCTTCCTCGATGTAGGACCGGCCTTGGCTGTCGTGGCCGGCCACGATGCGGCGGATGGAGGGAGGCAGAATGGACATGCGAAAACCTCAATTTTCTGTATGGTGAGTGCGCGCTGGCAGGACGATGCCGGAGCATTCTCCAAAGCCGATGGTTACGGCGCCCTCGGCGGTGCAGCGGCCACGCAGCACGACTTCGTCGCCGTCCTGCAGCCATGCACGCTGCTGCCCATCCGACAGGGTGATCGGCTGTGCGCCGCCCTGTGTGAGTTCCATCAGGCAACCCAACTCTTCCTGCGTGGGGCCCGAAATGGTTCCACTGCCCAGAATGTCCCCGGGTTCGATCAGGCATCCGTTGCTGGCCTGGTGCGTCAGCATCTGAGCCACCGTCCAGTATTGGCTGCGGAATCGTGGGGTAGATACGAGCGCGCCGGAATCCTGCCGACCACGCTGCTCCGCAGTGCGGATGCGAATTTCCATATCGATGTTCAGGCCGCCAGCCGCCTGGTCGTCGGCGTCGTCCAGATAGGGAAGCAGCCGCGGTGCACCATTGGCACGCTGCGCGGCCGGCACTCGGAAAGGCGCGAGCGCTTCCATCGTCACGATCCAGGGCGATAGGGATGTCAGGGAACTCTTGGCAAGAAACGGCCCAAGGGGTTGCGCCTCCCAGCGTTGCACATCGCGTGCGGACCAGTCGTTGAGCAGGCTCACCCCGAAGATGTGCCCGGCAGCATCGTGGAGCGGAATTTCTTCACCCCGTCCGTTGCCTCGCCCGACGTGGATGGCGAGCTCGCATTCGAAATCCAGCCTGCGGGTGGGCTCGAAAACTGGATCAGCGGCGTCGGAAGGCAAAAACTGGCCGCGAGGCCGTGTGATCGGCGTGCCGCTGATGCACAGGGACGATGTCCGCCCGTGGTAAGCCACAGGCAGGTGTTGGAAATTGGGCAAGAGGGGGGTTTCCGGACGAATGAGCCGACCCGAGTTTGTGGCGTGGAAGATGGAAGTGAAGAAGTCGGAATAGTTGCGTATGTCGGCGGCCAGGCACATCCTCAATCCGGACATCGACACCAAACAAGCCTGCCCTTCGGCCTGCTGCGCCGAGCCGGTTCGCAGCAGCCTGGACAAGCATCTGCGCAGTGCGGACACATCATCCGGCGGCTGCGCCATGAGTGCATTCAGCGTAGTCGCACGGCAGGCCCGCCTGACATCCACCGGAATCCCGTCCAGCAGGCCATGTTCGGCCGCTGCCTTCAGGTCCAAGACCGAGGTTCCGATGGCAACGCCGAGGCGTGTCGTGCCATCGCCATGCGCAATGAAGCGCCCGAAGGGGAGATTCTGGATGGGGAAGTCTGAGCTGCCCTCGCTTCCGGGCACCCAGCTCATCAATTCCGAGGCATGCGTTTCGTTGAGGTCAGACATTTGTGCTCCTTAAGCCTCAAGTCTAACAATAGTTTTAAACGTATGTTTCTCTTTCTCGGCAGCTGTCCTGGAAGTTCAGACTGAACGAAAAATTCACATCCAGCGCTACGACCCGCCGCAGCGGGATGAACGAAAGCACCTGCCCCCCTGCTCGATGCCTCCCGCAGCATAGGAGCCGAGCCCGCTTGATGGCAGGACCTGCTAGGGCGCGGCCGGCGGCGCGTGGCCGCCGCCCAGCGTCAGGCGGGCCGTGATGAAGGCGACCACGGCACACGCGGCGATGGCGGCCACCATCGGCCGTGCCGTGCCGTCCACGAACAGGCCGGACACCGCGATGACCACCGCACCGGTAACAAACTGCAACGTGCCCATCAGCGCCGAGGCGGTGCCGGCGATCTCGCCGTGTTCGTCCAGCGCCAGCACCGCCGCCGTGGGCACCACCAGGCCGAGGAAACCGTAGGCGACCAGCAGCAGCACGATCATCAGCCACAGCTGGTCGAAACCCGCCAGGTCGAGCGCCAGCAGCAGCACCAGCGTGGCGGTGTAACCGGTAGTGGCAATGGACACCAGCCGCTTCAGGCCGAAACGCGCGCCCAGCCGGCCGGTGAACTGCGACACACCGATGAACGAGGCGGCATTCACCGAAAACGCGATGCTGTACTGCCGCGGCGTGAGGCCGTAGTGGTCGATCAACACAAACGACGAATGCGCCAGGTAGGCGAAGAAGCTCGAAATGCCGAAGGCGCCGATGAACACCAGCCCCAGGAAATGCCGGTCACCCAGCAGTTGCCGGTAGGCCGCCAGGGCCCCGGCCAGGCTGCTGTTGACCCGCTGCTCGGGTGGCCGGGTCTCCGGCAGGCTGGTGGCCAGCAGCCCCAGGCCCAGCAGGGCCGCCACGGTGACCGCCCAGAACACACCGCGCCAGCCGAAGGCCTCGATCACCAGGCTGCCCGCCAGCGGCGCCAGGATGGGCGACACGCTGAAGACCAGCATCAGCAGCGACATCAGCCGCGCCGCGTCGTGGCCGGTATGCAGGTCGCGCACCACCGCGCGCGGCACCACCATGCCGGCGCAGGCGCCCAGGCCCTGGATAAAACGCAGGATGATGAGGGTGTGGATGTCGGGCGCCAGGGCGCAGCCCACACTGCCCACGGCGAACAGCAGCAGTCCGAAATACAGCGGCGGCTTGCGCCCGACCATGTCCGAGACCGGGCCGTAGACGATCTGCCCCACGCCCAGCGAGATGAAGAAGGCCATCAGGCTCATCTGCACCGCCACGGTCGAGGCGGCCAGGCTCTGGCCGATGGACGGCAGCGCCGGCAGGTACATGTCGATGGCAAAAGGCCCGATGGCCGACAGCAGGCCGAGCACCAGCGCAGTGCGGAAAAAATGACGTGACATGGAATACGCAGCGGACCCTGCCCCACCCTGACTACCTTAAGGCAGCAGCAAGCCGATGGCGAGCACCACCACCAGCAGCACCAGCAGCCGGGGCACGGTCACCGCCCGCGACTCGACACTCCGGTACAGCAGCGCGCCCGCCAGCAGGGACAGGGCAAAGGCACAGAGCATACCCAAAGCGTTGGGCACCGGCTGCGCCGGCCACCGGTGGTAGACCACCGCCCCCACGCACAGCATGATGGGAAAGTGCAGCAGGAACACCGAGTAGGAGATCCGTCCCAGCACCTGCACGAAGGCCGGTGGTGTCCAGCGGATGGCGCCTCCCGACTGGGCCCACAGCAGCAGCAGGGCGGACGCCAGCGCGATGGCGATGCGCCCCCGGAAATCCAGCGCCAGGGCCGCGCCGCCCAGCACGGCGATGCCGGCCATCCAGCGGCGCGGGCGCGGCGACTGGCTGCCCCACCAGGCCAGCATGCCCAGGCCGTAGGCGCCGAAGAAGTACAGCGCGGTCGGGTCCCAGGCCTCGGACCGGTTGAAAACCGCCAACGACAGGGCCACGATGCACAACACCAGCAGGAAGACGGTGCGTGCCGGGTCCGGTGCCCAGCGCAGCGGGATACGCCGTGCGGCCACCAGCAGCAGCACCGTGGCCGCGAACAGCTGGAAGTCGATAGCCACGTACCAGACGCCGGCCGACAGCGACTCCTGCCCCAGCAGCCCCTGCAGCAGCAGGCCATGCGTCAACAGTTGCCATTCGTGCGGCGACTCGGGCACCACGTCGCCCGGCAGCAGCGGACGGACCACCTTGGCCACCAGCATGCACACCGCCAGCGCCACCAGGTAAGGCATGACCAGCCGGCAGTAGCGTTTTGCGATGTGCGTCAGCGGCGCGGTGAAACGCGCCGTGCCGGCCGGCGCCAGCGAACGGGCGGTGAGAAAGCCGCTGACCACCAGGAAGACCTGTACCGCCATGCGCCCGTACTGGAACAGCCAGTCGACCAGCCAGGGTGCCAGCGGCCGCGCCGCGTCCGACATCGGGCCGTAGAACGCCAGGTGGTGCCAGACAATGAGCACGCAGGCGCCCGCCTTCAGCGCATCGAGCAGCGGCAGGCGGTTGTTGGCGGCGGCTTGCATGGGGTGGTGGGGGCGCTACCGGCAGAGCCCGGTGCGGGCCGCATCGTACTCGCGGCGCAGCCGTTCCACCAGTTCGGCCGCACCGGTCACCTGCTTGACCGCGCCGATGCCCTGCCCTGCGCCCCAGATGTCCTTCCAGGCCTTGCGTGCGGCGTTCTCGCCGCCGCCGAAATTCATCTTGCTGGCGTCGCTCTCGGCCAGCTTGGCCGGGTCCAGCCCGGCCGCCAGGATCGAGGGCGCCAGGTAGTTGCCGTGGATGCCGGTGAACAGGTTGCTGTAGACGATGTCGTCGGAGCTGCCGTCCACGATGGCCTGCTTGTAGGCCGCGCTGGCGCGCGCCTCGTGGGTGGCGATGAAGGCCGAACCGATGTAGGCGAAGTCCGCCCCCATGGCCTGCGCCGCCAGCACCGCGCCGCCGGTGGCAATGGCACCCGACAGGGCCAGCGGGCCGTCGAACCATGCGCGGATTTCCTGGACCAGGGCGAACGGGCTTTTTACACCCGCATGGCCACCCGCCCCCGCCGCTACCGCGATCAGGCCATCGGCCCCCTTCTCGATGGCCTTGTGGGCAAACCCGTTGTTGATGATGTCGTGCAGCACCACACCGCCGTAGGAATGGACGGCCTCGTTGACCTCGGGCCGCGCGCCCAGCGAGGTGATGACGATCGGCACCTTGTGCCGGACCACCATGTCCATGTCGTGTTCGAGTCGGTCGTTGCTCTTGTGCACGATCTGGTTGATGGCAAAAGGTGCCGCGGGCTGCTCCGGATGGTCGCGGTCCCAGGCCGCCAGCGCCTCGCGGATTTCGTGCAGCCATTCGTCGAGCTGCGATGCCGGCCGGGCGTTGAGCGCCGGCATGGCGCCGACGATGCCGGCCGTGCACTGGGCGATGACCAGTGCCGGGTTGCTGATGATGAAGAGCGGCGAGCCGATGACGGGCAGGCGCAGGCCGGCGAGCGGCGCGGGGAGTCGGGACATGGCGGAAAGGAAAAAGGGAAAACTAGAAGGCGTCGAACGCCAGGGCCATCACGCTGGGGGCGCCCTCGACGATGCTGTCGCGCAGGGCTGGCGTTCTGGAGAGGATGTGCGCGGCATAGAACCGTGCCGTCGCGATCTTGGCGGCCATGAAATCGGTGTCGCGGCCGGCGGCCAGGCATTCCTCCGCGGCCAGCAGCGCACGGGCCATCTGCCAGCCGGCCACCAGGTTGCCCGCCAGCATCAGGTAGGGCACCGAGCCGGCGAACACCGCGTTGGGGTCGGCCTTGCCCTGCTCCACCACGAATTCGACCACGTCGAGGAAAGCCAGCCGTGCCGGTTCGAGCCAGCGCAGCATGTCCTGCGCGGCGGGGCTGCCGCTGCGCGCCAGCGCCGCCTCGGCCGCTTCGACCTGCAGGGCGACGGCGCGCGCCGTGCGGCCGCCGTCGCGGCCGGTCTTGCGCCCGACCAGGTCGTTGGCCTGGATGGCGGTGGTGCCCTCGTAGATGGTCAGGATACGGGCATCACGCCAGTACTGCGCGGCGCCGGTCTCCTCGATGTAACCCATGCCGCCATGCACCTGCACGCCCAGCGAGGCCACCTCGATGCCCATCTCGGTGGAAAAGCCCTTCACCAGCGGCACCAGGAATTCGTAGAAGGCCTGGTTCTCGGCCCGCACCCCGGCCTCGGCCGCATGGTGCGCCGCGTCGTAGGCTGCCGCGGCGACCGTGGCCATGCCGCGGCAGCCCTCGGTCAGCGCCCGCATGGTCATGAGCATGCGGCGTACGTCGGGGTGGTGCAGGATGGCGCCGCTGTGCGGCAGCGAGCCGTCCACCGGCCGGCCCTGCACCCGCTCGCGGGCATAGACCACGGCCTTCTGGCAGGCCCGGTCGGCGATGGCAATGCCCTGCACACCCACCGCATAACGGGCGGCGTTCATCATGATGAACATGTACTCCAGGCCACGGTTCTCCTCGCCGACCAGATAGCCCGTGGCGCCCCCCGCGTCGCCGTACTGCAGCACCGCCGTGGGCGAGGCCTTGATGCCCAGCTTGTGCTCCAGGCTCACGCACACCACGTCGTTGCGCGCGCCCAGGCTGTCATCGGTTTTCACCAGGAACTTGGGCACCACGAATAGGCTGATGCCCTTCACGCCCTCCGGCGCCCCCTGCACCCGGGCCAGCACCAGGTGCACGATGTTCTCGGCCATGTCGTGGTCGCCGTAGGTGATGAACACCTTGGTGCCGAAGACCTTGTAGCTGCCGCCGGCCTGCGGTTCGGCCCGGGTGCGCACCAGCGACAGGTCGCTGCCGGCCTGCGGCTCGGTCAGGTTCATGGTGCCGGTCCACTGCCCGCTCACCAGCTTTTCCAGGTAGACGGCGTTGAGCGCATCGGAACCGGCGGTGAGCAGCGCCTCGATGGCACCGTCCGACAGCAGCGGGCACAGGGCAAAACTCAGGTTGGCTGCATTGAGCATCTCGCCGCAGGCCGCGCCTATGGTCTTGGGCAGGCCCTGGCCGCCGAAGGCCTGCGGATGCTGCAGGCCCTGCCAGCCGCCTTCGGCGTACTGGCGGTAGGCCTCGGCGAAACCCGGCGTGGTAACCACCGCGCCCTCCTTCCAGTACGAAGGATCGGTGTCGCCCGGGTGGTTCAGCGGCGCGACCACCGCGCGGTTGAAGCGGGCGCATTCCTCCAGCACGGCGCGGGCTGTCTCCAGCCCGGCGTCCTCGAAACCCGGCAGCGCGGCGATGCGGTCGATGCGGGCCAGGTGTTCGATGGCGAACAGCATGTCCCGCACGGGAGCGGTGTAACTCATGGCGGAACCCCTTGGCAACGGGTGCGGCAGGCACCCGTTGCCGTTATGCCCTACTGGGTGATTTGCCCGGCGCCCGTCACGATCGACAGGTCGACGAAACGTGAACCGTTGTGCACGCCGGGGCGGAAACCGATGATGTAGTCCCCCAGGTCCAGGCGGTCGAGACCATCCAGTGCCTTGACCAGGCTCTCGCGTGTCGGTGCGGCGCCGGCGCGGCGCACGGCCTCGGCAATCACCCGCCCGGCGATGTAGCCCTCGAACATGGCATAACTCACCGGCTGTTCGGCCTTGCCGGCCTTGTAGGCGGCCTGGAAGTCGCGGGTGATGCGCGAGGCGAGTTTGGTCGGGCTGGGGGTGACCTGCGCGATCGAGATGCCCTTCAGCTGGTCGTCGCCCAGCCGCTTGGCGAGCTGCTCCACATCGGTGTCGGCGGTGGCGAACAGCGCGGCGCCGCCGCCGCTGCTGCGGTAGCCTTCGACGAAGGCGGCGCAGGCGCTGCTCGACAGGATCAGGATGGCCTGCGGAGCCGCCTTCAGCATGTCGGACACCAGCTCCGGCGCCACGCGGGTCACCCCGGCCGGCTGCACCCCCTTGACCACCAGGCTCACCTTGCGCTGGTCGGCGATACGCTGCACCAGCGCCAGCGTGTCGGCTTCCTGCGGGCCACCGTCGTACAGCACACCGAGCTTGGTGATGCCGAGCGTGGCGACGTGCTGCACGATGCGGTCGACCTGTTCGGCCCAGCCGGCGCGCAGGCTGTAGACATAAGGCACATTGGCCGGCACCTGGGCGCCGCGGAAACCCACCAGCGGCACACGTTCCTTGTCCAGCATGCCGCTGGCGATCAGGTCGGGCACGGCCTGGGCGCCGAAAAATCCGGCCAGGGCGATCGGGCGCTCGGCCGCCAGCAGCTCCTTGGCAGCGGCCAGCGTCGAATCGGAACGCGAGCCGCCGTCCTTGGCCAACAGCACCAGCGTATTGCCGCCGATGCCGCCAGCGGCATTGACCTGGTCGAAGGCCAGCTTGAGCCCCGTGGAATACCCCCGGCCCTGCGTCGCCTCGACACCGGTAAGCGGTGCCACCTGGCCCACCACGAGGGCGGCCGCCTGCGACAGCACGGGCACCAGCAGGCCCGCGCCCGCCATGGACAGAACCCCAAGAACCCGCATCGCGGGACCGACAACACGGCAAACCATACGCGCTCCTCCTGTGGCCGAAACCAGTCCAGTCCTACCCCCGGTACCGGCGCCGTGTGGGGCGCCGGCCTCTCACACTATTGTCGCCGCTGGCCTTACAGCGCGGCCACCAGCTCCGGCACCGCCGCAAACAGATCGGCCTCCAGCCCGTAGTCGGCCACCGAGAAGATCGGCGCCTCCCCGTCCTTGTTGATCGCCACGATCACCTTCGAGTCCTTCATGCCCGCCAGGTGCTGGATGGCCCCGGAGATGCCCACGGCGATGTACAACTGCGGCGCCACGATCTTGCCGGTCTGCCCCACCTGCCAGTCGTTGGGCGCGTAACCGGCATCGACTGCGGCCCGGCTGGCGCCCAGGCCGGCGTTGAGCTTGTCAGCCAGCGGGGTGAGGATTTCGGTGAACTTGTCGGCAGAACCCAGGGCCCGGCCGCCGGAGACGATGATCTTGGCGGCGGTGAGTTCGGGCCGGTCGCTCTTGGTGACTTCGCGGCCAACGAAGCTGCTTTTGCCGCTGTCGGCCACGGCATCGACTTTCTCTACGGTTGCGCTGCCGCCTTCTGCTGCCGCCGGGTCGAAGCCGGTGGTGCGCACGGTGATGACCTTGGTCGCATCGGTGCTCTGGACGGTGGCGATGGCGTTGCCGGCGTAGATGGGGCGCTCGAAGGTGTCGGGGGCGTCTACTTTGGTGATGTCGCTGATCTGGGCGACGTCGAGTTTCGCTGCCACGCGCGGGGAGGCGTTCTTGCCGCCAGCAGTGGCGGGGAAGAGGATGTGGCTGTAGTTGGCTGCCATGCCTACTATTTGGGCCGCGACGTTTTCTGCGAGTTCGTTGGCCAGGCTGGGGCCGTCGGCCAGGATGACCTTGGCCACACCGGCGATTTTGGCGGCGGCGTCGGCTGCGCCCTGGGCGTTCTGGCCGGCGATGAGGATGTGCACGTCGCCGCCGCAGGCGATGGCTGCGGTGACGGTGTTGAGGGTGGCGGGCTTGATGCTCGCGTGGTCGTGTTCTGCTACTACGAGGGAGGTCATGGTGGTGTCCTTGGCTTTTCTTTGTTTTTTGTTGTTCTGGCTTAGATGACCTTGGCCTCGTTGCGCAGCTTGGCGACCAGCGTTGCTACGTCGGGGACCTTGATGCCGGCGCCGCGTTTGGGGGGTTCGGAGACCTTGAGGGTCTTGAGGCGCGGGGTGACGTCCACACCCAGGTCAGCCGGGGTGACCGTGTCCATCGTCTTCTTCTTGGCCTTCATGATGTTGGGCAAGGTGACGTAGCGCGGTTCGTTCAGGCGCAGGTCGGTGGTGACGATGGCCGGCAGGGTGAGGCTCAAGGTTTCCAGGCCGCCGTCGATTTCGCGGGTGACGCTGACTTTGCCGTCGGCGACTTCGACTTTGCTGGCGAAGGTGGCCTGGGGCAGGTCGGCCAGGGCGGCGAGCATCTGGCCGGTCTGGTTGGCGTCGTCGTCGATGGCTTGTTTGCCGAGGATGACCAATCCCGGTTGTTCCTTGTCGACCAGGGCTTTCAAGAGTTTGGCGACGGCCAGGGGCTGGAGTTCGACATCGGTGAGCACCAGGATGGCGCGGTCGGCGCCGATGGCCAGCGCCGTGCGCAGGGTTTCCTGGCACTGGGTGACACCGCAGGAGACGGCGATGACTTCGGTGGCTACACCCTTCTCCTTCAAACGCACCGCCTCTTCGATGGCGATCTCGTCGAAGGGGTTCATGCTCATCTTCACGTTGGCGATGTCCACCCCCGTCCCGTCGGATTTGACCCGGACCTTGACGTTGTAGTCGACTACGCGTTTGACGGGGACGAGGACCTTCATTTACTGCGCTCCAGAGAGGGGTGGTGACAAGATGGCGATTGGGGGCGATTCTATTCGCCCGTTTTTCCGGTACCCCACCCTGCCGGGCAAGCTTCCACCATCCGGAATTTAATAAAAAGCACGATCGTGCTATTTTTTGGATTATAGCGGCCGTTCCGGCACCGGCAAGACCGCCTCGTGTACCAGGTGCACCGTACGCTGCGGGGATGGCAGGGTTATGCCCGCCCCGCGCAGCGCCGCCAGGATGGCGATGTTGACCGCCGAGCGTACGTTGTGCTGCCCGTTGGACGGGTCGTTGACCCAGATGTTCAAGGTGAACTGCAGGCCGTCCGGTGCGAACTGGGTCAGGTAGGCCACCGGTACCGGCGCCGGCAGCACCCGGGCCTGCGCCGCCGCGGCGGCGCACAGCAGCGCCTGCACCTGGGCCACGTCGCTGTCGTAGCCCACGGTGATGTCGGTGGTGATGTTGAACTTGAGGTCGGCCAAGGACAGGTTTTCCACCCGCTGGGTGATGAAGTTCTCGTTCGGGATGATGGCCTCGCGCCCGTTGACGGCCCGCACCAGCGTGTAGCGGGTCTTGATGTCGGTGATGCGGCCCTCGAAGGTGTCGATACGGATGTTGTCGCCGATATGCAGCGAGCGTTCCAGCAGGATCACGAAGCCGCTGATGTAGTTGGATGCCAGTTTCTGCAGGCCGAAACCCAGGCCCACGCCGATGGCGCCGCCGAAGACCGAGAGCGCCGTCAGGTCCACCCCCACGGCCGACAGCACCAGCAGCGTACCCACCACCATCAGCGCCGCGCGTGTGACGTTGGCCGCGGCCTTGCGCAGCGACAGGTCGGTCACCGCGCTGCTCAGGATGCGCCGCTCGAAGGCCGAGGAGATCCACAGCGTGACGATCAGCATCAGCCCGGCCCATACCGCGCCCTCCAGCAGGGTGCGCACGTCCACGTGCGTCTTGCCGAAAGTAAGCGACACCGACTCCAGCTGGGTGAGCATGGCCGGCAGCAGGCCGGTGATCCACAGCAGCGCCACGATGGAGGCGCCCAGGGACACAAAACGTTCGCCCAGCCGCGACGCCGCCGAGCGCGGGAACACCGTGACCAGCACCCGCGCGCACAGCCGGATCACCACCAGCGACAACAGCGCCGGTACCGCGATGCGCAGCACGAAGTCGGCCGGGTGGGCCTGCCCGAAACCTGCACGCGCCGCATACACCAGCACCAGGGCGAGCAGGGGGAACAGCAGCCCGTCCCACACCCGGCGGCCGAACCACACCGAATCGGCGCCCTGCGGCTGGCCGCGGCCGAACCAGCGTGCCATGCCGTAGGCGGCCCCCAGCGCCAGTACCACCAGCGCCAGCCCCGGCCACGGGTTGGTGGCATGGAGCTCGGCCAGGAACTGCTGCAGGTTGTCCATGGCGGCGGCTGTCTTCACAGGTCGGCCAGCACCCGGAGGTGGGCTTCCACGCTGCAGGCCAGGGCGTCGAGGTGGTAGCCACCCTCCAGGCAGGACACGATGCGCCCGCCCGAGAAGCGCCGCGCCAGGTCCTTGATACGTGCGGTGATCCAGGCGAAATCCTGTTCGACCAGCCCCAGCTGGCCCAGGTCGTCCTCGCGGTGGGCGTCGAAACCCGCGCTCACGAAGACCATCTCGGGCCGGAACGTTTCCAGGCGTGGCAGCCAGTGCATCTCGATCAGCTCGCGTATCTCGGGGCCGCGGGTGTAGGCCGGCACCGGCAGGTTGAGCATGTTGGAGGCCGGCTCGCGGGTGCCTGAATGGGGGTAGAACGGGTGCTGGAAAAAACCCGCCATCAGCACCCGCGGGTCGCCGGCGAAGATGTCCTCGGTGCCATTGCCGTGGTGCACGTCGAAGTCGACGATGGCCACCCGCCGCAGGCCGTGGTACTCCAATGCATGGAGCGCGGCGATGGCCACGTTGTTCAGGAAACAGAAGCCCATGGCCCGGTCGCGCTCGGCATGGTGGCCGGGCGGGCGCACCGCACAGAAGGCGTTCTGCAGTTCACCGCCGATCACCGCGTCGGTCGCCGCCACCGCGGCGCCGGCGGCGCGCAGCGCCGCCTGCAGGGTATGGGCGTTGATGCTGGTATCGGGATCGACCGGTGCATACGACGGGCCGCCGGCCGCGATCTCCCGGGCCAGCCAGGCATCGAGCGCCTGCAGCCGGGCCCAGTGTCCGGGCGTGTGGGCCCGCAGCAGGGCCGACTCCTCGGCCCGCGGCGCACTGCGCTGGTCGAGTGCGTCGAGTACGCCGGTGAGCAGCAGCCGGTCCTCGATGGCGTCGAGCCGCGCCGGGCATTCCGGGTGGCCGGCGCCCATCTCGTGCTGGCGGCAATCGCGGTGCGTGAAGTATCCGGTCTTGTTCACGGGATCGTTCGAATGGCTCTTTTTTCGGCTAACGTCCATGCCATGCACACACAGCAGAAACTCCAAGCCTTGCTGGACCAGCTTAACACGGTGATCGTCGGCAAGAAGGCCCAGGTGCGCGACTGCGTGGCCTGCCTGCTGGCCGGCGGCCACCTGCTGATCGAGGACGTTCCCGGCGTCGGCAAGACCACCCTGGCCCATGCGCTGTCGCGCACCTTCGGCCTGCAGTTCGCCCGCGTCCAGTTCACCGCCGACCTGATGCCGGGCGACCTGGTGGGGGTGTCGGTCTACGAACGCAGCAAGGAAGGTTTTGTGTTCCACCCCGGCCCGGTCTTCGCCCAGGTGCTGCTGGCCGACGAGATCAACCGCGCCAGCCCCAAGACGCAGAGCGCGCTGCTCGAAGCCATGGAGGAAAAACAGGTCACGGTCGAAGGCGAGACACGCGCCCTGCCCCATCCGTTCTTCGTCATCGCCACGCAGAACCCGCACGACCAGCTGGGCACCTACGAACTGCCCGAATCGCAGCTCGACCGCTTCCTCATGCGCATCTCGCTGGGCTACCCCGACCGGGCGGCCGAACGCCTGCTGCTGGCCGGCAACGACCGGCGCGAGATGCTCGACCACCTGTTGCCGTTGCTGTCCACCGAGGAACTGCTGGCCATCCAGCAGGAGGTGCAGGCGGTGCATGCGTCCGACGCGCTGTTCGACTACGTGCAGGCGCTGATCGCGGAAACCCGTTCGGGCCGCTGGTTCGTGCAGGGCCTGTCGCCGCGTGCCGGACTGGCGCTGGTGCGGGCCTCCAAGGCACAGGCGCTGCTGGCCGGCCGCGACTACGTGGCACCCGACGACGTGCAGGCGGTGCTGCCGCAGTGCATCGCCCACCGGCTGGTGCCGGTCGGCCAGGCCGGCCGCGGCGCGGTGGAACAGGTGCGGGCCATGGCCGAGGCGGTGCCCCTGCCCTGACCGCCATGGCCTCCGTCCTCCCCGCCAACCCGCCGCAGGCGTCCGAAGGGCGTATCTCGGCCTGGATCGCCTCGCGCCTGCCGCGACAGGACACCCAGGTGCTCACCCAGCGCAACGTCTACATCATGCCGTCGAAGGCCGGCTGGATGCTGGCGCTGGTGCTGGTGGTGCTGCTGGTGGCCTCGATCAACTTCGAACTCAACCTCGGCTACCTGCTGACCTTCCTGCTGGCCGGCAGCGCGCTGGCCAGCATGCACGTGGCGCACGGCACCCTGCGCGGCCTGGCCCTGCACCTGGCGCCGCCGGCGCCCTGTTTCGCCGGCGCCGCCGCCGCGCTGGAAATCCAGCTGAGCAGCGACCGCGCGTCACCGCGCTACGCCATCGGCGTGGGCCTGCAGGGAGCCGAGCCCGGCGCCTGGACCGACGTGCCCGGCGGCGGCCAGTCCACCGTGCACATCTCGTGGCTTCCGCCGGGCCGCGGCCGGCACAGCCTGCCCACGCTGCAGGCGCAGACCCGCTTCCCCATGGGCACCTTCCGGGTCTGGACGCTGTGGCGGCCGGCCACACCGCTGCTGGTCTATCCCGAGCCGGAAGCCCACCCGCCGGCCCTGCCGCCGGGTGAGCCGCGCGCCGGCAGCGCACCGGCGGGCGCGCCGTCCCAGGGGCCGGGCGAGGTCGATGGGGTCCGGGTCTACCAGCGCGGCGACCCCCTGCGGCTGGTGGTGTGGAAAAAGGCGGCCCGCGCCATCGCCGCCGGCAGCGACGAACTGGTGAGCCGCGACACCCACCAGCCGCGCTACCAGGACCTGTGGTTCGACCTGTCGCACACCGGTGCGCCGTCGATAGAGCAACGCCTGTCGCGTATCTGCGCCTGGGTGCTGCTGGCCGAGCGCACCGGCACCGACTATGGCCTGCGGCTGCCAGGCCTCACCCTGGCGCCGTCGCAGGGCGCCGCGCACCGGCACCGCTGCCTGGAGGCGCTGGCCCTATGCTGATGAAACGCTGGGCCACCCTGCCACGCGACAGCCGCGACACCCTGTTCCTGCTGCTGGCGGTCGCATGGGCCATCGCGCCGCAGGTGGCGCACCTGCCGGCCTGGGCCACGGCCCTGGCCGGGCTGATGCTGCTGTGGCGCGCACGGGTGGCGTGGACCTCCGCACCCCTGCCCAGCCGCTGGTGGCTGCTGCTGCTGCTGGCAGGCACGGTGGCCGCGACCTTCCTCACCTACCGCACCATCGCGGGGCGCGAAGCCGGGGTGACGCTGGTGACCATGCTGCTGGCGCTGAAGACACTCGAACTGCGGGCCCGGCGCGATGCCATGGTGGTGTTCTTCCTGGGCTTCTTCGCCATGCTGACCAACTTCCTGTTCTCGCAGTCGCTGCTGGTGGCCGGGGCCATGGTGGTGGCGCTGGCGGGGCTGCTCACCGCGCTGGTGCAGGCCCACATGACAGTGGGCCGGCCCTCGCTGGCCGAGGCCGGCCGCATCGCCCTGCGGCTGATGCTTTTTGGTGCACCGGTGATGGCCGCGCTGTTCCTCTTTTTCCCGCGTATCGCACCGCTATGGGGCGCGCCCGGCGACAGCGCCGCCGGGCGCAGCGGCCTGTCGGCGGATATGCAGGTAGGCAGCGTTGCCTCGCTGGCACTCGACGATTCGGTGGCCATGCGGATCCGTTTTCTCGACACACCCAGCGGGAACGCACCGCCACAGCAGCAGCTGTATTTCCGCGGCCCGGTGCTGGCCAGCTTCGACGGCCGGCAGTGGCGGCCGCTGTCCGAGCGCATCTTCAACGAATACCTGCCGCGCTACCAGCCCCCCGCCGTACTGCGGGTCAATGGGCCGGCCGTGCACTACGAAGCGACACTGGAGCCAACCGGCCATCCCTGGCTGCTGGTCATGGATGCCGCCACCGACAAGCCCGAGGGTGTGCAGGCCTCGCTGACGCCCGACCTGCTCTGGGTATCCCCCCGGCCCATGAACCAGCTGGTGCGTTACCGCGCGGCGAGTTATCCAGATTTCCAGCAGGGCCCGCTGGCACCGACGCGGGCACTGCGCCAGTTCACCGCCCTGCCCCCGGGCTTCGACCCGCGCACCCACGCCCTGGCCGACCAGCTGCGCGCCGATCCCCGCTATGCGGCGGGTGGTACCCCCGCCCTGGTGGAAGCGGTGTTGCAGCGCCTGCGCACCGGCGGCTACGAATACACGCTGGAGCCGGGTGTCTACGGCCATGACACGGCGGACGAGTTCTGGTTCGACCGCAAGCAGGGCTTCTGCGAACACATCGCCTCGGCCTTCGTCATCCTGATGCGGGCTATGGACGTGCCCGCGCGCATCGTCACCGGCTACCAGGGCGGCGACCGCAACCCCGTGGATGGGCTGTGGACCGTGCGGCAGAGCGACGCCCATGCCTGGGCCGAAGTATGGGAAGCCGGCCGCGGCTGGGTACGCGTGGACCCGACCGGCGCGGTGGCACCCGGCCGCATCGGCCAGCAACAGCGGCTGTTGGCGCCGCAGAACGCTTTTGCCGCCGCCTTCGGCACGGTCGTTGGCCGCAACTTCGGCGAACACCTGCGTGCCGCCTGGGAGGCGGTCAACAATCGCTGGAACCAGTGGGTGCTCAACTACACGCAGGGCGAACAGCTGAACCTGCTGCGGCGCCTGGGCTTCGATGCGCCCGACTGGCAATCCACCACCCAGGTGCTGGCCGCGCTGGCGGTGGCCGCGATGCTGGGTGCTGCGGGCTGGAATCTCTACCTCCACCGCACCCGCGACCCCTGGCTGCGGCTGCTGGGCCAGGCCCGGCGCCGGCTGGTCCGGCAGGGCCTGGATGCCGGCGCCGCCGTGCCGCCCCGCACCCTCGCGGCCCAGGTCGAACAGTGCTTCGGCCCCCCGGGCGCGGCCCTGCACGGCTGGCTGCTGCGGATGGAGGCCCAGCGTTATGCGCCGGGCGACGAAGCCTCGCGGCGCCTGGCCCTGTCCGTATTGCGGCGAGAATTCCGGCAGCTGTCCTGGCCCTCGCCCCTGCCTCCACCGCCCGCGACACCCGCCGGCACCCCGCCTTTTCCCGAACCGACCGCCTGATCCGCTGTTCCCCGCCATGCCCGTTTCCGCCCTGTCCCCGCGACCGCGTTCTTCTTCTCCGGCGCCGGCCCTGTGCCTGCCCCTGGCCGTACTGGCTGCCGCGCTGGCGCTGGCCGGCTGCAGCACCGCCCCGGTGGAGACCGGCAAAACGGCAGCGGTCCAACCCGGCCCCTCCACCCGTACCGCTGCGCCGGTTACGCAGGCTGCACCGACCCCGCCGGCGCCCGTGGCACCCGGGACATCCCCCTCGCCCATCGCGGCGCCGCCCGTGGCCGCCGCTGCGCCGGCGCCCGCCGCCTCAGCCATTCCTGCTGCGGCGCAAGTGCTGCGCCCGCGCCCCGGCGGAACGGCCTATGCCGGCCGCAGCGATGCCATGCAGTTCGCCGACGACCTGGCCGCCCGCCGCGGCCTGGACCGCGAATGGGTGCGGCAGGCCATCGGCCAGTCGGTCTTCCTCAGCAACGTGCCCCGGCTGATGCTGCCGGCCGCACGCGGCACGGCCAAGAACTGGCGGGTCTACCGCAGCCGCTTCGTGGAGCCGATCCGTATCCGGGCCGGCGTGCGTTTCTGGAAGGAACACCGGGCCGCGCTGGCGCGCGCCGAGGCCGAGTACGGTGTGCCGGCGGAGATCATCGTCGGCATCATCGGCGTGGAAAGCATCTACGGCCAGCAGATGGGCACTTTCAGGGTCCTGGATGCGCTGGCCACGCTGTCCTTCGACTTCCCCTCGGCCCATCCCCGCGCGCAGGAACGCACCGACTTCTTCCGCGGCGAGCTGGAGCAGTTCCTGACCCTGGCCAACCGCACCGGCGTCGACCCTCTGGCCCCGCGCGGCAGCTATGCCGGCGCCATGGGCATGCCGCAGTTCATGCCCTCGAGCTGGAACCGCTACGCGGTGGATTTCGACGGCGACGGCAAGATCGACCTGTTCGGCAGCGCCGACGACGCCATCGGTTCGGTGGCCAACTACTTCAAGGGCTACGGCTGGAAACCAGGTTTGCCGACCGTCTACCCGGTGTCCTTCGACAAGAGCCGGCTGGACATGGACACCCTGCTGGCGCCCGACATCCTGCCGAGCTTCAGCGTGGCCTCGTTCACAGCCAAGGGCGCCGTGCTGCAAGGCGCCGCCCTGCAGCACCCGGGGCCACTGGCACTGATCGAGTTGCAGAACGGGGCCGACGCGCCCAGCTATGTGGCCGGAACCGAGAACTTCTACGTCATCACCCGCTACAACTGGTCGAGCTACTACGCCATGGCGGTGATCGAGCTGGGGCGGGAGGTGGTGAAGGCTGCGGGGCGCTGAGTTTTTACGCAGTGTTCACTGCATGGGGCGGGAGCCGGGTCTCGGCCCCGCAGAGAGCGGCGGGAAAGGAATACCAACACAAACAAGTACGCGCCTTCAGGCGCGTACTTGTTTGTGTTCGGTCTTTGGATGTTCAACGCCTTCTGCGAGGCTGAGCAGCGCAGCGTTAGACGGATCAGGGCCCGCGACTGTTTGAGTGCAGCGTAGCGGAACGAGTTTGAGCGGGACCCCGGCTAACGCGAGCAGCGCAAGGCAGTGCCGCAGGCACCCTCGCAGCAGGCTCGCCTTTTCTTTGGTGACTTTCTTTTGGGCGTTGCAAAAGAAAGTTACTCGCCGCCGGGCGACTCCCGGCTCCCGGCCCACGCAGTGGCACCCAAAGCCCGCAAGGCGCAAGAGCCAAAAAACGAAACTCAACCGACCTCGGCAATCAACTCCACTTCCACACAGGTCCCCAACGGCAACTGCGCCACACCGAAGGCACTGCGCGCATGCGCCCCCTTCTCCCCGAACACCTGCGCGAACAGCTCGCTCGCCCCATTGGTGACCAGGTGCTGCTCGGTGAATTCCTCGGTGGAGTTGACCAGGCTCATGACCTTGACGATGCGGGTGACCTGGTCCAGGTCGCCGATGGCGGCCTGCAGGGTGCCCAGCAGGTCGATGGCGACGGAGCGGGCTGCCGCCTTGCCTTCTTCCACCGAAACGCCGCTGCCCAGCTTGCCGGCCCAGACCTTGCCGTCCTTGCGGGCGATGTGGCCCGACAGGAACACCAGGTTGCCGCTGCGCACAAAGGGCACGTAGGCGGCGGCGGGCACCGCCACCGGCGGCAGGTGGATGTCGAGGGCGCGAAGCTGGTCGTAGACACTCATGTCGATTTCCTTGGTTTCCTTGGAGGAGGATGGGAGCCGCGCGGCCTTCACGGGGCCGGCAGGCTGTCCTGGTTTTTTTGCAAAGATTTCGATTGTCGCCGCGTCACACCGGTTCGACGGTGACAGCCACGTCAAGCGTGTGCTCATCGCCGCCGTGCAGCAGGCCGCGCATCGGCGACACGTCGCCGAAATCACGGCCGAAGGCGATGGTGACGTAGTCCTCGCCGGGCGTGCGGTCGTTAGTCGGGTCGAAGTCGTGCCAGCGGCCCTCCGCGGCGGCGTCGCCATCCGCGGGCGGCACGTAGACCGACACCCAGGCGTGCGAGGCGTCGCTGCCGATCAGCCGCGGCTTGCCGGGCGGCGGCTCCGTGAGCAGGTAGCCGCTGACGTAGCGCGCCGGGACGCCCATGGTTCGCAGGCAGGCGACCATGATGTGGGCGAAGTCCTGGCACACACCGCGCCGCTGGGCCAGAGCCTCCACCGCGGGTGTATTGACCTCGGTGCTGTCGCTTTCGTAGCGGAAGTCGGCATGGATGCAGCGCATCAGCGCTTCGGCCGCCACCAGCACCGGCAGGCCCGGCGTGAAGAGCGGGCGCGCATAGGCGGCGAAGTCGTCGTGCCGCGGTACGTATTCGGACGGGAAGACGAATTCGGCCGCGCGGTCCCAGGTGCTGCCCGCCTGGTAGCGGAAACGCTCGCGCACGGCCTCCCAGGCCGGTCCGCCACCGGCCGGCGCGGCCGGTGGCGCCCAGGTCTCCACCAGGCTGTCGGCCACCACCCGCAGTTGGGCGTGCGCGGACTGCAGCGCGAAGAAGGTGCGGGTATTGCCCCACACGTCGATGCGTTCGCTGCGGCTGGCGACCACCGGGGTGATGACCAGCTCGTGCTGCAGCAGCGCCTGGCTGGCGGTGTCGCGCGGCTTGAGGTGGACGATGTGCTTGGCCGTATCCACCGGAGGGGAATAGGCGTAGCAGGTCTCGTGGACGATATGCAGCTTCATCGCGGCGCAGGCGGCTTCAGCCGCCGATGCTGTAGGGCGTCTCGCCCGAGTGCGTGAAATAGATGGCGGCCACCGCGTCCGACAGGCCGTAGGCCGCGTCGGTGCACAGTTGCAGCAGCTCGGGCAGCCCGGGCGATCCGGGAGCGGCGGGCACCGGGGCGGCACCATCCGCCACGTCTTCGCCGTCCGCCTCCTCGCGGCACAGCACCGCCAGGTCCCACAGGTCGGGGTTGGGAATGGTCAGCGACAGGGCCCCCAGCTCACCCGGCCGGCTGCCCGCCAGCCGCGCCAGCCGGCCGCGCAGCGTCTGCACCACCCAGCCCAGGGAGCGCGGGTTGTCGCGGTCCATCACCAGCAGGTCCACCAGCGTGGTCACGTCGCGGGTCTGCTGGTACTGCGCATGGAAGGTGATGGTGCTGTCGAAGATGGCGAGGATGCCTTCGAAGCCGGCCTCGTCGTGCACCGCACCGCTCTCCAGGCCCAGTTGCAGCGCCGACGCCAGGAAACCCAGGCGCTCGATGTGCCGGCCGATGGACAGCAGGCGCCAGCCGTCGTCGCGGGTCATGCGGTCGGTCTGCCCGCCGGTGATGGCGGCCATGTGGCCGCTGGCCGACTCCAGGATACGCATGGCGTCGACCGACGAATAGCTGTCTTCGCCCCCCTGGGCGGCACAGCGACGGAAAAAATCGTCCTCGGCGCGCACGATGGTGCTCCAGTGCTCTTCGGCCAGGCGCTCGCGCACCCCCGCGGCGGCCTGCCGCAATGACCGCAGGCTGAAACCGACGCTGCACGGCGCATCCTTGTCCAGGCCGTCGATGAGCGAGCGTTCGAACACCCGGCGCGCCAGCACCGCGGAGGGCACTGTCGGCAGCACCAGGCCATTGTCCGCCGCCATGGCCGACAGCCAGGCCAGCAGCGGCACCGAGGACTGGTCGTCGCCGTTGAGCGAACGCAGCACCAGCCGCGCCAGGCGCACCGTGTTTTCGGCGCGCTCGGTGTAGCGGCCGAGCCAGAACAGGTTTTCCGCCGCACGGCTGGTGACCAGGCGCTTGCGCTGGGTGATGGCCGCCGCCGTGGGGTGCGGCTGCAGCAGCGTGGTGGTGTCGACTTCGCCGGGCGCCAGCACCCACACGTCGGCACTGCTGCCGCCGCGTTGCATGGAAGCGATGGCGCTGCCGGCGCTGGCGCCGGCCACCCGTGCCATGCCGCCGGGCAGCACCCGCCAGCTGCCGGGGCCGTCGGACACCGCGAACACCCGCAGCAGCACCGAACGCGGGGCGATGTGGCCGCCGCCCGCCAGCGGGTTCTGCTGCCAGGTGGGGATCTGCGACAGGGGCAGGTGCGCCTGCAGCGTGTGCTCGTCGCTGCGGCGCAGGATGCGGCCGGTCCATTCGTCGCGTTCACGCTGCGACATGGTGCCGCACAGCTCGGTGTCGAAGGATGCGTGGCAGGGCGACGGCGGGTAGGTGGGCTTGATGACACACTCGCCCATCCGGGTCAGCACCTCGGCCTGCACCGCGCGCTCGCCGCACCACCAGGTCGGCAGCGCCGGCAGGGTGAGTTCCTCGCCCAGCAGGTGGCGCGCCAGCGCCGGCAGGAAACCCAGCAGCGCGGGTGATTCCAGGAAGGCCGAACCCGGGGCATTGGCCACCAGCACGTTGCCGGCGCGCACCGCCTGCAGCAGGCCCGGCACGCCCAGGGTGGAGTCGGAGCGCAGCTCCAGCGGATCCAGGAATTCGTCGTCCAGCCGCTTGAGCAGGCCGTGCACCGGCTTCAGGCCCTCCAGGGTCTTGAGGTAGAGGCGCTCGTCGCGCACCGTCAGGTCGCTGCCCTCGACCAGGGTCAGGCCCAGGTAGCGGGCCAGGTAGGCGTGCTCGAAATAGGTTTCGTTGTAAGGGCCCGGCGTCAGCAGGGCGATCAGCGCGCCGGCACCCGCCGGGCTGCTGCGTTTCATGCTGTCGACCAGCGCGCTGTAGGTGGCGGCCAGGCGCTGCACCTGCATGGCCTCGAAGGCATCGGGGAACTGGCGCGAAATGGCCAGCCGGTTCTCCAGCAGGTAACCCAGCCCCGAGGGCGCCTGGGTGCGCTGCGACACCACCCACCACAGGCCGTCGGGCCCGCGCGCCAGGTCGAAAGCCGCGATGTGCAGAAAGGTGCCGCCCACCGGTTCCACGTCCTGCATCTCGCGCATATAGCCCGGGTGACCATGCACCAGCGCACTGGGCAGCAGGCCGCTGGCCAGCAACCGCTGCGGGCCGTAGACGTCGGCCATCACGTGGTCCAGCACCCGCACCCGCTGCAGCACGCCGGTTTCGATGCGGCGCCAGGCCTCCGGTGGCAGGATCAGGGGAAACAGGTCGACCGACCAAGGCCGCTGGGAGCCCCGGGTTGCATCGGCGTAGACGTTGTAGGTGACGCCGTTGTCGCGGATCTGCCGGCGCAGGTTGGCCATACGCCGGTCGAGATCGCCCAGGCCATCTTCACCCAGGTGGTCGAAAAAACGCGCCCAGTCCGGCGCCAGCGCGCCGCCGGCCGGGCTGGCGGCGCTGCCGCGCAGTTCGTCGAAATGCCCGGCTGCGGCGGTGCCCGCAACCGCACCGGCCAGAGCGGAAGGCGATTCGGGCGATGCGGAAGAGAAAAGATTGATGCGACTATCGTCCACGGCAGGCCATTGTCACATTGTCGCGGCACATGCCGTGACACATGCCGCGCCGCCTGTGGTTCTAGCGCCGCAAATCGAGGGTGAAGGGGAATTCCCGGCTGGCGGCGGCACCCGCGATCGGCTGCGCCGGAATCGTCAGTTCACCCGCGCTGTGGCCGGTGCGGAAGAAGCGCGCCAGGCGCCGGCTTTCGGCCTCGTACGCGTTCACCGGCAGCGTGGTGTAGTTGCGCCCCCCCGGGTGCGCCACGTGGTAGGTGCAGCCCCCGACCGAGCGGCGCATGGCCACGTCGACGATGTCGAAGGTCAGCGGCGCGTGCACACCGATGGTGGGGTGCAGGGCCGAGTACGGGTTCCAGGCCTTGAAACGCACGCCGGCGATGTACTCGCCTTCGGTGCCGGTCGGCTGCAGCGGCATCTGCCGCCCATTGACCATCACCGCATGGCGGTGCGCGTCCAGGCCGGTCACCCGCACCTCGATACGCTCCACCGACGAATCGACAAAACGCACGGTGCCGCCGCCGGCGGTTTCCTCACCCATCACATGCCAGGGCTCCAGCGCGGTGCGCAGGGTCATCTGCACCCCCATGGCCTCGATCGACCCGATGCGCGGGAAACGGAATTCCAGGTGGGGCGCGAACCACTCGGCATCGAAGCCATAGCCCGCCTCGCGCATCTCCTCGATCACGTCGTGCAGGTCGGCCTGCAGGAAGCCCGGCAACATGAAGCGGTCGTGCAGCGTGGTACCCCAGCGCGCGACCGGCGCGCGGTAGGAATTTTTCCAGAAACGCGCGACCAGGGCACGCAGCAGCAGCTGCTGCACGATGCTCATCTGCGGGTGCGGCGGCATTTCGAAGGCGCGCAGCTCCAGCAGGCCCAGGCGGCCGGTGCTGGAGTCGGGCGAGTACAGCTTGTCGATGCAGAACTCGGCCCGGTGGGTGTTGCCGGTGATGTCGATCAGGATGTTGCGCAGCGTGCGGTCGACCATCCACGGCGGCATGGCTTCACCGTGTTCCTCGCGGGCCTTGGCGATCTGCTGGAAGGCGATTTCCAGTTCGTAGACCTGGTCGTTGCGCGCCTCGTCCACCCGCGGTGCCTGGCTGGTCGGGCCGATGAACATGCCGCTGAAGACGTAGCTGAGCGACGGGTGGTTGTGCCAGTAGTGCACCAGGCTGGCCAGCAGCTCGGGCTTGCGCAGGAAGGGGCTGTCGTTGGGCGTGGCGCCGCCCATCACGAAGTGGTTGCCGCCGCCGGTGCCGGTGTGGCGGCCGTCAGTCATGAACTTCTCGGCCGACAGGCGCGACTGGAACGCCGCCTCGTAGAGCAGTTCCGTGTTGTGCACCAGCTGGCGCCAGTTGTCGACCGGCTGGATGTTGACCTCGATCACCCCCGGGTCGGGCGTGACCTGCAGCAGCTGCAGGCGCGGATCGCGTGGCGGCGGGTAGCCTTCGAGCACCACCTGCACGCCCAGGCCGGTGGCCGTGGCCTCGACCGCGCCGAGCAGCGCCAGGTAGTCTTCCACATGCGCCATGGGCGGCATGAAAACGTACAGCAGGCCGGACTTCAGGCCGCTCTTCTTCGCTTTTTCACGGGCCGCGGCTTCGGCCTCGGGCCCGTTGGCCAGCGACGGGTCGCGCACTTCCACGCACAGGGCCGTGCGGGTAGTCCAGGTGGCGGACTCGAAGCGCTCGGGCTTGCGGGCCTGGGCTTCGGCGGCCGGCGGCGCCGCGGCGGCGGTGCCGCCGGCGGGAGGCACCAGGGTGCGCTGCTTCACCATCTCCGCCAGCGGGCCGCGCGGCGTCGTGGGATCGACCTCAATCAGGTAGGGGATCTCTTCGTTGCGGATCCAGGGCAGCGAATCCAGCGGCAGGCGGTAGCCCATGGGCGAATCGCCCGGCACCAGGTGCAGCCGGCCGTCGCGGAAGAACCAGGGGCCGGTGCCCCAGGTGGTCTCCAGCGGCGCTTCTTCCGGTACGGCCAGCGGCTGGCCATCCTTGTCCTTTTTCACTTCCGGGCGCGGACCGGCCTGCAGTGGCAGCAGGTAGCCGGTGACGGCGTCGAGCCCCTTGTCGAACACCCGGCGCAGGGTGGCGCGGCCGGTCTCATCCCCCAGCTTGGATTCGAACACGTCGACGTTGACCGGCAGCTTGCGCTCGCGCCAGACGTAGTACAGCGTGTCTTCGTAGGCCGGCTCGATGAAGGTGTCGGCCACCCCCATCTCCTGCGCCAGCCGGCGCACAAAACGCTCGGCATCGGCCGAGGTGTAGTGCGTGGGTTTGCGTTCGTCGGCCAGCAGGGCCTGGTTGCCCCAGCAGGGTTTGCCGTCGGTGCGCCAGTAGATACCCATGGCCCAGCGCGGCAGTTGTTCACCGGGATACCACTTGCCCTGGCCGACGTGCAGGAAGCCGCCGGGCGCGTATTCGGCGCGCAGCTTGTCGACCAGCTCCACCGCGTGCGCCCGTTTGGTCGGGCCCAGGGCAGCAGTGTTCCACTCGGCCGCGTCGCGGTTCTCGGTGGCGACGAAGGTCGGCTCGCCGCCCATGGTCAGGCGCACGTCGCCGGCCTTGAGCTCCTGGTCCACCGCCAGGCCCAGGGCCAGCACGTCGTGCCATTGCCTGTCGGTGTAGGGGCGGGTGACACGCGGCGACTCGTGCACCCGCGTGACCTTCATTTCGTGGTGGAACTCGACCTCGGCCTTTTCCAGCAGCGCGCCCTCGATGGGCGCGGCACTGCCGGGCGAGGGTGTTGCCGCCAGCGGAATATGGCCTTCGCCAGCCAGCAGGCCGGAGGTCGGGTCCAGGCCGACCCAGCCCGCGCCGGGCAGGTAGACCTCGCACCAGGCGTGCAGGTCGGTGAAGTCGACCGTGGTGCCGCTGGGGCCATCGAGCGCTTTCACGTCGGGCGTCAGCTGGATCAGGTAGCCCGACACGAAGCGTGCCGCCAGGCCCAGGTGGCGCAGCAGGTTGACCAGCAGCCAGGTCGAGTCGCGGCAGGAGCCGCAGGCCTTTTCCAGCGTCTCCTCGGGCGTCTGTACACCCGGCTCCATGCGGATCAGGTAGCGCACGTCGCCCTGTACCTGCTGGTTGACCGCGACCAGGAAGTCGATGGTCGGCTTTTCGCTGCGGTCCACCTTGGCCAGGTACCGGCTCAGCAGCGGCGTGATGGGCTCGGGCACCAGGTAGGGCGCCAGTTCCTTGGCCAGCTCGGCCCGGTAGGCGAAGGGGAATTTCTCGGCGTCGGGCTCCAGGAAGAAGTCGAAGGGGTTGTAGACCGCCATCTCGACGACCAGGTCCACCGTGACCTTGAATTCGGCCGTCTTCTCGGGCATGACCAGGCGCGCCAGGTAGTTGGCGAACGGGTCCTGCTGCCAGTTGACGAAGTGGTTGGCCGGCTCCACCGTGAGTGAATACGACACGATGTTGCTGCGGCAATGGGGCGCCGGCCGCAGCCGCACGAGCTGCGGGCCGAGCAGCACCGGGCGGTCGTAGCGGTAGTGGGTGACGTGGTGCAGGGCGGCGTGGATGGACATGCGCGGGGAGCTTTCGGGGAGATGGCCGCAGGCGGGCGGTCAGGCCTGCCCATACTAGCAAGAGATGCGCCCGTGGCTGTTACAGCCGGCCGCGTTAGCATCGCCGCCATGGTTGCCGGCCCCCCTTCCCCCGCGCCTGCCGCACGCGGCGGTTTGCTGGGCCCGATGCTGGTCGCCTGGATCGGCGGCAGTGGCCTGCAACTGCTGCAGCCCCGGCTCTGGGACGGGGCCGCCTACGCAGCCCTGGCCGTGCCGGCCGTGGTACTGGCGGCGCTGCTGGTCGCCAGGCCGGCGGCCGGCGTACGCAAACGTGCGGCCCTCTGCGGCCTGGCCGCCCTGCTCGGCGCCTTTGCGCTGTGCGGCCTGCGCGCCGGCTACTTCGCCGCTGCGGCGCTGTCGCCTGCGTTGGAAGGGCGCGACCTGGTGCTGACCGGCACCGTGGCCGCCATGCCCCAGCGCAACGTTTTCGGCTTGCGCCTGCGTTTCGCGGTCGATTCCGCCACGCTGGAGGGGGCACCGGTCGCCGTGCCGCCCCTGGTGGAACTGGGCTGGTATGGCACCGGCGCGGGCCTGGACCCGCTGTCGGCCGGCGACGGCCCGCCCGATCTGCGGGCCGGCGAGCACTGGGTGCTGCCGGTCCGGCTGAAGGCGCCGCACGGGGCGCGCAACCCGCACGGCTTCGACTATGAGCTGCTGGCCTGGGAACAGGGTGTCGGCGCGACCGGCACGGTGCGCGCCGGCCGCGCCGGGCCCGGACCGCGCCGCCTGTCCGCCGGCTGGGGCCATCCGGTGGAGCTGGCGCGGCAGCATGTGCGTGATGCCATCTTCGCCCGGCTGGCACCGGCCGCGGGCAACGACCCGCAGGGCCTGGCGGCGGAACGCCGCGCCGCCGGGGTGGTGGCGGCGCGGGTCACCGGCGACCAGCGGGCCATCGTACGGGCCGACGGGGATACCTTCCGCGCCACCGGCGTGGCCCACCTCATGTCGATCTCGGGCCTGCACATAACGATGTTCGCCTGGCTGGCCGCCGCCGCCATCGGCTGGCTGTGGCGGCGGGCCGGGCGGCTCGCCCTGTGGCTGCCGGCGCAGCATGCCGCGCTGATCGGCGGTGTCGTGCTGGCGGGCGCCTACGCGGTATTCAGCGGCGGCGGGCTGCCGTCGCAGCGCACGGTGGCCATGCTGGCCACGGTGGCGCTGCTGCGCATGTCCGGGCGCGCCTGGCCCTGGCCGCTGGTGTGGCTGCTGGCCTGCGCCGTGGTGGTGGCCTTCGACCCCTGGGCCCTGCTGCAGGCCGGCTTCTGGCTCAGCTTCGTCGCCGTGGGGGTGCTGTTCGCCACCGATGCCGGCGCGCGGGCGCAGGCCGCTACCTCGCTGGCCGGCCGATGGGGCGCCGCCGCCTGGGCCCTGCTGCGCGAACAGCTGGTGGTGACGCTGGCGCTGGCGCCGCTGACGCTGCTGCTGTTCGGCCAGGCCTCGCTGGTCGGGCTGCCGGCCAACCTGCTGGCCATTCCCTGGGTGACACTGGTGGTCACCCCGCTGGCCATGCTGGGGGTACTGGTGCCACCGCTGTGGAATGCTGCCGCCTGGGCCGTCGAGATGCTGGGCCTGGTGCTGGCCGGCCTGGCCGCCCTGCCCCATGCCACGGCGGCCCTGCCCATTCCGCCGCTGTGGGCCACGGCGGCCGCGGTCTGCGGCGGCGCGCTGCTGTGCATGCGCCTGCCGCCGGCCCTGCGGCTGCTGGGCATCGCCCCGCTGCTGCCGGCGCTGCTGTGGTCGCCGGCCCGCCCGGCGCCGGGGACCTTCGATGTGTTGGCGGCCGACATCGGCCAGGGCTCCGCGGCGCTGGTGCGCACCGCCTCGCATGCGCTGCTGTACGACACCGGCCCGCGCTTTTCGGCCGACAGCGACGCCGGCAGCCGGGTGCTGGTGCCGCTGCTGCAGGCCGGCGGCGTGCGGCTCGACACGGTGGTGGTCAGCCACCGCGACAACGACCATGCCGGGGGCGCCGCGGCGGTGCTGGCCCAGCAGCCGCAGGCCCGCTTTCTCAGTTCCATCGAGGCCACCAACCCGCTACAGGCGCTGCGGCCGGCCGAACGCTGCGTGGCCGGGCAGCACTGGGAGTGGGACGGTGTACGTTTCAGCATCCTGCATCCGCAGCCGGAGGCTTATGCCGTCCGCACGGCCAGCAACGCGCTGAGCTGCGTGCTGCGCATCGAGGCGGCCGGGGGCGCGGTGCTGCTGGCGGGCGACATCGAGGAGCCGCAGGAGGCGGCCCTGGTGGCCGCCGGCGCACCGCTGGCCGCCGACCTGCTGCTGGCGCCGCACCACGGCAGCCGCGGATCGTCCAGCGCGCCCTTCCTGGCCGCCGTGGCGCCCCGTGTGGCTTTCGCCCAGGCCGGCTACCGCAACCGCTACGGCCACCCCGCGCCGCAGGCGCTGGCGCGGTATGCCGCCCAGGGCGCGCCCCTGGGCGACAGCCCGCACTGCGGGGCCGCCCACTGGTCGAGCGAACGGCCCGCGGCGCTGGAATGCGAGCGCGAGATACACCGCCGCTACTGGCAGCATGACCTGTTTCAAGACGGGCGGCGGTAAGCAAAGCACATTCTTCGCCGAATCCGGCCTGGAACTTGCTATCCTTCTTCCGCAGGAGATAGCCCTTTTTATGCAGAAATTCGACGAGATGTATGCCACGCTGCCTCCCGAGACGGGCGACGTGCGAGACCACTACACGACCTACGGACGCTGGCTCGCCCGGCAGTCGGTAGACACGATGTGCGCCCGGCGCGAGGAAGCGGAAATGATTTTCCGCCGCGTCGGCATCACCTTCGCGGTCTACGGCGCCAAGGACGAGGACGGCGCGGGCACCGAGCGGCTCATTCCCTTCGACCTGATACCGCGCATCATCCCGGCCCATGAGTGGCAGATGATGGAGCGTGGCCTGGTCCAGCGCGTGACGGCCCTCAACCGCTTCCTGCACGACGTCTACCACGACCAGGAAATCATCCGCGCCGGTGTCGTACCCGCCGACCAGGTGCTGCAGAACGCGCAGTTCCGCCCGGAGATGATGGGGGTGGACGTTCCCAACCACGTCTACTCGCAGATCGCCGGCATCGACATCGTGCGGGCGCCCGACGCCCAGGGCAACGGCGAGTACTACGTGCTGGAGGACAACCTGCGGGTGCCCAGCGGCGTGAGTTACATGCTGGAAAACCGCAAGATGATGATGCGGCTGTTCCCCGACCTGTTCAACCAGCACCGCGTGGCCCCGGTGGCGCACTACCCCGACCTGCTGCTGGAAACGCTGCGCGCCTCGGCGCCGCCGGCCACGGCCGAGCCGACCGTCGTCGTGCTGACCCCGGGCATGTACAACAGCGCCTACTTCGAGCATGCCTTCCTGGCCCAGCAGATGGGGGTGGAACTGGTCGAGGGCCAGGACATGTTCGTCAAGGACGACTTCGTCTGGATGCGCACCACCCGCGGCCCCAAGCGGGTCGACGTCATCTACCGCCGGGTGGACGACGACTTCCTCGATCCCCAGGTGTTCCGCCCCACCTCCACGCTGGGCGTGGCCGGGCTCATCTCGGCCTACCGCGCGGGCAATGTGGCCATCTGCAACGCGGTGGGCACCGGCGTGGCCGACGACAAATCGGTCTATGCCTACGTGCCGAAGATGATCGAGTTCTACCTCGGCGAGCAGCCCATCCTGAAGAACGTGCCGACGCACATGGGCCGCAACGCCGACGACCTCAAGTACATCCTGGCCAACCTCAAGGACCTGGTGGTCAAGGAGGTGCACGGTGCCGGCGGCTACGGCATGCTGGTCGGCCCGGCCTCCACCGCCGCGGAGATCGAGGATTTCCGCCGCGCCATCCTGGCCAAGCCGGACGGCTACATCGCCCAGCCCACACTCAGCCTGTCGAGCTGCCCGACCTTCGTCGAAAGCGGCGTGGCGCCGCGCCACATCGACCTGCGCCCCTTCGTGCTGTCGGGCAAGGAAGTGCAGATGGTGCCGGGCGGCCTGACCCGCGTGGCGCTCAAGGAGGGTTCGCTGGTGGTGAATTCGTCGCAGGGCGGCGGCACCAAGGACACCTGGATTCTCGAGATCTGATGAAAACGGAAACGACGTCATGCTGAGCCGCACCGCCGACCACCTGTTCTGGATGTCCCGCTACACCGAGCGCGCGGAAAACACCGCCCGCATGCTCGACGTCAACTACCAGACCTCCCTGTTGCCGCAGTCCGCCGAGGCCGCGCAGATCGGCTGGCAGGGCCTGCTGACCATCAGCGAACTGCTGCCCTCCTACCAGGCGCTGCACGACAAGATCAACCCGCGCGACGTGATGGACTTCATGGTGCGCGACGAGGACAACCCCTCGTCCATCGTGTCCTGCCTGAAGGCCGCCCGCGAGAACGCACGCGCCGTGCGCGGCACCCTGACCACCGAGGCCTGGGAGACGCAGAACCAGACCTGGCTCGAAGTCAACCGCATGCTGCGCCAGGGCGATTTCGAGCGCGACCCGGGCCAGTTCTTCGAGTGGGTCAAGTACCGCTCGCACCTCTCGCGCGGCGTCACCGTGGGCACCATGCTGATCGACGAGGCCCTGCACTTCATGCGCATCGGCACCTTCCTGGAACGCGCGGACAACACCGCGCGCCTGGTCGACACCAAGTTCCATGCCCTGCACAGCGACTTCTTCGGCGCCGGCAATGCCGACGCCGAGCAGGAATACGACTTCTACCACTGGAGCGCGGTGCTGCGCAGCGTGTCGGCCTTCGAGATCTACCGCAAGGTCTACCGCGACGTGATCCGGCCCGAGCGGGTCGCCGAATTGCTGATCCTGCGCGCCGACATGCCGCGTTCGCTGCATGCCAGCCTGAACGAGGTGGTGTCCAACCTGGCCAGCGTCGTCGACGGCCCGGGCAACACCGTCAGCCAGCGCAAGGCCGGCAAGCTGCGCGCCGAGCTGCAGTACGGGCAGATCGACGAAATCCTCGCGACCGGGCTGCACGCCTTCCTGACCCAGTTCCTCGACCGCGTCAACGAACTGGGCGCCTTCATCAGCCGGGAATTCCTGGTGCCGGCCACCGCCTGAGGGCGACAGCGGCGCCTTAGGGTCGTTAACACTAGCCCCAAGGAGCACGACATTCCGTTTTCCGTTCGCGGCGTTCGTGCGCGGCACGGCGCATCCCTGTCGATCCCCAACCGGCTCACCCGCTGGCTGCGGCGGCTCTCGGTTGGCCGCAAGCTGACGCTGATCTACCTGCTCGACCTGAGCGCGGTGATCTTCGTCTCGAGCATCCTGATCCACGAGAAGTACCTGTCGATCGACTTCACCCGCAAGGAGCTGGTGGGCGGCGTCTACAGCGCCGCCGTGCGCGAACTGCTGCTGATGCCCTTCCTGCCCTACAAGGAACAGGTGCAGCCGGCCAACGTGGCGATGCAGCGCTTCGACGCGCTGCGGGCCCGCCACGACGGCCCGCTGCGCTCGGCCGAGGCCAGCGCGGCCTTCGTCGAAAGCTGGAAGGCCTCGGCCGCGGACCGCCGCGCACAACCCCTGGAATCGCACGCCGCCTCCACCCGCACCATGCTGCGTTCGGCGCGCGAACTGCTCACGACCGTGGGCAACCAGTCGAACCTGATCCTCGACCCCGACCTCGACAGCTACTACGCGATGTCGCTGATCGTGCTGCGTTTCCCCGAGCTGCTCGAAGTGGTGGACGACACCATGGGCACACTCGACGGCCAGGGCGCCGAAGCCGCCGAACGCGGTGAACGCCGGGCCGAACTGCTGATCCTCGCCGGCCGCATCGACGCCGCCGCGCTCGGCATCCGCTCGGACTACCTGCAGGCCTTCGCCGCCGGCTCCCCGGCCCTGCGCAGTGCGCTCGACCCGGGGCGCCAGGCGCTGGCGGACGCGCTGGGGGAGTTCCTCACCATCGTCCAGCGCCTGGCCAGCACCCAGCCCGGCGACCGCGACCTGGCCCAGCTGCAGGCGGCGCGCTCGACCCTGCTGTACGAACTCGACCGCGCCTGGGTGCGTGCCGCGGGTGAACTCGACGTGCTGCTGCAGGACCGGGTCGACGCCCTGTTCGCCCGCATGTGGCTGCACCTGGGCACGGCGCTGCTGCTGCTGGGCTGCATCCTGAGCCTGGTGTATGCGGTGGCCCAGCAGATCGCACGGCCGCTGCGCCACCTGGCGCGTGTAGCCGACCAGGTGCGGCGCAGCGGCGACTATGCGCTGCGTGCCAACTGGAGCAGCCGCGACGAGATCGGCCAGCTCGTCACCGCCTTCAACGAAATGCTGGCCCAGCTCGACCGCGAGCGCGAGAACCAGCAGGAACTGGCGGCGCGCGAACGCGCGGCCCGTGCCCAGCTGGAAATCGTCGAGGCGGTGCCGATCGCCATGGTGGTCACCTCCATCCCGCGCCACGAGGTGCTGCATGCGAACGCCCCGGCCATTCCCTGGTTGGGCGGGGTGACCACCGATCCCTGGGGCCTGCACCTGGACCCGGGTGTGCGGGCGCGTTTTTTCCAGCAGCTGGCCGACCGCGGTGTGGTCGACGAGTTCGAGGTGCGCTGGAACAGCGGCACCGAGTCGTCCTGGGCCGTGCTGTCGGCACGGCGGCTGGTGTTCCAGGGGCAGGATGCGGTGCTGACCGCCTTCACCCCGGTCAACGTGCTCAAGCAGATGGAGCAGCGGCTCGAACTGTGGGCCAAGGTGTTCGAAGCCTCGTCCGAAGGCATCATCATCATGGACGAGCGCCAGCGCATCCTGAGCGTCAACAACGCCTTCTGCCGCAGCACCGCGCTGGAAGCCTACGAGGTGCTGGGCAAGGACTTCTCGACCCTGGTCGAGGAACACGCGGGCACTGCGCTGTCGACCCGCTTCGCGGCCGCCGGCGGCGACCGCGGCGCATGGCAGGGCGAGGTGGAATTCCGCCGCCGCGGCAGCGCCAGCTACCCGGCCTGGCTGGTGGTCTCGGCGGTGCGCGCCGCGTCGGGCCATGGCGCGGTGTCGCACTACATCGGCATTTCGGTGGACATCACCGAACGCAAGCGCACCGAGGCGCGGGTGCAGTTCCTGGCTGACCACGACGTGCTGACCGAGCTGCCCAACCGCTCGCTGTGCGTGGCGCGGCTGGACGAGGCGCTGGCCGCCGCCGAGGCCAGCAACGGCCGCGTCGCGGTACTGTTCATCGACCTCGACCGTTTCAAGTCGGTCAACGATACGCTGGGCCACCATGTCGGCGACGCGCTGCTGCGCTCGGTGGCCGGCCGCCTCACCCAGGCGGTGCGCGGCGACGACACGGTGAGCCGGCTGGGCGGCGACGAGTTCGTGGTGATCCTGCGCGCGGTGCACGATGCGGCGGAAATCCGCACCATCATCGAAGAACGCCTGATACCGCTGATCCGCGCGCCGCACGACGGTGAGGGCCATGTGCTGCGGGTGTCGTGCAGCATCGGCATCTCGGTCTACCCCGAGGACGGCGGCGACCTCGACGAACTGATGCGGCGGGCCGATGCCGCCATGTACGAGGCCAAGGCCTCGGGCCGCGACCAGTTCCGCTTCTTCTCGTCCGAGCTCGACCTGCTGGCCCGCGAACGCCGCACGCTCGAACAGCTGCTTGGCCAGGCGCTGGAGCGCGGCGAGCTGGAGATGTACTACCAGCCGCGCATCGATGCGCGTACGCTGCAGGTGGTTGGTGCCGAGGCGCTGATGCGCTGGACCCACCCCGAACTGGGCGCGGTGCCGCCGTCCCAGTTCATCCCCATCGCCGAGGAAACCGGCATGATCCGCCCGCTCGGCCTGTGGGCCATGCAGGAGGCCTGCGCCCTGCTGCAGCGCTGGCAGGCAGAGGGCCGTGCACCCATGGCCCTCTCGGTCAACATCTCGGCGGCCCAGCTGACCGACCCGGCGCTGCTCGAATTCCTGACCGCCTTCGAGGCCGAAGGCAGCATCGACATGAAGCTGCTGGAGCTGGAGATCACCGAAACCCAGCTGATGGAAAACGCCGGCGCCGCCGGCGAGCGCCTGACGGCTTTACGTGCGCTGGGTGTGCGTTTTTCCATCGACGACTTCGGCACCGGCTATTCCAGCCTGGCCTACCTGAAGCGTTTCCCGATCGACAAACTCAAGATCGACAAGTCCTTTGTGCAGGACCTGCTGGGCGACGCGACCGACCTCGCCATCGTGCGTGCCATCATGGCGCTGGGCCACAACCTGGGGCTGGGCGTGGTGGCCGAAGGGGTGGAAACCTTTGCCGTGGCGCACCAGCTCAAGCTGCTGGGCTGCGACGAGCTGCAGGGTTTCCATTTCGCCCGGCCCATGCCGGTGGCGATGCTGGAAAGCTGGCTGGAGAAGCGGCCGGCGCCAGGGGTGCAGGCACAGACCTTGCCGCGGAGTGACCGGTAGGCGCCTCCGTTGACTGACGGGCGGGAGTTTGTCTTCGGGCTCCGGCTCCCGAATCCCGGCTCCAGCGCATCGGGGAAGCCGAGCACCGGAGCGTCAGGCGGACAAGGGCTCGCAGCTGTTTGAACGAAGCGCAGCGTAGTGAGTTCTGCGAGACCCCGCCTGGCGCGAGGAGCGCAGGGAAGCCCGAAGGGCCTTCCTCGTTAAGCAGGAGCTGGGATTCGGGAGCCGGAGCCCGAAGACAAACCCCCGCCCCCTACTCTACTCGTTCGATCTGCGAAGGCTTGAACCCCAAATCCGCCGCCTTGCCCTTGCGGGCCCGTGCCGCGCGGGCGTTGTTGAGGGAGCGGATTTCCAGCGTTTCTTCGCGCGGCTTGCCGCCGCGGCCGATGCCGCTGATACGCACACTGCGGGTGTAGGCCGCCGCGCCCGCCAGGGTGTCCTTGGCTTCGAGGTCGATCAGCATCAGGCCCCGGCCGCCCTTTTCCATCTGCTTGAGTTCGATGATCTCGAAAGTCAGGATACGGCCGCCCGCCGAGGCGCAGGCCACGTGGGTGGCCGGCGGCAGGGACGAGCCCGGCAGCATGGCCAGGCTGGGTTTGCACAGGGTCTCGCCCTCGCCCAGGGAAACAAAGGTCTTGCCGCCCTTCTGGCGCGACACCATGTTCTCGGCGTTGGCGATAAAACCGTAGCCGCCCGAACCGGCCAGCAGCAGCGCTGCGCCCGGCGGGCCGGCAAAGTAATGCACCAATTGGGTGCCGGATTCGAGTTCCACCAGCGTGGTCACCGGCTGGCCGTCGCTGCGGGCACCGGGCAGCGCCGCCACGGGCACGGAGTAGATACGGCCGTTGCTGCCGAAGGCCAGCAGCACGTCCACCGTGCGGCACTCGAAGGTGCCGTAGAGGCCGTCGCCGGCCTTGAAGGCGAAGGCCGCCGCATCGTGGCCGTGGCCGCCCCGTGCCCGCACCCAGCCTTTTTCAGACACCACGACCGTCACCGGTTCGTCCACCACCCGCACCTCGGCCACTGCGCGTTTTTCTTCCTGCACCAGGGTACGGCGCGGGTCGGCGAACTGTTTCGCGTCGGCCTCGATCTCCTTGACCATGAGCCGGCGCAGCGCAACCGGGCTGCCGAGGATTTCCTCAAGCTTCTTCTGTTCGTCGCGCAGGCCGGAGAGTTCCTGCTCGATCTTGATGGCTTCGAGCCGCGCGAGCTGGCGCAGCCGGATTTCGAGGATGTCCTCGGCCTGCCGGTCGGACAGGTTGAAACGCGCGATCAGCGCCGCCTTGGGCTCGTCGGCCTGGCGGATGATGGCGATGACCTCGTCGATGTTGAGCAGGACGGTCTGGCGGCCTTCCAGGATGTGGATGCGGTCGAGCACCTTGTCCAGGCGGTGCTGCGAGCGGCGCTGCACCGTCTGCTGGCGGAACTCGATCCATTCCAGCAGCATCTGCCTCAAGGACTTCTGCACCGGCCGGCCGTCCAGGCCGACCATGGTCAGGTTGATCGGCGACGAGGTCTCCAACGAGGTCTGCGACAGCAGCGTGCCGATGAGGTCGGCCTGCGGCGTCTTGCCGGTCTTGGGCTCGAACACCAGGCGCACCGGCGCATCCTTGCTGGATTCGTCGCGTACGCAGTCGAGCACGTTGAGCAGCACGGTCTTGAGGTTCGACTGTTCCGGCGACAGCGCCTTCTTGCCGGCCTTGACCTTGGGGTTGCTGATTTCCTCCACCTCTTCCAACACCCGCTGGGTGCTGACGCCGGGCGGCAGCTCGGTGATCACCAGCTGCCACTGGCCGCGGGCGAGTTCCTCGATCTTCCAGCGGGCGCGCACCTTGAGCGAACCACGGCCGCTGCGGTAGGCGTCGGCGATGTCGCCCGCCGGGCTGATGATCTGGCCGCCGCCGGGGTAGTCGGGCGCCGGCACCAGGGTGAACAGGTCCTCGTCGCTCATTTGCGGCGTCTTCACCAGGGCCACGCAGGCGTCGGCGATCTCGCGCAGGTTGTGGCTGGGGATCTCGGTGGCCAGGCCCACGGCGATGCCCGAGGCGCCGTTGAGCAGGGTGAAGGGCAGGCGCGCCGGCAGTTGCCGCGGTTCTTCGGTGCTGCCGTCGTAGTTGGGGATGAAATCCACCGTGCCCTGGTCGATTTCTTCCAGCAGCAGGCGGGTGATCTTGGAGAGGCGCGCTTCGGTGTAGCGCATGGCCGCGGCGCCGTCGCCGTCGCGGCTGCCGAAATTGCCCTGGCCGTCGATCAACGGGTAGCGCTGGCTGAAGTCCTGTGCCATGCGCACCAGCGCGTCGTAGGCCGCCTGGTCGCCATGGGGATGGAAACGGCCCAGCACGTCGCCGACGACCCGCGCGCTCTTGACCGGCTTGGCGCCGTTGGTGGCATTGGCTCCGGAAAAACCCAGGCCCATGCGCTCCATCGAGTACAGGATGCGGCGCTGCACCGGCTTCTGGCCGTCGCACACGTCGGGCAGGGCACGCCCCTTGACGACCGACAGCGCGTACTCGAGGTAGGCGCGTTGGGCGTAGGTGGCAAGGTCGGGATTGGAATCGTCGGCGGGGGGGGACGCGAGGTCGGGGGGTGCTTGGTCGCTCATCGAAAGAAAAATCTAGCGCGGAATACCGCTCAGGTCGTCCGGCAGGTCGGCGGCCGCCTGGGCCTGGCCCCTGTCGGACGGGAGGTTGCCGCGGCCCACGATGCGGCCCGGCACGGGGGCGGGCAGGCCGGCCGCACCGGCTGGGTTCTCGGCCGGAATTTCCATACGCACACGCTGCGGCGGGCCACCGGCCAGCGACCGGCCACGGGCGCCGGGCTTGAGCATCTGGTAGACCTGCATCACCGTCTTCACGTAGTTCTGGGTTTCCGGGTAGTCGGGAATGCGGTTGCCGGCGCGCTGCACCGCGCCTTCGCCGGCGTTGTAGGCGGCCAGCGCCAGTTCGACCTGGCCGGGGAACAGGTCGAGCAGGTAACGCAGGTAGCGGGTGCCGGTGCGGATGTTGGTGGACGGGTCGGCCAGCTTGCGGGCCACCGGGTTCTTCGCGTCGCCGGCCAGGCCATACCGCTGGGCCGTCGTCGGCATGACCTGCATCAGCCCGACGGCGCCCTTGGGCGACACGGCCGCGGCGTTGAAACCCGACTCGGTGAGGATCAGCGCCTGCAGCAGTTCGTAGTCCAGCGCCAGGGCCCGCGAGGCATCGCGCAGGTAGGGCCGCACCGCCTTGTAGTCGGGCGACACGTCGAAGAAGATACGCATGCGCTCGGCCGTGGGCGGCGCGGGATACGAAGGCACGGGGTTGCCGCCCATGTCGCGCGAGTCGTAATTTTCGCCGGCACGGAAGTACAGCTGGTAGCGCGCATCCACCCGCTGTGGCGCGAAATGCGCGGTGCCGGCGTCGTCCACCCAGCCCCACACGTCGGCGCGCGCGGCCTGCTGGGCCAGCACGAGCAGCAACCCCAGGCACAGCCTGGAGCAGAGCGTCGACACGGCGGCAGTCTTGCGGGACATGGCAATAACGCGGAAGAAAAAAAGGCGGGCCGGGCCCGTCAGATATCGATCTCGACCTGGTCGCCGTGCAGCTCCATCAGCTCGCGGCGGGCGGCAGCCTCGCCCTTGCCCATCAGTTTGGTGATGAGCTGCTCGGTCAACAGGAAATCCGTGGCGCCCAGGTGCACGGGCAGCAGGCGGCGGGTGTCGGGGTTGAGTGTGGTGTCCCACAGCTGTTCCGCGTTCATCTCGCCCAGGCCCTTGAAGCGGCTGATGCTCCAGGCCCCTTCCTTCACCCCGTCCTTACGCAGCTTGTCGAGGGTGGCGGTCAGTTCACCCTCGTCCAGAGCATAGACCTTGGCGGCCGGCTTCTTGCCGCGCGCCGGTGCATCGATGCGAAACAGTGGCGGCCGCGCCACATATACGTGGCCGGTCTCGATCAGTTTGGGGAAATGGCGGAAGAAAAGTGTCAGCAGCAAGACCTGGATGTGCGAGCCATCGACGTCCGCGTCCGACAGGATGCAGACCTTGCCGTAGCGCAGGCCCGACAGGTCGGGGGTGTCGTTCGGGCCGTGCGGATCGACGCCGATGGCCACCGCGATGTCGTGGATCTCGGTGTTGGCGAACAGCCGGTCGCGCTCCACCTCCCAGGTGTTGAGCACCTTGCCGCGCAGCGGCAGGATGGCCTGCGACTCCTTGTCGCGGCCCATCTTGGCGCTGCCGCCGGCCGAGTCGCCCTCGACCAAAAACACTTCGTTGTGCGCCAGGTCACGGCTTTCGCAGTCGGTCAGCTTGCCGGGCAGCACGGCCACACCCGAACCCTTGCGTTTCTCGACCTTCTGGCCGGCCTTCTGCCGCGTCTGCGCCGCCTTGATGGCGAGTTCGGCCAGTTTCTTGCCGTATTCCACGTGCTGGTGCAGCCACAGCTCCAGTGTGGGCCGCACGAAACTCGACACCAGCCGCACCGCGTCGCGCGAATTGAGCCGTTCCTTGATCTGGCCCTGGAACTGCGGGTCCAGCACCTTGGCCGACAGCACGTAGCTGGCGCGGGCGAACACGTCCTCGGGCAGCAGCTTCACGCCCTTGGGCAGCAGGGCGTGCAATTCGATGAAACTCTTGACGGCGTTGAACAGGCCATCGCGCAGCCCGCTCTCGTGGGTGCCGCCGGCGTTGGTGGGAATCAGGTTGACGTAGCTCTCGCGCACCGGCGCGCCGTCCTCGGTGAAGGCCACCGCCCAGCTGGCGCCCTCGCCCTCGGCGAAGGTCTCGTGCTGCTTGTCGGCAAAACCTTCGCCTTCGAACAGGGGAATCACCGGGTCGGTGTTCAGCGTCTGCATCAGGTAGTCGCGCAGGCCACCCTTGTACTGCCAGGTCTGGGTTTCGCGGGTCTTCTCGACCGTGAGTGTCACCGTCACGCCCGGCATCAGCACCGCCTTGCTGCGCAGCAGGTGGGTAAGGTCGCCCATGGGCAGTACGGGGGACTCGAAATACTTCGGATCGGGCCAGACCCGCACCGAGGTGCCCTGCTTGCGGTCACCTTCGCCCACCGGGCGTGTGACCAGCGCTTCGGCCACGTCGCCGCCGTGGAACACCAGCCGGGCCGCCTTGCCCTCGCGGTAGGAGGTCGCTTCCAGCCGGGTCGACAAGGCATTGGTCACCGACACACCCACACCGTGCAGGCCGCCCGAGAAACTGTAGGCGCCGCCCTGGCCCTTGTCGAACTTGCCACCGGCATGCAGGCGGGTGAACACCAGTTCGATCACCGGTGCGTTTTCTTCCGGGTGCATCCCGAAGGGAATGCCCCGGCCGTCGTCCTCGACGCTGATGGAGCCGTCGGTATGCAGGACGACCTTGATCTTCTTGCCGTGGCCGGCCAGCGCCTCGTCGGCGGCGTTGTCGATCACCTCCTGCACGATATGCAGGGGGTTGTCGGTGCGGGTGTACATGCCCGGCCGCTGTTTGACCGGCTCCAGGCCCTTGAGGACGCGGATCGAGCTTTCGGAGTAGTCGGAGGGGGGTTTGGTCGCCATAGGAGGGCGGATTGTAAGCATCCTGGGTGAAGCCTGCTGTACAAATATCCAGTAAAGTTGCAGGGAGCCTTGTGGGGGACCATGCGGCACACGCATCAAAGCCCTGCCAAAATTTCAGCGCCGCGGGGCCTGCGTTCGCCGACACTCGGTGTCCGGCACGCAGCCCCCTTCCATCCTCCTCCAGCCGCATGACAACATCTTCGACTCCCAAGACCCTTTCCGTCGTCCAGGTGCTGGTGTGCGGCGCCGCCATCGTGACCCTGTCGATGGGCGTGCGCCACGGTTTCGGCCTGTGGCTGCAGCCGGTCACGCAGGAGATGGGCTGGACACGGCAGACCTTTTCCTTCGCCATCGCGGTGCAGAACATCGCCTGGGGCATCACCGGCATCTTCGCCGGCATGGCGGCAGACCGCTTCGGGGCCTTTCGGGTGCTGCTGGTCGGCGCGCTGCTGTATGCGCTGGGCCTGCTGGGCATGGCCACCGCGCCGACACCCCTGCTGTTCACCCTGGCCACCGGCGTGCTGATCGGCATGGCGCAGGCCGGCACCACCTACGCGGTGGTCTACGGCATCATCGGCCGGCAGATACCGGCAGACAGGCGTTCCTGGGCCATGGGCGTGGCAGCGGCGGCCGGCTCCTTCGGCCAGTTCCTGATGGTGCCGACCGAAGGCTGGCTGATTGCCACGCTGGGCTGGCAGCAGGCGCTGATGGCGCTGGCCGGCATGATCCTGCTGGTGCTGCCGCTGGCCCTGGGGCTGCGTGAGCCGGGCTTTGCCGCCGGCGCACCACGCGCCCCCCATGGCCAGACCATCGGCCAGGCGGTGGCCGAGGCTCTGCGCTACCCCAGCTTCCAGCTGCTGATGGCGGGTTATTTCGTCTGCGGTTTCCAGGTGGTCTTCATCGGTGTGCACATGCCCAGCTACCTGCGCGACAAGGGCCTGTCGCCACAGGTGGCGGGCTACGCGCTGGCGCTGATCGGGCTGTTCAACGTGTTCGGCACCTACATCGCCGGGTCGCTGGGCCAGCGCATCGCCAAGCGCAAGATCCTGAGCTTCATCTACGCGGCCCGGGCGGTGGCGATCACCCTGTTCCTGGTGGTCCCCATCTCGCCGGCCAGCGTCTACCTGTTCGCCGCGGTCATGGGCACCCTCTGGCTGTCCACCGTGCCGCCCACCAATGCAGCCGTCGCCGGTATCTTCGGCGTCGGCCACCTGTCGATGCTGAGCGGCTTCGTGTTCCTGAGCCACCAGGTCGGCTCCTTCCTCGGCGTGTGGCTGGGCGGCCTGCTGTACGACCGCACCGGCAGCTACGACGTGGTCTGGTACATCGCCATCGCACTGGGGGTGTTCGCGGCGCTGATCAACCTGCCGGTGCGCGAGACGCCGATCAGGCGGGCGCCCGCGGGCGCCGCCGCATGAAGACGGCCGGCCGCGCATTGCTGGCGGCGGCTGCCGTGGCCGTGCTGCTGGGCGTTTTTGCCCTGTACACCCGGCCCGATTTCCTGGTGACGCTCGCCAGCCAGCTGTGGGCGTGTTTCTGAACCCGCCGGCCCCACCCCCTTCCCCGCCCTCGGACTGGATCGTCCGCTGGGCGCCCCTGCTGCCGCCCGGCAGCAGCGTGCTCGACCTGGCCTGCGGCAGCGGCAGGCATTTCCGCTGGCTGCAGGCCCATGGATTCGCCGTCACCGGCGTGGACCGCGACGGCGCGGCGCTGGCCGGCCTGGCAGCGTTCGGCGAAACCGTGCTGGCCGACCTCGAAAACGCCCCCTGGCCGCTGGCCGGCCGGCAGTTCACGGCCGTGGTGGTGACCCACTACCTGTTTCGGCCGCTGCTGCCCACCATGGTGGCCAGCGTGGCGCCCGGCGGCCTGCTGCTGTACGAAACCTTTGCCGCCGGGCAGGAGACGGTCGGGCGGCCCTCCCGGCCGGATTTCCTGCTGCAGCCCGGCGAATTGCTCCGGGCCTGCGCCGGGCTGCACGTGCTGGCCTACGAGGACGGCTGGCTGCCCGCACCGCTGCGCCGGGTGCAGCGGATCGCCGCCCGGCGCCTGCCCGCAACAGAGGCGCCACACGATCTTTACCCCGCCCCTGGCGCCCTCTTCCACCCCGCGGGCTAAAATCGTCCGTTTTTTCGACAGACAGGCACCCTTCCTGACATGAGCTCTCCCACCGGTCCCATTACAGGCAGCATCGTGGCGCTGGTCACGCCCATGCACGACGACGGCAGCGTGGACTATGCCGCCCTGCGCAAACTGATCGACTGGCACGTCGCCGAGGGCACGGACTGCATCGGTGTCGTCGGGACCACGGGCGAGTCGCCGACCGTCAACGTCGAGGAGCACTGCGAGATCATCCGCGTATCGGTCGAGCAGGCCGCCGGGCGGGTGCCGATCATGGCGGGCTGCGGCGCCAACTCCACCCGCGAGGCGATCGAGCTGGCCAAATTCGCCAAGGGCGTGGGTGCCGACTGCCAGCTGCAGGTCGTGCCCTACTACAACAAGCCCACGCAGGAAGGCCAGTACCTGCATTTCAAGGCCATCGCCGAGGCGGTGGGCGACCTCCCGATCGTGCTCTACAACGTACCCGGCCGCACGGTCGCGGACATGGCGCACGAAACCGTGCTGCGCGCGGCCCAGGTGCCCGGCATCGTCGGCATGAAGGAAGCCACCGGCAACATCGAGCGTGCGCAGTGGCTGATCCGCGAAGCGCTCCCCGGCTTCGCCATCTATTCGGGCGACGACCCGACCGCCGTGGCACTGATGCTGTGCGGCGGCCAGGGCAACATCAGCGTGACGGCCAACGTCGCGCCGCGCCTGATGCACGAGTTGTGCGTGGCCGCCATCGCCGGCGATGCGAAGCGCGCCATGGACATCCAGTTCCGGCTGATGCCCCTGCACAAGCACCTTTTTGTCGAGGCCAACCCGATTCCGGTCAAATGGGCGGTCGAACGCCTGGGCCTGTGCGGCGGCGCCATGCGCCTGCCCATGACCCGGCTGACCCCGGCCAACGAACCCGTCGTAGAGCAGGCGCTGCGGGCCACCGGCCTGCTGTAAGCCTTGCCGCCGCTGTTTCCCGCATGCATTTCCACCTCAGGAAGGATCTTTCCGTGACCCGTTTCGCACAACCGGCCGCCATCGCCCGGCGTTTCACGCTGCTGGGCATCGTGCTGGCCTTGTCGGCCTGTTCCGTCCTGGACAGCGAGAAGATCAACTACAAGAGCGCCACCCGGGCCCCCACGCTGGAAATCCCGCCCGACCTCAGCCAGCTGACGCGCGATACCCGCTACGTGGTGCCCGGTGCCGGCCCGGTATCGGCCAGCAGCTTCCAGACCGCGCAGGTGGCCGCCCCCACCGGCTCGGACACCGCCACCGCCAAGGTGGGCGACGTGCGCATCGAACGCGACGGCAGTACCCGCTGGCTGGTCGTCGACCGCCCGGCCGACAAGCTGTGGGACCCGACCCGCGACTTCTGGGCGGAGAACGGCTTCCTGCTGACCATCGACCAGGCCAACCTCGGCATCATGGAAACCGACTGGGCCGAAAACCGCGCCAAGATCCCGCAGGACTTCATCCGCAACACCATCGGCAAGTTCTTCGATTCGGCCTACTCCACCAGCGAGCGCGACAAGTTCCGCACCCGCATGGAGCGCAACGCCAACGGCGGCACCGACATCTACATCAGCCACCGCGGCATGCAGGAGGTGTATGCCGAGAAGACCCAGAAGGACCAGACCGTCTGGCAGGCGCGGCCGTCCGATCCGGAACTGGAAGCCGAATTCCTGCGCCGGCTGATGATGAAGCTCGGCGGCCTGACCGTGGCGCAGGCCCGCGAAGCCGCGGCCGGCATTCCCGCCACCGCCGGCGTGGTGCGCAGCACCTCCCGCGTGGCCACCGTGGGCGGCGCGCCGGTGGTGCAGATCGACGAGGGCTTCGACCGCGCCTGGCGCCGCGTCGGCCTGTCGCTGGACCGCACCGGCTTCACCGTGGAAGACCGCGACCGCAGCCAGGGCACCTATTTCGTGCGCTACGTGGCGCCGAACGCGGACCGCAAGGAACAGGGTTTCCTGGGCCGCTTCTTCAACCGCACCCCCGATGCCCAGACGCCGGTGCGCTACCGCATCGCGGTGCGCAGCGAAGGCGAGAAGACCACGGTCGCCGTGCTGGGTGAAGGCGGCTCCGCCGTCACGCCGATCGATGCCACCCGCATTGTCCAGGTCATCGCCGACGATCTGAAATAGGACCCCTCGGCTTGCCACTGCGTGTGCTTCGCCATCCCCCGAGGGGAAGGCGCGGCCCGCCTTGGGGCGGCCCGGCGGCGGCCGCAGTGGGTTAACGGAACATGCTTCGTTTTCGCAACCTCGGCAGCGGCAGTTCGGGCAACGCCACGGTGGTGGAGGGCCGCAGCGGCACCTTGCTGACGCGGCTGCTGGTGGACTGCGGCCTGGGCATCCGGCAGCTCGATGCCCGGCTGGCCCGCGCCGGCCTGGCGGCGGGCGACGTGGACGCCATCTTCATCACCCACGAGCACTCCGACCACATCGGCTGCGCCCAGTCCTTCGCGGTGCGCCACCGCATTCCGGTCTGGATGAGCCACGGCACCCATGCCGCCCTGGGCGAGCCGGATTTCGACGGTTTGCTGCGTACCGCGCATGACGGTGACCCGGTCGAACTCGGCGCCTTCGGCTTCAAGCCCTTCACCGTGCCGCACGATGCACGTGAACCGCTGCAGCTGCGCTGCACGGACGGCGCCGCCCACCTGGGGGTGCTGACCGACCTGGGCCATGCCACCAGCCACGTGCTGGAGCAACTGCGGGGCTGCCACGCCCTGATGCTGGAGTCGAACCACGACCCCGAGCTGCTGGCCCAGTCGCGCTACCCCGAATTCCTCAAACGCCGTGTCGGCGGCCGCTTCGGCCACCTGGCCAATGCGGCCGCCGCCGCGATCGCGCAGGACCTGCAGCACGACGGCTTGCGCCGTGTGGTGGCCGCGCACCTGAGCGAACGCAACAACCGCCCCGAACTGGCCCGGCAGGGGCTGGCGGCGGCCCTGCGCTGGGATGCGGAGCAGATCATCGTCGCCGATCCGCTGCAGGGAACGGACTGGCTCGACGTCTGACATAAAAAAAGCCACCCCGTGGGGTGGCTTCTTGCCGTGCGGCGAACCGCAGCAGCCGATTTACTTCTTGGCAGCGGCGGCGGCGGCGTCGGCAGCCTGCTTGGCGACGTCGCTGGAAGCAGCGGCTTCAGGCGGCGTTGCGCCCGGCATGGTCGACGTTGCGCCGGTGGCCGGAGCCGCGCCGGTGGTGCCGCCCGTGGCAGCTGCGCCGGAGTCAGGGGTGGTGGCGCCGGCAGCCGGGGCCATCGTGCCGCCCGCGGCGGGAGCAGAAGCGTCAGGCGTCGCAGGTGCCGGTGCGGGAGCAGGCGCGGGTGCTTCGACAGGTGCCGGGGCCGGCGCGGGCGCTTCGGTCTTGCTGCAGGCAGCCAGGGCAGCGGCGGCAACGAGTGCGGCGAGGACGAGGGAATGCTTCATGTCAAAACTTCCTTTGGACGATGGATGATTTAAACCACCAGCCGTCGTATTTCCAAAAACCCCAAAAATGGTTTTCCAGGAATCCGCGGCCGATTTTTTCGACTGACCGGGTTTCATTATAGGAAGCGATTGGAATGGCCGCTGGTAGGACACCGCCGACTTTGCACGGCGTATTTATTTGTCCCCATCCTCCGCATGGGCCCAGCCGGCCTCGCACCAGGAGCGCAGCAGGTCCCGCGCATCCGCGCTGGCGCTCGCCAGCGCCTTGCCCGACAGCTGCCGCTGGTCGGCCAACTGGCGCATCAGCCGGGCATCGCGCCCGGCCGCCCGGTAGCTGTCGCCATTGATGAAGATGTGGCGTTCGTCATACAGCATGCGGGTACGGCGGTCCAGCCGCAGCGCGGCCGGCATTGGCGCCAGATCGGCCATGTCCTCCGCCCCGCCGGCCTCGAACCACACCTGGGGTTTGGGTTCAGTCAGGTGCTCGCCCAAGGCCCGCGGCAGCGCATCGCGGTCGCGCAGCACCGCCTCCAGCGCTTCCCGGGCAAAGGCGGCGAGCGCGGCCGGAATGGCGCCGGGCGCGTCCGTCGCCGGCTGGCGCGGGTCGGCATACAGGACATCACCGCCATCGGCCGCATCTTCGGCCAGCCGCTGCAGCAACTCCTGCGCCAGTTCGTTGGCGCGGGGCGCCCGGAAGCCGATCGAGCAGGTCATGCACTCGCCAATGGCCACGCCGTCGTGCGCGTAGCGCGGCGGCAGGTACAGCATGTCGCCCGGCTCCAGCACGAACTCCTGTTCCGGCTCGAAGTGGGCGAGGATCTTCAGCGGCACGCCCTCCTGCAGCGACAGGTCCTTTTGCCGGCCGATGCGCCAGCGCCGCCGGCCATGGGTCTGCAGCAGGAAGACGTCGTAGCTGTCGAAATGCGGCCCCACCCCTCCGCCATCGGTCGCGTAGCTCACCATCAGGTCGTCCAGCCGCGCACCGGGCACGAAGGAAAAGGGCTGCAGCAGGGCGTGGGCGTCGTCGTCGTGCAGGTCAACACCCTGCACCAGCAGGGTCCAGTCCGGACGGGACAGCGGCGGCAGCGCCCGGCGGGCGAACGGCCCCTGGCGCATCTGCCAGCCGGCGGGGCCGTGGCGGATGAGGCGGGACTCGACGTCTTCCTGCGCCGCCAGGGCGAATACCGCCGCCCTGCCGGGTGCCCGGTGCAGGTCGGGCACCGCCTGGCGCACCAGCAGGGGCTTGCGCTGCCAGTGCTCGCGCATGAAACGCTCCGGGCTCAGGCCCCCGAGCAGGGGTAGCGGCGCGTGAATATCCATCGGGAAAGCCGGCCGCGCGGAGGCGGTGCGGTGGAGAAGTTGAACTGCGACAATTCTCCCCCATGGACATCACACAACAATGCGTGGTCGCGCTGACCTGGAAACTGACCGACACCCTGGGCGAGGAACTCGACATCCTCGACCACCCCGTGGAATTTCTGGTGGGCGGGGGTGACCTGCTCAAGAAGATCGACGAGGTGCTGCAGGGCCACAAAAAGGGCGACACACTCGCCCTGCAGATCGAACCCGAAGAAGCCTTTGGCGACTACAACGAAAAACTGCTGTTCCTGGAGCCGCGCGAGCGTTTCCCCGCGGAACTCGAAGAAGGCATGACGCTGGAGGGCACCGCCCTGCCCGCGGGCAGCAACCCGGAGGCGCCGCGCGACGCGCTCTACACCGTCACCGAGATCTACCCCGAACACGTGGTGCTCGACGGCAACCACCCGCTGGCCGGCATCGCCATCCGGCTGCACCTGAAGGTCGAGGACGTGCGCGAAGCCACCGCCGAAGAGATCGGCCGCGGCACGGCGGGCTCCGGCTTCTTCAAGGTGCAGGTGCAGGCACCGGGCGGCAGCACGCTGCACTGAGGGCGGAAAAGCAAAGGGCTGCCGGAGCAGCCCTTTTGCAGTGCGCCTTGCAGCGGCTTTACATCCGCTGGATCTGGTTGTTCTCGATACGGACCCGGTCGCCGATACGCAGGTCGCCCGGCGAGGGCACGTCGAAGACCTTGGCCGGGCCGCGGTCGACCTGCACCGACACCCGGTAGGTCTGCACGATGCGCCCGCGCTGGTTGCCTTCTACGCTGTTGCCGGCGATGGCCCCGCCGAACGCGCCCACGCCCGTGGCCAGGGCCCGGCCGCCGCCATGGCCGATCTGGTTGCCGACCACCGCACCCAGCACGCCGCCGATGATGGCGCCGGCACCGGACGGCGCACGCCGTTCTTCGCCCTGCAGGACTTCGATGTTGGAGATGCGGCCGTATTCGACATAGGCCGCCGGAGCCACGTAGCCCTGCGGCGCCACCGGATAGGGTGCCGGCTGGGCCACCGGGGCGTAGACCGGCGGGCGGGCCGCATAGTAGGGGTCGCTTACGCATGCGGTCAGCGATGCCACCGCCACGGCTGCGGCGGCGAGTGAAAGGGTGCGGGAAAAACGCTTCATGTCATGCTCCTGTCGGATGGGCGGCGGACGGCACCGCCGCCTGTGCTTTTCATTGGAATCGAAACCCATGCGTGCGCACAGCGGGGTGCCGCGCGTCTGCACGTGGGACTTACAACGCACCAATGGTAGGACGCAGACGACAAAGCCGGTGCAAAGCCACGAAACAGATCGTTACCGCACCGCCGAGCCGTGGCCGAGGCTGGACGCTCAGGCCTTGCCCGTCGACCCGTAGCCGCCTTCGCCGCGTTGCGACAGGGGAAACTCCTCGACCACCCGGAAACGCGCCTGTACCACGGGCACGATCACCAGCTGGGCGATACGTTCCATGGGGGCGATGGTGAAGGCGGTGTCGCTGCGGTTCCAGGCGCTGACCATCAGCTGGCCCTGGTAGTCGCTGTCGATCAGGCCGACCAGGTTGCCCAGCACGATGCCGTGTTTGTGGCCCAGGCCCGAGCGCGGCAGGATCATGGCCGCGAAGCCGGGGTCGGCCAGGTGGATGGCGATGCCGGTGGGCAGCAGCTTCCAGGCGTTGGGGCCGAGCGTCAGCGGCTCGTCCAGGCAGGCCCGCAGGTCCAGGCCGGCGCTGCCGGGGGTGGCGTAGGCGGGCAATTGGTCCGCCATGCGCGGGTCGATGATCTTGACGTCTAGTTCCATGGGATACCGTAAAGGTGAGGCCTAGTTGCCGGACCGGATTCTTCGTGCGATTTCGGTGATCAATTGGCGGGCGAGGACCAGCTTGGGGCCCCGCGCCAGGGTCTGGGTGCCGCCGGCGTCGACCAGCAGCAGTTCATTGTCGTCGCGGCCGAAGGCGGTAGGCCCGATGTTGCCGACCAGCAGCGGAATGCCCTTGCGTTTGCGTTTGGCCGTGGCATGGGCCACCAGGTCGTGGCTTTCCGCGGCAAAACCGACGCAGTAGAGGGCACCGCTGCGGGCCCGTGCGCCTTGCGCCACGGTGTGCAGGATGTCCGGGTTCTCTACCAGGCGCACCGCGGGCACGGCGTCGGTGGCGGTCTTCTTGATCTTTTCGGCGCTGGTGTCGGCCGGGCGCCAGTCGGCCACCGCCGCGGCGGCGATGAAGACGGTGGCGCCGGCCGTCTCGGCCAGCGTGGCTTCGAGCATCTGCCGGGCCGACTGCACGTCGATGCGGCGCACGCCGCGCGGCGTGGCCAGGGCCACCGGGCCGGCCACCAGGGTGACCTCGGCGCCGGCTTCCCGTGCGGCGCGGGCCACGGCAAAACCCATCTTGCCGGAGGAATGGTTGGTCAGGCCGCGCACCGGGTCGATGGCCTCGAAGGTCGGGCCGGCGGTCACCAGCACCTGGTGGCCGGCCAGGGTCTTGGGCTGGAAGAAGGCGACCAGGTCCTCCACCATCTGCGCCGGCTCCAGCATACGTCCGTCGCCGGTCTCGCCGCAGGCCTGCGGGCCGCTGCCCACGCCCAGCGCCACCGCGCCGTCGGCCTGGATTTGCGCCAGGTTGCGCAGCGTGGCCGGGTGCACCCACATTTCGCGGTTCATGGCCGGGGCGACCAGCAAGGGCACCCGCTCGGCCGGCCGGGCCAGGCACAGCAGGCTCAGCAGCTCGTCGGAGCGGCCCTGCGCCAGGCGGGCGATGAAGTCGGCGCTACACGGCGCGACCAGGATGGCATCGGCCTCGCGGCTAAGGTGGATGTGCGGCATGTTGTCGGCCAGCCGCGCATCCCACTGCGAGTCGTAGACCGGCCGGCCGGAGAGGGCCTGCATGGTCACCGGGGTGATGAAGCGCTCGGCCGCCTCGGTCATCACCACCTGCACGGTGGCGCCCGCCTTCAGCAGCAGGCGGCACAGCTCGGCGGATTTGTAGCAGGCGATGCCGCCCGACAGCCCGAGAACGATATGTTTGCCGGAGAGGTCCATGCGGCGGAATGTAACTCACCCCCGGGCTACGCACTGCGTGTCTCCGTCAACCCCCCTTCGGGGGCACACCGGCCGCTTCGGGCGGCCGTGCGCGGCGGTGTCCCTACGAAAGTCCGGCCGGGGGGACCCCTCTATAATCTCGCTTTACCACCTCCCGGGAAGCCCCGACGTTCCCGATCCGACATGACCAAATTCGTCTTCGTCACCGGCGGTGTGGTGTCTTCCCTAGGTAAGGGAATCGCCTCAGCCTCCCTTGCAGCGATCCTCGAATCGCGCGGCCTGAAGGTCACGCTCATCAAGCTCGATCCCTATATCAACGTGGATCCGGGCACCATGTCTCCCTTCCAGCACGGCGAGGTGTTCGTCACCGACGACGGCGCCGAGACCGATCTCGACCTGGGCCACTACGAGCGTTTCATCGAAACGCGCATGAAGCGCACCAACAACTTCACCACCGGCCGCATCTACCAGTCGGTGCTGGAGAAGGAACGCCGCGGCGACTACCTCGGCAAGACGGTGCAGGTGATCCCCCACATCACCAACGAAATCCAGGAATACATCAAGCGCGGCGCCGGCTTCGGCACCCCCGACGCAGTGGATGTGGCCATCGTGGAGATCGGCGGCACAGTGGGTGACATCGAGTCCCTGCCCTTCCTGGAAGCCGTACGCCAGATGAGCCTGCGCATGGGGCCGAACAACGCGGCCTTCGTGCACCTGACCTACGTGCCCTGGATCGCCGCCGCCGGCGAATTGAAGACCAAGCCGACCCAGCACACGGTGCAGAAGCTGCGGGAGATCGGCATCCAGCCCGACGCCCTGCTGTGCCGCGCCGACCGCCCGGTGCCCGACGACGAGCGCGCCAAGATCTCGCTTTTCACCAACGTGCCCGAGTGGGGTGTGATCTCCATGTGGGACGTGGACACCATCTACAAGGTGCCGCGCATGCTGCACGAGCAGGGCCTGGACGGCATGATCTGCGACAAGCTGCGCCTGAACACGCCGCCCACCTCGCTCAAGCGCTGGGACGACCTGGTCTACGAAACCGAGCACCCGAAACACGACGTGACCATCGCCATGGTCGGCAAATACGTCGACCTGTCGGACAGCTACAAGTCGCTCAACGAAGCGCTGCGCCATGCCGGCATGCGCAACCATGCCAAGGTGCGGATCGAATACATAGACTCCGAAACCATAGCACCCGACAACGTGGCGCGGCTGGCGCAGTACGACGCCATCCTGGTGCCCGGCGGCTTCGGCAAGCGGGGTGTGGAAGGCAAGATCAACGCGGCGCGTTTCGCCCGCGAGAACAAGGTGCCCTACCTGGGCATCTGCCTGGGCATGCAGGTCGCCACCATCGAATACGCCCGCCACGTGGCCGGCCTGAAGGATGCCAACAGCACCGAGTTCGAGCCCGACACGCCCTGCCCCGTCATCGCCCTGATCACCGAGTGGCAGGACAAGGACGGCACCATCAAGACCCGCAGCGCCAGCTCCGACCTCGGCGGCACCATGCGCCTGGGCGCGCAAAGCTCGGACGTGGCGCCCGGCACCCTGGCGCACGACATCTACGGCGACGTGGTGACCGAGCGCCACCGCCACCGCTACGAGGCCAATGTGCACTACCTGCCCGCGCTGCGCGGTGCCGGCCTGGTGGTGTCGGCCCTGACCCAGCGCGAGCAGCTCACCGAGATCGTCGAGCTGCCGCGCAGCGTGCACCCCTGGTACATGGGGGTGCAGTTCCACCCGGAATTCAAGTCCACCCCCTGGGACGGCCACCCGTTGTTCAACGCCTTCATCGAAGCCGCGCTGGCGCACCAGGCCAAGGCCGCGGTGGACGCACCCGTTCCCGCGGTGGCCGCGGCCACCGCGACGGAGACCCTTGCATGAAGCTCTGCGGTTTCGACGTCGGCCTGGGCCATCGGTTTTTCCTGATCGCCGGCCCCTGCGTGGTCGAGTCCGAGCAGCTGCAGATGGACACCGCCGGCACGCTGAAGGAAATCACCACGGCGCTGGGCATTCCCTTCATCTTCAAGAGCAGCTACGACAAGGCCAACCGCTCGTCGGGTACCAGCTTCCGCGGCCCGGGCATGGAAAAAGGCCTGGAAATCCTGGCCAAGGTGAAGCGCGAGCTGGGCGTGCCGATCCTCACCGACGTGCATGAGGAAGCCCACATCGCCCCGGTATGCGCGGTGGTTGACGTGCTGCAGACCCCCGCCTTCCTGTGCCGGCAGACCGACTTCATCCGCGCGGTGGCGCAGTCGGGCAAGCCGGCCAACATCAAGAAGGGCCAGTTCCTCGCGCCGCACGACATGAAGAACGTGATCGACAAGGCCCGCGCCGCCGCCCGCGAAGTAGGCCTGCCCGAGGACAGCTTCATGGCCTGCGAACGCGGTGCCAGCTTCGGCTACAACAACCTGGTGTCGGACATGCGCAGCCTGGCCATCATGCGCGAGACCCGCGCCCCGGTGGTGTTCGACGCCACGCACTCGGTGCAGCTGCCCGGCGGCCAGGGCACCAGCTCGGGCGGTGACCGCACGATGGTGCCGGTGCTGTCACGCGCGGCGGTGGCCGTCGGCGTGGCGGGCCTGTTCATGGAAACCCATCCGGACCCGGCCAAGGCCCTGTCCGACGGCCCCAACGCGGTGCCTCTCAAGCACATGAAGGCGCTGCTGGAAACCCTGGTGGCGCTGGACGAGGTGACCAAGAAAAACGCATTCCTCGAAGACGTGTTCGCTGCCTGAAGCGCCGCCCTTCGATCCGGTTTTTAGCATCCAAGGAAAAGAGTAGAAGACATGAGCGCAATCGTTGACATCGTCGGCCGCGAAGTGCTGGACAGCCGCGGCAACCCCACCGTCG
>JAZJYT010000035.1:71516-122245 GCA_040390235.1 Pseudomonadota bacterium | reverse complement strand
CCCCGTGGCCGGTGGTGGTACCCGGGCACAGGACATTAAGGAGGGAGCCGCCGCAGGCGGCGGAGGGACAGTCCAGTGCCCGGGTACCACCGCCGGCCACTCCCCGAAACGCCAACGAAAGCAGTGAGCCCTCCGCCAGGGCTCCCGGCCCCCGTCAAGCCGTGAACTGGCGGCGGTAGCGGCCCGGCAGGTCGGCTACACGCATCAGCATGGGCAGGTCGGCCGAGTTGAAGTCCGGGTCCCAGGCCGGTGCGCCCAGGATGCGGGCGCCCAGTCGCAGGTAGCCGCGGATCAGTGCCGGCGGCGCCACCTCCAGCGTGCTGTCGAGCTGGCCGAGCGGCAGGGGCAGCCGGGGCCGCACCTGCAGTTCGATCGGCGCCATGTGTTTCTGGCTCAGCTGGTGGTAGACGCTGGCGGCGGCGTCGCCGCTGACCAGGCCGTTGTGCAGCATGGGAATGCTGGCGCAGCCGATCATGGTGTCGAGCTGGTTGCGGGCCATGAAGTCGGCCAGCGCACCCCACAGGGCGAAGATCACACCGCCCTGGCGGTGGTCGGCATGCACGCAGCTGCGGCCCAGCTCCACCATGCGGTCGCGCAGGCTGCGCAGGCGCACCAGGTCGAATTCGGTGTCGCTGTAGGTGCTGCCCACACGGCGTGCCTGGGCCGGCGTCAGCACCCGGTAGGTGCCGATGACCGGGCCGTTGCGGCCGGAGCGCACCAGCAGGTGTTCGCAGTAGTCGTCGAACAGGTCGATGTCGTGGCCGGCCAGCCGCGGGTCGGACGGCTTGGGCAGGCGTGCACCCATTTCTTCCACGAAGACGCTGTAGCGCAGCCGCTGGGCGGCGCGCACTTCATCCAGGTTGCGTGCCCAGCTGACGTGCAGTTCGGTGTCGGCCGGGGTCTGTGTGGCGGCCACCGGCTCGGCGTCGCGCAGGGCGATGACCGGCGGGCGCAGCAGCGCTGCGTCCTGGGCGCGCCGCGGTGTGGCGAGCGACCAGAGCGCCCCGGACAGGGGGAAGGTGGGGTTGGGCAGTTCTCGCATGGCGGGTTCCTGTGGTTTGGCACAGTGTGGGAAACGCCGGTGACGTACGCATTTCAGGTACATGACGATTGTGTGAAGCATGCGTCACACACAAGTCATGGCCGGTGCCTACATTGGGCGGGTCATGCCACTTCCCCTGTCCATCCGCCTGCACCTGCCACGGGCGCGCCCCGGTTCCGCGCGCACCCGCGGCGACCTGCGCAGCTTCGCCCTGCTGCTGCGCTACCGCAAGCTGCACACGGTGTTCCAGCCGCTGGCCGACCTGCGCAGCGGCACGGTGTTCGGGCACGAGGCGCTGATCCGCGGGCCCATGGGCACACCGATGCAGTCGCCCGACGCGCTGCTGGCGCTGGCCGCGCGGGTCAACCAGCTGCCGCTGTTCGAGCTGTTCTGCATCCACACCGCGCTGCTCGAATGGGGCCAGCACAAGGCGCAGGGGCGCCTGTTCCTCAATATCAGTGCCGACGTGCTGATCGGTGCGCTGCGCCAGCACGGACCCGAGGCCCTGGTCGCCCACATCCGCGCCTGTGCCATCGACCCGCGTATGGTGGTGCTGGAGATCACCGAACATGCGCGGGTGGCCGACATGCAGGCGCTGCGCGATGCGGCGCGCGAGTGCCATTCGCACGGCATCTCGCTGGCGCTGGATGACTTCGGCGACGGCCATTCGAGCCTGCGCCTGTGGTCGGAGATCCGACCGACCTTCGTCAAGATCGACAAGTATTTCACCCGGGCGCTGAGCGACGACAAGAACGGCGTGGAGAACCTGCAGATCATCCATGCCGTCAAGGGCATCGCCGACGTGTTCGGCACCACCCTCATCGCCGAGGGCATCGAGACCGCTTCCGACATGGCGGTGCTGCGCGAACTGCGTATCCCCTACGGCCAGGGCTGGCTGCTGGGCCGGCCGGCGGCCACACCGCGGCTGTTCGTGGAGCCGGCCGCGCGTGCCGTGTTCGACGAGCGCCGCACCACCGTGCTGCCGCAGCTGCAAAGCCCGCCGCGCCCGGGCGTGCTGCGCAACTTCGCGGTGATCAACGCGCCCGCGGTGGGCCTGGGCACCACCAACGACGCGCTGGCCGGCATCTTCCAGGCCTGGCCGGCGCTGCATGCGGTGGCGGTGGTCAACGACGAGCGGCCGGTGGCGGTCATCAACCGCCAGAACTTCATGAACCACTACGCCACGCTGTATTTCCGCGAGGTGCACGGCCGCAAGCCCTGTGTGTCCTACGCGAACTACGCACCGCGGGTGGTCGAGCTGGACTACGACGTGGACGACCTGGTCGGCATCCTGACCTCGCAGGACCAGCGTTACCTGAGCGACGGCTTCATCGTCACCGAACAGGGCCGCTACGTCGGCCTGGGCACCGGCGACCAGCTGGTGCGTGCGGTGACCGAGGCGCGCATCGAAACCGCGCGCCATGCCAACCCGCTGACCTTCCTGCCCGGCAACATTCCCATCAACCTGCACGTGGAGCGGCTCCTGGGCAGCGGCGTGGAGTTCGTGGCCTGCCACGCCGACCTGAACGACTTCAAGCCCTTCAACGACCACTACGGCTACTGGCGCGGCGACGAGATGATCCGCCTGGTGGCGCGGCTGGCGGTGGCGCACTGCGATGCGCGGCGCGACTTCGTCGGCCACATCGGCGGCGACGACTTCATGGTGCTGTTCCAGAGCGGCGACTGGCAGCACCGCTGCGAACGTATCGTGGAAGACCTGGCGGTGCAGGCGCAGGCCCTGTTCGACCCGGTGGCGCGCGCGGCCGGCGGCATCACCGCCGAGGACCGGCAGGGGCAGCCGCGTTTCTTCCCGTGCACCACGCTGTCCATCGGCGCGGTGCGGGTGCGCCGCGGCGAGTTCCGCCACGCCGACGAAGTGGGCGCCGCCGCCGCCATCGCCAAACACGATGCCAAGGCGGCGCGCGCCGGCCTCTACGTGCGCCACACACCCCGGGACGGCGCGGCGCGGGGCATGTAGGCCTCCCGACGGCGCCAGCCGCCGGTGGAGCTAACCCACGATCCGGCCGTCGGGGCTCAGCATGCTCTGCGTCACGTAGGTTCCGCTGCGTTTCTGCGGGCCGAACACCACGCGGTAGCCGCCCACGTCGGTTTCCGCCCGCCGCTGGAAGCTCGCCAGCACCGCTGCCGCGGTCAACGGCCCTTCGTGGGTGCGCAGCACCTCGAAGGTGTAGCGCGCCGCGATGAAGCCCGCCAGGCCCAGGGCGGTCGGCTCCTCGGCGAAAAAACGCCCGTTGGCCTCGCGGTAGGCGCGCACCACCGCCAGGCTGGAGCTGACCATGGGCACCGGCTGGGCGACCACGATCGAGGTGCCGGCCTTCAGGCCCATCTGGGTGAGGGCCTGCAGGTTGACGTCGGCCAGCGCCACCACATAACGCTGGCGCGGCTGGCGGTCCAGGCCCTGGGTGAACTGCGCCAGCTCGGGTGTGCCGCCGATGAACAGCATCAGGGCCGGCGTGGCCGGGCCCAGGCGCCCGCCCAGGGCACGCAGCTGGCCGTCGGCGCGGAAGGACTGCAGCTTCAGCTGCATGCCGGCGGCGATGCGTTCCAGGTCCTCGTGGTACTGCACCGCGTCCTGTGCCGTGGCGTACACCACACCGGCCTCGCGCATGCCCATCACCGCCAGTGACTTCAGGGCGTGTTCGATCTGCTCCTGGCGGCCGGCGAAGATGGGAAAGGTGTAGTCGTCCACCACCACGCTGGAATTCATCAGCCAGGGCGCGGCATGGGCCATCTGCAGGCCCGCGCCGCGCAGCGCGGCCATGGCCTGGGCGGCGGTCGCGTCGCCGACCGTGCCGCACAGGGCCAGGCAGTTGCCTGCGTCGCGCACCTTCCGGATGGCCGCGCCCAGGGACGCGGCCGAGCCGTCGACGTCGATCGACAGGTGCTGCACCGGCCGGCCGCGCAGCCCCCCGCCGGCATTGATGCCCTGCCATGCCGCACGCGCGCCGGCGACGAAGTCGCGCGACACGTCCTGCTGGCCGGCCGACATGTCCATGATCTGGGCGACGGCACAGGGCCGGCCGGCCGGTTCGGCCGCCGTGGCCGGCGCCGAAGCGAAGGCCGAATGGCCCATGGCCGCCAGAGCGCCGCCCTGCAGCAGCCGGCGGCGGGTGGGGCGCGCGAAGAAAGAGGGGGAGTACATACCCGCAGCCTGGGCCATGGGGGTGACGGGGTCATGACCACAGCGCCCATGCCGCACGGGCCGACATTCCCCCGTCACGATGCGGGCCTAGAGTCCGTGCCGTACGACTTCCGTACACGACACACGGGGCATCCATGGCCGACAGGCATCTCTCCAGCCAGTTCGACAGCGAACTCGACGACGTCGCCGCACGGGTGCAGGCCCTGGGTGGCCTGGTCCAGTCCCAGGTCGACCGCGCGGTCCTCGCGCTGGCGCAGTCCGACCTCGACATCGCGCTGGACGTGCAGGCCGAGGAGGCCCGCGTCAACGCCATGGAGATCGACATCGACCACGAACTGGTCTCCATCATGGCGCGGCGCCAGCCCAACGCACGCGACCTGCGGCTGCTGATCGGCATCGCCAAGACCACCGCCAACCTCGAACGCGTGGGCGACGAGGCCGCGAAGATCGCCCGCATGGCGCAGGCCATCATCGGCAGCGGCGCGGCGCGCACGCTGCCATCCTCCGAGATCGCCACCGAGGCCCGGCTGGCCATCGGGCTGCTGCACGAGGCGCTCGGCGCGCTGGCCCGCCTCGACGCCGGGGCGGCCCGGGCCCTGCTGCAGGAGGACGACCGGATCGACAGCGAGTTCGGCGACTTCATGCGCAAGCTGGTGACCTACATGATGGGCGACCCTCGCACCATCTCGGCCAGCCTCGACCTGCTGTTCATCGCCAAGGCGATCGAGCGGGTCGGCGACCATGCGCAGAACATCGCCGAGTTCGTGGTCTACATCGTCGAAGGCACCGACCTGCGGCACCTGCCGGCCGCGGACCCTGCCGGACCGGTGGCCGCCTGAGGCCCCGCAGGACGACGCCACAAGATGCTGCCCCGGGTACTGATCGTCGAGGATGAACCCGACCTGGCCGAACTGATCGCGGTGAACCTGCGGCACAACGGCTTTTTGCCGGTGCGTGCCGGCAGCGGCGCCGAGGCCCAGCACGAAATCGACGGTGCCGGTGCGCCTGACGTGATCCTGCTCGACTGGATGCTGCCCGACCGCAGCGGCATTCTGCTGGCGCGCGGCTGGCGCGCCGACGAGCGCACCCGGCACGTCCCCATCCTGATGCTCACCGCGCGCGACCGCGAGGGCGACCGCGCCGCCGGCCTGGAGGCGGGGGCCGACGACTACATCACCAAACCCTTTTCCACCCAGGGGCTGGTGGCCCGCATCCGCGAGCTGATGCGCCGGCGCATCGTGTCGGCGGTGCAGGGCACGGGCTACCGCACCACACTGCGCATCAAGCCGGGCTGAAGGGGCGCAAGCCCGGCTGCCGTTCCCGCGCTACCAGATGAAAACCGCGCAGGCGGTGGCGACGACCAGGCCGGTCACCACCGGCACCAGCAGGGCACGCACCGCCGACAGCACCGGCACCCGCGCGAAGCCGGCCACCGCGATCAGCGAGGACCAGGCCACCAGCGTGCCGCCGCCGGTCCACACCGCGCCCATCTGGCCGATGGCGGCCAGCGTGGCGGCGTCCATGCCGGCAGCCGGTGCCAGCGCACCCGAGAGCGAGCCGGTCAGCGGCAGGCCGGCGAAACCGGAGCCGTCGATGCCGGTGATCATGCCGACGATGAGGATGCCGAAGGCCACGAACATGTGGCTGTGCGGGATCAGGTGCTCGGCCGACTGGATCAGTTCGAACAGCAGGTGCGGCGGCGTGGTGCCCTGGGCGATGTTGAGGATGGGGCCGGCCGTTTCGCCGGCGCCGATGAAAAAGAAACCCGCGATCGGCAGCACCGAACCCATGGCCTTGAAGGCGAAGACGAAGCCGCTGGTGATGTGGTCGGCGCTCACGTCGAGCATGCGGCGCGGGCCTTCGGCGGCCAGCGAGGCCAGGATCATCAGCAGGGCGGCCATGCCGCCCACCAGCGTGGCCGCTTCGCCGCCGCGCAGTTGCGGCATGGTGGGCACGATCTTGGGCACCACCATGGTCACGATCACGGCCAGGAAGGCCAGCGGCGTCAGGATGGCGAAGAGCTTGGACCAGCCGATGCGGCGGCGCGAGGTGGCCGACAGCTCGCCTTCGATCTGCGCGTCGCTCAGGAAGGTTTCGCCACCGCTGGTGCCGCGGGCCAGTGCCGCCTTGTCGAAGGTGCCGGCATCTTCCAGGCGGGCGGTGTTGCCGTCGGCCGACTGCGCCTGCCAGGCCGCCAGCAGCGCGTTGTTCGCCGGCTGGATGGTGCGGCGCAGCCGCAGGTAGGCCAGGACCAGGGCGATGCCGCCGACGATCAGCGACAGCACCAGCGCCCGGTCGGCCACCACGGCCGCGCTGACGGCGGCGCCGGCTGCCTTGGCACTGATGCCCGGTGCCACGCCGATGACGTAGTCCGACGACAGCGCCATGCCCTGGCCGGCGATGGCGATGGCCACCGCGCCCGCCAGCGGCGGCAGGCCGGCGGCGATGGCCGCCGGCAGCAGCACCGCCGACACCAGCGGGATGGCCGGGGTGGGCCAGAAGAAGAGCGAGATGAAATAGGTGATGGCCGCCAGGATGAAATAGGCGCTGTGCCCGTTCTTCATCACCGCGCGGAAGGGCTCGACCATCCGGATGTCCGAGCGCAGCTCCTTGAGCGAGTTGAGCAGCGCCGTCATCAGCGCGATGACCAGGAAGATGTTGAACAGCTCCTTGGCTGCCACGAAGCTGGCGGTGAAGATGCTGCCCAGCGCCGTGATGGGACTGTGCGACCACGCCAGCGCCACGCAGAAGGTGGCGAGGATGGAAGGTACGACGACGTTGGCGCGGAAGACCATCGTGAGCACGATGGCCGCGACCCCCGCCAGGTAGGTCCAGTGCGCGGCACCGATGGCGATATGTTGGTCCATGAAAAACTTCTCCTGTACGACCGTAGAAATGACCGGTTCGGCCCCTTTCCGTATACTGTATTCGTCGATACGGCTTTCTTACCTAGCAATTACCCTGCCCGGTGTTGTGTTGGTCGTGTACGAGATAAGGCTTGTTTTTATTAGGGAAACAGCACAAAGCCGCCCAAGGATGGTGCGTTGTTCTGTCTCACCATGTTTTCGTGGTTTTTGCCATTTGGTATACCGAATGTGCAGAACGCCAAAAAGCCGCCGTCCCGCAAGGGGCGGCGGCAGGGTCCTGCCGGAGGCAGCCTCAGGCCGGCTGCAGGGGCTGCGACTGGAAGGTGAAGCTGTCGCTGTAGATGTGGTCGATGCTGGCGCCGAGCGCCAGGAAGTCGCGCCGCGCCTGGGCCACCATGTCGGGTGAGCCGCACAGGTAGATGGCGTGCTCCGACAGGTCGGGGAAATCCTCGGCCACGGCCTGCTGCACGTGGCCGCGCCGGCCCTGCCAGTCGGCCCCGGCGCGCGACAGCACCGGCACGTAGCTGAAATCGTCGAAACGGTCCTTCCACGCCACGAGTTCCTCGTGCAGGTACAGGTCGGCTTCGGTGCGCATGCCCCAGTACAGGGCGACGGGCGGGCAGTCGTCCGAGTCCATCAGCGATTCGGCGATGCTCTTGAGCGGTGCCAGGCCGGTGCCGGTCGCCACCAGCAGCAGCGGGCGGTAGTCTTCCGGGTGGTGGCAGAAGCCGCCCAGCGGCAGTTCCACCTGCAACCGGTCGCCCGGCCGCAGCCAGCCGACGTGGTGGTGGGTGAAGCGGCCATCCGGGATGCGGCGGATATGGAAATCCAGCCGGCCGCCGGTGGGGCGCGAGGCCATGGAGAAGCTGCGCGCGCTGCCGTCTTCCAGGAACAGGTTCACGTACTGGCCGGGACGGTAGACCAGCCCGGTGTCGGGCGGCAGCTCCAGCGTCAGGTGGGTCACGTCCGGCCCCAGCGTGCGCACCGCGGCCACCGTGGCCTGGTGGCGCGCCGGCTCGGAACAGGGCGCCAGCTTGCGTTCGGGCTGCACCACCAGGTCGCTGCGCGGGCGGGCCTGGCAGGCCAGGGCGAAGCCGGCGGCGGCTTCCTCCTCGCTCAACCCGGCCGGAAAGTCCTCGTAGCCGACGCTGCCCGCGGCCAGCCGGATGCGGCAGGTGCCGCAGGTGCCGAAGCGGCAGTCGTGCGGCAGGTGGTGGCCGGCGCGGTCGGCGCCTTCGAGCACGGTTTCGCCATCCTCCACGGTGAAGGCGGTGTCGGACTCCAGCAACTGGACGCGGTAGGCCATGGGTCTTGCTCCGTGGGCGGGTTACTTCTTGATGTCGGCCTGCACCAGCACCTTGTGGCCGCGCGGGGCCAGCAGCTCGTGCAGGGCCTGCAGCGCGGCCACGCCGGCGGCGGTGTCCTGTTCGCCGTTGCCGCCCGACAGGCCGACACCGCCGATCACCTCGTCGTCCACCACGATGGGGAAACCACCGACGAACACGGCGAACTTGCCGTCGAAGCTCCACTGGATGCCGAAGGCCTCGTTGCCGGGCAGGGCCGGGCCGTTGGGTGGCGTGTTGAAGAGGTGGGTCGAGCGTTTGTGGCCGGCCGCGGTGAAGGCCTTGTTCCAGGCGATCTGCGGGCCGGTGATACGTGCGCCGTTCATGCGCTCCAGGGCGATGGGGTAGCCGCCATCGTCGACGATGCAGATGGTTTCCAGCACGCCGATCTCTTTCGACTTGGCGGTGGCCGCGGCGACCATGGTGCGGGCTTCTTCGATTTCGAGGCGAAAGACTTGTTTCATGGGGATTCCTGGGGAAAAGAGAGGGAGGAGGGGGTTCAGCAGCCGCGGTAGACGGTCTTGATCTGCGTGTAGAACTCCAGCCCGCCGCGGCCGGACTCGCGGAAGGTCGAGGTGCTGGAGCGCTTCAGGCCGCCGAAGGGGGCGTTGATCAGGTTGCCGGTGGTGGTGCGGTTGACCTTCACCGTACCCGATTCGATGTCGTGCGCGAAGTCGTGTGCGTAGCGTGCGTTGCGGGTGCAGATGGCGGCCGACAGGCCGTACTCGGTGTCGTTGGCCTGGGCCAGCGCGTCGGCATAGTCGGCCACCTCGATGATGGCCAGCACCGGGCCGAAGATCTCCTCGCGGGCGATACGCATGGCCTGCGTCACGCCGGTGAAGACGGCCGGTGCCACGTAGTAGCCATGGGCGTAGTCGCCTTCGGTGAGCTGCTCGCCGCCGCACAGCAGCGTGGCTTCTTGCCTGCCGATGGCGATGTAGCGCAGCACAGACTTCAGCTGGTTGGCGGTGGCGAGTGGGCCCAGGTCCATGCCCTTGGCCATGCCGCTGCCGATCTTCAGGCCGCGCACCCGGGCCACCAGCTTGTCGGTGAAGGCCTGGCGCACCGCGGCCACCACCAGGATGCGGCTGGTGCCGGTGCAGGCCTGGCCCGACAGCGACAGCCCGCCCTTGATGGCCAGGTCCACCGCCAGGTCGAGGTCGGCGTCTTCCATCACGATGAGCGGGTTCTTGCCGCCCAGCTCCATCTGCGTGCGGGTGGTCAGGCTGGCGCCCTTGTGGATCTGTTCGCCGGCCGCGGTCGAGCCGGTGAAGGAAATGGCGCGCACGGCGGGTGCCTGGGTCAGGGTGGGGCCGACCTCACTGGCGCGGCCGGTGATGAAGTTCAGCACACCGGCGGGCAGGCCGCCGTGGACCAGGGCTTCGGCCAGGCGCAGGCCCGACAGCGGCGCCTCCGACGAGGGCTTGAACACGACGGTATTGCCCATCACCAGGGCCGGGGCGATCTTGCGTGCGGGAATCGACACCGGGAAGTTCCAGGGCGCAATGACCGTCACCACGCCCAGCGGTTCGCGCTGGGTGTAGACCAGCATGTCCGGGTCGTCCTGCGGGAAGGTCTCGCCGGAGAACGACTGGCCTTCCACCGCATAGAAACGCAGCGTCTGCGCCGAGCGCAGGAATTCGTCCTTGGCCAGGTTCAGCGCCTTGCCTTCCTCGCGGGTCATCTCGGCGGCGAAGCGCTCGGCATTGGCCTCCAGGTAATCGGCCGCGGCCAGCAGCACCTTGGCACGTTTGGTGATGCTGGTGCGCTTCCAGCCGGCGAAAGCGGCCTGCGCGGCATCGACCGCGGCCTGGGCGTCTTGCGCGGACGAGGCCTGGAAACGGCCGACCAGGTCGCGTGCATCCGCCGGGTTGGTGTTGTCGAAGGTGGAACCGCTGCCGCAGGCCACCCAGGCGCCGGCGATGTGGTTCAGGAAGGTTTGCGGCGCTGCGGAGGCGGTGTCGAGGGTCATGGCGGACGGATCGGCGGAGGCCGTGGTGGGAAAGGTGTTTGAAAGGATACTGTATACCAAATAGTTTGCGCAAGAGGGATGATCAGGAGGCCAATGCTTGTAAAAGGCGTTGAGCGGTGCGGATGTTTGGTATACAGTATTCCTTCCTCTTCATCTTTTCCCCGCAGGAGTCCCCATGTCCGAACTCATGAATCGCGATGATTTCCGTACCGCGCTCGAAAACGCCATCAAGGGCAAGAGCGCGAACAAGTCCCCGTTCAGCCTGGCCTGGGCCGCGGGCACGCTGACGCGCGAACAGCTGGCGCGCTGGGCCGAGAACCACTACCACTACGTCGGCCCCTTCGCCGACTACCTGGCCTACGTCTATGCCCGCACGCCCGACCGCTTCACCGAAGCCAAGGATTTCCTGCTGGCCAACATGTACGAAGAGGAAATCGGTGGCGACCGCCATACCGACCTGCTGATCCGCTTCGCCGAAGCCTGCGGCACCACCCGCGAACGGGTGACCGACTCCGACAACATGTCGCCCACCACACGCGCCCTGCAAAGCTGGTGCTACGCCGTCGCCATGCGCGAAGACCCGGTGGTGGCCGTCGCCGGCCTGGTGGTGGGCCTGGAGTCGCAGGTGCCGTCCATCTACCGCAAGCAGACGCCCACCCTGCGGGAAAAGTACGGCTTCACCGACGAGGAAGTCGAATTCTTCGACCTGCACATCGTCTCCGACGAGATCCATGGCGAGCGCGGCTACCAGATCGTGCTGGAACTGGCCAACACGCCCGAGCTGCAGAAGCGCTGCCTGAAGATCTGCGAAGTCGGCGCCGAGATGCGCCTGCTCTACACCACCGCGCTCTACAACGACTACGTCGCCCAGCGCGAACCCGAGGCCGAACTGGCCACTGCCTGACCCCGCTTTTTCCGGTTGCCGCATGCCCCACGTCGTATTCCACCGCAACGGCCAGGCCCACGAGGGCGAGGTCAAGGACAACACCAACCTCGTGGTACGTGCCGGCATCAAGCAGTTCCCGTTTCCGCACCTGAAATACGAGTGCGGCATGGGCAAGTGTTCCAAGTGCGCCTGCCAGGTGCTGGCCGGTGCCGAACACCTGCCCGCGCCCAACTGGAAGGAAAAGAAGCAGCTCGGCGAGCGCCTGGACGCCGGCTGGCGCCTGGCCTGCCAGCTGTGGCTGGACCACGACATCGAACTGCGCCAGGACGACTGAAGAAACACCCGCCATGTACGTGATATTGACGAGCAAGCCCGGCCAGTTCCGCACCGAGATCGGCGAGGGCCTGCGCCCGGCCGAGAGTTATGACTACCTGTTCTGCGGCCGCTGCAAGGCGCGGTTCGTCATCGCCGAACTGCTGTCCGACCCGACCACCACGCGGGTCGTGGTAGTGGACGAGTCCGGCGCGCCGGCGGTCAACCGGGTGCCGGTGAAGTTCCTGGAAAAGTTCGACACCGTGGCCCGGGCCCGGCGCGAGCTGGAGCACCTGACGCGTTTCGGCTCGGTCGACACCGTGCTGGTGAAGACCTGAGGCGCGTGCCATGGCCCAGATCACCTTCCTGACCAACGACGCCAAGGTCGTGACCGCCCCCGACAACAGCAACCTGCTGCGGGTGTCGCTGCGCGAGAAGGGCGGCATTCCCTTCAAGTGCGGCGGCGGCCTGTGCGGCACCTGCAAGTGCCGTATCGAGCAGGGGCTGGAGCATACCGATGCGGTCAAGCCCAAGGAGCGCAAGCACCTGAGCGAAGCCGACCTGCTGGCGGGCTACCGCATGGCCTGCCAGACCTTCGTCGTCAGCGGCGAGGTCAGCGTGTCGTGGTGACACGCGGGGCATCCCGGTGATGCTACTGCCTGCGCTGCCGCCCGGCATGGGCGCTGCCCACTACGCGGGCATGGGCGCCATCGTGGCCATCGGTGCCCTGCTGCAGGGCATCGGCGGCCTGGGTTTTGCCATGTTCGCCGCGCCCGCCGCGGCGCTTTTCTATCCCGAACTCGCGCCGGCACCGCTGCTGGTGCTGGCCAGCGTGCTGTCGCTGATGGCCGCACTGCGCGAACGCGCCTCCATCGACTGGCCCATCGCCGGCAATGCGCTGGCCGGCCGGGTCGTCGGCACGGTGCTGGCCGCGGCCGCCATCGCCATGCTGCCGCAGCGGCCGCTGGCGGTGCTGTTCGGCCTGCTGATCCTGGCCGGCGTGGCCGCCAGCCTGGCGGGCCGCCACCTGGCGCCCACCCGCCGCAACACCGCGCTGGCGGGGGTGGCATCGGGCCTCATGGGTACCATCACCTCGGCCGGCGCCTCGCCTTTTGCGCTGGTGCTGCAGGCGCTGCCGCCGGCCGGCCTGCGGGCCACCATCGGCTGCATCCTGTCGGTGGGCGCGGTGGTGTCGCTGGCCATGCTGGCGGCGGTGGGCCGCTTCGGCCTGGCCGAACTGTGGCTGGGGGTGCTGCTGGCGCCCTGCATGGTGGCCGGTTTCCTGGCCTCCAACGGGCTCACCCGGCGGGTGCCGGCCGGGGCCCTGCGGCGGCTCCTGCTGCTGCTCACCGGGCTCGGCGGGCTGGGGGCCATCGTCCAGGCGCTGCGTTAGCCGTTTTTTCTTTCCTCCGACCTTGATCCGATCCGCCATGCAACACATCACCGACGCCACCATCGACGCCCTGCTCACCCCCGCCGATGCGCAGGCCGTGCTGCTCGACGCGCTGCGTTGCCAGGGCGAAGGGCAGGCCGCCATGCAGGAGCGCATCCGCACCGAGGCCGGCGGCGTCAAGCTGTCCACGCTGGGCGCGGTCATTCCCGGCCAGGGTGTGGCGGGCGCCAAGGTCTACACCACGATCAAGGGGCAGTTCTCCTTTGTCATCCTGCTGTTCTCCACGGAGGACGGCCGGCCGCTGGCCTCCTTCGAGGCCAATGCCATCACCCGGCTGCGCACCGCCGCCTGCTCGGTCATCGCGGCGCGCCACCTGGCGCGGCCCGGCGCACGCCGGCTGGCGCTGCTGGGCGCGGGGGTGCAGGGCCAGGCGCATGCCGAACAGCTGGCCGCGGCCTTCGGGCTGGAGCAGATCCGCGTGTTCGATCCGCACGGCCGTGCGGAGGTGATCACCGGCCTGCAGCAGCGCTGCGGTGTGCCGGTCGAGTCCTGCGCCTCGGCCGAGGCCACCATCGCCGGTGCCGACATCATCGTCACCGCCTCGCGCAGTACCGAGCCGCTGTTCGCCGGCGCGCTCATCCCGCCCGGCTGTTTCATCGCCGCCGTCGGCTCCAGCCTGCCGCACACCCGCGAGCTGGACGACACCGCGCTGCGCCGCACGGCGCTGATCGCGGTGGAGTGGAAGCAGCAGACGCTGCGCGAGGCCGGCGACCTGGTGCGTGCCGCGCCCGATGCATTGCTGCCCGAGGGCAAGCTGGTGGAACTGGCCGACATCGTCACCGGCCGGGTGGCGGGGCGCCGCCACGACGAAGACATCACCCTCTACAAGTCGGTCGGTGTCGGCCTGCAGGACATCGCCCTGGCCGGCCTGGCCTGGCGCCGTGCCCAGGAAGCCGCCCGGGCCTGAGCCGGACCCCGGCGACTACAATGGCGGCGTACCCATTCCCGGCGGCGCCCGTCCCCGTCGCCGCTCTCTTGGCGCCCATGACCGACACCGTTGCGTTCCGCCAGCCGGAGGACGTTCTTCCGGCAGCCACCCTGCCCGCGCCGCCGAGCCTGGGCGACCAGCACACCTCGCTGTTCACCATCGTCACCGACGCGCTGCGTCGCAAGATACTCGACGGTGACTACCAGCAGGGCGACCGGCTGGTGGAGGGGCGCATCTCCGAACAGCTCGGTGTGTCCCGCATCCCGGTGCGCGAGGCCCTGCGGGCGCTGGCCTCCGAGGGGCTGGTGCGCATCGAGCCGCGCCGCGGTGCCACCGTGGCCAGCGTGTCCGACGACGCGGCCCGCGAACTGGTGGAAGTGCGTGCCAACCTCGAAAGCCTCAACGCCCGGCTGGCGGCCCAGCGCCGCAGCCTGGAGATGACCGAACGCCTGCAGCGCCTGCTCGACGAGGGCCGCCAGGCCGCCGCACAGGGGGATACCGACGCGCTGGTGGCGGTCAACGGGCAGGTGCACGACCTGATCGCCAGCGGCGCGGGCAACGAGGTGCTGGCCGACCTGATCCGTTCGCTGCGCGACCGCACGGCGCTGCTGTTCGCACCGATCAACCGGGTACGCGCCCACCAGAACTGGGCCGACCATGCCCAGATCCTGCAGGCCATCCTCACCGCCGACGCGGAACTCGCCGGCCTGCTGGCTGCCCGCCATGTGCAGAACGCCGCCAGCGCCTACGTGGCCAGCCACGGCACCAAAAAAGCCTGAATCCCGCGCGGAGGTTGCCTGTCCGGGCGACCGTCATACGGGCGCAAAGAAGCGGTGTTACAACTGCCGGTCGCACCGACCGCCGTGCCGGGCCGGTCCGGGCTGCGCGCACAATATAAAAAAATCGCATGGACATGGAATACCGGCTCACCGCGAAACTGCTCGACACCATGGGGATCGCCCTGTGTGTGTTCGACGCGGACGACTGCACCGTGCTCTGGAACCAGTCCTTCCTGCGCTACTTCCCCGAACACGAAGGCCATGTGTACCCGGGCGAGCACTACGGCGACAACCTGCGCCGCTTCTACCGGGGCCGCCTGCCGCCCGAGCAGCTGGGCAACGTCGAACGCTACGTGGCCGACGGCATCCTGCGCAACCGCACGCAGACCCGGCCCTACGTGTTCCAGCACCAGGGGCGCTGGTTCCGTGCCTCTTCCGTGCCGGAGCCGGGGGGCGGCCGGGTGCGCATCTGGCTGCAGCTGTCGGGCGCCGAGGCGCGCCAGTACGACGACCCGGCGCCCGATTCGTTCGGCCCGGACACCCCTAGCGACCCGGGCTCGCTGCTGCAGAACCTGGGCGAGGGCGCCACGCTACTCGATGCGCAGCAGCGCATAGTGGCCGCCAACGACCACTTCCTGCAGATCTACGGCGTGGCGACCGAGGAATCGGTGCGGGGCCGTACGCTGTCCGAGGTGGTCGGCGCCGTGTGGGACGCGGCCGACCGGCCGGCCGAGCGCGCCTTGTACGCACAGGACCTCGATGCGGCGCTGCTCGACGGCGCCTGCTTCGCCGGGGCGCCGGTGGACCTGCCGCTGCCCGACCAGCGCTGGTCCCGCATCACCATCAACCGCACCGCCCAGGGGCAGACCTACGCCATCCACTGGGACGTGAGCGCGGCCAAGCGGCACGAGCTGGAACTGCGCACCGCCGAACACCGGGCGCGCGAAGGCGAGCAGCAACTGCGCAGCCTGGCGGCCGAGCTGCGCATCGAATCGGCGCGCGCCAAGCAGAGCGAGCAGCGTATGCGCACGGTGTTCACCCGCTCGGGCATTCCCACCCTGGTGGCATCACCCAGCGGCGACCTGACCGACGTCAACGACGCCCTGTGCGAACTGCTCGACTACCAGGAGGCCGACCTGCTGCGGCTCAACATCGCCGACGTGCTCGAAGGCCAGGCGGCGACGCAGTTCGGGGCCTTTGCCCGGGCCGAGCCGGGCGCGCCTACGCGGTTCTTCGACATCGAGGCCGTTTTCTACCGCAAGGACGGCCTGGCCGGCACCTGCCAGTTCTTCTGCGCCTCGGTGCAGGACGAAGGGGGCGCCGTGCACCACGTGGTAGGCAACCTGCTCGACATCACCCAGCGCAAGTCCGAGGAACATGCCCGCGAGCTGATGGTGCGTGCGCTGCGCCAGGAGGCGCGGCAGGACGAGCTGACCGGCCTGGTCAACCGCCGCTACCTCGAGTCCAAGCTGGAGGAGCTGGCCGGCGACGCCGGCTGCCATGGCCTGCTGTTCGTCGACCTCGACGGCTTCAAGATGGTCAACGACCGCTCCGGCCATGCCTCGGGCGACGAGGTGCTGCGCCAGGTGGCCGGCCTGCTGCGCAAGACGGTGCGCACCAGCGACATCGTGGGCCGCCTGGGCGGCGACGAGTTCGTGGTGCTGCTGCGCGACTGCGGCATCGGCCAGGCCACGGCGGTGGCGCGCAAGCTGGTGGCGGCCCTGGGCCGGCGCGAGTTCAGCATCGCCGAGCACCGCTACCGGGTCGGCGCCAGCATCGGCATCCGCATGTTCGGCACCGAACCGGAAAACATCGAAGCCATCATGAAGGACGCCGACGCCGCCTGCTACCGGGCCAAGCGCCTGGGCCGCAACCGCGTGGAGCTGCATGCGGCCGATGCGGCGCCCAGCGGAGACCCCACGGTCGCCGCCTGACGCGTCCCCCCGACGGAGAAACACGGCCATGGCATCCGCATTCAAGCCGCCGCGTGTAGACCGCCATACCGGGGGTGGCCGGCTCCAGCGCACCGTGGTCGAAACCTGCCTGGCGCAGGTGCTGCCCAACGCAGTCGAAGTGGCCGGCGGCAGCACCGACGCGGCCCAGGTGCACCAGTTGCGTATCGGCCTGCGCCGTCTGCGCACCGCGCTGCGCGAGCTGGGCGGTGTGGCCGAGGGCATAGCCCCGGGGTGGGAGAACACCCTGGCCGATGCCTTCCGCCGCCTCGGCGCCTGGCAGGACCCGCAGAACCTGGCGCAGAAGATGCAGCCCGCGCTGCGTGCCGCCGGCGGCCCGGAGGTCGACCTGGCAGCGACCGGTGCCGGCGGCGAACCGCCGGGCGATGTCGTGCGTACGCCTGCGCTGCAGGCGGTACTGGCCAGCCTGGCCGGTTTCGTTGCCACGGAAGGCGCCGTGGGGCTGGAGGCGCGGCATGTGCGCGCGCTGGTCGGCAGGCGGCTCGACAAGCTGCACCGGCAGGTGGTGCAGGACGGCCGGCGTTTCGCCACGCTGGCGCCCGAGGCCCAGCACCGGGTGCGCAAGCGCTTGAAGCGCCTGCGCTACCTGGCCGAATTCACCGCGCCGCTGTTCGGCAGCAAACATGCCGGCGCCTTTCTCGGCCAGCTGAAACCCGCGCAGGACGCGCTGGGGCGCTACAACGACGAGGCCGTGGCACTGGCGGCCTATACGAATGCCGCCGCCGTCGATCCGCGTGCCTGGTTCGCCATCGGCTGGCTGGCGGCGCGTCGCCCGGCCGGGGCCGAGGCCTGCCGCCGCGCCCTGCATGTGTTGTCGCGTGTGCAGGTTTTCTGGCCGGCAGCTTCCTCCTGAAAGGCGCTGGGCAGGGGAGCGGTCTCAGGCGGCCGGCACCGGCCAGGCCTCCAGCCGCCGCAGCGACTGCAGCAGGGTCTCACCAGCGTCTTCGAGTGTGCCGTCGTTGTGGATCTCGATGGCCTGGCCCGCCGTCTCGGCCGGCAGGCTGTACTGCGCTGCGCGCTGCAGCCTTTTTTCGGCCACGTCGCCGCTTTCGCGGCCACGGGCCAGCAGCCGGCGGCGCAGCGTCTCCACCCCCGCGGTGATGTGCAGCACCGTCAGGCCGGGAAACAGCGCCAGCGCGCGCGGCAGGTAGGCGCGCGAGCCGTTCACCAGCACCCAGTCGCCGGCCGACAGCGGCGCCAGCGCGGCGCGGCGCACGCCGTAGAGCAGGCCGTTGGCCTCCCAGGCCATGGCGAAGGCATCGGCCTGCAGCAGCCGGTGGAACGCCGGTGTGGCCACGGCCTCGTGCTGCTCGCCGTCGGGCAGCACCGGGCGGTTGATGGTCCGGCGGCTGAAATGCACCGGCGCTGCCGCCGGCAGCCGCGTGCGCAACCAGGCCAGCAGGCTGTCCTTGCCGGCGCCCGACGGCCCCATGGTGTAGATCAGGCGGGTGGTGTTCATGCCGGCCCCAGGTCGAGGTGTTCGAGCAACAGGAAATCGGCGCCGGGCGATGCCTCGGCAAACAGCGCCACCGAAGCGAAGCGGGTGGGCGGCAGTCCGGCGAACCAGCGTTCGGCCGCTGCCCGCAGGGCCGCGGTGGCCGGTGCACCGGCCTCGCGCAGCGAACCGGTCAGCGACAGGTGGAAACGGAAGCGCTCCAGCACGAAGGGGTAGCCCCAGCGTAACAGCAGCGCATCTTCCTCGGGTGTCAGGCCGGCGGCGCGGCGGCGCTGCAGTTCGGCCTCCGGCAGCGGCGCGGCCAGGCCGTGCAGGCCGGTCACGCAGGCCCGCGCCACCGCGTCGATGGCGGCTGTGGCGGCCGTGGCACCGGCACCCTCTTGCGGCACCAGCGCCAGGAAATCCCCATCGACCAGGGCCACCCGCAGCGGCGGCATGGCGAAAGGCAGCAGGTCCTCGCACAGCGAACGCAGGCGGGCCTGCAGGGCCGGCAGCGCCACGCCCGGCGCCAGCTGGAAGGGCGCCTTCAGCGTGGCATGCCAGCCGTAGCGGCGTGGCGCGGCCGTCAGGCTGTACTGCCGCGCCGCGGCCAGGTCCGAGGAACCCGGGAATTCCGGCACCGCCGGCGTGGGCGGCTGCGGCAGGGCCACGCCACGTGCCGCGCAGCGCCCCAGCCAGGCGCTGCCGGCCTCCCACCAGGCGCTGTTGGGCTGGTGGGCGAAGTACACCGCGTAGCGGTGCGCTGCGGCCAGGGGCGGGGCGCCGGGCCGCGTCCGTGCGGCCTCAGGCATCGTGGTTCACCGTGAGGGTGACACGGTCGCCGGCGAACCAGGCGCGGGCGTATTCGATGGGCACACCTTCGGTGTCTACGTTCACGCTCTCCACCATCAGCACCGGGCGGCTGGCCGACTGGCGCAGCTGCGCCGCCACCATGGCATCGGGCATCTGCGCGGTGATGCGGCTTTCGTGGCGGGTGTAGTCGGCCACGCCGTGGGCGGCAAAACCGGCGGTGATGGAACCGGTCTCGCGCAGCACCGCTTCGAGCCCTTCGAAGCGCGGCAGCGGGAACAGGCGTTCGCTGAAGTGCAGCGGCTGGTTTTCGGCATCGCCCAGCACCCGCAGCCACAGCAGCGGGCTGCGCGCGGGGACTTTCAGGGCCTTGGCCTGCGCCGCCGTGGCGCGCACGGTGGCCGACTCCAGCACCCGCAGGCTGCCACGCAGGCCGGCCGAGGCCAGGCTGTGCTGGTGGCGGCTGCGTTTGGCCAGCACCAGCTCCACCGCGAACTCTTCCACGTAGGTGCCGCTGCCCTGCGTCACCCGCAGCAGCCCCTGGCTGCACAGGCTGGCCAGCGAGCGGCGGATGGTGTGCCGGTTCACGCCGAACTGCTCGGCCAGCGCGTGTTCGGACGGCAGGCGCTGGCCGGGCGGGTAGACGCCGCGGGCGATGGCGTCCGCCAGGTCCGCCGCGATGCGGGTCCAGAAACTTTCGCGCGCCGCCGGCGGGGCCGTGGCGGCGGCGGAAGGGAGTAATGGGCCGAGTGTTGTCATGAAAGCTACATGCGGGCTCTCTAAGCTCGCGCCAGTTGTCGACTTGTCTATACAACTTTCAGGGTAACACTCCTATGTTTCACGCTTTTGACAGCCACGGCACGCCGCCGCCGCTGAGCCGCCCCCTGTGGATGGCCGACCTGGCGCGCGCGCCGATGGAACTGCTCGAATCCGCCCTGGCCGGTCCGGGCGCGCTGGTGCCGCAGTGGCTGCGGGCACCCGAGACGGGCCTGATGATGGTGCAGGGCCGTGCGGGCGGCACCGGCGAGCGTTTTAACCTGGGTGAAGTCACCGTCACCCGCTGCGCCCTGCGCCTGGCGACCGCGTCCGCCGCCGTCGGTGTGTCCTACGTGCTGGGCCGCTCGCACCGCCGTGCCCAGCTGGCTGCGGTGGCCGATGCGCTGCTGCAGGACCCGGCGCAGCAGCTGGCGCTGGAGGTGGCGCTGCTGCGGCCGGTGCGCCAGCACCTGGCGGCGCAACGCGCCCAGCGCCATGCGCGGGCCCAGGGCAGCAAGGTCGAATTCTTCACCGTCGCCCGCGAATCGGGCGGCACCGCGGGCGACGATGACGGGGAGGGCCTATGACCCCGGCCGATCTCGCGGCCATCGGCCCCGGCTTTTCCGACCTGGCGTACGGCAGCCAGGCGGTGTTCCGCGCGGCTCTCGACGCGCTGTCCTACCCCGGCCGCCCGGTGGCCGTGCCGCACGACGCCCAGGTACCCGCGCAGGGCAACCCCGCGGCTGCCGCACTGCTGCTGGCCCTGCTCGATGCCGACAGCCGGCTCTGGCTGTCGCCCGCGCTGGCCGGCGGCAGCGCCGCAGCCTGGCTGCGTTTCCACACCGGCTGCACGCTGGTGGAAACGCCGGGCGAAGCGCAATTCGCCTGGGTGGCCCAGGGCGATGCATTGCCGCCGCTGGCCGGCCTGGCCCAGGGCAGCGATGCCTGTCCCGACCAGTCGGCCACCTGCGTGGTGGACGTGCCGGGACTCGGTGTTGCGCCGGCCGGCAGCGGCCCGGGCGAGGGCGGCTGGACGCTGCGCGGCCCGGGCATCGACGGCATGGCATGCCTGCGTGTCGGCGGCCCGCTGCAGCAGACGGACAGCGGTTTCGCCGCGCAATGGGCCGGCAACCACGCCAGCTTTCCGCGCGGGGTGGACCTGTTCCTCGCCGCGCCCGCCCACATCGTGGGCCTGCCGCGCACCACCGCGATCGAACAGGAGCACTGACCCCATGTACGTTGCCGTCAAGGGCGGGGAAGCCGCCATCCTCCACAGCTACCAGCTGCTCGCCGAACAGCGCCGCGGCGACCCGGCCACACCCGAACTCTCGGTGCGGCAGATCCGCGAACAGCTCAAGCTGGCGGTCGACCGGGTCATGACCGAGGGCTCGGTGTACGACCCCGAACTCGCCGCGCTGGCCATCAAGCAGGCCTCGGGCGACCTGGTCGAGGCCATCTTCCTGCTGCGCGCCTACCGTGCCACGCTGCCGCGCCTGGGCACCAGCCTGCCGCTGGACACCGCCCGCATGGCGCTGGACCGGCGTATCTCCGCCACCTTCAAGGACCTGCCCGGCGGGCAGGTGCTGGGTGCCACCTACGACTACACCCAGCGCCTGCTCGACTTCTCGCTGCTGGCCGCGCAGGAGGAGGGCGCCGCACCCGCGGCCGTGCCGGTGCCCGCTGCCGGGGCGAACGCCGTACCGCCGGCCATCACCCCCCGGGTGGTCGATCTGCTGAACCACGAACGCCTGATCGAGACCCGCCCCGTGCCCCCGGGTGACCCGGCGCCGGTGGACCTGACCCGCGAGCCGCTGCGTTTCCCGGCCGACCGCGCCACCCGCCTGCAGAACCTGGCGCGCGGCGACGAGGGTTTCCTGCTGGCCATGGCGTACTCCACCCAGCGCGGTTATTCGCACAGCCACCCCTTCGTCGGCGAGATCCGCTTCGGCAGCGTAGCGCTGGAGATCGAGCCCGAGGAACTGGGCTTCGCCATCTCCATCGGCGACATGGACATCACCGAATGCGAGATGGTCAACCAGTTCGCCGGCAGCAAGACCGAACCGCCGCAGTTCACCCGCGGCTACGGCCTGGCTTTCGGCCACGGCGAACGCAAGGCCATGGCCATGGCCCTGGTGGACCGTGCGCTGCGCGCCGACGAACTCGGCGAGCCGGTCGAGTCGCCGGCGCAGATGCAGGAGTTCGTGCTCTCGCACAGCGACAGCCTGGAAGCCTCGGGTTTTGTGCAGCACCTGAAGCTGCCCCACTACGTGGACTTCCAGTCCGAACTCGACCTGGTGCGCCGCATGCGCACCCAGGCCGCCGCCGACGCGGCAACCGCCCCGGAGGACGCCGAAGCATGAGCACCCCCACACCCACTGCCACCCCCGCGGACAGCACGGCGCAGAACTTCAACTTCGCCTACCTGGACGAGCGCACCAAACGCATGATCCGCCGCGCCATCCTGAAGGCGGTGGCCATCCCCGGCTACCAGGTGCCCTTCGGTTCGCGCGAGATGCCGCTGCCCTATGGCTGGGGCACCGGCGGTATCCAGGTCACCGCCGCGGTCATCGGCCCGCAGGATGTGCTCAAGGTCATCGACCAGGGCTCGGACGACACCGTCAACGCGGTCAACATCCGGCGGTTTTTCCAGCGCACCACGGGTGTGGAGACCACCACCCGCACCGAGGATGCGACGCTGATCCAGACGCGCCACCGCATCCCCGAGACGCCGCTGGCCGAGGGCCAGGTGCTGGTCTACCAGGTGCCGGTGCCCGAACCCCTGCAGCGGCTGGAGCCGCGCGAGGTCGAGACCCGCACCCTGCACGGCCTGGCCGAGTACGGGCTGATGCACGTCAAGCTGTACGAGGACATCGCCCGTTACGGCCACATCGCCACCACCTACGACTACCCGGTGCTGGTCAACGGCCGTTATGTCATGTCGCCATCGCCCATCCCCAAGTTCGACAACCCCAAGATGCACCGCAACCCGGCCCTGCAGCTGTTCGGCGCCGGCCGCGAGAAGCGTATCTACGCGGTGCCGCCCTACACCTCGGTGGAAAGCCTGGGTTTCGAGGACCACCCCTTCGAGGTGCAGCGCTGGAATGTGCCGTGTGCCCTGTGCGGCGCCACCGACAGCTTCCTCGACGAGATCGTCACCGACGACGCCGGCAGCCGCTTGCACGTGTGCTCCGATTCGCACTACTGCGCGACGCGGCAGGCTGCCGCGGTGGGGTCCGGCGCCGTATCCACGGCTGTCGCCGCGGAGGCATCGGCATGACCATCGAGTTGCGCGAAGCCACCGCCGACGACCTGCCCGACGTGCTGGCGCTCTACGCCCAGCCGGCCATGGACAACGGCATGGTGCTGCCCACCACCGAGGCCGAGGCGGTGCTGGCCGAATTCGCCCGCTACCCCAGCTACCGGCTGTTCGTCGCCTGCGAGGGCGCGGCCGTGGTCGGCAGCTACGCCCTGCTGGTCATGCACAACCTGGCGCACCGCGGCACCCCCTCGGCCATCGTCGAGGACGTGGTGGTCGCCCCCGGCCACCAGGGCCGGGGTCTGGGCCGCCGGATGATGGTCCATGCCCTGGGCCTGGCGCGCGACGCCGGCTGCTACAAGCTGGCGCTGTCGTCCAACCGCAAACGCCAGGCGGCGCACGGTTTCTACGAATCGCTCGGCTTCAGCCAGCACGGGCTGTCCTTCACCATGGAACTCTGAGCATGCGCGCACTGGCTTCCTCCTCTCCCTTCGCCCCCTCCGCCCACGTTTCCGCCGCGCCCCTGCTGCGGGTGCGCGGCATCGGCAAACGCTACGGCACCCGCACCGCGCTGCACGACGCGTCCTTCGACCTCTGGCCCGGCGAGGTGCTGGCGGTGGTCGGCGAGTCTGGCTCCGGCAAGACCACGCTGCTCAACGCCGTGGCGGCGCGTGCCCGGCCCGACGCCGGCAGCGTCGAATTCCACACCCGCGAAGCCGGCCTGCAGGACGTGTTTTCCATGAGCGAGGCGCAGCAGCGCCTGCTGGCCCGCACCGACTGGGGTTTCGTGCACCAGAATGCCGCCGACGGCCTGCGTATGGACGTATCGGCCGGCGCCAACGTGGGCGAACGCCTGATGGGCATGGGCGAGCGCCACTACGGCCGGCTGCGCAGCACCGCGGCCGAATGGCTGACGCGGGTGGAGATCGACACTGCCCGCATCGACGACGCGCCGCGCACCTTCTCCGGCGGCATGCGCCAGCGCCTGCAGATCGCCCGCAACCTGGTCACCCGGCCGCGCCTGGTGTTCATGGACGAGCCGACCTCGGGCCTCGACGTGTCGGTGCAGGCGCGCCTGCTCGACCTGCTGCGCCAGCTGACCCGGCAGATGCAGCTGGCGGTGGTGATCGTCACCCACGACCTGGCCGTGGCCCGGCTGCTGGCCGACCGCATGCTGGTGATGCAGCACGGCCGGGTGGTCGAGGCCGGCCTCACCGACCAGCTGCTGGACGATCCGCAGCACCCCTACACCCAGCTCCTCGTCTCTTCGGTACTGCAGCCATGAACGCACCCTTGCCATTGCCCCTGCCTCTGCTCGAACTCAGCGGGGTCGCCAAACGCTTCACCCTGCACCACCGCAACGGCGCCGAGCTGCCGGTGTTCGACCGCGTGGACCTGGCGGTGCAGGCCGGCGAATGTGTCGTGCTCGACGGCGCCTCGGGCCTGGGCAAGAGCACGCTGCTCAAGCTCATCTACGCCAACTACCGCGCCAGCGCCGGCCGCATCACCGTGCGGGCACCTGGCACCGAGCCGGTGGAGGTAACGCAAGCCTCGCCTCGCGAACTGGTGCGGCTGCGGCGCGACACCATCGGCTACGTCAGCCAGTTCCTGCGGGTCATCCCGCGTGTGGCAGCGCTCGACGTGGTGGCCGAGCCGCTGGCCGTGCAGGCAGTGCAGGCCGGACAGGAAGAGGACCACGCCACCGCCATGGAGGCCGCGCGTGAACAGGCGCGTGCCTGGCTGGCCCGGCTGCGGATTCCCGAGCGGCTGTGGCATCTGCCGCCGGCCACCTTCTCGGGCGGCGAGCAGCAGCGCATCAACATCGCGCAAAACATGATCGTGCCGAAACCCCTGCTGCTGCTGGACGAACCCACCGCCTCGCTGGACGCGGCCAATACCCAGACCGTCATCGAGCTGATCCGCGAGGCCACGGCGCGCGGCGCGGCGGTGGTCGGCATCTTCCACGACGCCGCCGTGGGCGCGGCCGTCGCCACACGGCGCGTCGACGTCGCCTCTTTCAGGAACATGGCATGAGCGCTTCCCTGGTCTTCAAGAACGCCCGCCTGGTACTGGGCGACGAGCTCGTGTCCGGCTGCCTGTCGGTGGCCGACGGCCGCATCGCGGCGCTCGACAGTGGCGCCACCGGCTGCACGGCCATCGACCTGGAGGGTGACTACTTGTTGCCCGGCCTGGTGGAGATGCATACCGACAACTTCGAGCGCCACCTGATGCCCCGGCCCCAGGTGCACTGGGCCGAACTGCCGGCCCTGCTGGCGCACGATGCCGAAATCGCCGCCGCCGGCATCACCACCGTGTTCGACGCCCTGGGCGTGGGCGAAGCCGATACCGACAGCCTGCGCGGCAGCGCCTGGGACAAGGTGCTGGCCGCACTCGACGCCTGCACCGAGCGCGACCTGCTGCGCGCCGACCACCACCTGCATGTGCGCTGCGAACTGCCGGCGCCCAACACCATCGCCCTGTTCGCCCCCTTCCGCGGCCACCCGCGCCTGTCGCTGGTCTCGCTGATGGACCACACCCCGGGCCAGCGCCAGTGGGAGAACATCGACAAGGCCCGCACCTACTACACCGGCAAGAAGGGCTGGAGCCCCGAGAAGTTCGAACGCCAGGTGGCCGCCGCACCGGAACTGCAGGCGCGTTATGCCGCGCCGCACCGCGCCCACTTCGTCGACTACTGCCGCAGCCACGGCATCGCCATGGCCAGCCACGACGACACCACGGTGGCCCACGTGGAGCAGGCTTTCGGCGAAGGCGCCCGCATGTCGGAATTCCCCACCACGCTGCTGGCGGCGCGGACCGCGCGGGCGCGCGGCCTGTCCAACGTCATGGGCGGGCCCAACGTGGTGCGCGGCGGTTCGCACTCGGGCAACGTGGCCGCGGCCGAACTGGCGCGCGAAGGGCTGCTCGACATCCTCTCGTCCGACTACGTACCCGGCAGCCTGCTGGGCGCGGTGATGCGGCTGGCCCAGGACGAGATTCTGTCCCTGCCCGAGGCCGTGGCCACCGTCACCCGCACGCCGGCGCGGGCCTGCGGCCTGCACGACCGCGGCGCACTGGAAACCGGCCTGCGCGCCGACCTGGTGCAGGTGCGCCTGGCCGACATGCCCGACGGGTCGCGCCACGCGGTGGTGCGTGGTGTGTGGCGCGCGGGCCGGCGGGTGATCTGAGAGCTCAGATGCGATCGGCTTTCAGCTTTTTTGCTCGCCCTTCAAGCGCAGTTTTCCAATAGTCCAATTTTTGAATGTCTTGCAATAGCTCTTCGGGAGTTGGAATCGGTAATTGGGCAGCAGGTGCTGCATCATGTCCCGAGAATTTGGAGCATTTCGTCATTCCTTCGTCGACTGCGTGATAGTCGCCAGGCTCCACTGTCACAAGTTTTAGACGCTGGGTTGATACGCCTTCGCCGAACCGCATGATAACGTCCTGAAAAAGCAACTCCTCTACGGCCCGTTCCCAAGCCATTCGCAAAAGACCGTAAACATTCAGCGTGTCCGCTTCCGCTTCTTCGTAGTTCCTCGCCCTGTGAAGGGCGGCTATGCCTTGCTGTCTTTGCTTAAGGACGCCAATTCTCTTGGCCGTGCTTAGTGCATCGAAAGGTAAACGCTCAGATTGCACGCCATATCCAAGGGCGGTTCGTCTTATGCATTGGGCGGTGAATTCAGCGCCTTTCTTCTGCGCCATCTGCTGAAGAATGCACAAGAAGTAGATGTCGTGGGTGAAAATTAGAACTTGCCGCACTGCAGATTCTTCGAGCAGGCGTCGTGCGACGTGCCAACGCCGGCGATGGTCAAGTGAAGATACCGGATCGTCGAAGACAATGCCACCGCGTCCTTGGCCCAGCCTCACCTCGGCAAGAAACGAGGCAATCGCGATGGCCCGTTGTTCACCCTCACTCAAGATGGCAGACGGAGATCCACCAGAATGTTGCAGCGTGAGCTTGAACTGCGTTTTCCCAGCGCTCGATGCTGGCTTCATGGTCACTTGTAGTTCTTGAACATAGAGTTCCGACAGCTCCTTGTTCAGAGCGTCGGCGACCTCTTGGGTAGCCATTGTTTTTGATAGATCGGTCGACTTGCGCGAGATGGCTGTCGTAGAAGCTGCGTTTACGCAGTTCTGTAATCTCGCAGTCAATGTGAAGTTTGCAACGCAAGCGAGCATCGTCGACTTCAGTTCCGCTAGACGTAGTCGGGCGTCAAGTTCTGCCCGTTCCTGTATCAGCGCGGCACGCGCAGCTTCGTCCAAAGATTCCTCCATAGCCTTGGCCTGAGCAGTCACCGTGGTGAAGACTTGAGTCAGCGCGCCAGCAGGGCTATCCGGAAATGCTGGGACTGCGTCCCAGCTTTCATCTCCTGCCGCCTTGACAATTGCGGCGCGCCGAGCCATCAGTGCAGTTTGGAATGAATGGCAATTTTCAAGAAAAGCGACGTCGCCTGCAAGTGCAGCAGCAGCTGCTCCAGCAATCTTAAGGTCTAGGTCAGCTTGATCGATCAACCTGTATTTTGCTTTGGCATCCGACCTTGCGGCTTGATACGATTTCTCGGCCTCTGCCTGAACGAAGGAATCAAAGGCCACCAGCCTGCTCTGTCCATCGATTGTTAGGGGGTTTTGACAGAGTGGGCACAAATCACTGGCATTGAGTGGAGGGAAGTGTCCTGCGTGGCTTTCCGCTGCAAAGGCTCGTGCCTTCTCGAAAAGCTCTTTCCAGGCTTCGCCGCCTGTACCGGGTAGCACGCCTGGCACCTCTGAGAATTGGGTCCGTGCGGCATCTGCAGCAGCTTTGGCAACGCGTTGGCGCTCAATGAGGCTGCGTAGCTCTTGAATCTGCTCCTGGGATAGCGCTACCGCCGCCGATGTTATCCTTGCAGTCAGCTCTGATATGGCGGAAGCGCGCAGACGTAGGTCACGTGCCTTTTGCCGTGGATCAGCTTCCGCCAGCGACTTCGTGAGAGCTTCGAAACGTTCAACTTCAGTTGAAGAAACGGTGGCTAGTTTCTCGATGTCCGCTAGCGGAGTCGTTGCAGACAGGCTCGCCGCCAGTGCGCCGGCCTCAGTTCTTGTTTGTGCTAAGGCCGCGAAGGGCTTTGTATCAGGAACCGCCCGAGTCATATCCATCGTAGCGCGTTTGCTCAACTCGCCACACAGTTTGGCCAAACCCTCCAGGATATCTAGGCCGTAGGGGGAGTAGGCAAAGTCCCCTTCGTTGTCGACGTAGGCTCGGGCGCAGTGGGCATCGAAGATCGCGATTTCTGACAGCTGTTCCGGACTGCTGCCGCCCATCGTCCACTCGACTTCCATGTCCAGCCCATCTACCTTTATATCGAAAGATGCGGTGGTGGGTGTACCTTTGGGTGGAGGAATGCGTGCGTTAGGCAGGATCACCTCGTGTCGATCCCTGGCGCGACATGCTTGCTTGAGAACACGCGAGTAACCTGATTTTCCAGTTCCATTTTCACCAAAAATAGCGGTCATTCCCGTTGGGGCGATCGGCAAGCGCTGTCCTTGGGCTAAGGCGTTCACGTTGCTTACGTTTTTTATCGCAGTAAGCTGTACCACTCGGTTTGCAACGACCGGGGCTACCACTTGTGCAGCTTCCAAAATGATTAGCGGGGAAAGACCTACAACTTCGATGCCATGAGCTGCCCTGAGAAATCCATAGATTTCTTCCATGTCTGCCGCCGAGAGGACGCGGGAAGCGTATAGCCTGGCTATCGCATCTTGCTGCCACGGAGGCTGGCCGACCGACCATTTTTGAATCTCTTGGAGTATCGACATTATTTTTTCACTCGGGCTTTGTCTCGACTGGATAGTATGCTTATTTTCGAGTTTTGGCCATATCTCCTCGTCCCTGCCATGTGCAAGCATTACTCCAATTTCGCGTAGTAATGAGGCGGTCCCTGTGACTGATCGCCATTTCAACGCAGGCGATTGAGCCATAGCGAGATGAAGGTCTTCCGCAAAAGAGATGGGGCCGGCCGAGGTAGATGTGAAAGACATGCACGGTGGCAGCCAGTTAATGCCAGAACTGCCGTGAGCTGGGCCGAACTGGACGGCTTTCGATCCGTGACATTGAAATTTCCCTCAAGTGTCAACAGACCGTCACAAGCGCCTCGCAGACTCCGCTTGTCTAGACGACTTCTCCGGAACCCCCATGGACCACGCCCTGCACATCCGCCGCCTCAACAAGCATTTCGCCAACGGCAAGCATGCGTTGTGCGACATCGACCTCAGCATCGGCCGCGGCGAGATGGTGGCGCTCATCGGTGCCTCCGGCTCCGGCAAGTCGACCCTGCTGCGCCACGTGGCCGGCCTGGTCGCGGCGGACGGCGGCTCGGATTCCCTGATCGAGATCGCAGGCCACCGCGTGCAGCAGGGCGGCCGCATCGACCGCAACATCCGCCAGGTGCGTGCGCAGGTCGGCTTCGTGTTCCAGCAGTTCAACCTGGTCGACCGCCTGCCGGTGCTGATGAACGTGCTGGTCGGCCTGCTGCACCGCGCGCCCTGGTGGCGTACCTGGCTGCGGGTCTTCACCGCGCAGGAACGCGCCCTGGCGCTCGACGCGCTGGCCCGCGTCGGCATCGCCGACTGCCATGCGCAGCGCGCCTCCACCCTGTCGGGCGGCCAGCAGCAGCGCGCGGCCATCGCCCGCACCCTGGTGCAGGGCGCCAAGGTGGTGCTGGCCGACGAGCCCATCGCCTCGCTCGACCCCGAATCGACCCGCAAGGTCATGGAGATCCTGGCGCGCATCCACCGCGAGGACGGCTGCACCGTCATCGTCTCGCTGCACCAGGTCGACGTGGCCCGCAAGTACTGCCCGCGGGTCATCGCGCTGAACCAGGGCCGGGTGGTGTTCGACGGCCCCTCGGCCGCACTCACCCCGGCGCTGCTGCGCGAGCTCTACGGCGTGCAGGCCGACGAGCTGCTGGCGCCTCCCGCGCCTCCCGCATCCTCGGCCGCCGACGTGGTCGTGCCCTTCCCGTCGTTCGGCCACGCCATGCCGGCACCGGCCTGGCAGGCGGCCGCGGCGCAGGCCGCCTGAACCGTTTTCCTTCCGGGTCTTCTTCCCCGTCCCGTCTCATCTCTCCCTACTTGGAGTTTTCCATGATCAAAAAACTGTGCGCCATCGCGGCGTTGGGCCTGGCCTCGGCCGGCACCTTCGCGCAGGACATCAACTTCGGCATCATCTCCACCGAAGCCACGCAGAACCTCAAGGCCGACTGGTTGCCCCTGCTGGAAGACCTGCAGAAGCAGACCGGCATCAAGGCCACCGCCTTCTTCGCGTCGGACTACGCCGGCATCATCGAAGGCATGCGCTTCAACAAGGTGCAACTGGCCTGGATGGGCAACAAGTCGGCCATGGAAGCGGTCGACCGCGCCAGCGGCGAGGTGTTCGCGCAGATGGTCAACGCCGATGGCAGCCAGGGCTACTACTCGCACCTGATCGTCAACCGCGCAAGCCCGCTCAACACCCTCGACGACGTGCTGAAGAACGCCAAGAATCTCAGCTTCGGCAACGGCGACCCCAACTCCACCTCCGGCTACCTGGTTCCCGGCTACTACGTGTTCGCCAAGAACAGAATAGATGCCAAGACCGCCTTCAAGGTGGTGCGCAGCGGCAACCACGAAGGCAATGCCCTGGCCGTGGCCAACAAGCAGGTCGACGTGGCCACCAACAACAGTGAGAACCTGGAAAAGATCCAGGAGCGTTTCCCCGACAAGTTCAAGGAAATCAAGATCGTCTGGACCTCGCCCCTGATCGCGCTCGACCCGCTGGTCATGCGCAAGGACCTGCCCGAAGCCACCAAGGCCAAGCTCAAGACCTTCTTCTACAACTACGCCAAGACCGACCCGCGCGAGAAGGCCGTCGTGATGAAGATCTCCAAGCTCTCGGGCTTCAAGCAGTCCGATGACAACCAGCTGCTGCCGATCCGCCAGATCGAACTCTTCGGCCAGCGCACCAAACTCGAAGCCGACACCTCGGTGCCGGAGGCCGACAAGAAGGCCCGCATCGCCGAGATCGACAAAAAACTCGCCGCGATGAACTGAGTGCCGCACGGCACTGCAGACCCCCACGCTCACCACCATGCAATCGACTGCCACCACCACCCCCGGCGCGCCAGCGGCGGCCATCGTGCTGCCGCCCAAACGCAACATCGTCTGGCTGGTCTCGTGGGCAGTCGTGCTGGCGCTGCTGGCCGCCTCCTGGAAGGGCGCCGACATGCGCCCGCTCGACCTGGTGCGCGACTCCGGCAACATGGGCACCTTCGCGGCGGACTTCTTCCCGCCCAACTTCACCGACTGGCGCATGTACCTGTCGGAGATGGTGGTGACCCTGCAGATCGCCCTGTGGGGCACGGCGCTGGCAGTGCTTACCGCCGTGCCGCTGGCGCTGCTGGCGTCCTCCAATATCGTGCCCTGGTGGATCAACCAGCCCACACGCCGCCTGATGGACGGCTGCCGCGCCATCAACGAGATGGTGTTCGCCATGCTCTTCGTGGTGGCGGTCGGCCTGGGGCCCTTCGCCGGTGTGCTGGCGCTGTGGATACACACCACCGGGGTGCTGGCCAAGCTGTTCTCCGAGGCGGTCGAGGCCATCGACCCGCAGCCGGTGGAAGGCATCCGCTCCACCGGCGCCAGTGCGCTGCACGAAATCGTCTACGGTGTCATACCGCAGGTCATGCCGCTGTGGATCTCGTTCGCGCTGTACCGCTTCGAGTCCAACATCCGCTCGGCCTCGGTGGTCGGCATGGTGGGCGCGGGTGGCATCGGCATGGTGCTGTGGGACATCATGCGCAGCTTCCAGTATGCCCAGACCTGCGCGGTGATGCTGATCATCATCGTCACCGTCAGCGCGATCGACATGGCGTCGGCGCGCATCCGCAAATTCCTGATCTGACCCCGCTTGCCCGACGAGACCCGCCATGGCGCTGACCGTTCCCGATATCGTCTACCTGCTCACCACCCGCGGCACCCGCCAGTACGGCCGCGAAGCCGTGACCCAGCTCGACCATGCGCTGCAGTGCGCCCAATTGGCGGAGGCGGCCGGCGAAACGCCCGCCACCGTGGCCGCCTGCCTGCTGCACGACCTGGGCCACCTGCTGGCACCGCGCATCGAGGCCGAGACCACCGGCGAGCAGCAGCGCGACGACCTGCACCAGTTCGTGGCCCTGCCGTTCCTCAGCCGCCTGTTCCCGCCCGCGGTGCTGGAGCCGGTGCGCCTGCACGTGGACGCCAAACGCTACCTGTGTGCGGTGGATGCCGCCTACTGGGCCACCCTGTCGCCGGCCTCCCAGCGCAGCCTGGAACTGCAGGGCGGTGTCTTCACCGGCGCGCAGGCCGAGGCTTTTTCCGCGCTGCCCTACGCCAACGAAGCGGCCCGCCTGCGCCGCTACGACGACCTGGCCAAGGTGCCCGGCCTGGCCACCCCGCCGCTGGCGCATTTTGTGCCGGCGCTGGAAGCCCTGGCGCTGCCGGCCGCGGCTGCCGCCTGAGGCGGCCGCCCGGCCGCAAGGGCCGCGCCGCTGGACGGGCGGCGGCGCAGGCGGCAAGATAGGGGGCTCAGGAGACTCCCCCCCATGGCAACGCTTCCCACCCGCATCCAGATCAACGAAGAAGGCCCGCGCGAGGGCTTCCAGTTCGAGAAGGGCGACATCCCTACCGCCCGCAAGATCGAACTCATCGACAGCCTGTCGCGCACCGGCATCGACCACATCCGCATCGTGTCCTTCGTCAACCCCAAACGGGTACCCGGCATGGCCGACGCGGAAGCGGTGGTGGCGGGCTTCGACAAGCGCCCCGGCATCCACTACGAGGCGCTGTGGCTCAACCAGCAGGGCTTCGAGCGCGCCCTGGCGCTGCGCGACAAGCTGTATGTGCGCGGCACGGTGTCGCTGTGCGCCTCCGAGCCCTTCCTGCAGCGCAACCAGAACCGGACCTTCGCGCAGAACATCGCCGCGCAGGAAGAGGCCATGCAGCTCTACCGCCAGCATGGCGTGGACGTGAAACGTGCCTCCCTCATGGCGGTGTTCGGCTGCAACTTCGCCGGCGACGTGTCGGTGCAGCGCGTGCTCGACACCGTGGCCGACGCCAAGGCGGTGGCCGCCAGCGCCGACTTCACGCTCGACCGGCTGACGCTGGCCGACAGCATGGCCTGGGCCACGCCGGCCTCGGTCAAGCGCCTGGTCGGCGCGGTGCAGGACAAGCACCCCGAGCTGGCGCTGACCCTGCACCTGCACGACACCCGCGGCATGGCCATCGCCGATGCCTACGCCGGCCTGGAAATGGGCGTGGCCAGCTTCGACGCCTCGGTCGGCGGCCTGGGCGGCTGCCCCTTCGCCGGCCACGGGGGCGCGGCCGGCAACATCTGCACCGAGGACCTGGTGTTCATGTGCGACGAGATGGGCATAACGACCGGCATCGACCTGGAAGCCCTGGCCGAGACCGGTCGCCTGGCCGAGGACATCGTCGGCCACCCGCTGCCCGGTGCGGTGATGCGCGGCGGCAGCCTGCGGCGGTTGCGCGAGAAGGTGCGCGCGGCCCAGGCCGCATGAACACTTCACGCTCGAAGGTCGCGTCGGAGATGTGGGCGGTATGTTCGTTGCCCGTCACGGTGTGCGCCCCCTTTCATGCCGCCAGCGCGAGGTCCTCGACCACGCCGCCCGGACCTTCCACTTCCAGGAAGCGCTGTGCATCCAGCGCCGCCATGCAGCCGCTGCCGGCGCTGGTGATGGCCTGGCGGTAAATGTGGTCCTGCACGTCGCCGGCAGCGAACACACCCGGGATATTTGTCATGGTGGCGAAGCCGGACTGGCCCGCTCCGGTGACGATGTAGCCGTTCTTCGTGTCGACCTGCCCGCGGAAAAGCCCCGTGTTGGGCTGGTGGCCGATGGCGATGAAGCAGCCCTTGAGCGCAATGTCCTGCACCGCGCCGCTGGTGGTGCTCTTGATGCGTACCCCGGTCACGCCCGTCTGGTCGCCCAGCACCTCTTCGAGGGTGTGGAACAGCTGCAGCCTTATCTTGCCGCTGGCCACCTTCTCGGCGATCTTGTCGAGCAGGATCGGCTCGGCCCTGAATTTGTCCCGGCGGTGGATGAGCGTGACCGAGTTGGCGATGCCCGCCAGGTACAGGGATTCCTCCACCGCCGAATTGCCACCACCGACGACACACACGTCCTCTCCCCGGTAGAAGAACCCGTCGCAGGTGGCGCAGGCCGAAACACCACGGCCCATGAAGGTCTGCTCGGACTCCAGGCCCAGGTACTGGGCCGATGCGCCGGTGGCGACGATCAGGGTGTCGCAGGTATATACGCCGTTGTCTCCCCGCAGGGTGAAGGGCCGGCGGGTCAGCTCCACGCTGTGGATATGGTCGAACACCATGCCGGTGCCGAAGCGCTCGGCGTGTGTCAGGAAGCGCTGCATCAGCTCCGGCCCCTGTACGCCGGCATGGTCCGCTGGCCAGTTGTCGACTTCGGTCGTGGTCATGAGCTGGCCGCCTTGCGCCATGCCGGTGATGAGCATGGGCTTCAGGTTGGCGCGGGCCGCATAGACGGCTGCCGTGTAGCCGGCGGGGCCTGATCCCAGAATTACTACCGGGGCGTGTCTCTTTTCCATGCTGTCATCCAATGCAAAAACAAGGGTGGACGGGGTCACTTCAAGGCGGTGGCGGCGCCCGATATACGGACCAGTTCCGCGGATTTCCTGATTTCGGATTGCAGGAACTGGTCGAATTTCACGCCGGTGAGCGGCGAGGCCGCGGCGCCCTGGGTGGCGAGTTTTTCCTTTACATCCGGCAGCTGCAAGGCCTTCTGGATGTCGGAAGACAGCCGGTCCACGACCGCCCTGGGTGTTCCTGCCGGGGCAACGAGGCCGTACCAGAAGTCGTACTGGAAGCCGGGCAGGCCTGATTCGGAGACCGTAGGCACATTCGGCAGCGCGGGTGAGCGTTCCGCGGTGCTGACCGCCAGGGCCTTGATCTTGCCGGTGGTGATCAGCGGCAATGCGGCGCCCAGGGGTGCGAAGAAATACTGCACGTTGTCGCCCATGAGGTCGTTGAACGCCTCGGGCGTGCCCTTGTACGGGATGTGGGTCGCCTTGACCTTGGCGTCCAGGTTGAACAGCTCGGTCGCCATGTGGCCCGCACTGCCCACGCCGGGCGAGCCGTAGTTGTACCCGCCGGGCTTGGCCTTGAGCAGCGCTATCAGCTCGGACGCATTCCTGGCAGGCACGCTGAGCGAGGTGACCAGCACACTGGGCACCACCGCCACCAGGCTCACGCCGCGGAAATCCTTGGCCGTATCGAAGCGCAGGTTCTCGTACAGAGACGGGTTGATGGCGTGGCCGTTGGCCGTCATCAGCAGCGTGTAGCCGTCTGGCCGCGACGTGGCGACGTAGGCGGCTGCCAGCGTGCCGCCGGCACCGGCCTTGTTTTCCACGATGACGGGCTGGCCAAGACTCTGGCCGAGCTTGTCGCCGATCATCCTCGCCAGGATGTCGACCTGGCTGCCCGCGGACAGGGTCACGATGATGTGCAGCGGACGCGCGGGGAAAGCCTCCTGGGCGGACGCAGGGCCTGCGGCAAAAAGGCTCGCCAAGGCGAGAACCGGCAAGAAGTTGCGGCGAAACGTCATCACGGTGGGACCTCTTTCAGGTGGGGTTGGGGAATTCGGCGCCCGCGGCCCGTTCGGGGTGGTCCAGCAGGTTGTGCACACGGTCGACGTGGCGCACCACCTCTTCCACGGCGTCATCGACCCTTTCGGCCGTCAGCAGATCGACGATTCGGCGGTGCTGTGTCAGTGCGTCATGCACGCGCTGGCGGCGTGCCGGCAGGCGGTGGCGCAGCACCCGCACCTGGTCGGAAATCTGGCGGTAGGACGCCACCAGGCGCGAGTTGCCGCACAGGGCCACCATCGTCTCGTGGAACTGGGTGTCGAAGGTCTCGACCATGCGGAAATCGCCGGCCTCGATGGCAAACGCCATGTGTGCGACCGACTTGTTCAGTTCGGCCACCAGTCGGGAGAGGCCAACCGCGGCGGCGACACGCAGGGCACCGGCCTCCAGCAGGCCGCGCATCTGGCAAATCTCGGTGATGTCCTGCTGTGTGGGGTCGAACACGTAGGTACCCCGCTGGGGATAGGTCACCACCAAGCCGGCGGAGCGCAGTTCCAACAGGGCTTCGCGCACCGGCGTACGGCTGGTCTGGTATTCCAGCGCCAGCTCCTTGTCCGACAGCATCTGTCCCAGCCGCAGCTCGCCGCTGACGATGCGGGCACGGATGGTGTCGGAAAGTTTTGCCTGTCCTGCAGAGAGGGGTGCTGCCGCTGTGACTGGTGCGGCGGTGGAGGGGAGAGAGGGTTCGTTGGGTGTCATGGGCTGCGGTGGTTGACGCGATGAACGTGAATCTAGTATATTAGTTGAACGACGTCAACTCGCGATGCAGAAAATTTTCATAGGTGGATTGACCGCCTCTACCAGGAGATCGACATGTCTGACATATCAGAGTCCCAGTACTTCGCACCAGGAGCACTCCAGGATGGCTACGTTTTGTTCGTCAAGGAGGCGTGCGAGACCTGCGCCATGCTGCGTCCGGTATACCAGCGGATGGTGGCGGCCGGCCTGACGCTGAAGGTCATCGTCCAGGACGAGCCGGCTTTCTATGGCGAGTTCTCGCCCATAGACGACAGGCGGTTGGAGTCTTCCTTCCGGTACGACGTCGAGTCGGTGCCCACGCTGGTCAAGGTGCGCGACGGCAAGGAGGTCGGCCGTGAATTCGGCTGGCAGCGCGATGCCTGGCAGGCCTTGACCGGCCAGGCGGACCTGGGGGCCGGATTGCCGGCCTGGCAACCCGGCTGCGGCTCCAAGAGCCGCGAGCCCGGGGTGTACGAGCACCTGGTCGAAGCCTTCGGCGATACGGGCTTGCAGGCGCGCCGTATCGAGGTCGGCCACTGGGATGATCCGGTCGAGCGCTGCTACGACCGTGGCTGGAGCGACGGCCTGCCGGTGGTGCCACCCACCGACGCGCGCATCCTGCGCATGCTCTCGGGCACGTCGCGCCGTCCCGAGGAAATCGTGGGCCTGGTGCCGCCCAACCTGGCGCCCTGCAGTGTCGAGAAAGTGGCGATCAACGCGGTTCTGGCGGGCTGCAAGCCCGAGTACATGCCGGTGCTGCTGGCCGCGCTGGAAACCGCGCTGGAGCCGGTCTTCACCATGCACGGCCTGCTGTGCACCACCTGCTTTTCCGGCCCCATCGTGGTGGTCAACGGGCCCATCGCCAAGCGCATCGGCATGAACTGGGGCATCAACGCACTGGGCCAGGGCAACCGCGCCAACGCGACCATCGGCCGCGCCCTGCAGCTGATCATCCGCAACGTGGGCGGCGGCGTTCCCGGCGAACTGGACCGGTCCACCCTGGGCGGACCGGGCAAGTACACCTTCTGTTTCGCCGAGGATGAGACCGACCCGACCTGGGAGCCGCTGTCCGTTGCCCGGGGCATCGAGGCCGGCAGGAGCGCCGTGACCCTGTTCCAGGGCGATGGCATCCAGGGTTTCATTGACCAGCGTTCGCGCACACCGGAGGAGCTGACCCGGTCCTTCGCATCGTCGTTGATTGCCGTGGGCCATCCGAAGCTGGCCCAGTTCACCAACGCCATGCTGGTGCTGTCAACCGAGCACTACGAGATCTACAAGAAGGCTGGCTGGGACCGCAAGCGCATCACCGCCGAACTGCATGCCGCCTGCGTGCGTCCGGCGGCCGACCTGGTGCAGGGCGCCCACGGCATTGGCGAAGGCATCGACCCCCGGCGCAAGGACGAGGGCGATGTCCCGAAGTTCTGGGACGACGGCCTGCTCATCGTCCGGGCGGGCGGTCAGGCGGGCCTCTTCTCGGCCATTCTCTGCGGCTGGACCGGTGGCCGCTTCCGCGATGAGTCGCAACCCGTCACCCGTGAAATCAAGGAGTAACCACCATGTACGAAAGCGTTCTGCGCGACCCGACCCCCGAACTTGCCTCCCTGTTGCGCCCCCGCAAGGCCCCGCCCGCATCGCTGGCGGGGAAGACCGTGGCGCTGATGGATATCGGCAAGATGCGTGGCGACGAATTCATCGACCGCCTCGAACAGCTGTTCGAGGGGCAAGGCATCGCCACCCGGCGCTACAAGAAGCCGACCAATACACGCACCGCGCCGGTGCCCATGATCCAGGACATCTCCGAGACCTGCGACCTGGTGGTGATCGCGCTGTCGGACTGTGGCTCCTGCACGTCGTGCAGTACCCACGATCTGAATGACCTGGACCAGCGCGGCCTGCCTGGCGTCAGCGTGCTCACGACCGAGTTCCGTGACGCATTTGCCAAGCAATGCTCCTCCATCGGGTTCGAGGGTGCGTCGCTCTATGTGCCGCACCCGATGCAGAACCGCACGACAGCGGAACTGCACCAGCTGGCCGATGCCTCATTCGACAGCATCCTGTCGAGCCTGACGGCACGGGTGGAAGAGCCTGCCGCAGCGGCGTGAGGCGCGGCGCGTTCGCCACCGGCTTGCTGCGTGCGGGTGGTCAAGGCGCCGCCGGTGGACTGTCGTTCGCCAGGCTGGCGCGCAGGCGCCAGCCCTCGAACCACACCCGCAGCCCGCGGTACCTCGCCAGGTAGCGGAGGCCCACGGCCAGCGCGGCAAAACCGGCGGCGGCCCCCACGGCCAGCGACCAGCGCGGGCCGCAGGTGTCGGCCACCCAGCCCACCAGGGGCGCGCCGACCGGTGTGCCGCCCAGGGCGATGGCCAGCAGGATCGCCATCACCCGGCCGCGCATCTCGGGCGCGGTGGACAGCTGCACCATGCTGTTGACGCCGGTGGTGAAGGTCTGCGCCGACACTCCGATGACCACCAGCACCAGGCCGAACAGCAGGTAGCCGGGGGCTACCGCGGCCACACACAGACCCAGCCCGAAGACCGTGGCGCCGCCCAGCAGGAACACCATACGCGGCCGTGCCCGGCCGGCCGCCAGCAGCGCGCCGGTGACCGAACCGATGGCCATCATCGAGCTCAGCAGCCCGTACTGGCCCGCGCCCGCGTGGAACACGCCGACCGACATGGTCGAGATGAAGATCGGGAAATTCAGCCCGAAGGTGCTGAACAGGAACAGCATCAGCAGCACCGCCTTCAGGTCGGGCCGCATCCACACATACCGGAAACCCTCGGCCAGGCTGCCGGGGCTGCGCGCCGCGCGCAGCCGGGGGCGCAGTTCACCGGTGCGCAGCAGGGCCAGCGCACCGAGCGCGGCGCCGAACGAGGCCGCGTTGACCAGGAAGACCCAGCCCGAGCCCACACTCGCCACCAGCAGGCCGGCCACCGCCGGGCCGATCAGGCGCCCGGCGTTGAAGGAGGTGGAGTTGAGCGCCACCGCGTTGGCCAGGTCGGCCTCGGGCACCAGCTCGCCGACGAAGGTCTGGCGCGCGGGTGAATCGAAGGCCGCCACGCAGCCCTGCAGGAAGGCGAACACGTACACATGCCACAGCTGCACCCAGCCGCCCAGGATCAGCAGGCCCAGCCCCAGCGCCAGCACACCCATGGCCGCCTGGGTGGCCACCAGCAGCTTGCGCCGGTCCAGGTAGTCGGCGGCAAGACCGGTCCAGGGCAGCAACAGCAGTTGCGGGCCGAACTGCAGCGCCATCACGATGCCGACCGCGGTGGCGTTGTGGTCGGTCAGCTCGGTGAGCACGATCCAGTCCTGGGCGGTACGCTGCATCCAGCTGCCCACGTTGGAGACGATGGCGCCGGCCGCCCACACCCGGTAGTTGTAGGTCCGCAGAGAGCGGAAGGTGGCGTTCACGCAGGGAGCAGGGCGATGATGTCCTGGGTGCTGCCGGTTTCGCCCAGCCGCGGGAAGATGCGGGTGACGCTGTTGGTGTGCGCGTCGGCGTTGGTGTCGGTCATGGCGTCGGTGGCCAGGGTGACGTTGAAGCCCAGCTCGTGCGCCTGGCGGGCGGTCGATTCCACGCCGATGCTGGTGGAGACGCCGGCGAGCACCACCTGGGTGACACCCAGGCCCTGCAGGTGCGCCGCCAGGCCGGTTCCGGTGAAGGCGCCCCAGCTGCGTTTGCTCACCCGGTGGTCCTGCGGTTGCGGGTCCAGCCCGGGCACGATGTCGGCCCAGCCGGCCGGCAGCTCGCCGAGTGGGCGGAACTGCTCGGCCCGGCCGGGTGCGCCACCGGTGACGTTGACCAGCACCACCGGCAGACCGCGGTCGCGGAAGGCGGTGGCCAGCGCGCCGGCCTGCTGCACGACGCCGGCGGTGGGGTGCACGGTGGGGTAGGCCACGATGCCGTTCTGCAGGTCGATGAGAACCAGTGCGGTCTTGGTGTCCAGGGTCGTGACGGGCATGCGGTTTCTCCGGAAAAAAGGGGGTGTCTACGAATCGACCAGGCGCTTGAGCAGTGCGACGGCGGCCGCGAGCTGCTCCTGCTCATCCGGTGCGAGCCGGGTGCGGATGGCGCCGGCCAGCCAGTCCTCGCGCGCCGCACGGCTGGCCTGCACCCAGTCCAGGCAGGCGGGTGTCAGCGACAGCAGGGTCTGCCGGCCATCGGCCGGGTCGGGTGTGCCGGCGACCAGCCCGGCGGCTTCCAGGGCAGCGATGGTGGCGCCCATGGACTGGGGCCGTACACCCTCGGCGCGCGCCAGGGTGGTGACGGTGGCCGGGCAGTCGCGTGCGATGTGGCCGAGCGCCGACAGCTGTGAAGGGGTCAGGCCCCCCGTCTGTGTATGCGCCTTCAGCCGGCGGCGCAGCTGGCCGACCAGCACACGCAGTTCCCCCGCCACGGCCAAGGCGCGTGCGGCGGTGGGGTCGTCCTCGGGTATGTCCATGGCGCTATTCTGGTACATACGAAGTTAAACTTCAAAGTTTGCCTTCATAACTGGGGTTCGCGCAGGGGTCTTAGGGTTGCTGCGATAACAAAGGGGCACCCGAAGGGCTAAGCTCCCTGCCTGGGGCCGGCGCTGCCCCGGCGCACCCCCAGGAGACCCCCATGGACACCCCGCACCCACGCACTTTTTTCGACAAGGTGTGGGACGAGCACGCCATCACCGACATGGGCGACGGCACCTGGCTGCTGCAGGTGGACCGGCTGCTGATGCACGACGTGACCGGCGGCGTCACCATGCGTGAACTGGAGGCCCGCCCGGTCGATTCGCCGCGCCAGGTCTTCGGTGTCATCGACCACCTGCTGGTGACCTGGCCCGCGCAGATCGCCGCGGCCCCGGAGGGCAAGCGCACCGGCTGGAACCCGATGGCCATCCAGGTCATCGACGAGGCGCGCGCCCAGGCCCGAGCGCTGGGCATCCGCCTGGTGGACGTGGACGACGCGCGCCAGGGCATCACCCACGTCATCGCGCCGGAAATGGGCATGGCCCTGCCGGGCCTCACCATCGTCTGCGGCGACAGCCACACCTGCACCCTGGGCGGCGTGGGCGCGGTGGGCTGGGGCATCGGCACTTCCGAGGGCACCCACGCGCTGGCCACCCAGACCATCACCCAGACCAAACCGAAGAACATGCGGGTGAGCTTCGACGGCACGCTGCCGGCCGGCGTCACCGCCAAGGACATGGTGCTGGCCCTCATCCACAGAATAGGCGTCGGCGGTGGCAGCGGCCACGCGGTGGAGTTCGCCGGCAGCGCGGTGCGGGCACTGCCGGTGGAGGCGCGCCTGACCCTGTGCAACATGGCCACCGAGTTCTCCGCCAAGTACGGCTTCGTGCCGGCCGACGACACCACCTTCGCTTACCTGCAAGGCCGCAGCATGGCGCCGCAGGGCGCGGACTGGGACCGGGCGGTGGCCCACTGGCGAACACTCGCCACCGACCGCGGCGCGGTGTTCGATACCGAGGTCCGCATCGACGTGTCCAGCCTCGCGCCCTTCATCACCTGGGGCACCAGCCCGCAGCACGCCGCCGCGGTGGACGGCAGGGTGCCGCGCCCGCAGGACCAGGCCGACGCGGCCGGCAGCGCGCTGGCCGAACGTGCGCTGGCCTACCAGCAGATCGAGGCCGGCACGCCGTTTGCCGACATAGCCATCGACGTGGCCTACATCGGCACCTGCACCAATGCGCGTATCTCCGACCTGCGTGCCGCCGCCGCGGTGCTGCGCGGCCGGCACGTGGCCGAACACGTCACCGCCATCTGTGTGCCGGGCTCGGCCGCCGTCAAGCGCGAGGCCGAGGCGGAGGGCCTCGACGCGGTGTTCAAGGCGGCAGGCTTCGAATGGCACGAACCCGGCTGCGGCCACTGCGGCAGCGGCAAGGGCCGGCTGGAAGACCTGCGCATCATCAGCACCAGCAACCGCAATTTCGAGAACCGGCAGGGCAAACGGGTACGCACCCACCTGGCCAGCCCGGCCACCGTGGCCGCCTCGGCCATCGCCGGCCACATCGCCGACGTGCGGCTGCTGCACCGCTGAAACAGCCAGGAGCAAGCCCCCATGGAATCCTTCACCCGCGTCACCGGCATTGCCGCGCCGCTGCTGCGCAACAACATCGACACCGACCAGATCATCCCCACACGTTTCCTGGCGCGCCTGTCGGAAGACGGGCTGGGTGAAGGCCTGTTCGCCGAATGGCGGGCACTGCCCGACGGCACACCGGACCCGGCCTTTGCCCTGCACCGCGCGCCCTGGAACCGGGCCGAGATCCTGGTGGCCGGCGCCAGCTTCGGCTGCGGTTCCTCGCGCGAGGCCGCGCCGCGTGCGCTGCGGCAGAACGGCTTCCGCGCCGTGCTCGCGCCGAGCTTCGGCGACATCTTCTACGGCAACTGCTTTCGCAACGGCATCCTGCCGGTGCGCCTCCCGGAAGAGGCGGTGTTGCGCATCGGCGCGCTGCTGGAGGCGCGGCCGCACGACCCGGTGCAGGGCACTCTCACCGTGGACCTGGAGGCCAACACCGTCACCGTGCCCGCCACCGGCGAGGTGCTGCCGTTCGCCACCCCGCCGGTCCTGCGCCGTATGCTGCTGGAGGGGCTGGACGAGATCGCCCTGACGCTGCGGCAGGCCCCGGCCATCGCCGAACACCGCGCGGCCGACCGCCAGCGCCGGCCCTGGGCCTATGCCTGAATTTTTCCCCTCTTCCGATCCCACCCCGATCCGACCATGACATCCGCACGACCCCTCCCGGCCCGCCGCCTCACCGCCTTCGCAGGCCTGGCCCTGCTGGCTGCCGCCGCGCTGCCGGCGCAGGCGCAGGAATTCCCGCACAGGACCATCACCCTGGTGGTGCCGGCCCCGCCCGGCGGCGGTCTCGACGGCACGGCGCGCCTGCTGGCCAAGCAGATGACCCTGGCCTGGAACCAGCCCGTCATCGTCGAGAACCAGGCCGGCGCCGATGGCCTCATCGCCACCCGGCGTGTGGCTGCTGCGGCGGCCGACGGCTATACCATGCTGCTGCAGATCCCCTCGCTGCTGCTGGCCAAGTACAACGCCAAGGACCTGACTTTCGACCCCGGCACCTCGCTGGTCGCGGTGTCGGAGCTGGGCCGCACGCCCTCGGCCATCTCGGTGTCGAGCAAACTGCCGGTGCACAGCGTGAAGGAACTGGTGGACTACTGCAACAAACAGCCCGCGCCCTGCACCTGGGGCTACGGCCAGCAGCTGTCCTACCTGTACGGCAAACGTTTGTTCGCCGTCAGCGGCATCAAGGACAGCACACCCGTGCCCTACAAGGGCACGGCGCCGGTCATCACCGACCTGATGGGCGGGCACATCAGCATCGGCATCACCAGCATCGCCGCGCCGCTGCCCTACCACCAGCAGGGCGGCCTGCGCATCCTGGCGGTCAACGTCGAGAAACGCGCGGCCGAAGTGCCCGAGGTACCCAACTTCCGCGAGGCCGGGCTGAACGTGCCCACCCGCGGCTCATGGTACGGCCTCTTCGTGCCGCGCAACACACCGGCGCCCGTCGTCGCCACCATCGAGAAGGCCGTCACCGCGCTGGCGAAAGACAAGGAGGCCGGCACCGTCATGCGCGCCCTGGGGGCCGAGCCGGTGTTCGGCACCAGCCACGAATTTTCCACCAGCGTGGCCGAGGAACAGGTGTTCCTCGACGACATGGTCAAGCAGTATTCCCTCAAGTAAAAACCCGCTCCACATCCCATGACCTTCGACGTTTCCCTGGTGCACGAAATCGCACCCACCGGCCGCCTGCGCGCCTCCCTCAACATGGCCAACGCGGTGCTCGCGCTGAGCCATACCTCGGCCGCCACACCCGCGGGTGTCACCATCGACCTGTCGCGCGAACTGGCGCGCCGCCTGGGCGTGGAGGTGGACTTTCTGCAGTGGGATGCACCCGGCGACTCGCTGCAGGCGCTGGCTGGCGGCCAGGCCGACATCGGCTTCCTGGCGGTGGACCCGAAACGCGCGGAGCAGGTGTATTTCACCGCGCCCTATGTGCAGATCGAAGGCTGCTACCTGGTGCAGGACGGCTCGCCGCTGCGCCACGCCGACGCGGTGGACCGCCCCGGCACCGAGATCATCGTCATCGACACCAGCGCCTACGACCTGTACCTGACCCGCACGCTCCAGCATGCCCACCTGACCCGCCTGCCCGATGCCGAGGCGGTGCTGCACGCGCTGCTGGCGCGCGGCAGCGGCAGCCTGTCGGTCGTCGCCGGCGTCAAGCAGGCCCTGCTGGCCGACATCGCCACGACCCCCGGTACGCACCTGCTCGACGGCCACTTCATGGCCATCATGCAGGCCATGGTGCTGCCGCGCGCGCGCAGCGACAAGGCGCGCTCGGCGGTGGAGAGTTTCCTGGGCGACATGGTGGGCAGCGGCTTCATCACCGCCGCGCTGGACCAGCACGGCATCGAGGGCGCCACCGTGGTGGGAGCGGATATCAGGGGATAGCGGGGAGCTACCGCAGCGTACCTTTTACCCTGTGCGGGCCTGGGTGCGCCCAGGCCAGGCGCACACCGCTCACCCAGCCTGCAGGGGATGCGGACTGAGGGCGCTGCGCTGGCGCTTGAAGCGCCGTGCGGCAAAACCCAGGTGCAGCTGCATGACCTGCTCCGCGAGTTCACCATCGCCCGCGCGGACGGCGGCGGCGAGGTCGCGGTGGTGGTTCAGGCTTTGTATCTTGTCCTGGGACGTACTGATGAAGTGGGACCGCAGGACGATGGGCATGTCGATCAGGCCTGCCAGGATCGACCTCAGGCGCGGGGACCCGCTTTCCTCCAGCAGCGCCCGGTGAAACTGCGCGTTGATCTGCAGCACCCGCTCGGGTAATTCGCTGCCCCCCAGGCGGATGGCCTGGTCCATCTGTTCGTTCAATTCGTCCAGGCGGTCTGCCAGCGCCGCGTTGCCGCGGCGTGCGGCCAGGCGTGCGGCATGGCCTTCGAGCAGCCGGCGGAGTTCGAAGGTCTCCTCGATGTCGAAGTCCGTCCACTCCACCACCCGGACACCGCGGCGGGGATCCGACGTGGCCAGGCCCGCTTCGACCAGCCTTTTCAGTGCAGCGCGCACCGGAGTGCGGCTGATGTCGAGCTCCCGTGCGATGTGCTCTTCCTTGAGCTGGCCGCCGGGCCCGTAGTGGCCAGCGACTACACGCTGCTTGAGGACTTCATAGGCCTTGTCGGCGGCAGCAGCCATGTGTTTCCTTGATTGTTTCTTTTTTGTTCATTTTACGAGGATGGAAATGAACGATGTGGCTTGAATTTCCACATTCAGGGCGAATTGGTGATTTAAATGTTTTTTTATTGTACATTTCGGCATCGCAGCTTTGAACTAGAACAATGGTCGGCCTCCAAATCCTCAAACGCAATCGCCAGGTCAGCGCGGAACTCGTACAAGCCTTCAAGGGCCTGCCCGTTGCCAACGTCAGCGACTGCATGGCCCGCATGAGCGCCGGTGGACCGCGGCTGCGGCCCATGCACAACGGCGCGCCCATGGCAGGCCCTGCCGTCACCGTCAAGTGCCGCCCTGGCGACAATCTTATGATCCACAAGGCCCTGACGCTCGCCCGGCCCGGTGACGTGATCGTCGTCGATGCCGGGGGCGACCTTACCAACTCCCTGTTCGGCGAGATCATGGCCGCTACCGCCGTGAAGATCGGCCTGGCGGGGGTCGTGCTGAATGGGGCGGTGCGCGACGCGGAGGAAATCCGGCGCGGCGATTTCCCCCTCTACGCCGCTGGCGTCAGCCACCGCGGCCCTTACAAGGATGGCCCCGGCGAAATCAATGTGCCGATCGCCATCGACGGCATGGTGATCGAGCCGGGAGACCTGGTCCTGGGGGATGCCGACGGCCTGCTGTCCGTACCCTATGGCGAAGCGAAGTCACTGCTTGCCGCCACCCACGAGAAGATGGAAGCGGAGCGGAAGATGCTCGCCGACATCGCGGAAGGCCGGCTCGATACCGCGTGGATCGACGTCGCGCTCAAGCGCATCGGCTGCAACCCGGAGGCCGTTTGATGACCGGCGTGCAGAAGCGGGTCGTCCGCTCCGACCTGTGGATCGCGCCCGCGTTCGACGAACGCCTGGCCGATGAACCCGGTATTTCCCTGGGCATCTTCCCGGTACGCGGTGACAGCACGGCAGCATGGAACATGCTGTCGGCAGCCCACGTGTACCACATCTCCGCGGCAAAGGACGAGTTGCCCGTGGAGTTCTTCGCGCGTGGTGAACTCCTGGCGCGCTGCCCCCGGCTGCTGTGTGTGTCGGCCGGCGGCGCGGGATATGACACGGTCGACGTGGCGGCCTGCACCGCCGCGGGTGTGCTGGTGGTCAACCAGTCGGGCGGCAACGCGGTGTCGGTCGCCGAGCACACGCTCGGCATGATGCTCGGCGTCTCGCGGCGCATGGTCGAGGGTGACCGCCGCATGCGGCGCGAGGTCGGCTATGCCCGCGAGGACGTGATGGGCCACGAAATCGGGGGCACGACATGCGGGCTCGTGGGCATGGGGCACATCGGCACCCGGGTGGCCGCCCTGGCACGCGCTTTCGGCATGGAGGTGATCGCCACCGACCCGCTCCTGTCCGCCGAAGAAATCGCGCGCCGGGGCGCGGAGGCCGTGTCGTTCGACGAGCTCCTGGCCCGGTCCGACTTCGTGTCCCTGCATTGCCCCCGCGACGCCAGCACCCTGAAGATGATGAATGCCGACGCGTTTGGCCGCATGAAGAAGGGAGCCATCTTCATCTCCACCGCGCGCGGCGGTATCCACGATGAAGCCGCCCTGGTGCAGGCACTGCAGTCGGGCCATCTGGCCGGGGCCGGCGTGGACGTGTGGGACCAGGAACCCCCTCCGCTGGACCACCCGCTGCTGGCGATGGACACGGTACTCGCGACCTTCCACATGGCCGGTGTGACGCACGAAGCGCGCCGCAACATGGCGGCGATCAGTGCCGACCAGATCGTCGGCCTGCTGGCCGGCGAGCGACCGCCCCGGCTTATCAACCCGCAAGCCTGGCCGGCCTACCAGCAGCGCCGCGCGCACATCCTGCGCTAAGGCGCCTGCCCCATTCACCCACGTTAAAAGAGACAAACCCTATGCAAAGAATCCTCGCCCTCCTGCGCCGCGCCATGCCGGCCCTGGTGCTGTCGGCCGCCGCCGTGGTCCCCGGCATGGCACGCGCGGCCTACCCTGAGCAGCCGATCAAGATGATCGTGTCCTACGCCCCCGGCGGCGGCAGCGACGTGATTGCCCGGCTGACCGCGCAGTACATGACCAGGTACCTGCCCAACAACCCCAGCATCGTGGTCGTGAACCGGCCCGGCGCGGGCGGTGGGATCGGCTTTGCCGAACTCGCCCGCGCGCCGGCGGACGGCTACACCATCGGCATGATCAACACGCCGAACGTATTGACGATCCCGATCGAGCGGAAGTCCAACTTCCACTGGCAGGACTACGATCTGCTCGGCAACGTGGTCGATGATCCGGACAACTTTTCCGTGCGGGCCGACAGCCAGTTCAGTACGCTCAAGGACCTTGTCGCTTATGCCAAGGCGCATCCGGGGGAACTGACCTACGGGACGACCGGCATCGGCTCGGATGACCATCTGGCGGCCCTGTTGCTGGAGAAAGCGGCCGGCATCAAGATGACCCACGTGCCTTTCAAGGGCGCGTCGGAGGTGCTGAACGCCCTGGTGGGCAAGCAGATCACGGTGGCGGCCATGAACATCGGGGAAGCCCTGGCGGCCGTCAACGGCGGCAACAAGATCCGCCAGCTGGGCCAGATGAGCGCCGCCCGGACCAACGTGGCGCCCGGCGTGCCGACCTTCCGCGAGCAGGGCTTCGATATCATCATGGCGTCCCTGCGGGGCTTCGCCGCACCCAAGGGCCTGCCCGCCCCGGTGCATGACCAGCTGGTAGCTGCCCTCAAGAAGACTGCCGCCGATCCGGAATTCCAGGCCAAGGCTGCCGCCTACTTCGCCCCCATGCGGTACCTGGAGCCCGGTGCTTACGCCGCCGAGCTGAAGGACACGGAAGTGGCCTTCAGGCAGCTGTGGCAGGTGATGCCGTGGGGGGACAAGTAAAGCGGACTGCTTTCATCGCGCCGACAGCTCACCCGTTGTAGAGCGGGCCCCGGAGCGTGAAGCTGCCTTTTCCCGTCGTGACGACACGCATGTACATCTCCACCGGCGACATGCGGTATTTTTCCGTGCCCAGCAGGTAGCCGGCGCCGAACATCCGGCCGATCCCGGTTTCCGCGGCCGCCCACATGTAGCAGAAGGCGACGAACTCCGAGCAGAAGAACTGCAGGTCGACGGGACTCGAAAAGAAGCCGCCGGTGGAGGACCTGACCCAGGCATCCAGCGCCTTCTCGAAATAGGCAGCCGACGAGGCCGCCTCGCCCTTGCGGTGGAACAGGGCCGTCTTGAGCATGTTGGCCAGTCCGTAGCTGGCGCTGATCTTGCCGCCGACCTGGTGCGAGAGGTCCCAGATGAGTGCGGCCTTGTCGGCCGCGGCCTTGGCCAGCTCCGGGTGGAGGCAGCGGTACACCTCGTACTGCTTGCCCTTGCGCGAGGCCAGCGACATGGGGCCGCGCACGAAGCCGTGGCCCCGGCGCAGGACGATCTCCGACTTGCTCGCGCCGCCTTCGTCGAATTCGAGCACGTCGTCGGGGCCCGCGGCCATGGCCACGTGGGTGATCTTGACGGCCTGCTCGGCCGTGATGCCTTCGACCGTTCCCACCTTCTTTACCGTCGCTTTGTAGTGGCCCATCTGGCCCTTGGCGATGGCCTTGCTGATGGCGCTACTGCTGGCCTTCTTGAACAGGATGTCACCCACACAAAGATCGGCCGTGAAAATGGGCATGGCGGGTTACCGGGTGGGTGGGCGAGTGTGGCGCCGCGGACGGATCACCACGACCGCGTGGGCACCAGTATGGCACGCCTGTAGCATCTGGATACAAGCGTGCCGCGGCCGCCGGGCCGTCGCTACAGCCAGATCCGCAGTCCCACCACAACCCGTGTCTGCCTGACGTCGTGGCCGGCCGCACGCGCCTGGTCTGCCGTGCCGCCCCAGCTCCGATCCGCCACTACCCCGACGTAGGGCGCGAGCTGGCGGTTGATTTCATAGCGCAGGCGCAGGCCGAACTCGGTGCCCGACAGGCCGGCACCGGTGCCGCGCGCGGAGTCACTCCGGCCGTAGAGACTGGCCTTGGCATGGGGCTGCAGGATCCAGCGCTGTGTCAGCCGCAGGTCGTAGTCGGCCTCGGCGCGCAGGGCGGTGCGGCCGTTGGTCCCGACATAGGCGGTGGCCTGCACCTCGAACCAATAGGGCGCCAGGCCCTGCACCCCCAGCGCGGTCCAGGTGCGCGACGGCCCTTCGCCGAAGTCATGGCGCAGGCCGGCCTGCAGGCTCCAGTAGGGCGCGATGGCATGGTCCCACAGGGCCTCGGTGCGGGTGGCGCCCAGCCGGCCGCCGCTGCGGCTGCCGTCGGCCTTGAGCCAGAGTTTGTTCAGGTCGCCGCCGATCCAGGCCTGGCCGTCGAATGCCTGGGTGTTGGTGCCGTGGCGGCGCGAGGTCTCCAGCCGGTCGAGCAGCAGCATGGCGTGGGTGGCGTCGTCGGCCATGTCCATGCCACGCATGTCACCGTGCTGCAGGTCGCCGCTGTAGGCGTCGGGGTCGCGGGCATCGGGCGGGGCGGTGCCGCCCTGCATACGGCCATGGTCCATGGCCATCTGTGCGGCAGCGGCCAGGGGCAGCAGGGCGCAGGCGGCGAGGGAGAGGGTGAGTATCTTTTTCATGCCACCACCACTTCCCGGAACATGCCCATCTCCATATGGAACAGCAGGTGGCAGTGGTAGGCCCAGCGGCCCGGCGCGTCGGCACTGACGCGGTAGGCGATGCGCTGCGCCGGCTGCACCATCACCGTGTGTTTGCGCACCTGGAACGGGCCTGCTTCGCTCTCCACGTCGCTCCACATGCCGTGCAGGTGGATGGGGTGCGGCATCATGCTGTCGTTGACCAGCACGATGCGCAGGCGCTCGCCCTGGCGCAGATGCAGGGGCCGTGCGTCGGAGAACTTCTGGCCGTCGAAGGACCACATGTAGCGCTCCATGTTGCCGGTCAGGTGCAGCTCGATCTCGCGGCCGGGTTCGCGCGGGTCGGGGTCGCCGCCGATGCTGCGCAGGTCGGCGTAGGTCAGCACGCGCCGGCCGTTGTTGCGCAGGCCGATGCCGGGGTCGTCGAGGTTGCCGCGCGGGGTGTCCACCCGCATGTCCACGCCGGGGCCGTATTCGCTGCGCGCGTGGCGGGCGCGGAAGACGCGG
>JAZJYT010000035.1:0-71416 GCA_040390235.1 Pseudomonadota bacterium | reverse complement strand
CATGTCCACGCCGGGGCCGTATTCGCTGCGCGCGTGGCGGGCGCGGAAGACGCGGGGCGGTGCGGCGGCAGGTGCGGCTGGCGCGGTGGGCGCGGTGGGCGCGCCCATGTCCATGCCGGGATGGTGGTGGTGCGGCATGGCGGCCATGCCCATACCCATGCCGGCCATGGCGCCACCCTGCATGCCGGGCATCGGGTGTGCCATGCCGGCACCCATGCCGTCGGCCATGGACATGGCGCCCATCATGTCGGCCATGTCCAGCCAGCGCGGCGGGTCCACCGCCGGCACTTCTGTCGCCATGCCGGTGCGCGGTGCCAGGGTGCCGCGGGCGTAGCCGCTGCGGTCGATGGACTGGGCAAACACGGTGTAGGCCCGGTCGTCCTGCGGCCGCACCAGCACGTCGTAGGTTTCGGCCGCGGCGATGCGCAGTTCGTCCACCGTCACCGCTTCCACGTCCTGCCCGTCGGCGGCCACCACCGTCAGTTGCAGGCCCGGGATACGCAGGTCGAAGATGCTCATGGCCGAGCCGTTGACGATACGCAGGCGCACGGTTTCGCCCCGGCCGAACAGCCCGGTCCAGTTGCCGCCGGGCGGCACGCCGTTGAGCAGGTAGGTGTAGGTGGCGCCGCCCACGTCGGCCAGGTCGGCCGGGCTCATGCGCATCTGGTTCCACATGCGGCGTTTGTCCACCGCCTGCTGCCAGCCCCCGGCCGCCACGTCGCGGGCGAAATCCGCGGCGGTGGGCCGGTGGCGGTTGTAGTAGTCGCTCTGCTTTTTCAGGTGGCCGAGGATGGTCTCGGGCGCCTCGTCGGACCAGTCGGACAGCAGCAGCACATGCTCGCGGTCGGCCGCGTGGCGCTCCTGGCCGCGGGGATGGATGACGATGGCGCCGTATACCCCCGTCTGTTCCTGGTAGCGCGAATGGCCGTGGTACCAGTAGGTGCCGCTCTGTTTTACCGGAAACCGGTAGGTGAAGGTCTCGCCCGGTGCGATGCCGCCGAAGCTCAGGCCCGGCACACCGTCCATGTTCGCCGGCACCAGCAGGCCGTGCCAGTGCAGCGAGGTGGGTTCGGCCAGCCGGTTGTGCACCCGCAAGGTGACACTGTCGCCCTCGCGCCAATGCAGCACCGGTGCCGGCACGCTGCCGTTGACGGCCGTGGCGGTGCGGACCGTACCGGTGAAGTTGACGGGCAGTTCGCCGATGAACAGGTCGAAATCGGTGCCCGACAGCCCCTGCGGCGGGGCCGTCATGGACACGGGAAGGGGCTGTGCCCGGGAAAAGCCGGGCACCATGCCCAGGCCGGCCAGCACGCCGCCGGCGGCCATGCCGGTGACGAAGCGGCGGCGTGCCGGACGCGGCAGCAAGGGGGCGTGTGGCCCCGGGAAAAACAAGGAGTCGAACATAAAAATCCGGTGAATGCAGGGAGCGCCAGGCGCGTTCCCGGAATGCGGCGTGTGCCGCCCCAGGGGGCGGGCAGGCCGCGGAGCAGGGGCGCCAGCAGGTGGCGCCCCGGGTGCATTCAGGCGGAGATGGGAGGGCGGATCAGCCGGTCGGGCGCGGGTGGCGCATAACGCACCTGGCTGCCGTGGCGCCGAACCAGGTGCGCAATGGGCGGGGCCGGCAGGGCGGCTTGTGCCACCGGCAGGGCCGCGCCCAGGCCGCAGTGGGCATGGCAGGCGCCCGAGCTGCCGCAGCAGCCGTCGGGTGCGGGAAGGAGGGGGAGGGCGGGGAGTGCGTGCGCCGCAGGTGCCGCGGCCATGCCCATCGCCGGGTGGTCGTGCGCGGACGCTGCCACAGCGCCGTCCTGCCCATGGCAGGGTATGGCACCAGAGCCACCCTGCCCGCCGCCGGTGCCCATGTGCGCCGACGCCGCAGCCCATCCGCCCAGCAGCAGGCACACCGCCAGCAGCAGGCGCAACAGCCGAAGCGGCCGAAGCAGCGGGAAGGGGGCGGAACCAGGGTGCATGGCGCCACTATACCGGCCGCGCCAGTGGGCGTGCGCGCCCCCGAACTCAGCGTTCGGAGTAGTCCACGATCTTCCAGTTGGTCGACACACCGTCGTAGCGTCCCTGGCAGACCGCCTTCTTGGCCTTGGTCACCGCCGTGCCCATGGTGATGGCGCGGAAGTCCATGAAGACCGCCCACTTCTTCTCGGTGGCGGTATCCATGGTCTGCCAGCGGGGTTCACCCACCCATTCCACGGTGTCGCCCTTTTGCAGCCGGTTGCGTACGTATTGCTTGCACATGGCTTTGGCGTCGGCTTCGCCGAAAGCGTAGGCCGCGGTGGTGGCAAAGCTGGAGCACAGCACGGCCACCATCAGGGCCGCAGCGGAGCGGGACATTTTCATGGGCACTATCTCGTTTCTGGGAGCGCAACATATTGACACATGCCCTTGCGGGCCGTGCCGAATCGGAGCCACATTTTTTGTCAGCGAAATGTACCGAAACCCGGGTTTGTACGGGTTACCAATTCGCCTCGCGCTCGGGCGTCGCGCTGATGTGGTGGATGGACAGGTCCGCGCCGTCGAACTCCTCTTCCTGCGACAGCCGCAGTCCCACGGTGGCTTTCAGCACACCGTAGACCACCGTGCCGGCCAGCAGGGCCCAGGCCACCCCGATGGCCACGCCGATGGCCTGGGCGGCCAGGCTGACGCCGCCGATGCCGCCCAGCGCCTTGCTGCCGAAGATGCCCGCGGCGATGCCGCCCCAGGTGCCGCACAGGCCGTGCAGCGGCCACACGCCGAGCACGTCGTCGATCTTCCAGCGGTTCTGCGTCAGGGTGAACATGAGCACGAAAATGCCGCCGGCGATGCCGCCCGTCACCAGCGCGCCCAGCGGGTGCATCAGGTCGGAGCCGGCGCATACCGCCACCAAGCCGGCCAGCGGGCCGTTGTAGACGAAGCCGGGGTCGTTCCGGCCCATGGCCAGCGCCACCAGGGTGCCGCCCACCATGGCCATCAGCGAATTCACCGCCACCAGGCCGGAAATCTTGTCGATGGTCTGCGCGCTCATCACGTTGAAGCCGAACCAGCCCACACACAGCACCCAGGCGCCCAGCGCCAGGAAGGGGATGTTCGACGGTGGGTGGGCGCTCAGCGTGCCGTCGCCGCGGTAGCGGTTGCGCCGGGCGCCCAGCAGCAGCACCGCCGGCAGCGCCAGCCAGCCCCCCAGGGCATGCACCACCACCGAGCCGGCGAAGTCGTGGAAATCGGCGCCGGTGGTGGCGGCGATCCAGTCCTGGATGCCGAAGGCCCGGTTCCAGGCGATGCCCTCGTACAGCGGGTAGACAAAACCGACGATCACCGCCGTAGCGATGAGTTGCGGCCAGAAGCGCGCACGTTCGGCGATGCCGCCCGAGATGATGGCCGGAATGGCCGCCGCGAAGGTGAGCAGGAAGAAGAACTTCACCAGCCCATAACCGCTCTGCGCGGCCAGCTGGTCGGCACTCACGAAGAAGTGGGTGCCGTAGGCCACGCCGTAGCCCACCAGGAAGTAGACGATGGTCGACACCGAAAAATCCACCAGGATCTTTACCAGCGCATTGACCTGGTTTTTCTTGCGGACCGTGCCGAGTTCCAGAAAGGCGAAACCCGCGTGCATGGCCAGCACCATGATGGCCCCGAGAAGAATGAACAGGGCATTGGTGCCCTGTATTAGTGCGTCCATGGATGTTTTAAGCCGTTTTATGGTTTATGTTGGTGCATTTTTGTGCAGCCGAGGCAGCACAACAACCATGGGAAGCAAAAATGGTGCCGAATTGGCACGCTGGTGGTGCCTTGTGTTCCAAAAGGAAGCGGATGCACCGTAACGGGATGCGCCACTCCGGTGCGGCAAGGACGCCGGCCCGGCTGGTTCGGGGGTTCAGCCCTCGGCCAGCACCCGTCCCACCGCGGCCATGACCTGGTCGCGCCCGGCGGCATCCAGCGTGGAGCCGGTCAGGTAGCAGACCGCGGGCAGCGGGGCGCGGCCCGGCGGCCACAGCACACCGATGTCGTTGGTGGTGCCGCGGTCGCCCGAGCCGGTCTTGTCGGCCACGGTCCAGCCGGCGGGCAGTTGGGCCCGCAGGCGTTGGCCGCCGGTCTTGTTGCCGCGCAGCCAGGCGATGAGTTGCGCGCGGGAGGTGGGCGAGAGGGCATCTTCCAGCGCCAGCCGGCGCAGGGTGGCCACCATGGCCGCGGGTGTGGTGGTGTCGCGCGGGTCGCCGGGCAGCGCCTCGTTCAGCGCGGTTTCCCAGCGGTCGAGCCGGAAGCTGCCGTCGCCCAGCGTGCGGGTATAGGCCGTCAGCTGCGCCGGGCCGCCGAAGCTTTCCAGCATCAGGTTGCCGGCGGTGTTGTCGCTGAGGGTGATGGCCGCCTCGCACAGTTCCGCCAGCGACATCGGTGCGCCGCCGGCGCGGGCCTGGGTGACGGGTGAGTTGGCCACCACCCGGCCCGGCAACACGGCGATGCGCCGTTCCAGCCGCTCTTCGCCCCGGTCCACCCGTGCCAGCACCAGCGCCGCGGCGACCAGCTTGAAGGTGCTGCACATCGGAAAACGTTCCTCGCCGCGGTACAGCCACTGTTCGCCGCTGCCCGTGTCCCGCAGCGCCACGCCCAGCCGCCCGCCGCCGCTGGCCGCCTCGATGCGCCGTATGCCCTGCTGGAAACGCTCCGCCCTGGCCGCTGCACCGGCGGGTGGTGCACCCCAGTTTTTCTGTGCACAGCCGGCCAGGGCCAGTCCGGCGGCCGCCAGGCCGGTGCTATGGATGAGTTGGCGTCTTTGCATAGAGATCCGGTCTTTTGAATGGTGAAGGCGCGAACGATAGCCAGGGCCGCGCCGCAGGACAAACGGCAATAATTGAAGCTTGCCATTAGAAAAACTGGGGTTTCCGCCCAGGTAAGCCGCCATGCACCTGCCGCTCAACGCCCTGCGCGCCTTCGAGGTGTCGGCGCGGCACCTGAGTTTCACCCGCGCCGCCGGCGAGCTGAGCGTGACCCAGACCGCCATCAGCCAGCAGGTGAAGAACCTCGAAGACCGGCTGGGGGTGCGGTTGTTCCGCCGCCTGCCGCGCGGCCTGGCGCTGACGGACGAGGGCATGGCCCTGCTGCCGGTGCTGGCCGAGTCCTTCGAGCGCATCGGCGCCGTGCTGGCGCAGTTCGGCGGGGAAGGCGGGCAGGGAGGGCGGCCACGCGAGGCGCTCACGGTCGGGGTGGTCGGCACCTTCGCGGTCGGCTGGCTGATGCCGCGGCTGCGCGACTTCCAGCAGGCGCATCCTTTCGTCGACTTCCGCCTCTTCACCCACAACAACCGGGTCGACATCGCCGGCGAGGGGCTCGACTACGCCATCCGTTTCGGCGCTGGTGCCTGGCACGGCACCGAGGCCGAGGCGCTGCTGGCCGCGCCGCTGTCGCCCATGTGTTCACCCGCGCTGGCGGTGCGCCTGCGCGAGCCGGCCGACCTGGCGGGCCAGCGCCTGCTGCGTTCCTACCGCAGCGAGGAGTGGGTGGAGTGGTTCGCCGCCGCCGGGGTGCCCTGCCCGGTGATCCATGGCGCGGTGTTCGACTCCTCGCTCACCATGGCCGAGGCCGCGGCGCAGCATGCCGGCGTGGCGTTGCTGCCAGTGGCCATGTTCACCCGCGAACTGCAGCAGGGCCGGCTGGTGCGGCCCTTTGGCGTGGAGATCGGGCAGGGGCGTTACTGGCTGACCCGCCTGCAGTCGCGCCCCGTCACCGCGGCCATGGCAGCGTTCCGAGCCTGGCTCCTGCAGGTCCTGCACGCCGCCGCCTGAAACCTCCCCACCGGGGAACGGCATGGTGTCCGACATGCCGGGCACCGCCGGTTGGCGAACCTGTTCCTTTGCCACCAGGCAGCGAAAGGAGTTCCCCCATGGCTGAAGAAGACTTCGACAAGGACACACGGCGCGACCCCCACCACGGCGAGCCCAACCCGGTGCTCAACGCCATGTCCAACGCTGTCGCCGCCCTGCGCGCCGACGACGACCAGCTGGCCCTGGCCCGGGCCCACGACAGCCTGCACCCCAAGGCCATCGAAAAACTCAGTGCGGTCGAGGCGCGCCAGCAGCCGACCGTCGCTGATGCGGTGGCGGCCCTGCTGCGCCAGCAGGGCCGGTCTGCGGTACCCGAGGAACTGGTCCCCGGCGTGCGTGCCGAAGACACCCAGGTGGGCGGCGCCACCGGCCCCTTGCCGGCGCGGGTGTTCACGCCCGAGGGCACGGGCCCGTTCCCGGTAGTCCTGTACTTCCACGGCGGCGGCTGGGTCATCGCCGACAAGAACGTCTACGACGCCGGTGCCCGCGGCCTGGCGCAGCAGGCGCAGGCGGTGGTGGTGTCGATCGACTACCGCCAGGCGCCGGAGCACAAGTTTCCCGCCGCCTGGGACGACTGCCTGGCTGCCTACCGCTGGGTGCTCGACAACGTGGCCGCCTGGCAGGGCGACCCGGCACGTATCGCGCTGGCCGGCGAAAGCGCCGGCGGCAACCTGGCAGTGGCCACGGCCATCGCGGCGCGCGACGCGGGCCTGCGCCTGCCGGTGCATGTACTCGCGGTGTACCCGGTGGCGCAGACCAGCCTCAACACCGAGTCGTATCTCGAAAACGCCATCGCCAAGCCGCTCAACCGCGCCATGGTGAAATGGTTCGTCGCCCAACTGGTGCGTTCCGAGGACGACCTGAAGGACCCGCGCCTGCAGTTGGTCGATGCACGGCTCGAAGGCTTGCCGCCGGTCACCATCGTCAACGCCCGGCTCGACCCGCTGCGCAGCGACGGCGCCAAGCTGGAAGACGCGCTGAAGAAGGCCAAGGTACCGGTGCAGCGAGAGGAATACGAAGGGGTCGCCCACGAGTTCTTCGGCGCCGCCGCGGTACTGGAGAAGGCGCGGCAGGCGCAGGCCTTCGCGGGCGGAAGGCTGCGCGCGGCCTTTGCGCCGTGAGGTAGCGGTGCATGCTTGCCCCCTGGTCCGCCGTGGGGCATCATCGCCCCGGCGCCAGAGCCCCGCGCGGCGGCGCCAGGAGACCCGCATGCTTGTACACGGCCGCTGCCACTGCGGCAACATCGCCTACGAGGCCGAGGTGGACCCGGCCCGGGTCGCCCTCTGCCACTGCACCGACTGCCAGATGCTCACCGGCTCGGCCTACCGGGTGTCCCTGCCGGTGCCCGCGGCGGACTTCCACCTGCTGCGCGGCACCCCCCGGGCCTATACCAAGACCGGCACCAGCGGTGCGCGGCGGGTGCATGCGTTCTGTCCCGACTGCGGCACGCCGGTGTACTCCTGTGCCGAGGGAGCCAGTCCACCGGCCTATTCGCTGCGCATCGGCTGCCTGGACGAGCGTGCGGCACTGCCGCCGCGTCGGCAGATATGGTGCGGTTCGGCCATGCCCTGGTCGCGCGACGTAACTGCCGTGCCGGGGCAGGAGGGGCAGTAAGGGCGCACACAGAGCGGTACCTCTGTTACCACGACGTAACGCCCATTCGATCCACCGCGGTAACACCCGCAGTCCGCCTTATTCCGCCGTTGGCATAAGGAGTGGAGTCCTTACGTCTTTCTCCTCCGAAAACGGCCTCGGAACGGCATTTTCGGGCTTCCCGGGCACCCCGGCCGTCGCTCTTCGTACTGGCGTGTTACTTGCGCAAATAGCCGAGCCAGTCTCGCGCACCTTCCTGCCGCGTTTGCCAACCACGAAAGAGATACCCCATGAACCTCCGCAATGTGCGTGTGAAGACCAAGCTGATGCTGGGTTTCGCTTTCCTGGCGGCGGTGGTGCTGCTGGTGGCCGGCCTGTCGCTGCTGTCGCTGGGCAAGTCCAACGACCGCTTCACCGACTACCTGTCGGGCGTCGGCAAACGCGAGCAGGCGGCCACCGACGTGCAGGTGGCGGCCATGCGCCGGGCCATCGCTGCACGCAACCTGGTGCTGGTGACCGAGCAGGCCGACCGCGACCTCGAGAAGGCCGCGGTCACCCAGGCCGTGGCCGACGTGCAGGCCGGCATGGCCGTCCTGCAGGGCCTGGTGGCCCATTCCCCCGACGTGTCCGCTGCCGAACGCAAGCTGTTCGACGCCCTGGCCGCCGTCGAAGCCCAGTATGGCCCGGTGGCGCTCGACATCGTCGACAAGGCGCTGACCGGCCGCCGCGACGAGGCCATCACCAAGATGAACAACGAATGCCGCCCGCTGCTGCGCGAGTTGCTGGCGGCCACCGGCCGCTACATCGACTTCCAGCACAGCCAGGCCCAGGCCCAGGTGAAATCGGCTGCAGCCGGCTACGGGCAGGACCGCATCGTGCTCGCCGTGGCCTGCCTGGCCGCGGCGGCCATCGCCATGGCCATGGGCTGGCTGCTGGCCCATGCGGTCACCGGGCCGCTGAACCGGGCCCTGCGCCTGGCCGAGGCCGTGGCCTCGGGCGACCTCAGCTCCGACATCGTGGTCGACCGCCAGGACGAGACCGGCCTGCTGCTGGCCGCGCTGCGCCGCATGAACGAAAGCCTGGTGGCCACGGTGGGCCGGGTGCGCGACTCGGCCGACGGCATCGCCTCGGCCTCGGCCCAGATCGCCAGCGGCAACCACGACCTGTCGGCCCGCACCGAACAGCAGGCCAGTTCGCTGCAGCAGACGGCCGCGTCGATGCAGCAGATGACCAGCACCGTGCACCAGAACGCCGATAGCTCGCGCCAGGCCAGCCAGCTCGCCACCTCGGCGGCCGAGGTGGCCGGCCGCGGCGGCGCGGTGGTGCAGCGGGTGGTGACCACCATGGGCGAGATCTCGGCCTCCAGCAAGAAGATCGCCGACATCATCAGTGTCATCGACGGCATCGCCTTCCAGACCAACATCCTGGCGCTCAACGCCGCGGTGGAGGCTGCGCGTGCCGGTGAGCAGGGCCGGGGTTTTGCGGTGGTGGCCAGCGAAGTGCGCAGCCTGGCCCAGCGCAGCGCCGCGGCGGCCAAGGAAATCAAGGACCTGATCGGCGCGAGTGTGGAGAAGGTCAACGCCGGCAGTGTGCTGGTCGGCGAGGCCGGCACCACCATGGACGACCTCGTGGGCCAGGTGCGCCGCATGACCGGCCTGATCACCGAGATCGACAGCGCCACCGCAGAGCAGAGCACCGGCATCCAGCAGGTCAACCGCGCGGTCGCCAGCATCGACGAAGGCACGCAGCAGAACGCCGCGCTGGTGGAGCAGAGTGCGGCCGCCGCCGAAAGCCTGCGCCAGCAGGCCGCCGGCCTGATCGACGCCATCTCGGCCTTCAAGATCGGCGGTGGTGGTGGTGGACGTGGCGCCATGCTGGTGGCCGGGGGCCGGCCGCAGAACCTGCTGCCGGCCTGAGCCCGGGCCCCGGCTGCGGCCGCTGTCGTTGTTGCAGTCGCAGTCGCAGGGCAGCACGGGCGCCTTCTGCGGCAGGGCGGCAGGCCGGCAGGGCCATTGGCCGGTGCGGCCAGCGCTTACGGCCGTGTCCATCAAAATACAAAGCGTTGCGTGGATGTGTGGTGCGGGTGCCTACCGCAGGCCCGGGACGCTTGCCGCCGTCGGGCATAGTGGCCGCACCACCGTTCCACCCGAAAGCCGCATGGACCCGCACGCCGACCGCGCCCGACTTTTCCCCCGTGGCCTGCATGCCCTTTGTGCCTTGCTGCAGGTGGGTGTGGTCGCCACCGCGGTGCTGCATGCAAGGCCTTCGGCGGCCCAGCGCGCGCCCCAGCCGGTGGCCAGGCACCTGCCGGCGGTGCCGGTCGCGCCGGTCACCCCCCTCGTGCCCATCCGCATCGCCGTTCCCAACGCACGGCTGCCGGTGCAGCTGCGCCATGTGTCGGTGCGTACCGAGGTGGCGGGCCTGGCGGCGGCCACACATATCGAGTTCGAGCTCTACAACCCCAACGCCCGGGTGCTGGAGGGCGAACTGCAGTTTCCGCTGGCCGAGGCGCAGGCGGTGGCCGGCTTCGCCCTCGACATCGACGGCGAGATGCGGGTGGCGGTGCCGGTGGAAAAAGCCCGGGGCCAGCAGGTCTTCGAGGACGTGACCCGGGCCCGTGTCGACCCGGCCCTGCTGGAGGCCACGCAGGGCAACAACTACAAGTTGCGGGTCTACCCGCTGCCCGCCAACGGCGCACGCCGGGTGGCGCTGGACATCGAGGAGAACCTGTCGCCGGCCTCCGCTTCCTCCGGCACCGCGTCGCCGCGCGCGGCACTCGCCTGGCGGCTGCCATTGCAGTTCGGTGGCCCGGTCGGGCGGCTCGACGTGGCGGTGCACGTCGCCGGCACCCTGCCGCAGCCGGCGCAGCTCGGTGCGGTGAACCTGCCGTTCCAGCGCGAAGGCGATGGCGCGGTGCTGGCCTTCTCGCGCGAGGACTACCGCGGCATGGGGGTGCTGGCCGTGGCGCTGCCCGCCGCCGCCCCAGCCCTGGTGCTGAACACCCAGCAGTTCAACGACCGCACCTACTTCTATGCCGAGGTCCCGCAGGCCGATGACAGCGCACTGCGCGGCAAGCCCGCCGCCGTGGCCCTGGTGTGGGACGCCTCGGCCTCCGGCGCGCAACGCGACCACGAGCGCGAACTGGCGCTGCTGGACCGGTACTTCCAGTCGCTCGGGCGGGTGCGGGTGCAGCTGACGGTGGTGCGCGACGTGGCCGTGCCGGTGGAAACTTTCGAGGTGGCTGCCGGCGACTGGCAGGCGCTGCGCCGCCGGCTGGAAACGCTGGCCTACGACGGTGCCACCAACCTGGGCGCCATGCAGCCGGCGCGTGATGCCAACCTGGCCCTGCTGTTCAGCGACGGGCTGGGCAACTACGGCGATGCGCCGCTGGCGCCGCCGCCCATGCCGCTGTATGCCATCAGCGCCTCGGCCAGCGGCGATGCCGCCCTGCTGCGGCGTGTGGCCGAACGCAGTGGCGGCGGCTACCTCGACCTGCTGCTGCTGCCCACGGCCAGCGCCCTGCAGCAGCTGTCCACCCGCCGCACGCAACTGGCCGGTATGCACGCCAGCGGCGCGCGTGACCTGGAGAGCGCCTCGGTGTTCGTGCAGGACGGCCGGCTGGTGCTTGCCGGTGTGCTGACCGAACCCGAGGCCGAACTCACACTCGACCTGCTGGCACCCGATGGCCGGCCGTTCAGCCGCAGGCTGAAGCTGCGGCCGGTGCCGACTGCCGGCGCGGACAGCGGCGGCAGGGCGCCGGAGGCCAGCGCGGGCATCGCCGCGCGGCGCTGGGCCGTGATGCGCTCGGCCAGCCTGCAGGCCGACGCCGAACGCAACCGCGGCGCCCTGCGGCGCCTGGGCCTGGCGTTCGGCCTGGTCGGCCCGCAGACCTCGCTGATCGTGCTCGACACGGTGGCCGACTACGCACGCTACGGCATCGAACCGCCGCCCGCGCTGCGGCCCGCCTGGCAGGACCTGGTGGCCCGCAAGACCACCGGCGAAGCCACCGCCACCGCGCGCCACGTCGACGAGGTCGCGCGCCAGTTCGCCGAGCGCATGGCCTGGTGGAATACGGATTTCCCCCAGGGCGATCCGCCGAAGCCGCCGGTGGTAAGGCCGCCGGCCGGTGCCTCCGGCGAACAACGCAGGGACGCCATGCGGCCAGACCGGGCGCGCCTGCAGGAGGCCCTGCCGCCGCCGGGCGTGTCCATGGCCATGCCTGCTGCGCCCAGTCCCTCCGCCGTGGCCGCGGCGCCGGGCGTGGTCGGCAAGGCTGCCGGCGAGAGGGCGGGCCCGCAGCCCGCACCCGCCGCCATCCGCCTGCGTGCCTGGCAGCCCGACGAGCCCTATGCCCGGCGCCTGCGCGATGCGAAGGCCGAAGACCTCTACGCCATCTACCTCGACGAGCGGCCCGGCTACGCCACCAGCACTGCCTTCGTGCTGGATGCGGCCGACATCCTGTTCGAGCGCGGCCAACCCGAACTCGGCGCGCGGGTGCTGTCCAACCTGGCGGAGATGAACCTGGAGAACCGCCAGGTGCTGCGTATCCTGGCCTACCGCCTGCTGCTGGCCGGCAAGGTGCGGGAGGCGGTGCCGGTACTGGAAAAGGTGCTGGCGCTGAGCCCCGGCGAGCCGCAGTCCTACCGCGACTTGGGCCTGGCGCTGGACAAGGCCGGTCAGCCGCAGCGCGCCATCGATATGCTGTGGGAGGTGGTGTCGCGCCCCTGGGACGGCCGTTTCCCGGGCATCGAACTGGTGGCGCTGGCCGAGCTCAACGCCATCGCCGCGCGCTCGCCAGGGCTGGACACCCACCGCATCGACCCGCGCCTGCAACACAACCTGCCGCTGGACCTGCGCGCCGTGCTGGCCTGGGATGCCGACAACACCGACATCGACCTGTGGGTGATCGACCCCAACGGTGAAAAAGCCTTCTACGGCCACCAGCGCACCTACCAGGGCGGGCGCATGTCGGCCGATTTCACCGGCGGCTACGGCCCCGAGGAGTTTTCATTGCGCCGGGCCAAGCCGGGCCGCTACACGGTGATGGCGCAGTTCTACGGCCAGCGCCAGCAGATCGTGGCGCCCGCCACCACCCTCATGCTGAAACTCAGCACCGGCTTCGGCACCCCCGCACAGAAGGACCAGGACGTGATCCTGCGGCTGGCGGGCCAGGGGCAGGACGTGACGGTGGGGACTTTCGAGGTCGGCAAACCCTAGTACGCCACCTGCGCCGACAGGTAGAAGCCTTTCTGCCGCCGGTCCCCGGTGATGCCCGGCACGATGCGGCCCAGGTCCACGTAGGCGCCGGTGAAGGAGAGGTTCTTGGCCGGCGCCCAGGCGATGAAGATGTCCTTCCAGTCGTCCTCGCGTAATGCGTTGCCCAGGCCGGCGGCGCGGCCCACGGGCTCCAGGTTGTTGGGTTTGAAGCGGTACTCGGCACCGATGGCCAGGTCGCGCCGCAGCAGGTAGGCCACCGACACCTCGGGCCGCAGCGTGCGGGCGTCGTGGCCGGGTGCGCCCGCGCCGAAACCCAGCAGGCCGTTCTGGTTGGCATTGCTGTAGCGCAGCGTGCCGTTGACCAGGATGCCCGGCGCCAGGAAGAGTTTGGTGGCGCTCACATAGGCCTCGGTACCGCTGGTCTTTGCGCCCAGGAAGTCCACCACCGAGCGGGCAGACGCTGCATCCAGGCTCTTGTGCAGCACCCCCACCGATACCTGCGGCACCAGGCTGTCGTTGTCCAGGATGGCTTCGCCCAGCAGCCGTACCTTGGCGCCGATGACGTCGAGCTTCAGGTGCAGGTCGGGCTCCACGCCGAAGGCGGCGATGCCGTTCAGCGCCACCGCCGGCGCGGCGCTGAAGTCCTGCCGGGCGATGGAGAGTTCGACCCGGTTGTTCCAGCCCACGGCCGCGCCATAGCCGCTCAGGCCGTAGTTGCGGGTGCGCAGCCGGGTGGCGTAGGCGCTGACGCCGGTCTCGCCCTGGGTGGCATTGGTGCCGATCACGGCCCAGGGGCTGATGCCGCCGCCGGCCGCGCCGTCGATGCTGCTCACCCCGCCGGTCAGCAGCAGCTTGCCGGTGTCGGCGCCCGCCGGTGCGGCGCAGGCCAGCGCTGCGGCGGCCAGGGCGGCGCGGGTGCGGTGGTGGCGTGGCATGCGGTCCCTCCTAGTGTGCCTAGGCCGGCATTTTGCCGCAGCGGCGCCAAGGGCCTGCCGCTCCGGCGTACCATGCGGGCCGCAACCCCCTACCAACGAGACAGGCAACACATGAAAATCTACGGACGCATGAGCTCCATCAACGTGCAGAAGGTCACCTGGTGCCTCGGCGAAATGGGCCTGGTGCCGGGCAAGGACTACGAACGTATCGATGCCGGCCTGCACTTCGGCGTGAACAACACCGCCGAATACCGCGAGATGACCCCCACCGGCCTGGTGCCCACCCTGGTCGAGGGCGACTTCGTGCTCTGGGAGTCCAACGCCATCGTGCGTTACCTGGTGGCCCGGCAGGCCAGCCCGCTGTGGCCGGCCGACCCGCAGCAACGCGCCTCGGCCGACCGCTGGATGGACTGGTCGCTGAGCGACCTGTGGCCGGCGCTGCGTATCGCCTTCATCGGCATGACCCGTACACCCGAAGACAAGCGCGATTACAAAGCCATCCGCGCCGGCTACGAGGAGGGCAGCAGGCTGGTGGCGGGCCTGGACCACTACCTGCGCAAGCAGGCCTTCTGCGCCGGCGACAGTTTTACCGTGGGCGACATCGCCGCCGGCGTGGCGGTGCACCGCTGGTTCGGCATGGCCGAGCAGTTCCCCGATGCGCTGGGTGCGCGGCCCGAATTCGCCGCGGTGACCGACTGGTACCGCAACCGTATCGCCACCCGCCCGGCCTTCCAGGCCTGCCTGGGCTGAAGCGGCGGGTGCCGGCGGTGCCGGGGTTCAGGCGTCCGGCGGGTCCAGGGCCTCGTCGATGCTGAGCTTGGCCAGCGCGATGAACTGGGCGTGCCGCGCTTCGCCGGTGCCGCTCAGGCTGACTTCACGCGTGCCGCCCAACTGCCCCCAGGCGTCGTAGGCGGCGTCCGTCAGCGGCTCCACGCCACCGATGGCCTGGCCGCTGTTGTCGCCGTTGTCGCAGTGGTAGTGGATGGCGAAGCCCCGGTACTCGACCACCTGGTCGACCGGTCCCGCCGGCACGGCGGGTGCGGCCGGGGTGGCGTGGAGTTCCTGGAGCTTCGTCATGGTGGGGAAGGGGGCTGTCGGGGCCGACTATATCGGCGGCAGCCCTTTCCCGTTGCCGGCGGTCCGCAGGCGGCCGCCGTTTATGCGGAATAAGTCTCGCCGTCGTCGCTGCTGCGCGCCTGCTCGGGGTCGCGCAACTCCACCTGCAGGTGCGCCACCAGCCGGGGCTGGCCATCGGCGCCGGTACTCGTCGTCAGCAGCCGGTGGGTGACCACGAAGGCGAACGGCGCCGCCTGGAACTGGCAGGCCACCATATCGCCCACGGCGGGCAGCACCGCGCCATGCGGCCACGGAAAGTCGTGGTGCATGGCGTCGGGGGTACTGAGGTTGATGGTCAGGCGCATGGCACACGGAGTGTGCACGAGTCGTGCCTGCGCCGGGTGTCGTCGCCTGTCGGACGCTTCACCACGTCAGTGGACGAAGAGCGCGATCAGGATGATGATCGGGATCGGCACGCCGAGGAAAAGCAGCAGAAGTGAGCGCATGGGGTGTCTCCAGTCAAAGTGCGGATGGTGGATGGGAGGTTGGTTGGTGGGGGAGGCGGGTTCACAGATCGCGCTGGCGCCCGCCGAAAGTGGCGGCCAGGCTGGCGACGAAGGCGCCGACCAGCAGCGAGATGAAGAGCCACAGCGCGCCGTGGGCGGCGCTGGCGCGGGCCTGGTCGGCCGCTTCCTTGGCGGCGTTCTCGGCGTCGTTGAGTTTGGCCTGCGCCTTGGCGAAGGTATCGGCCACGCGCTTCTCGGCATCCTGCTGGCTGATGCCGGTGCGCTGCGCCACCAGGCGGGCGACGTAGCGCTGGTCGTCCGACGACAGGCTGCCGGTGCGCAGGCCGTTGGCCAGGATGCGGCTCACCTCGGCGCTGGTGGCGGCACTGGACGGTGCATTGCCGGTACTGGTGCTGCCGGTGCTGCCCGACATGGACGGCATGCCTGCCATCGGTGCGGCGGCCATGGCACTGCCGGGCGCCGTGCCGGCATCGGCCGACGGAGCCGGCGTGGCCGGCGCGGAGGCGGAAGCCGACATGTCGGGGCGGAACAGCGCATCCACAAAATACCCGGTCGATTCGTTGCCGCTGCCCGCGCCGGAGCGCGCTGCCATGGCCGTGGCACCGGCACCCGCCGCGCCTGCCATGCTGACCGCGCCGCCGGCCACCGCGGCACCCGCCTTGGCGCCGGTGCCGAGGATGGAGCCGACCGCCGAGGTGAGGAAGGCCGCCGTCACCAGCGTGGCCACCCCCCAGGCCAGGAAGCCGTGGGCGGTGTCGCGGAAATACACCTCGTCGGTATGCACCGCCACCCAGCGGGTGCGCAGGCGCCCGGCCAGGTAGCCGCCCATGCCGGACGCGGCCAGTTGGGTGAAGGTGATCCAGGCGATGCCCGCCAGGCCGAGTGCGCCGGCGCTGGCGCCCTGCGACGCCCAGGGCGACGCGGAGGACAGGCCCAGGCCGGTGCCCAGCAGCAGCAGGATCAGCGACAGGGCCGCAGCGCCGGCAGCGCCGGCGAAGATGGCACCCCAGGACACGGCGCTGGCCGCGGGCGCCTGCTGCACGGAGGCAGCCAGGGTATCGGTATAGACGGGCGGCACTCCGTGGGGCACGGCGCCGGGCAGGTCGGTGGCGGTGGGACTGAGGATGGTCACGTCTTCTCTCCTTCGTTGTGGGTGCCGTAGAGTGAACGGCCGCACGGTCCCGGCCTGTGGGCGGGCGGTAGTTCCGTGCGTAGGCGGGGGACGACGGAGGGTGTGGGTTATTCGTTATCCTCGTGGCCGCCGCCGGCCCCTGCCGGTGGCGTCCAAGGAGATTTCGCCATGCCCCGCTTCGCGGCCAACCTGAGCCTGATGTACACCGAGCACGCTTTCCTGGACCGCTTCGACGCCGCGGCGCGCGACGGCTTCGAGGCGGCCGAATGCCTGTTCCCCTACGCCTGGCCCGCCGCCACCCTGGCGCAGCGCCTGGCCGATGCCGGCCTGCAGCAAGTGCTGTTCAATGCGCCGCCGGGCGACTGGGACAACGGCGAGCGCGGCATGGCGGCACTGCCCGGGCGCGAGGCCGAATTCCGCGGCAAGCTGCTCCAGGCACTCGCATACGCCGAGGTGCTGCAGTGCCCGCGTATCCACGTCATGGCCGGCATCGCACCGGCCGCTGCCGATGCGGCGCGGCTGCATGCCACCTACGTAGCCAACCTGGTCTGGGCCGCGGAGCAGGCGGCCCAGGCCGGCCGCACGCTGCTGATCGAACCGATCAACAGCCGCGACATGCCCGGCTACTTCCTGCAGCGGCAGGAGCAGGCGCACGCGGTGCTGGCCGAGGTCGGTTCACCCCACCTGCAGGTGCAGATGGACCTGTACCACTGCCAGATCATGGAGGGCGACCTGGAAACGCGCATCCGCCGCTGGCTGCCCACCGGGCGTGTGGGCCATATGCAGATCGCCGGGGTGCCCGACCGGCACGAGCCGGACCGGGGCGAGGTGAACTATCCCTACCTGTTCCAGTTGCTCGACACCCTGGGCTACGAAGGCTGGATAGGCTGCGAATACCGGCCGGCGGCGGGGACCAGTGCGGGGCTGGGCTGGTTGAGGACGCTGCGGGCCTAGGGGGCGGACGCGGAGTTGGTCCTGGGCGCGGACTGCCATCTTTGGCGCTGCGGGGGCGGCCGGCGGGGTACTCGGGCACTGGAATGTCCTCCGGAGCCTGCGGCTCCTCCCGCTTTATTTCCTGTGCCCGGGTACCCCGCCGGCCTCTCCCCGAAGTGCCGCGAATGTTCCCAACGGCAGTCCGTATCCCTGAATTCACTCAGCCTTCAAGGCCCCAGGCGCCGGAGTCGTTCAAGAGGCAACTGGCGCCCCGACCAACCACGGAAACTGCGTGTGGTACGCCCCCTCGAAAGCCAGCATCTCGGCGGCATAACGCCGGGTCATCGACACGTCGTCCAGGCCTTCGAGCAGGCAGCGCCGCCGCAGCGGGTGCACGGTGAAGGCGTGTTCGGCACCGGCCACGTCCACCACCAGCTGGCGCTCCAGGTCCACCGTCAGCTGCGCACCCACATGCTCGTGCAACTGGCGGCGCAACAGGTCGCAGGTGGTGTCATCGAGCACCACCGGCAGCACGCTGTTCTTGAAGCAGTTGGTCTGGAAAATTTCGCCGAAGCTCGGCGCAATCACCGCGCGGATACCGAAGGCATGCAGCGCATACACCGCACTCTCGCGCGACGAGCCGCAACCGAAATTGCGGTCGGCCACGAGGATGCCGGCCTGCCGGTACGGCGGGGTGTTGAGGATGAAGCCGGGCTTCTCCTTGTCGTCCGCATCGAAGCGGAAGTCGTGGAACAGCACCGGCGCGTAGTCCGGCCCCTTGGCCACCTTGTTGAAACGGGTGGGGCAGAGCTGGTTGGTGTCGATGTTCGATTCGTCGAAGGGCGCGGCAATGGCCTGCCAGACGGTGAAGGTTTCCATGGTCACAGCTCCTTGGCGAACGAACGGATGTCGGTCAGGTGGCCGGTCAGCGCTGCCGCCGCGGCCATGGCCGGGCTCAGCAGGTGGGTGCGACCGTTCAGGCCCTGGCGGCCCTTGAAGTTGCGGTTGCTGGTGGAGGCGCAGCGCTCGCGCTCCTGCAAATGGTCGCCGTTGATGGCGGTGCACATCGAACAGCCCGCCTCGCGCCACTCGAAACCCGCGTCGATGAAGATGCGGTCCAGCCCCTCGGCCTCGGCCTGGCGTTTCACCGACATCGAGCCCGGCACCACCCAGGCCGGCACCACCGACTTGCCGTGCCGCGCCACGTCGGCGGCGGCGCGCAGGTCCTCGATGCGGCCGTTGGTGCAGGAGCCGATGAAGACCCGGTCGATGGCGATGGACGCCAGCGGCGTGCCCGGCACCAGGCCCATGTAGGCCAGCGCCGCCTCGACTTCGCCGCGCGCGTCGGCGTCTTCGATGTCGCTGGGGTCGGGCACCACGCCGGTGATGGAGCCGGCATGCTGCGGGCTGGTGCCCCAGGTCACCACCGGGGCGATGTCGGCGGCCTGCAGCGTCACTTCCTTGTCGTAGGCCGCACCGGCATCGCTGGGCAGGGTGCGCCAGTAGGCCACCGCCTGGTCCCAGGCGGCACCCTGCGGTGGTGCATGTGAGCGGCCGCGCAGGTAGTCCTCGGTCACCTGGTCGGGCGCCACCATGCCGCTCAGCGCGCCGGCTTCCACCGCCATGTTGCACAGGGTCATGCGGGCTTCCATCGACATGGCGCGCACGGCGGAGCCAGCGTATTCGATGACGTAGCCGACACCGCCGCCGGTACCGATGTGCGCGATGATGGCCAGCACCACGTCCTTGGCGGTGACGTGCGGGCTGAGGGTGCCTTCGACCGCGATGCGCAGCGTTTTCGGCTTGCGCATCCACAGCGACTGGGTGCTGAGCACGTGCAGCGCGTCGGAAGCGCCGATGCCGAAGGTCAGGCAGCCGAAGGCGCCGTGGGTGGTGGTGTGCGAATCGGCACCGGCCACCACCAGCCCCGGCTGGGTGATGCCCAGCTCGGGTGCCACCACGTGCATGATGCCCTGCTGCGGATGGTCGGGGCCGAAATACACCAGCTGGTGCGTGGTGGCGTTGCGCTCGAAACGCTCCAGCATGCCGCGCACCTGCGGGTCGCGGATGGCGGCGGTGCCGGCGGCGCGGCCGGTGGTCTGCACATAGTGGTCGGCGCAGGCGATCACCTGGCGCGGGCGGAACACCGCCTGGCCGTGTTCTCCCAGCTCGTCGAAGGCATGCCGCGCGCCCTCGTGCAGCAGCAGGTAGTCCATGTACAGCAGGCATTCGCCCTGTACCTCGGCCACCAGGTGGCGCGCCCAGATCTTCTCGGCCAGGGTACGGGGGGTCTTCGTGGGATCGCTCATGTAGTTGCTCCTTTGGTTCGCATGCCCAGCAGCCGGGGCACCAGCAGGCAGGCCATGCTCACGGCCACGATCAGCACCGCGACGGCGGCGGCGACCTCGATCGAGCCGTCCTCGATGAACTGCAGCACGGTGGTGGACATCACACCGGTGTCGCCCTGGGTGAGGATGGCCGACATCGGCTGCTCGCGCAGGCACAGCGAGAAGATCAGCAGCCAGGCCACGAAGGCGCCCGGCCGCATCACCGGAAAACTGATGTCCCTGAGGGTGCGTGCCCAGCTGGCGCCGGATACCCGCGCGGCCTCTTCCAGCTCCGGCGACAGCTGCTTGACCAGCGCGCGGGTATAGACGAAGGCGATCGGCAGGTGCCGCGCGCAGTAGGCCACCAGCACGATGGTGAGGGTGCCGTACAGCGGCCCGATGTAGGCCAGCAGCACACCGATGCCCAGGATGATCGACGGAATGCCGAAGGCCACCGACACCACCCCCACCGCCACACCCCGGCCGGCGAAGGCTATACGTTCGATGAACCAGGCCAGCAGCAGCCCGGCCAGCACACACACGCTGGCCGCGGCGGTGGCCAGCACCAGGCTGTTCTTCACCGCGGGCAGCACGGTGAAGCTGCTGTCGAACACCGCGCGGTAGTGCGTCAGCGCGAAATTCTGCGCCACCAGTTCGGCACCGAACACCTTGAGCAGCGACAGCGCCACCAGCCCCAGCAGCGGCAGCACCGCGATGCAGAACAGCGCCGCCGCCACCAGCGCCGCCAGCGGCCAGCGCAGCGCGCCCAGTTCCACCCGTTCCGGCGCGCTCGACTTGCCGGTGAGGGTGGTGAAGCGGTTCTTGCGCAAAAACAGGTGCTGCAGCCCCAGCAGCGCCAGTGTCCACGCCGCTACCGGCACCGACAGCGCGGCGGCCAGCGGCAGCTTGGGCGGAAAGGTCACCAGCTGGTAGATCTGCGTGGAGACGACCTTGAAGTTGGCCATGGTGCCGATGGCCGCCGGTGCGCCGAAGGACGACAGCGCGTCCAGCACACACAGCACCACGCTGGAGACGATGGCCGGCGCCACCAGCGGCAGGGTGATGGTGAGCATGGTGCGCAAGCGGCCGGCGCCCAGGATACGTGCCGCCTGCTCGTGGCTGGCATCGGCATTGGCCAGCGCGGTGGACACCGCGAAGAAGACGATGGGAAACAGGTGGCAGACCTCGATGAACACCAGCCCGCCAAAACTGAAGATGTTGAAGGGCGCCGCCTCCAGGTGCAGCACGGCGGCCAGCGCCTTGTTCAGGTAGCCCGAGTTGGGCGCGAACAGGAAGATCCAGGAAATGACGTTGATGAACGAGGGGATGACAAAGGCGATGGCCGCAGCCCCCTGCACCCAGACCTTGCCCGGCATGTCGGTGCGGGCCACCAGCCAGGCCAGCGGCACACCCAGCGCCAGGCAGTCGATGGCCACGTCGAGCATCAGCCAGGACGACATCTTCGCCGCCGCACCCACGTCGCGGTTGGCCAGCAGTTCGCGGTACGGCGCCAGCCCGGCGCCGCCGCCTTCGGCCTGGAAGCTGTGCACCAGGATCAGGCCCAGCGGGTAGACGATGAGGCCCGCCACCAGCAGCACCAGCAGCGCCAAACACACGGCCTGCGCCGGGCTTTCCTGGCAGGCGCGCAGCAGGCGTTTCACGCCACCACCCAGGCTGCGGATTCGTCGAAACGCAGGGCAGCCGCGCCATCCACGAAGGCGGCCAGCGAACGCACGTCGGCGCGGCAGGTGCTGCCCGCCAGGTCCAGGTGCAGGTCGTAGCGGTTGCCCAGGAAGGCGGCGCTGCCCAGGCGCACCGGCACGGTGTCGGCGGTGGCGCTGCCGGGAGGCAGCAGCACCACATCCTCGGGCCGCACACACACGGCGGCGGTATCGCCTTCGGCCAGGGCGGCGAAGGTTTCGGCATGGGTGCCGGCCCACACGGCCAGCCCGCCGGCGGTGCGCAGCCGCAGCCGGCCGGTGGCCCGGTCTTTCGCCTCCACCCGTCCTTCGAGGATATTGGTGGTGCCGACGAAGGACGCGACAAAACGCGAATGCGGCCGGCGGTAGATCTCCTCGGGGGTGCCGGCCTGCTCGACCACACCCTGGTGCATCACCACCACCCGGTCCGCCAGCACCAGGGCTTCTTCCTGGTCGTGGGTGACGTAGAGCATGGTCATGCCGCTCTGCTGGTGCAGCTCCTTCAACTCGTGGCGCATTTCCTGGCGCAGGGTGGCGTCGAGGTTGGACAGCGGTTCGTCGAGCAGCAGCAGCGCCGGTTCGGTGGCGATGGCGCGGGCCAGCGCCACCCGCTGCTGCTGGCCGCCGCTGAGCTCGCTGGGAAAACGAGCGCCCAGGCCGGTCAGGCGCACGTTCTCCAGCATCTGCCGCAGCCGGGCCTGGATACGCTCCTTCGGCTGGCCGGCCACCACCAGGCCGTAGGCGATGTTGTCGGCCACCGTCTTGTGCGGCCATACCGCGTAGTTCTGGAACACCATGCCCAGGCGGCGGCGTTCGGTCGGCACCATCACGCCGGGGGCCGAGGCGGGTTGGCCGTCGAGGTGGATCTCGCCACTGTCGGGCCGCAAAAAGCCCGCCACCATACGCAGCGTGGTGGTCTTGCCGCAGCCGCTGGGGCCGAGCAGCACCACACATTCACCCGGCGCCACCGCCAGGTCGATGCCGTTGACGATGGGTTGGCCGCCGATGGCCTTGCGCAGTTGCTTGAGCTGGAGCCGCGGCGCGGCGGTGGTCGTCGCCGTGCTCATCGGCGGTCGAAGACCTGCTTGAAGCGGGTGATGAAGGTGGCGATGGTTTCGGCATCGGCCGGGGCCGGCGTGGGCAGCGGGTGCAGCGACGACATCGGCGGAATGCCGGCTTCGAGCGGGACACCGGCATCGGCCGGCCAGAAGGTGCCGCCTTCGGCCAGCAGGGCCTGGCCCTCGGGGCTCATCAGCACCTCCATCAGCAGCCTGGCGGCATTGGGCCGCTGGGTGCCGGCCATGATGCCCATGGCCGACTTGATGACGATGGAGCCCTCGTCGAGTGCGTAGTAGTCGATGGCCTGGCCGGCCTTCTTGGCGGTCATGATGTTGAAGGACGAGAGGGTGGGCGTCAGCACCCGCTCGCCGCTGGCGATCATGCGCACCGCGTCGGGGTTGCCGCGCACGAACAGCAGCTCCTGCTTGGCCAGCTTTTCCATGTACGGCCAGTCGATCAGGCCCTTGGCCATCATGCTGACGAAGAAGGTGAGGGTGTTGCCCGAGGTGCTGGGGTCGGGCAGCACCATCTTGCCCTTCCACTTGGGGTCGAGGAAGTCGGCCAGCTTTTTCGGCAGGCTCTTGCGGTCGGGGAAGGTCTTGGTGTTGTAGGCCACCGGCAGCACGTAGACTTCGGGTGAGTAGTAGGCGCCGGTGGCGTCGGCGTAGTCGGGCGCGAAGCGCGCCATGCTGGTGGTCTTGTAGGGCTGGTAGAAGCCCTTCTTTTTCCAGATCTCGGCCACGTAGAGCTGCGACATGTGGGTCACGTCCACCCGGTGCTGGCCGGCTGCGCGTTCGGTCTCGACCTGCGCCACCAGCGCGGGCGAGCCGATGGGGGTGATCAGCAGGCGCACGTCGGGCAGGTTTTCCCTCCAGAAGGCGCTCAGGCGCTGCGCGGTTTCCTGCCGCTGGTCGGTGTAGTAGATGACCTGGCCTTCCTTGGCTGCCGCCCGGTACAGGGCGGCGAAGCGTTGGGTCAGCGGCGTCTCCGCGGCAGGGGCGGCGAAGGGCAGGGTGCCCAGGCCGGTGGCCGTGCCCAGCGCGATGAAACGGCGCCGCAGCAGACCCCGCGGGCCGCCCTCGGAAAACGCCGGGGCGGTCTGTGAAGAATCGCGTGTTTTCATGGGGTTCTCCTCCCGGTATCGGGCGCTCGAAGCATGCACATCAGCCGGTCATATTAACGCCACCTTGTCAGTCGGCCGACCTGTCAGCAAGCTGTCGGCGCGGCCGCGGCGGAGTCTGTTGCAGTGCCCGTTGTAGTGCCCATGGCCGTGCGCGCCGCATGTGCGATGGCGGCCGCGTCCACACCGAAAAAATCGCGCAGGGCGGCGCGTGTATCGCTGCGCCCGAAACCGTCGGTGCCCAGCACCAGGTAGCGCCGGCCCGCGGGCACGAAGGCGCGGACACTCTCGGGCACGGCGCGTACGTAGTCGGTGGCGGCGATGACGGGGCCGGCGCTGTGGGCGAGTTGCCGTGTGACGAAGGGCAGGGGTGCGCCTTCACCTTGCAACAGGGCTGTCTCGCAGCGCTGGCCGTCGCGCGCCAGCGCGCTCCAGCTGGTCACGCTGAATACCTCCACCGCATACCCCTCGGCGGTCAGCAGCAGGGCGGCCTTGACCACCTCGGTGAGGATGGCGCCCGAACCCATCAGGGTGACCGCGCCCTTTGCAGTGCCCGCATCCGTGGCCGCGTCGGCACCCGTCTGCTTCCAGCCGTCGTAGCGCCAGCAGCCGCGCAGGATGTCGGTGGCCGCCTCCATCGGCACGTCGGGCTGGGCGTAGTTCTCGTTCATCAGGGTGACGTAGTAAAAAACGTCCTGCTGCTCCACCACCATCTCGCGGATGCCGGCATCGACGATCACCGCCATCTCGCCGGCAAAACCCGGGTCCCAGGCCTTGCAGTTGGGAATGGTGGCGGCGATGAGGTGGCTGCTGCCGTCCTGGTGCTGCAGCCCCTCGCCGCCGAGTGTGGTGCGGCCGGAGGTGGCGCCCAGCAGAAAGCCGCGCGGCCGCTGGTCGGCCGCGGCCCAGATCTGGTCGCCCACCCGCTGGAAACCGAACATCGAGTAGTAGATGTAGACGGGCAGCATGGCCAGGCCGTGCACGCTGTAGCTGGTGGCCGCGGCCGTCCAGCTGGCGATGGCACCGGCCTCGCTGATGCCCTCTTCCAGGATCTGCCCGTCCATGGCCTCGCGGTAGCTCAGCACCGAGCCGATGTCCTCCGGCGCGTAGCGCTGGCCCACGCTGGAATAGATGCCCACCTGCTTGAACAGATTGGCCATGCCGAAGGTGCGTGCCTCGTCGGCCACGATGGGCACGATGCGCGGGCCCAGCGCCGGGTCCTTCAGCAGGTTGCCCAGCAGGCGCACGAAGGCCATGGTGGTGCTCATCTCCTTGCCGGCGGCCTCGGTGGCGAAGCGGGCATAGGCGGCGATGTCGGGCTTGGGCAGCACGCCGCAGGTGGCGTCGCGCTTGGGCAGGCTGCCGCCCAGCGCGGCGCGGTGCTCCAGCAGGTAACGCATCTCGGGGCTGTCGTCGGCGGGCTTGAAGAACTCCAGCCCGGTGGCCTGCGCATCGCTCAGCGGCAGGTTGAAGCGGTTGCGGAATGCGAGCAGGTCGGTGTCCTCGAACTTCTTGTGCGAGTGGGTGGTCATGCGGCCCTGGCCGGCCGAGCCCATGCCGTAGCCTTTCTTGGTGTGGGCCAGGATCACCGTCGGCCGGCCGGTGTGGGCAGCGGCCGAGGCATAGGCCGCATGGATCTTCACCAGGTCGTGCCCGCCGCGCTTGAGCCGGTCGATCTGTTCGTCCGTCATGCCCTGCGCCAGGCGCTGCAGCTCCGGGTTCTGGCCGAAAAAACTCTCGCGGTTGAAGCGCCCGTCCTTGGCGGCGAAGGTCTGCATCTGGCCGTCCACCGTCTGTGCGAAGGCGCGCAGCAGGGCGCCGCCGGTGTCGCGGGCGAACAGCCCGTCCCAGTCGCTGCCCCACACCAGCTTGATCACGTTCCAGCCGGCGCCGGCAAAGAGCTTTTCCAGCTCGTCGATGATGCGGCCGTTGCCGCGCACCGGGCCGTCCAGGCGCTGCAGGTTGCAGTTGACCACCCACACCAGGTTGTCGAGCTTCTCGCGTGCGGCCAGGGTCAGGGCCGACATGCTCTCGGGCTCGTCCATCTCGCCGTCGCCGAACACGCCCCACACTTTCCGTGCGCCGCAATCGAGCAGCCCACGGTGCGTGAGGTAACGCATGAAACGCGCGTGGTAGATCGAGCTGATCGGCCCGATGCCCATGGAGCCGGTCGGGAACTGCCAGAAGTCCGGCATCAGGTAGGGGTGCGGGTAGCTGCTCAGCCCGCGTGCGCCGCTGCCTGGGCCGTTCTGGCTGCGCTGTATGAAGGCCGGCGCCCGCAGTTCCTGCCGGTAGTGCAGCAGGTCGTCGGCCGACAGCCGTCCTTCCAGGAAGGCGCGGGCGTACACCCCCGGCGCGCTGTGCGGCTGGAAGAACACCAGGTCGCCGCCATGCCGGTCGTCCCGCGCATGGAAAAAGTGGTTGAAGCCGGCCTCGAACAGATCCGCCGCGCTGGCATAGCTGGCGATGTGCCCGCCCAGCTCGCCATAGGCCTGGTTGGCGCGCACCACCATGGCCAGGGCGTTCCAGCGCATCAGCGAGGCGATACGTTCTTCGATGGCCAGGTCACCGGGGAAGGCGGACTGGTCGTCCACCGCGATGGTGTTCTGGTACGGGGTGCACAGCTCCGGCTGCCATCCAACGCCCTGGGCGCGCGCCAGCCGCGCCATCTCGTCGAGCAGCCAGCGGGCGCGGGCCGGGCCGTGGGTGTCCACCAGGGCCTGGAAGGCGTCGCGCCATTCGGCGGTTTCCTGGGGATCGATGTCGGCGGCATCGGCATCGGCATCGGCATCGGCATCGGCGGGAGGGGCCTGGAGCAGCGCCGACAGCTGGGCGGGGGCGAGGGGGGCGTTCATGCCTCCACTCTAGGCAGAAGCCACCGGAAGGTGCTGCCGAAAACACGATGGGAAAACCCGTTTCTGCGGCATAAAATTCCTTTCACCAGATAAACAGAGGTGTTTCATGCTGCTGGATACGGTAGATCTCCGCATACTCGACGAGCTGCAGCACGATGGCTCGCTGTCCAACGTGGAGTTGGCGCGGCGTATCCACCTGTCGCCCTCGCCCTGCCTGGCGCGGGTCAAGGCGCTGGAGGCGGCGGGCGTCATAGCCCGCTACGTGGCGCTGGCCAAACCGGCCGCGCTGGGCCTGGGGCTGAACGTCTTCATCTCCATCAGCCTGCGCACGCAGAACAAGGAGTCGCTCGCCGACTTCGAGCGCCGCATCGCCGAGCACGACGAGGTGATGGAGTGCTATTTGATGACCGGCGACAGCGACTACCTGATCCGTGTGGCGGTGGCCGATATGGCAGCGCTGGAGCGCTTCATCCTGGAGCAACTCACGCCGATTCCCGGCATCGAGAAGATCCGCTCCAGCTTCGCGCTGAAGCAGGTGCGCTACAAGACGGCGCTGCCGCTGCCGGGCCTGCGCGGCTGAGCCGCCTGCCGGATCACGGTGCGCGTTCCGTGTGCTCGCGCAGGTCGTGGCGCGGCCCCATGCGCGCGCTGAAGGACGCCCCCTCGCGCCATGACAGGGACAGGCGCAGGTCCATGTGCGGTTGCAGCCGCAACAGTTGCCGGATGGCGGCGCGCACGGGAAAGGGCGAGGGCAGGGGCTTTGCGGTGGGTGTCACAGTGGTTCCTCGGGGTTTCGGGTTGCGAAGCCCCGATGCTCGGCCGCCACGGTGAAGCCATGATGCGCTGTGTGAATTCCCGGTGAAGCATTCGGCTTGCGGGAAAGCGCGTATTCCCGATGGGCCAGCGAGCGGCCCATGAACTCGCGCAGTGTCGGTCCGTTCTTGAGGAGGGGGGTGTTGAAGATAAACTCGATCACCTCGTGGAGCCACACCCGCCGGCCGATGCGGGTGTACCAGCGCATGGCATGTCGGTAGTCGGCGTCGGGATGGAACAGCATCCGGGCCAGTACCTTCGGCCGCATTTGCATCATCACTTCGATGGTCTTAAACCACAGGAAGACGCGCCAGGGCGGCACGCCCTGCGTGGCCAGGACCTGGTGCTTATAGTCCCAACGCCGGGTGTCGGTCTGGATGACGCGGCGCTCTTCCACCGTGGAGTAGAACGGCGTCCAGCGGTGCGGCACGGCGTACAGCAACTGGATCTGGTCGGGGTCGTAGCGCAGGAGGTGCCGGAAGGATTTCCAGTAGTCGGCATCGGTTTCTTCCTGGAAACCCACCACGTATGTCGCCATGGACAGGATGCCGTGCCGCCGCAGCAACCGGATGGCTTGCTGGTCCTCCGACATGCTGCCGCCCTTGCGGATGGTGTGGAGCGTGGCCGCATCGTAGCTTTCGATGCCCAGCAGGAAGCGGATGACACCGGCCTGCTTGTACAGGTGCAGGATGTCGGCGTCGCGCACGATGTCGCCCGCGCGGGTCGATCCCACCAGCAGCAGCGGCACCTGCTCGGCGATGAGCGCCTCCAGGAATGCCTGCCAGGCCTTGCGCGATCCGGTGGGCAGTTCGTCGGCGAAGTTGATTAGTTCCACACCCTGCTCACGGTGCAGGCGGGCCAGCTCCCGCGCCAGCCTGACCGGGTCGCGGTGCCGCCATCGGGTCCAAAAGCCCCGCTGTCCGCAGTAGCTGCACTGGTAGGGGCAACCCCGCGAGAACTGCACCACCACCGCGCGCTTGCCGCCCCAGTAGGAGTAGTGCCGGTGGTCTATCAGTTCCCAGCCGACCCGGTAGTCGTCCAGGTTGCGGATCATGGGGGCGGGCAGCGTTTCGACCACCCGGCCGTCTTGGCGGAACGCAATGCCTTCGACCGCCTCCAGCGGGCTACCGTCGCGTACCGCCCGCATCAGTTCCAGCGCTGTGCGTTCACCTTCGCCGCGGACGATGATGTCGATGGCGGGGTTGTCCCGCAGGATTTCGTCCCAGTGGTAGCTAGGGTGCACTCCGCCGTAGACGATGGTGAGGCCCGGCAGCGCCTGCCGGACCAGCCGGCATAGTTCCACCACCGTGTCGTGGACCGAACTGGAACCTGAATGGCCGACCATCATCACCTCCGGCCGGCAGGCCCGCAGTTGTTGCACGATGGCGGGCAGCTTCATCAGCCCGAATTCGGCATCCACCAAGTGGACCGAGAAGCCGGCATCGAGCAGGGGCCCGCCGATGCTCAGCAGACCCAGCGGCGGCAAATGTTCGCGCGGCATGCGGCTGCCGATGGCCGTATGGGGCGGATTGACGAGAACGATCTTCATGGTGGCGCCGGTTAGGTGAAAAGCCCATGCTGCGGGCCGCCCGTGAACGGCGTGTGCGGTCGATGAAGTCCTGGTGAAGGCGGTTTCCAGTGGCTGGGCCTTACCTCAGTCTTTACATATGAGGTACAAAACCTGTCAATTTCCTGACGGAAAGCTGAAATTCCTTTTGAGGCTTCTTTAAAAAGAATGTGTGCGCACACATCCGTGTATCTTCTTTGTAAATATGAAGGCGCAGGCTGATCCGTCCCGGCGTGTCATGCCTTCGCTTTTCGGCCTGGCCTTCCGGCCATGCGCCCTGCCTTCGTTCTGTCATACGGGCTTTTTACGGTCGCGTCCGCTGCACGGGGGAATCGCCCCCGCCGCACACCGTCCCCACGCATACAAGGCTGACACGCATGACCGCCAAGTCCCATTTAGCTCCGCTCGGTGCCCCGGCCCACGACGTCGACGACATCGGCCACAACTCCAGCGCCAACCCTTCCTTCGATTCGCTCATCGCCGCGCGCCTGTCGCGCCGCGGCCTGCTGCGCGGCAGTGTCGGCAGCGCCGCCACCGCGCTGCTGGGCAGTGTGTCGCTGGCCGCCTGCGGTGGCGGCAACGACGCTTCGCCCACGCCTGCCGAGGCGATGACACTCGGCTTCAACCCCGTCGCCAAGAGCCTGGCCGACGCGGTGGTGGTGCCCGCCGGCTACACCGCCAGCGTGCTGTACCGCCTGGGCGACCCGACCGCCGCGGGTGTGGCCGACTACCGCAACGACGGCACCGACCCGGCCGCCACCTATGACCGCCGCGCCGGTGACCACCACGACGGCATGACCTTCTTCGGCATCAGCGCGACCAACGTGTGGGAGCCGACCAGCGCGGTGCGCGGCCTGCTGGCCATGAACCACGAGGCCATCACCCCGGCCTACCTGCACCCCACCGGCCAGACCACCACCGGCACCGGCAACGCCCAGGTGCGCACCGTGGCCGAAGAGGTGCTGCGCGAGTTCTACCTGCACGGCGTGAGCATCATCGACGTGTCGCGTAATGGCGCTGCCTGGGGCTACAACCGCGGCTCGGCTTTCAACCGCCGGGTGCACACCCTCACGCCCATGGCCTTCTCGGGTCCGGCCGCCGGCAATGCCGCGCTGGTCACGAAATATTCGACCGACGGCAAGAGCACCCGTGGCACGGTGAACAACTGCGCCAACGGCACCACGCCCTGGGGCACCTACCTGACCTGCGAAGAAAACTGGGCCGGTTACTTCCGCCGCATCGCTGCCACCGACGACCCCAAGCGCAGCAGCAAGGAAAAGATCGCCTTCACCCGCTACGGCGTCACCGGCACCGGCCGCGAACTGTGGGCCACCGTGTCGCCCGACACGGCCGACAACCTGTACGGCCGCTGGAACACCGAGCTGAGCGGCGCCGACGCCAGGAGCGACTTCCGCAACGTTGCCAACACCTACGGCTGGGTGGTCGAGATCGACCCCTTCAACCCCACCGCCATGCCGAAGAAGCGCACCGCCCTGGGCCGCATGGGCCACGAAGGCGCCTGCCTGGGCCCGGTCACCGCCGGCCAGCCGCTGGTCTGGTACATGGGCGACGACTCGCGCAACGAGTACATCTACAAGTTCGTCTCCACCGCCAACTGGGACCCGGCCGATGCCAGCCGCGGCATGGCCGCCGGCGACAAGTACATGGACGCCGGCCGCCTGTACGTGGCGCGCTTCAACGCCGACGGCACCGGCAACTGGCTCGAACTCAAGCTCGGCAGCAACGGCCTGACGGCCTCCAACACCGTCTATGGTTTTGCCGACGATGCCGATGTGCTCATCAACGCCCGCCTGGCCGCCGACATCCTGGGCGCCACCAAGATGGACCGCCCGGAGTGGACCGCCGTCAACCCCAAGACCGGCGACGTGTACGTGACGCTGACCAACACCAATGCCGCCTCGCGCAGCATCACCCAGACCGACCCGGCCAACCCGCGTTTCTACAACGACCCCAAGGGCAGCGCCGCCACCGCGCAGACCGGCAACCCCAACGGCCACATCGTGCGTTTCGCCGACGCCGGCCGCAACCCGGCGGCCACCACCTTCACCTGGGACGTGTACCTGTTCGGTGCCCGTGCCACCGCCAACGGCAACATCAACCTCTCGGGCCTGAGCGCCGACAACGACTTCTCCAGCCCCGACGGCCTGTGGTTCAGCCAGGCCACGCAGGGCCTGCTGTGGCTGGAGACCGATGACGGCGCCTACACCGACGTCACCAACTGCATGCTGCTGGCCGCCGTGCCGGGGCGCGTGGGCGACGGCGGCGCACGCACCATCACCAACGTCGACGGCGCCACCACACGCCAGCAGGTCACCATCGTCGGCGCCGCGCCGGGCACCACGCTGCGGCGTTTCCTGGTCGGCCCGAAGGAATGCGAAATCACCGGCATCGCCGAATCGGGCGACGGCCGCGCGCTGTTCATCAACATCCAGCACCCGGGCGAAGAGACCAAACCCGACTACGCCAACCCCGCCTCGTTCGGCAGCCACTGGCCCGACGGCGGCAGCGCGCGCCCGCGTTCGGCCACCCTGGTCATCACGAAGAACGACGGGGGCCGCATCGGTATCTGAATCTGAGGAATCGCCGGCAAGGCGTATAGGTGGGCGGCAGGGGTGTCGCCCACCTGCTTGTACAGGCCGATCCGGCAAATAGCCGGGTCGGTCTTTTTTTGGCTTGACACAAACCTACTAGTTGGTAGACTGCGTGCCATGGATTCCGTTGAACTCACGCCCAAGGCCACCGAGATCGCCAACTGCGCCCAGGCGCTGCTGGCGGTGCGGGGGTACAACGGCTTCAGCTACAGCGACATTGCCGAGTCGGTGCACATCAGCAAACCCAGCGTGCACCACCACTTCCCCAGCAAGGCGGTGCTGGTGCAGACCGTGGTGCGCCGCTACCGCGAGGAGGCCCGCGCGGGCATGGCCGCGCTGGCCAGGCAGGTGGCCGATCCGCTCGCGCGCCTCAAGGCCTACACGGGCTACTGGGACAAGTGCATCCGCGACGCGAGCTCGTCCTTCTGCGTCTGCGCCATGCTGGGCTCCGAACTGGCGGCCATTCCTGCAGAAGTGGCGCAGGAGGTCCGGGGGCATTTCCAGGACCTGCAGGGCTGGCTCGCATCGCTCCTGCAAGAGGGATCCCGGCAGGGCATTTTCCGCTTCGAGGGCACCGCGAAGGCCGAGGCCATGGCCCTCATGGCCACCGTCCACGGCAGCATGCTGGCGGCACGGGTGTATAGCGATGCGGACATGTTCACCGTGCCGGTGCGCCAGGTGCTGCGGCGGCTTACGGGCGACACGTAGCATGAGGCGAAGGCGGCGGCCCGGGCAGTGCCTTCATTTGAATTTTTTGTCTACCAACTAGTCGGTAGCTTAAACGGCCAGGAGAACCACATGTTTGCATGGATGCGCCGCATGTTCGGCACCAGGACGGGGGCCGGCCATGCTGCTCCCAGGTCCGACCCACCTGTCTACCCGCATGTTTCCACGCCCTGGGCATTTTCCCCGCCCACCCCGGTAAAGGATGCAAGCATCGACCTGGTCGCGGGAGCGCTGCTCTACCAGGCATTCGAATCGCCGGCTGTGCACCACGTTGCGGAGACGACGCACGATGGTGGAGCGTGTTCCACCATCCATCACACGCCATAGGCATGTCCGGATTCACCGTGTCTCGAACTTGATTTTTAAAGGAAGCACCTATGTTTGGAATCTCCCCGCCCGGCTGGGTACACACGCTCGGCAGCCTGCCCGCCATTCCGGCAGCGATCTATATGTTCGCCCGCTACGGCCGCATCGTGCCGCGCTCCGCGGCAGGCGCCGTCTACTTTTTCTCCATGCTGGTGGGCGCGGTCACGGTCGTCTTCATCGCGCACCAGCCGGTCAGCTACGGTATTGCCGGCGCCACCCTGCTGCTGCTGTTGGCGGGTTATGGCGTCGGGCGGCTGCCGGGGCTGGAGGGCGCGAAAAGGTACGCCGAGACGGTCTGCCTGACCCTGACCGCCTTCCTGCTGATGGTGCCTACCGTCAGCGAAACGCTGCGGCGCGTGCCGGACGGCCATCCGCTGGTGACGGACCTGAAGGCACCCCTGCTGCTCGGCGCCCAGGGCGCCCTGTTCGTGCTGCTCGTCAGCGGCCTGGCCGCGCAGATCATCCACCTGCGCAGGCAGAGGCGCCTGCGCCGTGGCGCCTAGCTCTCGCTTCTGTCCAGCGAAAACCCGAAGTCGCCGTCCACCCAGGTGTCGCGGTCGCGGACGATGGCCTGCACCGGCAGCGCGGGCGAGGCGCAGGCAAAACCCGGCATCGGTTTCACCGCGGTGCCAATGGCCATGAACTCCACCAGGCCGTTGCCGATCTCGGCGATGTAGGTCTTCACGCCCACCACCTCTTCGCAGCCCAGCGCGTCGGCCTCGCCCTTGAGGCGGCCGATGCAGTGTTCGCGTGCATCGTGGATGAGCGTGGTCAGGTCGCTCACCTCGCCCTTGGTAAACGACTTGAAGGCCGCCAGGAAGCCGCCCACCACGCCTAGCGAATAGATGGAGGTGGACATCAGCAGTTTCACCGGCGCGTAGCCCAGGCTGGTCATGGCCCACAGTTCCTCGCCCGTCATGTCGCTGGTGACCGGGTCGCGGTCGGCGCCGGCGGGCAGGGCGGGGTGGCGCGCGGCGGTGCCGGTCATCAGCATCTCGTGCGTGCCCATCCACGGCAGGATGGTGGTGCGTACACCGACCACCGCATTGGCGCCCGCGTCGCGTGCCTGGGCCACCAGCCGCTCCAGCGCATGGTGGCGGGTGGCGTTGAAGATGTCGCTGTACTCGGCGATCTCGCCGCGCACCAGCGTCTTGAGCGAACCCACGATGCCACGGCCCACACCCATGGAGTAGGCGATGTTGCCGAAGGCATGCTGGATGGGCACGTAGCCCGCGTCCATATGGCAGAACAGCTCCTGCGCATCCCCCGCGCTGGTGAAGAACTTGGCCGGCAGGGGCGTGTCCGCACCGGGCGTGCTGCGCGTGTGCACACACGATCCCACAAACAGGAATTCGGTGCTGCCGCTGAAGGCCCGCAGCTCGCTCGTCACCCCCGCCACGCCGGCCGCACCATACGCCTTGGCCTCCTGCGCCATACGCTGGAAAGCCATGGCCCGCCCTTCGTGGATGGCCGCCGTTACCTGCGCGATCTCGCCGCCCACGATGTTTTTCAGCCCGGCGCCGATGCCGCCGAGGAAACCCATGGAGTTGACGCTGTTGCCGACGACGATCTCGCCGGCGGCGAGGTGCTTTTTGGCCAGGCAAAAGATCTCGTTGCCTGACAGACCGGTGACCTGGGCCATGGGTGCGCTCCGTTTCTGGTGAAAGACAGGGGGGAGGGGAGGGTGCCGCGGGGCATCGTAGCCCAGCCGTGTGAAATCCGCGCGGCTGAACCAGCCCCGCGCGGCTTCAGCGCCCCAAGCCCCCCGGCAGCGCCGCCAGCTGCTCGGCCCGCAGGTTCAGCAGCACGTCCAGCGGCGCCTGGCGCGCGTCGTCGGCCACCATCTGCAGGGCATCCATCTCGCTGGGGCTGCCGTCGAGCACGGTGGGGCCGAACCACACCAGCACCCCCGCCAGGCCCAGCGCCGCCACCCAGTGCTGCGGCCCGTTCACAGCCCGGCCCCTTCGCGCACGCGGCGCGCGGCATAGGCCCCGGCCAGCTGCTGCACCGCCGCCAGCGCCGCCGCCTGCACCCCCTCGCCCTGCGCGGCGCGCGCCACCAGGGCGAACCATTGGGCATGCGCGTCGGCATTGGCCTGCTCCTCGTACACCAGCTCCTGCACCGTCTGGTGGCGCATCACCGGCACGCCGGCCGACTGCCGGGCCGAGAAGTCGGCGATACGGGGCTCGAACAGCACCGGTGCAAACATGTCGCCGGCCAGCACCAGCGCGGAGAAGTCGCGGGCCAGGGCACGCTCGGCCCGGTCGAGCGTGAAGGATTCGGCGTCCCGCACGTCGTAGTGGCAGGCGGCGTCGAGGCTGGGGTGGATGGAAAGGGGCATGGGGTCACTCCGGGAATCGATGGAGTGACTATAAGGCTAAACCTAATGTTTAACAATAGGTTTGGCCTAATTTTCAGGAGAGTGTGTTCCGCTAGGAACACACTGCCGAAGATGAAGAAGAAGGGGGGTTGTTTGGGGGGTTCTTTGGGGGGGTTGCCAGCGCAGAATGCAGGCGATGCTTCATGCGCCGCTCCGCCACATCACCCGCAGGGCACTGCTGGTCGCTGCGTTGCCCCTGTTGCTGGCCGCGTGCCACACCCCGCGCGACCACAGCGACAACAACAAGGTGGTGCCCCTGCCGAAACTCCCCGCAGGCCCCATCGACCTGCGGGTGGCCTACCTGGTCAATGCCCGCCTGCCGCGCATGAACGCGGAGCAACTGGGCGTGCTGCTGGCCGCCACGCAGCAGGCCGCGCAAGAGCATTTCGGCGTGGAGCTGCGCTTTACCGGCGCGCCGGTGGAAATCCCCATCGCCCAGGCGTTCGCCGCCATTCCCGCCACGCGGCGTGAAGCGGCGCTGAAAGACACCTACGATTTCAAGACCGGACGAGGCGACCGGGCACGGCTGGACAAGGCATACGCCCAGGAGTTCGCGCAGGGGCAGGGGCCGTTGTCGGAGCTGATCGCTTACGCACAGCCTTATGCCCCCGGCCTGCGAACCGATAGCACTGCCACAGAATTCGGCGCGGCCATGGCAGCCCTGCAGTTGCAGCGCCTGCAAGGCTGGCGCGCCACCAGGGCGCTCGATGGCGGTCCCGCCATCGAGGACGGCAACGAGTTCAACGCCTACCCCATGTGGGTGGCGCTGGGTTATTCACACCTGCCTTATGAATTGGTGCTGACCAACCAGCTGATCGCCAGCATCGAATATGTGGACCCCGAGGTGCATTCCGCGGTGCGCGGCGGTTATGCCAATGGCCTGACCACCTACAGCCAGGAGGCGCGCTTCGGCACCATGTCGGTGTGGAGCACCTATGGTTTTACCGGCAACGACCCGGCGCTGGTGCAGTGGCGCCATGGCGAGCGCTACGAACCCCTGGAGGCCGCGCGGCTGGCGGGCCTGAGCGCGGCGCACGAAATCGGCCACCAGCTGTTCCACTTCCTGCACCCGTACGCCAAGCCGGCCTGCCTCATGGACCCGGTGCCGATGTTCGCGTACCGGGCCTGGGCGAAGGGATTGTCGGCGCGGGATTGTCCGGTGGGGAGCGATCCGGCGCTGGTGCCGGGGGCCTACAGGTTTCGATTCTGAAGGGGGCCCGTGGCCTCGCCCGGCTGCACCGACTGCGCCGCGAGGCCCAGGTACACCCCCAGGCTCGTCCGGTCGAAGGTGCTGAGCCTGCCGCTGCCGCCCATGATCTGCAGCGGCACCGCGATGTAGCACTCGCCATAGGTCAGTTCCCCCAGCCGTGTTTTCAGGGCATTGAAGGCGACGGAGCGCAGCATGTTTTCGGTCACGTCCGGCTCGCGCAGGAAGGTGTTGAAGAAGCTGCCGGTGTCTGGCCCCACCCGCGTTGCGCCGCCCGCCTGCGGCTCCAGGAAATACACACCGGGGTGGGTGTCGGACCAAAAGAAAAGGTCGCCGCACGCCGTACTGGCGAGGGCGACCGCATCGGTGCCGACCAGACCGCGCCAGTCGTTGAGTGCCGCGCTGGAAAGCTCCTGGCCCAGGACGGTGATGAGGCCACCCTGGTAGGCCCCCGCGGGGATATCCAGCTGCGCGGCAAACACATTCGCCGTTTCCCCGGCGGGCGAACTCAGGCTGAATGCGTCAAAAAATGCCGATGCCGCGAGCTGGGGGTCGCTGCGCAGGCTGGCCAGGCCTGCGGTGCTGGTGTCCCCGCCGCTGAACCACTCCCGCAATTTGCTGATGAACATTGGGGCCCCCGCTGTGGTGGAGCCCCGATGGTAGCCGGCGAACCGGCCGGCTGATAGTCCGTCAGTCGTCGAAGGGGCATTTGCCCCTGATCTGTGCATAGTGGTGTGTTCGGCAGAGCACGCTGTACTGGATATGACCCCGGGTGCAGCCGCCGGACCACCGGCACAGGAAGTCCTGCCGCTCCGGCCCCAGCATGTCGTAGAAATCGCGATCACCTTCCAGGGCTCGCTGTGCAGCGTGCGCCTGACGTTTGGCCAACTCAGCCTCATCCACCGGGCGATCACCCTTTTTCCACGGCTCCTTGTCCACGCCTGCGCGGCCCATGGTGGAAAGGCGGGTCCAGAGTTGCAGCGCGTGCTCGGCCGACACGTCTTGCATGTGCGCCACGATCTCGCTTTCTTCGTCCTCCAGGTAGGCACATCCGCTCTCGTCCAGCCGTATCGACCAGGCGGTGGGCTCGTGAACAAGCCAGGTGTCGGGGTGCTCTTCGTCCTTGGTGGCCAGTTCGCCAATGATTTCCTTCATGCGGGACACGGAGGGTGAGGACTCGTTGCCTCCCCAGCGGGTTTCCACATAAAAAGCGGCAGGACTGGCTTGCCCCTCTTCGGTCGCAGGCGCGTATGTGTTTTCCCGACGGTCGCCGGTGCGTGCGTTCTCGGCATGGCGTCCGAACCAAGCCCGCAATTTCTTGAACATCCCTGGCCCCTCTGGTTGTTTCGCTGATGGTAGCCGGAGCGCGACCGTCGTTCACCTCAAGCATCGCAAGCGGCATCCGTTGGTTCCAGTGTTGATGTACGGCTAAGCCTATTGATTTTATAAGTAGGTAAAGCCTAATATCGCTCCATGTACCTCAATGGAGCAAGGCACTTGTGCACTTTCGATGACTTTTCCCCCCGGAGCGTTGCCGCGCATGGGGCATTCGGGCGAATGGCTGCGAGCCGGCCTGTCCACGTTGGGCTTCCGTGTAGGGGGACGGGGCCATGGGCATCCTGCTGAGAGTCCGCAGCGAGGACTACGGGCGAAATGCCCCACAGCCGGATGCGTCCCTTGACTTGGGACCAGCAATCCCGGAGGCCACCGACCTGGATGCCCTCCGGGCGCAAACCGTGCAATTGCTGCTGGGGCAACGGTTGCTGCAGGCAACCACCGGCGCCGCGCTGCAAGCGCCTTCCATACCTGGCATTGCAGGCGGAGCCTTCGATGAGAACGGTGATGCCTATGCAGTTCCGCTGGACCCGCAAGGTCGAGGATCGTCATCGGCGGACGGCGATGCCGCCATCCAGGTCTCCGCCAAGCGTATGACGCCGGAAGAGATGGCGGCATTTGATGCTGCACATCCCGAACTGGCCGAGGAAATAAATGCGGCTGCTGATCGGCGCCCTTCGGGGTCTTCTCCAGCCGGATCAGGAGAGGCGCCGGATACGGTTCCAGGCGGTTCCGGCGCGGAGGGCTATCAGTTGGCCCTCGATCGTCTTTCCCGGAGTGAGGCAGACGATCGGGCGTTCTACGACCACATGGTGGATGGTGCGTCGTCGGCTCCTGTGGCGACGCTTGGCATTCTGGGCCGGGCGTTGAATGGTGCCGGCCACGACATCGCCAAATCCGGGGTCGGAATCTACGGCTTGGCGACCAGCGGCGCCGCCCGGTGGGAGGCGCTGCATTCCTTGGGAAAAGCTGCAAATTCCTGGGGACATGCCATCACGCACCCGGTCGAGACGGCCAGGGGGCAGTACGAGGCTGGCCGCAAGTACCTGGACAGTCACAGCCTTCAGCAGATGGGCGAAGACGGGGCCCGGTTGCTGGCCGCCAATCTGGCTACCGAAGGCTGGGGTAAACCGGCAAATGCTGTGGCAAACGCCGTGGGCGACGTTACGGACTTGACGGGGAAGTCGGCAAAGGCATTGCGCCGGTGGGAGGAAAGCCAACGGGATGTCAGCAAGGAGGTACCCCATGCAACGGCGCGAGAAATCGACCCTGTCGAGCCGCAGGCTTCACCTCCGGAAAAGCTGCAGCCCGGGAAACCGAGGGCCTACAGCACGGTCTTCGAAATGCGGCTGGACCCGAAGGATTTCGGAAGAAGCCGCAAAGTCCATTACCACAGGGCCAATATGGCACTGCACCAGGCACTGGAGTCGGATCCGGAATTTGCTGCAATGATGGAACATGCGATGCCGGGCGTACGTTCCGCTGTTTCGTCCGTGGGCAGGCGTAAGACCCCAGCAGGCTGGACATGGGAACATGCTTCAACGAAAACGACCTTTGATCAGGAAGCCGGTGTCATGCGATTGGTCCCCAGGAGCCAGCATACTGCGGGGAGCCCCTGGTGGCGCGTTTTGCACCCTGACCGCGGGGCCGCGGGCGGTTATGCTGAGTGGGCCATCCCTGCCGGGGCACCCGAAAACCAACGGAGGAAAAAATGACGCGATATGCCGGAAAACCATTCTTGAGACTACTGGAGTGTTATGTCCTCGACGCCATTGGGCAACTCGACGATGGCACCCGTAGTGCCATGGACAGCATGGAGCCCAAGCTGGCCAAGGTCTACCAGCGGCAGGGCACCTGGCAGGAAATCGTCCGGGGGGAGATGGATTTCCCACCATCCTTTCCCGAAACCATTCGCGGATTCTGGGGCCAGTACTCCGCGGAGATGGCGAGGCGCGGCGAGACAATCGATGCCAACGCATTCGCAATGTCCTTCATTGACCAGAACTTTCCCGACATCGGGTCGTGACGACTCTGCCGCGAAGCCTCAGCGTCGGGCGGGCTTGCCCGCCCGACGCTGTCGATCAAACCGCCAGCTTGGCCTTGCCGCCGCGCGGCACGAAATGCCATGCCGCCAGCAGCACCACGGCGCCGACGACCGAGGCGATGAAGGTGTTCAGCTGGCCCTGGGTGAACAGGCCCAGGCCCTGGCCGGCGTAGCTGGCGGCCAGCGCGCCGACCATGCCGACGGCGATGGCGGTGGCGAAGGGCAGCATGCCGGTCTTCTTTACGCCGTTGCGGGGGGTGAAGGAGTTGGCCAGCAGGCCGAAGATGAAGCCGGCAAACAGGGTCCAGAAAAGTCCGATGGTCATGGTGGGGTACCTCTACAGTAAAAGCCGTGCGCGGGCAGCGCCCCAGCAGAACCGTTGGGGGTGGAGCGCGGAGGGTACGTGGGTACTCGCAAACCGCTGCAAGGGTATACGTGCGGTTCGGAAAATAAACCTGGCCACCATGCGCCCCCGCAACGTGCCCGCGATGGGCCTGTCGGCGCAACCCGGCGCCGCGCCCATGCCACGGATCTGCCATTTCCTGCCCTTAAGATATTGGGCTGTCTCCGCCACCATAACGCGATATACAAGAAGGATCTGCAGATGGATTACACGCCCGGCAAGTCCAGCGGAGGATCGGACCCCTACGAAAGAATGGTGGAGTTCACCAAGGTGGCGCAGTTGTGCGCCGCATTCATGGCGGAGCGGTGGGCCAATATGTCGCAGAATATTCTGGCGGTCGACGCCGGGAAAGATCGCCAGATGAGGGTCGCGGTGTTGATCATCCGGGTGATCGGGCGCCAGCTGTCCGGGCAGGTGGATTTTCTGCACGAGCTGGGCGGGAAACTTTCCACGGAAGAGTATGGTTTTCTGTTCGATACCATTCTGCAGACTTTCGAAGCCAATAACCGCGACCACTACCAGCTCGTGGCGGCAGTGATCGCCCCGTGCGTTGCCGATGATTTTTTCGGGAAATTCGTGAGTGATGAATTATCGCTTCTCGTGGGCGGGATCGGGGGAGCTGCCATTCCTCTGGCGTGGGACCGGATGGCCTCCGTCGTTCCTGAATATGACGGGAAGCTCCTGCCCCCGGAATTGCGGGACGACCCCAACTTCGTCGTCCTCATCCACATGGACCCTGTTGCTAATGTGAGTTTCTATTTTGATACGCTCCAGGCTGCGCACATGCATGACAAGGCCGTGCTCAAGGGCGGGGGCATGGAATTCGAAGAAATGCGGCTGGTGAACAAGAAACCCGGAAGCCGCTACACCTACACGAAGATGAGCGAATTCGTGACCCACGTCGTTCCCGATCTCCTTCAGGCCTTTAATTCGGCCAAAGGCATGATTACCAGAGAGGGGGTGGTGGTGAACTTCGCGATCCAGGGCCAGACCTTCGGAAATACAAAAGTCGAGATGTCCGGTGGCATTTTTTACGGCCACTATTTTGTGACCCTGCATTGCTATCCGGACAGTTGATGGAATTAGCAGAACGCCTGGAGGGCGAGCGTATCCTGTTGTCTGCCCTGGCTGTCGAAGACGCGCCCTTCCTTTTCGAGCGCTGCTGGTCCAGCCCTGCGGTGATGCGTTACCAGGATTTCCCGCTGCACCAGGCGCTGCACGATTCGGTGGGCCGGATTCACTACCTGCGGCAGCAATGGCATGCCGGTCTCGAATACAACTTCGCGCTGCAGGTGAAAGGATACGGCGTCGCCGGAACGTTCCGGTGCCGCCCCGGTGCACGGGATACCCGCCTGGCCTTCGGATTTTCCCTGGCGGAGGCGCTCTGGGGCAGGGGCTACATGGCGGAGGCCCTTGCGCTCATGCAGCGGCAGGTCCTGGAAACCACCCGAGGCCCCGTGCCCGGCGTGGCCGTGTGCCACCATGCCAACCGGAACGCCGCCGCCTTGCTGCGCCGGTCTGGTTTTGTGTGCGCAGGGTCGTTCCATGCGTCGGGCTCATTTCCCAACCTCGCGGGAGAAACCCTGGCCTGCATAGACCGGTATGAGGTGCACTGGGAATACTGGGAATAGCCCGGGAAATGCTGCCGGCGCCGGTTACCCGCCCCCCGTGCCTGCCGCCGCTGCCGCCCAGAACGCCTCCCCCGCCTTGCCCAGCGTCGCCCGGTCGCGGTACAGCCGCACCTCCATGGCGATGCGCCAGGCGGCCGGCCCGGCTTCCACCAGCTTGCCGCTCGCCAGGTCGTCGCCCACCAGCGTCTGCGGCAGCCATGCCACGCCACGCCCGTCCAGCACCATGGTGCGCAGTACCGAGGCCAGGTGGGCGGTGAACACCGTCTGCGCGGGCAGGCGGTCGAGGGCCGGGCCATGCACCTCGTGCAGGATGTGGCCGATGCCGGATTCGGGGCTGTAGCGCAGCAGCTGCACCGGCGCTGCCGCCGCCCCCTTGGCGGGCCTGCCGGCGGCCTTGCGGCCCGTCTTGCCGCTGCCGTCCGGCAGCGGGTGGCGCGGCCTGCCCTGGCCGTCGGCGGCGCAGACCGGCAGCAGCACGTCGCCGCCCACCAGCACCGAGGGGTAGTCCTCGGCCTGCAGGGCGCCGGGCGCCTGGGGGTGGGCGTGGCACAGCAGGAACTGCACCTGGCTTTGCATCAGCAGCGCCTCGCAGCGCGGCAGCACGTCGGACACCAGCCGCACCGGGCCCACGGCGGTGCGCGACTCCAGCCCGCGCAGCCAGCCGGGCATGAAGGTGAAGGAGAGGGCATGCGTGGCCGCGAAGCGCAGCGTGGACGAATGCGCCTCGGCCACCGCGCGGGCCTCGCCCGGCACGCGGGCCACACGGGCCAGCAGCTCCTGCGCGGTGCCGCGGAACCATTCGCCGGCCTCGGTCAGCCGGGCGGGCTGGCTGCTGCGGTCGAACAGCTCGGCGCCCAGCCACTCTTCCAGCGCACGGATGCGGCGGCTGAAGGCGGGCTGCGTCATGTGGCGCTCGTCGGCCGCACGGCTGAAGTTGCCGGTGGCGGCCAGGGCCAGAAAGTCCTCGAGCCAGGAGAAGTTCATCGTGGTGGTGGTCAGCGGGTACAGCGGGTAGCGGGCCCCGGTGCTTTCAGGGCATCGAAACAGAGAAAAACGGCATTGGCGGCGCGCGGCGTGCCGGGCCATCATCGCGGCTCTTTTGCCGCATACCCGAAAGCATCGCCATGAAGATCGTCGAAATCCGCGAAAAAACCATTCCCATCAGCTCGCCCATCCGCAACGCCTACATCGACTTTAGCAAGATGACGCTGAGCCTGGTGGCCGTCATCACCGACGTCATCCGCGACGGCAAGCCGGTGGTGGGCTACGGCTTCAACTCCAACGGCCGCTACGGCCAGGGCAAGCTGATGCGCGAGCGCTTCATCCCCCGCGTGATGGAGGCCACGCCCGAATCGCTGATGAGCGACGACGGCAACAACCTGGACCCGCACAAGATCTGGGCCACCATGTTCACCAACGAAAAGCCCGGTGGCCACGGCGAGCGTTCGGTGGCCATCGGCACCATCGACATGGCGGTGTGGGACGCGGTCGCCAAGATCGAGGGCAAACCCCTGTTCCAACTGCTGGCCGACCGCTACGGCAATGGCACGCCCGACCGCAAGATCTTCGTCTACGCCGCCGGCGGCTACTACTACCCGGGCCAGGACCACGGCAAGCTCAAGGACGAGATGCGCAGCTACATCGACCGCGGCTACACCGTGGTCAAGAAGAAGATCGGCGGCGCCAGCCTGGACGAAGACCTGCGCCGCATCGACTCCATCCTGAGTGTGCTGCAGGACGGCCAGAAGCTGTGCGTGGACGCGAACGGCCGCTTCGACCAGGACACGGCCATCGCCTATGCCAAGGCCCTGTCGCAGTACGACCTGTTCTGGTTCGAGGAGCCGGGCGACCCGCTCGACTACGAACTGCAGGCCACCCTGCGCAGCTACTACAAGAACCCCATGGCCACGGGTGAAGACCTGTTCTCCATGCAGGACGCACGCAACCTCATCCGCTACGGCGGCATGCGGCCCGACCGCGACTGGCTGCAGTTCGACTGCGCGCTCAGCTACGGCCTGGTGGAGTACCTGCGCACGCTCGACATGCTGAAGGAACACGGCTGGTCGGCCAAGCGCTGCATCCCGCACGGCGGCCACCAGATGTCGCTCAACATCGCCGCCGGCCTGGGCCTGGGCGGCAACGAGAGCTACCCCGACCTGTTCCAGCCCTTCGGCGGCTTCCCCGACGGGGTCAAGGTCATCGACGGCCACGTCACCATGCCCGACCTGCCGGGCATCGGTTTCGAGGGCAAGGCCGACCTGTACCGCGAGATGCAGGCGCTGTCGGCCTGACCGGGCGGCGCTGCACCGCACCGCGCACCCGAACCATTCAACAACAAAGGAGACAAGACATGACTTTTATCCAGCGCGCCATGGCGGCAGCTTTTGCCGCCGGCATTGCCGCGGTATCCACCGCAGCCTTCGCCGACTACCCCGACCGGCCCATCACCCTGGTGGTGCCGTTCCCCGCCGGCGGCCCCAGCGACAAGATCGCCCGCGACGTGGCCGAGGCCCTGCGCAAACCTCTGGCGCAGACGGTGGTGGTGGACAACACCGTGGGTGCCGGCGGCACCATCGGCACCGCCCGCGTGGCGCGCGCCAAGGCCGACGGCTACACCCTGCTGGTGCACCACATCGGCCTGGCGACCGCACCGGCGCTCTACAAGAACCTGGGCTACAAGACCGATGACCTGGAGTTCCTCGGCATGATCAACGAGGCGCCTTCGACCCTGATCGGCCGGCCCACACTCACCGCGGCCAACTTCACCGAACTGCGCAAGTACATCGCCACCGAAGACAGCAAGATCAACATCGCCAATGCCGGCGTGGGCTCGGCCTCGCACCTGTGCGGGCTGATGCTGCAGAGCGCACTGGGCAGCCACATGACCCCGGTGCCCTACAAGGGCACCGGCCCGGCCATGACTGACCTGATGGGCGGCCAGGTCGACCTGATGTGCGAGCAGGCCACCAACAGCACACCGCAGATCGAGGCCAGGAAGGTCAAGGTCTACGGCGTGAGCAGCCTGCAGCGCCTGGCGCTGCCCGCGCTGGCCCCGGTGCCGACGCTGGCCGAAAGCGGCCTGGCCGGCTTCAACGTCACCGTGTGGCACGCCCTGTACGCACCCAAAGGCACACCGCCCGAGGTGCTGGCCAGGATCAATGCCGCCCTGCGCGTGGCGCTGAAGGACCCGGAACTCATCAAACGCGAAGAGGCGCTGGGCATCACCGTGGTCAGCGACAAGCGGCTGGAGCCGGCCGAGCACCGCAAGTTCTTCGACAGCGAAGTGCTGCGCTGGTCCAAGGTCATCAAGGACTCGGGCCTGCAGCCGGAATGACACACCGGGCGCTTGCCGCAAACCACGCGGTAGCGCCAGAATGGCGGACAAACGGCACCCGCCGCCATGACAAAAAGAGCAAAGAGAGACAACGCCATGAACCTTCCCCGCATGCTGGCCTCCGCGGCCGGCGCCATGGCCCTGGCCGGCGCGCTGCTGGCCGCGCCGGCACAGGCGGCGGACTACCCCAGGCCGGTGCAGGCCGACTGGGTGGTGCGTGACTTCAAATTCCACACTGGCGAGACGCTGCCCGAACTGCGCCTGCACTACACCACCATCGGCGCGCCCACGGGTGAGCCGGTGCTGGTGCTGCATGGCACGGCCGGCTCCGGCGCCAAGCTGTTGACGCCGGCCTTCGCCGGCGCGCTGTTCGGCGCCGGCCAGCCGCTGGACGCCAGCCGCTACTTCATCATCCTGCCCGACGCCATCGGCGCCGGCGGCTCGTCCAAACCCTCGGACGGGCTGCGCATGAAGTTCCCGCGCTACAACTACGACGATATGGTGCAGGCGCAGTACCGCCTGGTGCGCGAGCACCTGGGTGTGCAGCACCTGCGCCTGGTCATGGGCAACTCCATGGGCGGCATGCAGACCTGGATGTGGATGCAGAAATACCCCGGCTACCTGGACGCCGCCGTGCCCATGGCCTCGGTGCCCGCGGCCATGTCGGGCCGCAACTGGATGATGCGCCGGCTGATCACCGAGTCCATCCGCAACGACCCGGAATGGATGGACGGCAACTACCAGGCGCAGCCGCGCGGTTTGCGCATCGGCTCGGTGTTTTTCGGCATCGCCGCCAGCGGCGGCAGCCAGGCGCTGTACAAGGCCACGCCCACCAGCGCCCAGGCCGACGCCTACCTCGACAAGCGCCTGGCCGAGCCCCTGCCGGGCGATGCCAACGACCAGCTCTACCAGTGGGAGTCGTCGCGCGACTACGACGCCTCGAAGAACCTGGAGAGCGTGCGCGCCGCGGTGCTGGCGGTGAATGCCGCCGACGACGAACGCAACCCGCCCGAACTGGGGCTGCTGGAGCAGGGCATCAAGCGCGTGAAGAACGGCCGGATGCTGCTGATCCCGGCGAGCGAGCAGACGGCGGGGCATGGCACCACCGGGTCTGCCAAGTGGTTCTCCAGGGAGCTGGGAGAGTTGATGAAGTTCGCGCCTGTCCTGAAAGATTGATGCGGATCGAGCGCGTCCTGGTCCCTGTGGACTATCCGGCGTCTGTAAACGCCGCCGCAAATTCTTCCGAATACACCTCTTCCAGCAGCGCGCGCAAGGCAGCCGCCTTATCCTCGCCGAACAGGCGCTCGAACCGCGCATGCGCCACGTTCCACAGCGCCTTGGTCTCGCGCAGCTTTGCCTGTCCCGCTTCGGTCAGCACCACCCGCTTGGCGCGTGCGTCGGTCTTGTCGCGCTCCAGGGCCACCAGGCCGTCGCGCACCATGGGCTTGAGGTTGTGGGAGAGGGCGGAGCGGTCCAGCACCATTTCGGTGGCCAGCGTGCTGATGGTCTGCCCGCCCGACCGTTCGATGTGCGCCAGCAGCGAATGCTGCGACTGCCGCAGGCCCGAAGGGGCCAGTACCGCGCCGTACAGCATGGCCAGGCGCCGTCCGGCCTTGCGCAGGGCCGAACCGTTGCACAGCGGCTGCACCCCGGGGGGCAGCTCGGGGCTCAGGTGGAGGGCGTCGGCTTCGTTCACGTGCGCATGATACGCGCGGCAAACTAAATCTGCTTAGTATTTATCACGAGATGCCGCAGAAGGCGAAGTCCACCTCGGGCTTGCGGCCCGACAGCAGCTCGGCCATGGCCCGGCCGGAGCCGCAGCCATGGGTCCAGCCCAGCGTGCCGTGGCCGGTGTTCAGGTACAGGCCGGCCACTTTGCTCTTGCCGATGTAGGGCACGTTGCCCGGCGTGGCGGGCCGCAGCCCGGCCCAGTAGCTGGCCAGTTCGGGGCGGCTGACGCCGGGGAACACCTCCAGCGTGCGTTTCACGATGGCTTCGCAGCGTACCGGGTTCAGTGCCAGGTCGTAGCCGTTGAGTTCGGCCGTGCCGGCGATGCGCAGCCGGTCGCCCAGGCGCGAGAACACGAGTTTGTGTTCGTCGTCGGTCAGGCTCACCGAGGGGGCCTTCGACGCGTCGAGGATGGGCAGCGTGGCCGAATACCCCTTGGCGGGGTAGATGTCGAGGCGCACCCCCGCGCCGGCTGCCAGCAGGGGGCTGAAGCTGCCGGCCGCCAGCACGTAGGCATCGCCGTGCACCACCTCGTACATGCCCTCTTCGTTGGCGATTTCCACACCCACCATGGTGCTGCCTACCCCGGCGCCGGTGGTGCGCAGCTTCTGCATACGCACGCCGTAGCGGAACACCACACCCTGTTCGGCCGCGCGCTGCGCCAGGCCGGTGGTGAACTTGTGCACGTCGCCCGATTCGTCGGCGCTGGTGTAGGTGGCCCCGGCCAGCCGGGGCTGGATGTGGGCCATGGCCGGCTCCAGCCGCAGCACCTCGTTGGTGTCGATCACCTGCCGCTCGCAGCCCAGTTCACGCATGATGCGCGCCGGCTCCAGCGACAGCTTGAATTCTTCCTCGCTGGTGTAGTAGTGCAGGATGCCCTTGGACAGGCTGTCGTATTCGATGCCGGTGTCGCGCCGCAATTCCTGCAGGCTGGTGCGGCTGTAGGTGCCCAGGTTCAGCAGTTGCACCATGTTGTGGGTGGAGCGCCGGGCGCCGCATTCCAGCAGGAACTTGAGGCCCCAGCGCCACTGCGCCGGGTCGGCCCGCAGGCGGAACAGCAGGGGAGCGTCTTCCTTGCCCAGCCACTTCAGCAGCTTGAACGGGGCCGAGGGGTTGGCCCAGGGTTCGGCATGGCTGACGGAAATCTGGCCGCCGTTGCCGAAGCTGGTTTCGCGCGCCGCGCCGGCGTTGCGTTCCAGCACGGTGACCTCATGGCCGGCCTGCCGCAGGTACCAGGCGGTGGCCGTGCCGATCACGCCTGCGCCCATCACGATGACTTTCATGGTGTTTCTTCTTTCAAGCAAAAGAAAAGGGGCACCGGCGTTCCATCCATCGGACGGTCTTCCGCTGCCCCCACTGTCCTTTTGCCTGAGAGATTCACCGGGCCCACAGGGCTTCGGCTTGCACCTTCGGCGGCTGCCTGGCCTTGCTGTTCTGCAGCGGGGCCGGCAACACTCTCCAGTTTTCTGTCGGTAAATCCAGTACGGTGACCTGAGCGTTTCGGGGTTGCGCCTTCGGTAGCGGTGGCCCTTCATTCAGAAAGGCCACCGCGTTCTCCTGGATGGCCCGATTATGCCCCTGGCGCGTAGGCCCCGCTCAGCTTTTGACCGATGCCAGCACCCGGTCGACCATGACACCCGCCTGGCCCAGGTTGTTCATCGGGTCGCAGAAGCCGGCCAGCTGTTCGCGTGTCACGTGTTTGCTGATTTCCGGGTGCTCGGCCAGCAGCTCCAGCAGCGGGCGCTGCTGCTTCAGGGCGTCGCGGCAGATGTCGTAGACCAGGTCGTGTGCGTACTCGCGGCCCATGTACGGGCCCAGGCCCATCATCACCGCCTCGGACATCACCAGGCCGTGCGTCAGGTCGATGTTGCGGCGCATCTGCGCGGCGTCCACCTCCAGGCCGGCCAGGATGAACTTGGCCTGCTTCAGTGCGCCCGACAGCAGGCAGAAGATCTCGGGCAGCGCCACCCATTCGATCTCCCAGGGGCCGGTGGAGCGTTCGTGGTCGGCCACCATGGCGTCCATCAGGCTGGCCGACAGCTGCCGCACCACCGAGATGTTGGCGTGGATGTACAGGCAGGAGATCGGGTTGCGTTTCTGCGGCATGGTGGACGACGAGCCGCGGCCGGGCGCATAGGGCTCATACACCTCGGCCACCTCGGTCTGCATCATCAGCTTCACGTCCATGGCGATCTTGCCGAGCGAGCCGCCCACCAGCGCCAGGAAGGCGCCGGCTTCCGCAAAGTTGTCGCGCACCGTGTGCCACGAGATCAGCGGCTCGCCCAGGCCCAGCTCGGCCGACAGGCCGGCCACGGTTTCCATGGCGCCTTTTTCCAGCGACGACAGCGTGCCCGATGCACCGCCGAACTCGGCCACCAGCAGCCGGGGCTTGAGTTGTTGCAGCCGCTCGCGGTGGCGCTCGATGCCGGCCAGGATGCTGGCCATCTTGTAGCCGAAGGTAATGGGCGTGGCCTGCTGCAGGTTGCTGCGGCCGATGACCGGCGTGTCACGGTGCTTGCGCGCCAGCGCGGCCAGCGCGGTGGAGATATCCAACAGGTCCTGCTCCACCAGGGCCAGCGCCTCGCGCATCTGCAGCACGGCGCCGGTGTCGGTGATGTCCTGCGTCGTGGCGCCCCAGTGGCAGTACTCGCCCAGCTTGTCGCGGCACTGCGCGTTGATGTGGTTGACCACGGCGATGATGGGGTAGCCGATCTGCTCGGTCTTGGCCTTGAGTTTCACCCAGTCGACGGTGGCCGGGTCGCAGTGCTTGACGATCTCGTCAGCCGCTTCTTGCGGAATGATGCCGAGGCGGCCCTGGACCCTGGACAGGGCGCGTTCCACGTCCAGGTACTTGGCCACGCGGTTCTCGTCGGACCAGACCTGGCGCATGGCCGCGTCGCTGAACATGTCGCCGAAAACGCGCGAATCGATGATGGTGGAGGGCATGGGAGGGGTTCCTTATTCCGCTTTGATGTGAGCCTTGGTGACCACGTCTTTCCAGTGGGCCACCTCTTTTTGTACGTAAGCCTTCAGTGCCTCGGGGGTGCCGGTCTCCACCTCCGCGCCCTGGGCCTCGATCTTCCTGGCCACCGGTGCCTCGGCCAGCACCGCGTTCATCTCGCGGTTCAGCCGGTCGACGACGGCCCTGGGTGTCTTCGCTGGCGCGAACATGGCGTACCACTGCGACATGTTCACGTTGGGGATGCCCTGCTCGGTCAGCGTGGGCACGCCAGGCAGCACGCTGGAGCGTTTTTCGCCGGCAATGCCCAGCGCCTTGAGTTTGCCGCCCGCGATCTGCGGGTAGGCGGTGAACAGGCTGGGGAACATGTACTGCGTGGTGCCGGCGATGGTGTCCACCACCGCGGGAGCCGAGCCCTTGTAGGGCACGCTCACCACGTTGAGCCCGGTGGAGAGCTTGAAGAGTTCGCCCGCGATATGCGGCGCCGTGCCGTTGCCCGCGGTGGCGTAGCTGAAGCTGTCGGGTTTGGCCGTGATGAGCTTCACCAGCTCCTGCGCGTTCTTCGCATCCACCGTGTTGCCGGCCACCAGCACGGTGGGCGAGGCCGCCACCATGCCGATGGGCTCGAAGTCGGCCACCGGGTCGTAGCGCAGCTTCTGCAGCGCCGGGTTGATGCCGTGGGTGGCGATGTAGCCGAACATGAGGGTGTAGCCGTCGGGCGCGGCGCGCGCCACGAACTCGGCGGCGATGGCACCGTTGCCGCCGGCCTTGTTGTCCACCAGCACCGGTGTGCCCAGGCGGATGGCCAGGCTCTGGGCGATGACCCGCGCCATGGCGTCGTTGGCACCGCCCGGCGCGGTCGGCACGACGATGGTGACGGGTTTCACGGGCCAGGCCTGCGCCAGCGCGGGCAGGGCGGGCAGGGCGCCGAGCGCCGCCAGGCTGGCGACGGCCAGCGCGCGGCGCCTGTTGAAGCAAGGGGTCATGGGTCTTATCTCCTGTGTGGGCCGGTGCGGCCCGGTGGGTTGGCGGCATCATCCGGTGCGCCGTGCATTCCGTGAAGTGCAACGTTTGATACGATTACTGCATGGAACGCATCAATTTCGACCTGCAGCAACTGCAGGCCTTCGTGGCGGTGGCGGAGCACCGCAGCTTCCGTGCGGCGGCCGAGTCCATCCACCTGTCGGCCCCCGCGTGCAGCCGGCGTATCGAGAAGCTCGAAACCATCCTGGGCGCGCGCCTGTTCCACCGCACCACCCGCGAGGTGGAACTCACGCCCCTGGGCCGCACCTTTCTCGACCGCGCCCGCTCCGCGCTCGACGACCTGGAGTCGGCCATGCTCGGCATCACCGACGTGGCGGGCAGCCGGCGCGGCCGGGTCACGGTGTCGTGTGTGCCTTCGGCGGCCATCCACTTCCTGCCCTCGGTGGTGCGCACCTTCGCCGAGCGCTACCCGCTCATCCGCATCCGGGTGATGGACGAGGCAGCGGGCCAGGTGCTGGCCAGCGTGGCGGCGGGCGAATGCGAGTTCGGCATCGGTTTTGTCGGCGGGCAGGTGCCGGGCATCGACTTCGAGCCGCTGCACACCGACCCCTTCGTGCTGGCCATGCCGCGCAGCCACCCGCTGGCCCGGCGCAAGTCCGTCACCTGGCAGCAGCTGGGCAAGGAGCGCCTCATCGCCGTGGCGCGCTCCAGCGGCAACCGGCAACTGCTCGACGACGCGCTGGCCAAGGCCGGCCACCACCCGGCCTACAGCCTGGAGGTGAGCCACATCGCCACCCTGCTGGGCATGGTGGAGGCCGGGCTCGGCCTGGCCGCGGTGCCGCGCCTGGCACTGCCGACCTCGCACCTCAGCCTGGCCGGCGTACCGCTGGCCGGGCCGGCCGTGGCGCGCCGGCTGGGGCTGGCCATGCGCCAGGGGGCATCGCTCGGCGCGCCGTCGAAGGTGTTCTACGACTACCTGCGGGCGGCGCTGACGGCCAAGCGCTGACGGGCTTCGGCATGCAGGGCCCCGGCGTAAACCCGGGGGCGCCCCGGCAGGGGCCTGTCTATCATCTTTCGATGCAACGTCGACACATGCTCATCGGCGGCAGCGCCGCCCTGGCCCTGCACGCCGCGCGCGCGCAGCATGCGCCGCTCGGTGCCGCGCCCTCGGCGGCCGACCCGTTCGCGCGTTTGCAGGGCGGCACACCCCACCACCTGACGCCGGAGCAGGAGGCGCAGCGTTTCGTCGACAGCACCGCGCCGATGGGCCCCAAGGGGCGTTGGCTGGCACGCGCCGCGCTGCCGATTCCCCGCAGCGAGATGGCTTGGGCCGCGGTGGCCCTGGAGCGTATGCATGTGGTGGGTGGTTATGGCGAAGGCGCGGTCAACCGCGACTACCACCACGTCTACGATCCGCGCCAGGACCGCTGGCTGAACGCCGCCCCGCTGCCGTGCGGCGCCAACCACGTGGCGGTGGCGTCGGACGGCGGGCGTGTCTATGCTTTCGGCGGCTTCGTCGAGCAGAACCGCCGTTCGGACACCCTGGCCTTCGCCTACGACATCGCCGCCGACCGGTGGAGCGCCATCGCGCCGCTGCCGCGTCCGCGCGGCGCGGCGGCAGCCGTGGTGCTCGGTGGCCAGGTGCATGTCATCGGCGGCGCCTCCGAACCCGCGGCCGAACGCGCCAGCGTCGGCTGGCACGAGGTGTACGACCCCCAGGCCGACCGCTGGACCGCACGCAAGGCCCTGCCCGGCGCACGCGACCACGTGGGCTGCGTGGCCTACAACGGCCTGATCCACGTGGTGGGCGGGCGCTTCAACACCTTCGAGTACAACACCACCCTGCACCATGTGTACCTGCCCGCGCGCGACACCTGGGAGGCGCGTGCGCCGCTGCCCACCGAGCGTTCGGGCCACGGCCTGGTGGTGTGGCGCAACCGCTTCTGGGCCATGGGCGGGGAGGGCGGTTTCCTCCAGGGCGGCGTGCCGCGCCAGGCGCGTGTCTACGGCCAGATGGAAAGCTACGACCCGGCCTCCGACACCTGGCAGCAGCATGCCGCCATGCCCACGCCGCGCCATGCGGTGGGCGCGGGTGCCATCGGCGACTGGATCTACGTGGCGGGCGGCGGCGCGGTGCTGGGCGGCGGCGTGCAGTCGGCGGTGCACGAGGCCTTCACGCTGGGCTGAGCGGGCGCTGCCCGCCGGCGGCCTCCAGGCGCATCAGAGCGACATCAGGCGCACCAGTTCGGACACGTCGCCGAGCTTGTCGGCCGACAGCATGGCATCGCAGAGGGCATCGGCCCGGGCCGCGGGCAGCACATGCCCGGCCAGGTCCTTGAACTTGGCGATGACGTCTTCGGCGCTGGCGAAGTTGTGCTCGCTGCCGCGGGGCGACTCGACCGTCGTCTCCATCACCGAGCCGTCCTGCAGGCGCACCTCCACCCGCACCTGGTGCCGGTGCCTGGCGCCGAGCGCCGTGATGGCGTCGTCGTGCCGTACGCCGACCTTTTCGGCCAGCGCCATGCGCTGCGGATCGGCCACCTTGTCCTCGGTGAACTGGTCGACGAAGCAGTTGCCCTCCAGCAGCAGCGTGGCCACGCAGTAGGGCAGGTTCAGCTGGGCCGAGGTCAGGCCCAGCGGCCGGTACTTCCAGCCCACGTGGTCCATGGTGACCTGCGAGCCGTGCACGGTGATGGCGGCCACGTCGTCCGGCCCGAAGGCTTTTTGTGCCTGCAGCAGGCGGATGGCGTCCAGCGTGGTGTGGTTGCTGCCGACGCAGGAGTAGAACTTCAGCGACACCGCCATGGTCTGCCACACCGTGCCGAACCCGGCGGTGAGCTCTTCCAGGTCGAACCGGTCGGTGGAGCGCGAGAAGGTGGTGCAGTAGCCGCCGTACTCGCTCTCCAGCACATTGGCGATACCGGTGAAGCCGGCTTCGGCCAGCAGGGCGCCGTACAGGCCGCTTTGCGAGGCCCGCCCCGCGTGCATACGCTTGACCATGGCACCGTACTGCGCCGCCATCAGCCCGGATGCCTGCGTGCCGGCGATGCCCAGCGCATGCACGGTGCGTTCCACGTCCAGGCCCAGCGCACGCGCCGCGCCGGCCGCCGCCGAGAAGACCCCCAGGGTGGCGCCGGAATGCCAGCCCTGGCCGATGTGTTCCGGCCCCATGCACAGGCCCACCCGCGGGCCGACCTCGTAGCCGGCCACGGCGGCGGCCAGGAACTCCCTGCCGGTCAGCCTGCGGTGCTTCTCGGTCAGCGACAGCAGGGCGGGCAGCACCACGGCGCCCACGTGCAGCACACCGGCGCGGTGCACGTCGTCGAGTTCGAAGCCCTGCACCTGCGTGCCGTTGACCAGCGCCGCATGCGGTGCCGACAGCCGCCGTGCCGTGCCCCACACCGCGCAGTCGCGGGTGGCGTCCACCGTCTGCAGGGTGTCCTGCAGGATGCGGGTCCAGGGCAGGTTGGCGCCGTACAGCGCACAGCCCAGCGAGTCGAGCATGAGCAGCTTGATGCGCTCGACCACCGTCGCCGGCAGGTCCTCGTAGCGCAGTCCGGAAACGAATTCGGCGATGCCGTGGGTGTAGCGGTTGTCCTGGGAAACTTCAGACATGGTGGTTTTCAGTCGACCTTGATGTTGCGGGCGTACTGCCCGATGCGCAGGATCTCGGCGCGGATGTGTTCGGCGAAGTCGCGCGGCGTTCCGCCCACCGGGTCCGCGCCTTCGTTGCCGAGTTTGGTCCGCAGGTCCGGGTTCTGCAGCGCCTTGTTGATTTCGCGGTTGAGCCGCTCGACGATGTCGGCCGGTGTGCCCGCCGGCGCCAGGATGCCGTACCACGAACCGGTCTCGTAGCCCGGCAGGCCCTGTTCGGCGATGGTCGGCACCTCGGGCAGCGAGGGCATGCGCTGCGGGCTGGTGACACCCAGCACCCTGAGTTTGCCGTTCAACACGCTGGGCATGATGGCCACGCTGCTGCTGAACATGATCTGCACCGTGCCCGACAGCAGGTCGAGCATGGCCGGCGACAGGCCCTTGTAGGGCACGTGGACCATGTCGGTGCCGGCCATGGAATTGAAGATCACCGCCGCCAGCTGTGACGAGCTGCCGTTGCCGTTGGAGGCGTAGTTCAACCGCCCCGGGTTCTTCTTGGCATAGGCGATCAGTTCCTGCACCGAGTGGGCCGGCACCGACGGGTGTACCGCCAGCACCATGGGGGCCGAGGCGATCCAGGCGACCGGGGCGAAGTCCTTCACCGGGTCGTAGCCGAGCTTGGGGTTGAGGGTCGGGTTCAGCGCATGGCTGCCCACACCCCCCAGGAACAGGGTGTAGCCATCGGCCGGTGCGCGTGCGGCCAGCCCGGCGCCCAGCGAACCACCGGCGCCCGGCCGGTTGTCGACCACCACCGGCTGGCCCAGCGGGCCGCCGATGGTCTGGCCGATGGTGCGGGCCACCGTGTCGTTGCCGCCGCCCGGGGCGAAGGGCACGATCAGCGTGATCGGGCGGGTGGGGTAGGGCGCGTCGGCCGCCCATGCGGTGGACGCGGGCTGTGCGGCCAGCAGGCCCGCAGCTGCCACGTAGCGGTGAAACGTGCGTCGCGTGCCTTGCATGTCGGGAGTCTCCGGGTGCCCGGGTCGCGGTCGCCCGGGTTATCGGAGGGATGGTACCGCAGGCTGGTCACCCGACCGATTTTTCTACCCGCACCGGCATCGACTTGTATGCGGGGGTTCCGCTGCGCGGGTCGTGCTGCCCGAGTCCGATCAGCACGTTCGCCTCCGGGTAGTAGGCCGCGGCCGAGCCCCGGGGGATGTCGTAGGCCACCGCGGTCACCTGGCGCAGCACGGCGCCAGGGCGCTCGTCCTCGCCCGGCGCCGCCGCGGCACGCAGGTCCACCCGGTCGCCTGCGGTGATGCCCTGGTCGGCCATGTCGCGGGCGTTCAGGAACACCACGTCGCGCCGGCCGAACACACCGCGGTAGCGGTCGTCCAGGCCGTAGATGGTGGTGTTGTACTGGTCGTGGCTGCGCAGGGTGGCCAGCGCCAGCACCGCGGGGTCGCCGATGTGCGGGTCTTCCTGTACACCCGGCATCACCAGGAATTCCGCCTTGCCCGAGGGGGTGTGCCACACCCGCTCGGTCGGGCCCAGGGGCAGCCGGAAGCCGCCCGGCTCCTGGATACGGGTGTTGTAGCCGGCAAAGGCCGGCAGCACCCCGGCGATGGCGTCGCGGATGCGGCCGTAGTCCGCCACCAGGCCGTCCCAGTCGATGCCGTGGCGCTCGCCCAGCACCGCCTTGGCCAAACCGGCCACGATGGCAGGCTCGGAGCGCACGTCGGCCGAGGGCGCCGGCAGCCGGCCGGTGGACGCGTGCACCATGGACATCGAGTCCTCCACCGTCACCGACTGCGGGCCGCCGGCCTGCACATCGAGTTCGGTGCGGCCCAGGCAGGGCAGCAGCAGGCTCTGGCCCGGGCCCACCAGCAGGTGCGAGCGGTTGGGTTTGGTGGCGATGTGCACCGCCAGCGCCAGGCGGCGCATGCCGGCGAAGGTGCGCTCCGGGTCCGGCATGGCCACCGCCAGGTTGCCGCCCAGGCACACCAGCACCTTCGAGCGGCCGTCGGCGATGGCCTCGATCGCGGCCACGGCGTCGTGGCCGTGCGCCGCCGGCGGCACGAAGCCGAACACTTTTTCGATGCCCTCGCGCAGCGCCGCGGGTGCCTTTTCGTCGATGCCCACCGTGCGGTCGCCCTGCACGTTGGAGTGGCCGCGCAGCGGACAGATGCCCGCCCCCGGCCGGCCGTAGTTGCCGCGCAGCAGCAGCAGGTTGGAGATCTGCTGCACGTTCTCGGTGCCGTGCCGGTGCTGGGTGATGCCCATGCCGTAGCAGACGATGGCGGACTTCGCCTTGCAATAGAGCTGCGCCACATGCTCCAGCGCTGCGCGCGTGAGGCCCGAGGTGCGCTCTATGTCGTCCCACGGCGTGGTGTCCAGGTCGGCCACCAGCGCCTCGAAACCGTGGGTGTGCTCGGCGATGAAGGCCCGGTCGAGGGTGCCCGGGCCGCCCTGCGCCAGGCTGGCTGCGTCCAGCGCCAGCACGCCCTTCATGATGCCCTTCAAGGCCGCCGCGTCGCCGCCCACCTTCACCTGCAGGTAGTCGCTGGCGATGTCGGTGGAGCTGAAGGTCGCCATCTCCAGCGGGTTCTGCGGCTCGGCAAAACGCTCCAGCGCGCGTTCCTTCAGCGGGTTCAGCACCACGATGGGGGCACCGCGCCGGGCGGCCGCATGCAGTGTCGTCATCATGCGCGGGTGGTTGGTGCCGGGGTTGTGGCCCATCGAGAGGATCATCTCCGTGTGGTCGAAGTCCTCCAGCGACACCGTGCCCTTGCCGATGCCGATGGACACCGGCAGCCCCACGCTCGTCGCCTCGTGGCACATGTTCGAGCAGTCGGGAAAGTTGTTGGTGCCGTAGGCGCGCACGAACAACTGGTACAGGAAGGCCGCTTCGTTCGAGGTACGGCCCGAGGTGTAGAACTCCGCCATATTCGGATCGGGCAGGGCCCGGAGTGCGGCGCCGATGCGGGCAAAAGCCTCGTCCCAGGCGATGGGGCGGTAGGTGTCGCTCGCCGCGTCGTAGGCCATGGGCTCGGTGAGCCGGCCCAGGTCCTCGATGGCATGGTCGCTCCAGGCCAGCAGTTCGGTGACGGTGTGCCGGGCAAACACCTCGGGCGTGGCGCGCTTGCGGGTGGCCTCCCAGGTCACCGCCTTGGCGCCGTTCTCGCAGAACTCGAAAGCCGAGGTGTGTTTGGGATCGGGCCAGGCGCAGCCCGGACAGTCGAAACCGTCGGGCTGGTTGTTGCGCAGCATGATCTTCGTGCCCGACACGGCGCCCATCTGTCCATGGATGGCGCGGGCGACGGCGCCCAGGGCGTCCCAGCCGCCGGCGGGGTGGTCATAGGGGCGGATGCTGGTGTCTTTCATGGGTTTGGAGAATAGCTTGGTCAGGTGATCTTGCCTCGGCGGCGGCGATGTTGGTGTAGGTTCAAGGCTTTTTGGATTTTATGTATACAAAAATATACTAAGATATCCACCATGCCCATCGCCAAGCGCAACACCCAGGCCCACGCGGCCTACCTGCAGATCAAGCAGCGCATCCTCGCAGGCAGCCTGACGGCCAGCGACCGGCTGCGCGAGGTGGAGGTGGCGGCGCTGCTGGGCATCGGCCGCACGCCGGTGCGCGAGTCGCTCAAACGCCTGGAAGACGAGGGCCTGCTCACCCACGAACCGCGCCGCGGCCTGGTGGTGACCACGCTCGACCCGCAGGCGGTGAGTGAGCTCTACGCCATGCGTGAGGTGCTCGAAGGCGCGGCGGCGGGTTTTGCGGCACGCAACGCCACCGTGGCCGAGATCGCCAACATGGAAAGCATCCTCGACGAGTACGGCCCCGCGGCCGACGCGGTGGCGCTGAACCTCGATTTCCACCAGGCCATCTACGGCTCGGCGCACAACCGGCACCTGATCCGCTCGCTGCAGTCGGTTTCCGACACCACCTACCTGCTGGGCCGCAGCACACTCGCCTCCCGCACCCGCGCCGACACGGCCCAGCAGGAACACCGCGAGATCCTCGACGCCATCCGCAGCCGCGACGCCGGGCGCGCCGGCGAGGCGGCGCGGCAGCACATCCACAACGCGCTGCTGGAGCGGCTCAAGCTCCTGCGGCAAGTCCAGAAAGAGGCGGCAGGGGGCTGATGCCCCGTACACCCGCCCGGCGCGCGGACCCCTGTGCGCACATCCCCATCCTTTTGTTTTCCCATCCGACGGAGACCCGTATGAAACCCGCCTGCCGATTCGCCCTGCGCACCCTGGGCTGCGCCCTGGCCGCCGTGCCCCTGCTCGCCGCTGCCGCGTCGAATTACCCCGACCACCCCGTGACCCTCGTGGTGCCCTTCGTGCCCGGCGGCGGCACCGACAGCATCGCGCGCGACATGGCCAAGACCCTGTCCGACAAGCTGGGCCAGCCGGTCATCGTGGACAACCGGGGCGGCGGCGGCGGCTCCATCGGTGCCAACCTGGTCGCCAAGGCCAAGAACGACGGCTACACGCTGCTGTTCGCCACCAGCACCTTCGCCACCAACGCGGCGGCCGAACCGCGCCTGCCCTACAACCCGCAGAAGGACTTCGCACCGGTCGGCATGATCGGCCGCGGCCCGCTGCTGGTGGTGGCGTCCAAGCAGATGGGCGTGAAGAACATCAAGGAACTCATCGCCGCCGGCAAGGCCAAGGGCGCCGAGGGCCTGAACTACTGCTCGGCCGGCATCGGCAGCATCAACCACCTGTCGGGTGAACTGTTCCACCAGAAGGCAGGTTTCCCCATGACGCACGTGGCCTACAAGGGCAGCGGCCCGGCCACGCTGGACCTGATCGCCGGCCGCGTCGACGTGTTCTTCTCCACCGTGCCGACCATCCTCTCCTTCGTCAAGGACGACAAGGTGCAGGTGTTGGCCGTGACCAGCGCCAAACGCTCGCCGCTGTTCCCCGACCTGCCCACGCTCACCGAGCAGGGCATCCCCGGCTTCAACATCACCACCTGGTGGGGCGTGCTGGCACCGGCGGGCACCGCGCCGGCCATCATCGACAAGCTCAACAAGGCGGTGAACGACGCCGCCGCGGAAGAGCCGGTCAAAGGCCGCCTGGTGACCGAAGGCGCCGACGCCATCCGCCTGACGCCGGCCGCTTTCGGCGTGGAGCTGAACAAGGAGCTGGCCCTGTGGCGCGGTGTGGTCAAGAACTCCAACATGCAGATCCGGTGAGCGCCATGGACCAATCCCGCCGCCGTGTACTGGGCTCCGGCGCCGCCGTGGCCGTTTCGGGCCTGGCCGGCCTGGGGTGGGCCGGCCGCGCCGCCGCGCAGCCGGCCGACTACCCGTCGCGCACCATCACCACCATCGTGGCCTATGCACCGGGCGGGCAGGGCGACGTGTTCGCCCGCCTGGTCGGCGAGCGCCTGTCGCGTGTGCTGGGTCAGCCCGTCATCGTGGACAACCGCCCGGGCGCCACCGGCGCCCTGGGCACCCGCTACGTGGCCCGGGCCAAGGGCGACGGCTACACCCTGCTGCTGGGCCAGACCGGCGAGATGGCGGTCAACGCCTCGGTGATGAAGGCCCCGGGCTACGACGGCCTGAAGGACTTCAAGGCCGTCGCCCTGGTGGGCGATGCGCCCCTGGTCATGGTGGCGCCCGCCAGTGCGCCCTACAACACGCTGCAGGAACTGGTGCAGCTGGCGCGCAGCAAGCCCGAAGGTGTGTCGTACGCCTCGTCGGGCATCGCCACGCCGGGCCACCTGGCCGCGGCGGCACTGGCCATTGGCACCAAGACGACCATGGTGCACGTGCCCTACAAGGGCGCGGGTGCGGCCATGGCCGACGTCATCGGCGGGCAGGTGCAGTTCTTCTTCTCCAGCGCGTCGGCGGCGGTGCCGCACGTCAAGGGCGGCAAGCTGAAGGCGCTGGCCGTGTCCACCCCGCAGCGGGTGCCCGGCCTGCCGCAGGTGCCCACCGTGGCCGAGGCGGCACTGCCCGGCTTCGCCTTCACGCTGTGGGGTGGCTACTTCGTGCCGGCCGACACACCCGACGCGGTGGTGCAGCGCCTCAACCGCGAGATCAACAAGATCCTCACCGAGCCCGAGCTCAAGGCCCGCTTCGAGGCCGACGGCATCAGCATCGGCCACGGTACGCCGGCCGCGTTCGGCGCCTATGTGGCCCAGGAAACCCACAAGTACGCCGCGCTGGTCAAGACCGCGCACGTGCAGGTTGATTGATATCCCCGTTTTTTGTACCCCCGCTTCCTCGAAAGTTGTTCCCATGAAAATCGTAGTCATCCCCGGCGACGGCATTGGCCCTGAAACCATGGCCCCCACGGTCGACGTGCTGAAAGCGGTCTCCGACCGATTCAAGCTCGGCATCACCTTCGAACACGAGATCGCCGGCCACGCCAGCATGCAGAAGCACGGCGCCACCGTCAACCCCGCGCTGCTCGACAAGGTCAAGGCCGCCGACGGCCTGATGCTGGGCCCCATGGCCACCTACGACTTCAAGGACGAGTCCAAGGGCGAGATCAACCCGTCGAAGTTCTTCCGCAAGGAACTCGACCTGCACGCCAACATCCGCCCCTCGCGCACCTACCCGGGTGTGCCCAACAAGGTCGGCCCGTTCGACCTGGTGGTGGTGCGCGAAAACACCGAGGGTTTCTACGCCGACCGCAACATCGAGTCCGGTGCCAGCGAGCTGATGATCACGCCCGACGTCTGCATCTCGCTGCGCCGCATCACCCGCCACTGCTGCGAACGTATCGCCCGTTCGGCCTTCGAGCTGGCCATGAAGCGCCGCAAACACGTCACCTTCGTGCACAAACACAATGTGCTGAAGATGGGCGACGGCATGTTCCTCGACGAATGCCGCCGTGTGGCCCAGGAATTCCCCGAGGTGACGACCGACGACTTCATCGTCGACGCCATGATGGCCCACGTGGTGCGGGCGCCCGAGCGCTTCGACGTGATTGTCACCACCAACATGTTCGGCGACATCCTGTCGGACCTGACGGCCGAACTCTCCGGCAGCCTGGGCCTGGGCGGATCGCTCAACGCGGGCAAGGACTACGCCATGGGCCAGGCCTCGCACGGCTCGGCGCCCGACATCGCGGGCAAGAACATCGCCAACCCGTTCTCGCTGATCCTGTCGGCGGCCGACCTGCTGCAGTGGCACGGCCACCGCAAGAACCTGCCGGCCTTCGTCGCGGCCGGCAAGGCCATCTACGAGGCCACCGTGCACGCCGTCGCGGCCGGTGAAGCCACCGCCGATGTGGGCGGCAAGCTGGGTACCGCCGAGACTGGCAAGGCTTTTGTCAAACGCCTGCTCGCCGCATAGGAGAAGATAGGAAGAACCCACCAGGAGACAAACACATGGCCGTCACTGCCGCGACCCCCACCACACCGCCGGCCCTGCCGGCCGGCGCCTGCGACTGCCACACCCACGTGATCGGCCCGCGCGACCAGTACCCCATGGTGCAGGACCGCCACTACACGCCTGGCCCGGCCACGGTGGACGACCTGGAAGCCCATCTGGCCCGGCACGGGCTGGAGCGGGTGGTCATCGTCCAGCCCAGCTTCTACGGCACCGACAACAGCTGTACCCTCGACGCGCTGGACCAGCTCGGCGGCGGGGTGGGGCGCGCCGTGGCGGTGGTGGCCGACGACGTGGACGACGCCGCCCTGCATGCCATGCACCGCCGCGGTGTGCGCGGCCTGCGGCTCAACGTGGAGAGCGGCGGCATCCGCGACGCCAGCCTGGTGGGCCAGACCCTGCAGCGCTGGAGCCACAAGGTGGCACACCTGGGCTGGCACCTGCAGGTGTTCGCTTCGTTCGACACCATCAGCGGCGCCGCCGAGGAATTCGCGCGGCTGGAAGTGCCGGTGGTGCTGGACCATTTCGCCCTGGTGCCAGTCGCCATGGACGTGGCCGACCCGCGCGCGCAGCCGCTGCTGGAGTTGCTGCGCGGCGGCAACGCCTGGCTCAAGCTCTCGGCGCCGTACCGGCTCGACGGCGGGGGCGAGACACTGCAGGACCGCGTCGATGCCTGGGCGGCCGCCTTCATCGCCGCCGCGCCGCAGCGGATGCTGTGGGGCAGCGACTGGCCGCACACCAACCGCGAGGCGGGCAAGGGGCCGCTCGAAGTCAGCGCCTACCGGGAGCTGGGCGACGGCGTGCTGGACGGCGGCATCCGGCGCTGGCTGCCCACGGCCGCGCTGCGCCAGCAGGTGCTGGTGGACAACCCGGAAAGGCTCTACGGCTGGTACTGAAGGCATTACGCACGGGCGCAATGCACCGCCGGGGTGTACTACGTAGCGTAGTCGCCGTTGGCTTCGGGCTGGAAGAGGACACAAGCCACTTCTGCCGAACACTCTTCGCCGCCCGGGGTCAGCCATTTGGCGACGGCGCCTTCCTGCAGTCCCAGCAGGCTGAGGCCCACCGGCGACAGGACGGAGATGAAGCCCGCCGCGGGCGCGGCTTCGCCCGGAAAGCAGAGCGTCAGCTTCTGGCGGCGCCGGGTACGCCCGTCGATCAGCTCCACCTGCGAGTGCAGGGTGACGACGCTGGCGGGCACTTCCCGCGAGGGCACGACCTCGGTCGCCGAGAGCAGGTCGGCGAGTTCATCCGGGGGCTGGCCGCCGAATAATCTGGTTAGGCGTGAGAAATCAAATTCGGTGAGCGTGCGCTCGCCGTGAACCGTTGCATGCATGACGCACTCCGTTCGATTGCGCAGACGCCGGCAAGGGGCGGCGGCCACTGTTGCGCCGGGCTGGGGCCCGACGATCAATGGTTGCGCTGAAGGGTGGCGTGGATCGTCGGGCTCAGGAATGTGCGGCCGGCTGTCGAAGTCCGGGCACGACGGTTTCGACACACACGCGTGCGCAGGCGCCTGCCAGGCGTGGCAGGCCCGCCCTGGAAGGGCTGCAGCGGTGGTGGAGTCGCGGGGATCGCATGGTACGAGTCTATGCGGCGATCCTCCGCCGGGCAAGCGATGACCTCACGGTGCTTGCCAGAATACGGCCGCTCAGTCGGCGTACACACCGGCCGCCTTGATGATCGGCGTCCACTTGGTGATTTCGGCGTGCAGGAACTTCTTGTGTCCCTCCGGCGTGAGGCGGTCGTCGCTGTTCACCACCGCACCCAGGTCCTGCTCCTTCTTGATGAAGTCGGGGTCCTTCAGCGCGGCGCGGATGGCGTTGTTGAGCTTGGTCAGGATCGCGGGCGGCGTGCCCTTGGGCGCGTACAGGCCGTGCCAGATGGTGACCTCGAAGCCCTTCAGGCCGGACTCCTGCAGCGTCGGCAGATCCTTCAGCAGCGGCGTGGCGAGGCGATGGGGCGTGGTCACGGCGTAGGCCTTGACCTTCTTGGTCTCGATGAAGGCCGAGGTGTTGGTGGTCTGGTCGCACAGCAGGTCGATCTGGCCGCCGATCAGGTCGGTGATGGCCGGCGCGGTGCCCTTGTAGGGAACCGGCGTCATCTCGGTCTTCATGGCGGTCTGCAGCAGCAGGCCGCACAGGTGCGAGGCCGACCCCACGCCGGCGTTGCCGAGGTTGATCTTGCCCTTGTTGGCCCCGACCCAGGTGGTCAGTTCCTTGAAGTTGTTGGCCGGCAGGGTCGGCCGGGCGATCACCGTCATCGGCACGTCGTTGATCACGCCGAGGTATTCGAAGCTGCCCTCGACCTTGAATGGCAGGTTGCGCACCAGCGACGGCATGGTGGACATGCCGATATGGTTGAGCAGCAGCGTGTAGCCGTCGGGTGTGGCCCGGGCGACCTTGGCCGCACCGATCGAGCTGCCGGCGCCTGCCGTGTTGTCGATGATGACGTTCTGGCCGTCGAGCGGCTTGCGCAGCGCCTCGGCCAGGTCGCGCGCCACGCGGTCGGTGGGGCCGCCGGCGGCGAAAGGCACGACGATGGTGATCGGGTGGTCCCTCTGCGGGAAATCCTGGGCGTGGGCGCCGATGGCGGCCCATGCTGCGGCCGCGAGCACGGACAGGGAAAGCAGTTTCTTCATGAGGTTCCTCTTTTAATTGAGCGGGCGATGATAGGTAGCTTGTGCGCCCGCGCTTTGGGGGGAAAACACCTAGGCCCGACAGGTCGGACGACCGCCGTGAAAACTGCAAAGAACGCATCTATTCCAAACGAATGGGCGGCTATCGAGGCCTAATTGCACCCATGGATCATTGGTCCTATTTGCCAATTACGGCCATTGACTACGCTCAAGTCCGATCACCCAGATAGTAGGGAAACCACGGGCACATGAGGCGCGTCGTGCGGCTTACATGAACCTTACTATCGCAGCCTCGTGAAAAAAAAGAGTGCGCATGTTCCCAAAATTCCTGGCGGTCCTTGCGGTGGCTTGTTCAAGCCTCGCCTGCATGGCACAGACGGGTTATCCCTCGCGCCCCATCCATATCGTGGTGCCTTTTGCGCCGGGAGGCACCACCGACATCGTGGCCCGTGTCATCGCCGAACCGCTCGGCCGTGCACTGAACGTGCCGGTGATCGTGGAGAACAAGGCCGGCAGCGGCGGGCTCGTCGGTGCGGTCGAAACCGTACGTGCGGCGCCGGACGGGTATTCGCTGGGTCTGGCGACGGTATCGAGCACGGCGTCGGGGCCGGCCATCAACCCCCGGACCCCCTACAACCCGGTGACCGACTTCACGCCCATCATCAATATCGCGGCCACGCCCAACATCGTCGCGGTCAATCCAGGCTTCCCCGCGAAAGACTACAAGGCATTCGTGGCCGAACTGAAGAAGCACCCGGGCAAGTACTCCTTCGCCACCTCGGGCACGGGCGGCATCGGGCATATGCTGATGGAGTTGTACAAAAGCCTGACCGACACCTACGTCACCCATATTCCCTACCGCGGTGCCGGCCCGGCACTGAACGACGTGGTGTCCGGCCAGGTGCCGATGATTTTCGACAACCTGCCTTCCACCTTGCCCTTCGTGTTGCAGGGCCGCCTGACGCCCATCGTCGTGGCCGCGCCGCAGCGACTGGCGGTACTGCCCCAGGTGCCCACTTTCCAGGAGGTCGGTCTTCCGCAGGTGAACCGCATGGCGTACTACGGTCTGTTGGGGCCTCGGAACCTGCCGCGCGACATCGTGGAAAAAATCAACGCCGGTGTGCGGCAGGCGCTGGACGACCCGGCGGTACGCAAACGGATCGAGGACACCGGCTCGATCGTGGTGGGCGGCACACCCGAGCAATTCGCCAAAGAGATCAAGGCCGAATTCGAGACCTATAAAAAAGTGGTGACGCAGCAAAAGCTCACGCTGGACTGAACACCGCACGCATCGAAGACATGGATACGCATTATCGTGATGAAGCCCGCGGGGCCGGCCCCAAAGACACCGCAACGGTTTACCTGGAGCATCTGGATGGAGACAGCCTTCGTATCACCTCCTGGCTCGAGCAGGACTTCGGGAGATTCCTCGAACGTTATGGCCTGCCCGACATCCAGAAAAATCTCCTGAACCAGCTCCAGGTAACGTTCTCGGGCCACCCGAGCGGCAAGCCGGTCCATTTGCCCTGCGCATTGACGGATGAGCTCTATGCTTTTGTGGCCCACTACCTCCCGGCTTCGTCCTTTGCCGTCCTGATCGTCGGCCATCCCATCAGCGACACCCGGTACCGCAAGTACTGCGATGGGCACCAGGCGTTTGCCGCAGGGCCTTTTCAAACCGGCCTGTGAGCGGAACAAAGCCGAAATTGTTCCGGTCCGGCGCCAGGCCATTGCGAATCGCGCCGCTGCCCTAAACTGGGCAGGCGAACGACAACGCCCTGAAAGGACCACCGGCATGACGACGACAACAACCGAAAAAGCCATCCTCGCGGGTGGCTGCTTCTGGGGCATGCAGGACCTGATCCGGCGCTATCCCGGCGTGCTCTCCACCCGCGTCGGCTACAGCGGCGGCGACGTGCCCAACGCGACCTACCGCCACCACGGCACCCATGCCGAGGCGATCGAGATCGTGTTCGATCCGTTGAAGATCAGCTACCGCCAGATCCTGGAGTTCTTTTTCCAGATCCACGACCCGAGCACCCCCAACCGCCAGGGTAACGACCGGGGCGCCAGCTACCGCTCGGCCATCTTCTATACGGATGAGCAGCAGAAGCAGGTGGCGCAAGACACCATCGCCGACGTCGACGCCTCCGGCCTCTGGCCCGGCAAGGTGGTGACCGAACTCGCGCCGGCCGGCCCGTTCTGGCTGGCCGAGCCCGAACACCAGGACTACCTGGAGCACTTTCCCGGCGGCTACACCTGCCACTTCATCCGGCCGGACTGGCGCCTGCCGGTCCGAGCAAAAGCCTGAATGCCGACAAGCCCGGACGACCCCATGCGCCCCACCACCGCCGAAAAACGCGCCGCCTTCCGTGCTCTGCACGGCCAGGGCTGCTTCGCCATTCCCAACCCCTGGGACGTGGGCAGTGCCCTGTACCTGCAGGGCCTGGGCTTCCAGGCCCTGGCCAGCACCAGCGCGGGTTTCGCCTGGTCGCGGGGCCTGGCCGACGGCGTGCTGCAGCGCGATGCGATCCTGGCCCACCTGCGTGAACTCGCCGCTGCCACCGACCTGCCGCTGAACGCCGATTTCGAGGACGGCTTCGGCGACGACCCGCAGGGCGTTGCCGACAACGTGCGCCTGGCCGTGGACACCGGCGTGGCCGGCCTGTCGATCGAGGATGGCACCGGCGACGCCGCGAACCCGCTGTACCCGGTCGAGGTGGCCGTGGCCCGGCTGCGCGCCGCGCGCCAGGCCATCGACGCGACGGGCAGCGGTGTGCTGCTGACCGGCCGGGCGGAAAACTTCTTCATCGGCCGGCCCGACCTGGCCGACACCCTCATCCGCCTGAAGGCCTATGCCGAGGCCGGCGCCGACTGCCTGTATGCCCCCGGCATCCACACCCGCGAACAGATCGCCGCCGTGGTGGCCGCCGTGGCGCCCAGGCCGGTCAACCTGCTGGTCGGCTCGGCCGGCGAGCTCAGCATGCAGGACATCGCCGCGCTCGGTGTACGGCGTGTCAGTGTCGGCGGCGGGCTGGCGCGCACCGCCTGGGGCGGTTTCATGAAGGCCGCGAAGGCGCTGGCCGAGGAGGGGTCTTTCGGTGGCTTCGCCGGGTCGGCGCCAGGCGGGGAGCTCAACCAGCTGTTCCAGGGGCGGAGCGACTGAGGCGCGCGGGTGCTGCCAATGGCCGTCCGCGCCTTGGGTTTTGCGCTGCTGCCCGGACGCTCAGGCCTGTGGCCCCGGCGCCTGCGCCTGCCGCAGCCATCCACCCAGCGTGGCCACTTCGGCCTGTCTTGACGACGCCCGCGGCCACAGCAGCGCATATTTCCGTACCGCCGGCTCCTCCGGCTGCGCCAACACGCACAGCCGCCCGCGCTGCACCTCGTCGGCCACGATGGCCAGCGGCGCCAGGGCGATGCCGAGCGAATCCAGCGCGGCCTGCAAGGCGAAATACAACTCGTCGAATACCAGCGTGGGTGCCTGGGCCGACCGCTTCACCGACTGCGCGCGCAGCCAGCGCTCCCAGGCCCCCGGCTCCGAACGTGTCATGACCAGCGTGGCATCCGCGATGTCCTGCGGGGTGCCGATGCCGTGGTCCTGCCGGTAGCGCGGGCTGCACACCGGCACGCTGCGCCCGTCCAGGAACCGCTCCGCCCGCATGCCCTTGGGGGTGGTGTCGATGCGGCGGATGGCGGCGTCATAGGTGCCGGGGCCGAAGTCCACCGGTTCGGTGGAGGTCGAGATTTCCACCCGCAGCGCCGGGTGGGCATGGTGCAGTGCGGTCAGCCGCGGCATCAGCCACCACATGGCCAGCGTGGGCGGCGCGCTGACACGCAGGGCAGCGGTCGGGCGGGCCACGGCCACCTGGGCGGTGGCGGACTTCAGGATGTCGAAGGCCCCCGTGACCGAGGCCGCCAGGCGGGCACCCGCATCTGTGAGTTTCAGGCCCCGGCCGGCACGGGCAAAAAGGGGCGCATTGAGGTGCTGCTCCAGCACCGCCACCTGGCGGCTGACGGCGCCGTGGGTCACGTGCAGTTCCAGCGCCGCCGCCGTGAAACTCAGGTGGCGGGCAGCGGCCTCGAAGGATTTCAGGCTGTTCAGCGGTGGCAGGCGGTCCATGGCGCGGGATGTCCAGCAAGGGGCGATCTGTCAGGATAACTCACAAATGATGGCCTAAAACTCGATTGCCCCCGGGTGCGGTGGCGCGGGATGATGGCGGTCCTATAAAAGAGACTGCTCCACGACCATGACCTCTTCCACATCCGGGCCGCTGCGCCCCGTGCGCCGCACACTTGCGGCCCTGTTCCTGGGGGCCGTGGCCGCACTGGCCTGCACGGCCGCTGCGGCGCAGGAACTCCCGCCCATCCGCATGGTGATTCCCTTCGGCCCCGGCAGCGGCACCGACATCTATGCACGCCTGCTGGCGCAGCAGCTGGGCACCCAGCTCGGCACGCCGGTGCTGGTCGACAACCGGCCCGGCGCCAACGGCGTGCTGGCCTGCGACATCGTGCAGCATGCCAAGCCCGACGGCAGCACACTGCTCTTCACCACCAACACCACCCATGCGGCCAACCCGCACCTGGTGAAGGACCTGCGCTACGACCCGGTGCGCGACTTCGCGCCGGTCTCCAAGCTGGGCAACCTGAGCTTCTTCGTGATCGTGCCGGCCAGCAGCCCGTTCGACAGCATGGCCGCGCTGATCGAGGGTGCGCGCCGCAAGCCGGGTTCGGTGAGCTACGGCGTGGCCAACAGCATCGGCATCGTCTCGGGCAGCAAGCTGGCCAGGACGGCGGGGGTGGACCTGCTGCAGGTGCCCTACAAGAGTTCGCCGCAGATCATCACCGACCTGCTGGGCGGGCAGGTGTCCTTCGCCTTCGTGGACCTGGCGGCCGCGGCGCCGCTGATCAAGTCCGGCAAGGTGCGGGCGCTGGCGGTGCTGGCCGACAAACGTTTCCCCTCCATGCCCACGGTGCCCAGCATGCGCGAGGTGGGCTTCCCCGATTTCGACGTGGTGGCCTGGTTCGGCATGTTCGCGCCGGCCGGCACGCCGCCGGCCATCGTCAACCGGGTGAGCAAGGCGCTCAACGCCATCGTGGCCCAGCCCGACATCCGCCAGCAGACCCAGGGGCTGGGGCTGGACGTGTTCGCCAGCACGCCCGAAGAGCTGGGCGACTACGTGCGCTCGCAGATCGCGCTGTGGGGAAAACTTACCGCCGACGCCGGCCTGAAGCCCGAATGACATGAGCCGAATGACCCCCATGCCCGGCCACAACCCCTTCAAGACCCGCCTGCTGCGTGGCGAGCCGCAGTTCGGCATCTTCTGCATGTCGGTCGCGGCGCAGACGGCCGACGCGCTGATCGACGCGCGGTTCGACTTCCTGCTGTTCGACGCCGAACACACGCCCACCAGCCTGCCCATCCTCAACGCGCAGGTGCTGGCCCTGGCCGGCAGCGCCACGCAGATGGCGGTGCGTATGCCCTCGAACGACCCGGTGCTGTTCAAGCCGGTGCTCGACATGGGCATCGACACGCTGATGGTGCCCAACATCCGCACCGCCGACGAAGCGCGCGCCGCCGTGCGTGCCGTGCGCTACCCGCCCGAGGGCCAACGCGGTGTGGGCGGCAGCGTGCGTGCCACCCGCTACGGGCGCGACAGCGGCTACTACGCCACCGCGGCCGGCCGTGTGTGCCTGCTGCTGCAGATCGAAAGCGCCGAAGGCCTGCGCAACCTGGACGCCATCTGCGCGGTGGAGGGGGTGGACGGCCTGTTCTTCGGCCCGGTGGACTTGTCCACCGACATGGGCTACCTGGCCCAGCCCACGCACCCGGAGGTGATGGCCGCCGCACTCGACGGCGTACGCCGCGTGGCAGCCGCCGGCAAGGCGGCCGGCATCCTGGCCGGCGAAGCGCAGGCGCAGGCCTACCTCGACGCCGGCGCCACCATGGTCTGCCTGGGCTCCGACCTGGGCCTGCTGGTGAAGGCTGCCGACACGCTGGCCGGCCGCTGGGTCGGCAAGACTGCATCCACCCCTGCCACCGCCACCCCGCCCGCGAAAGGAGCCTGAGCATGCTGACCGCCGCCGACAACGAGATGCTCACCCGCACCGGTGCGGGCACACCCATGGGCGCGCTGTTCCGCAGCTTCTGGATGCCGGTGCTGCTGTGCGAACAACTGCCCGAGCCCGACGGACCGCAGGTGCGTGTGCGTATTCTGGGCGAAGACCTGCTGGCCTTCCGCGACAGCAGCGGCGCGGTGGGCCTGGTGCAGCGGCGCTGCCCGCACCGCGGTGCCGACCTGTTTTTCGGCCGCAACGAGGAGGGTGGCATCCGCTGCGTCTTCCATGGCTGGAAATTCAACCGCCGCGGCGAGTGCCTGGAGACTCCCACGGTGCCGCCCGAGGCCGCGCCGCGCATGTGCGAGAAGGCGCGTATCCGCGCCTACGAGACGGCCGAGTGGGGCGGTATGGTGTGGGCCTACATGGGAACTCAGCAGCCCGCGCCGCCGCTGCCGCAGATGGAGTTCGCCCTGGTGCCGGAAAGCCACCGGCATGCGTCGAAGAAGCTGCAGGAGTGCAACTGGGCCCAGGCCGCCGAGGGCGCGGTGGACACGGCGCACTTCTCCTTCCTGCACCAGCCGGTCAGCCAGGCCGAGGAGTCCGAGGAAGACGCCCGCGAGAAGGCCGCGCGCGCCACCCGCGGTTATGCCAAAGGCACCATGGGCCACGAGCACGTGCGCTGGATGCGCGACGATGCGCGCCCGCGCTACGACGTGAAAAAACACGAGGCCGGCCTGGTGCTGGGCACCTCGCGCCAGGCCGACGCCGGCCAGCGCTACTGGCGTATCGCCCAGTACCTGATGCCCAACCACGCCTACACCCCCAGCGCCACGCCAGGGCAGACCTACCACGGGCAGACCTTCGTGCCCATCGACGACGAGTCGTGCTGGATCTTCGTCTATTCCTGGAACCCCGACCGCCCCCTGAGCGACGAGGAGCGGGCCGGCTACCGCGCCGGCGGCGCGGTGTACCCGGTGGTGGATGCCGACTACCTGCCGCTGCGCAACCGCGGCAACGACTACCTGCTGGACCGCCGCATGCAGCAGACCGAGAACTTCACCGGCATCGTCGGTGTGTCGGAGCAGGACGCCGCCATCCAGGACAGCCAGGGCCGTATCGCCGACCGCACGCGGGAACTGCTGGGCCCGACGGACGTGGGGGTGGTGCAGTTCCGCCGGCTGCTGCTCGATGCGGCAAAGGCGCAACAGGCCGGCACGCCGCACGAGGCCATTGCCCGGCCCAACAGCTACCGGGTGCGTGCCGGTGGCATCGTGGCGCCGGCCGAAGCCTCCTTCGCCGAGGTGATGAACACCCGTTTCGGCGACGAACGGGGCGCCATCCGCGCGCCGGCGGCGGGGTTCATCCCGCCCACACCTGCCCCAGCGCATTCCACCCCGCGCTGACGGTCGGCTCGTCCAC
>JAZJYT010000034.1:0-15571 GCA_040390235.1 Pseudomonadota bacterium | reverse complement strand
ACAGGCCACGCAGCAGGTGGTGGATATTCCCACCCGGCCCGGGGTGACGCAGCGCATGCTCGTGCTGTCGCCGCCGGCCCCCAGGGCCGCCGTCATCCTGTTCGCCGGGGGACACGGCGGGCTGCAGATATTTCCCAATGGTTCCCTCCAGTGGGGCGCCGGGAACTTCCTGGTCCGGACCCGGCAGCTGTTTGCCGACCAGGGGCTCATGGTGGCCGTCGTTGATGCCCCGTCCGACCGGCAGCGCCCACCCTACCTCGGCGGCTTTCGCCAGAAGGCCGAGCATGTGGCCGACATCAAGGCCGCCATTGCATGGATGCGCGAACAATCCAAGGCGCCCGTGTGGCTGGTGGGCACCAGCCGCGGCACCCAGTCCGCCGCCTACATCGCCACCGAGCTTTCCGGCACCGACGGACCGGACGGCATCGTCCTGACCTCGACCATCCTCACCGACGGCAGCAGCCGGCCCGTACCCGCCATGCCGCTGGGAAGGATCCGGATCCCCGTGCTGGTCGTGCACCACACGCAAGATGGCTGTACCCACTGCGCGTTTGCCAATGTGCCCGCACTCATGGAAAAGCTCGACAACGCGCCGAAAAAAGCGCTGGTGAGCGTCGAGGGCGGGGAGAACCGGGGCGACCCCTGCGAGGCCATGGCGTACCACGGCTTCAACGGGCTTGACCGCGAGCTTGTCCAGCGGATCGCGGGCTGGATCCTGGCCCCCTAGACAGGCTAGCGCAGGTAGGAACGCAGCGCCCGGACCACCGCCTCCACATCCGCCTCGCGCTGCACACCCTCGGCCGGCGCCGCCGGTCCCAGGTGTTCGCGGATATGCCCCTCCAGCACCTGGGCCATCAGCCCATCCACCGCGCCGCGGATGGCGGCGATCTGCTGCAGCACGGCATTGCAGTCCTGCTCCGCCAGCAGCGCGCGCTCCAGCGCCTCCGCCTGGCCTCGGATGCGGCGCACCCGCGCCAGCAAAGGTTTTTTGTCGGTAACGGTATGGGCCATGGAGACATTCTAGGGGGCAGATAGGGTACTGGGGTACAGTATCCAGATGACCCCCTCCTCCCCCTCCGCAGCCCTGGACGCTGCCGCTCCCGGTTGGCGCCACGACCACCGCTTCGACGAAGGCAACCCGCTGGCCGAGCGGCGCACGCGGGTGGCGGTGCTGCTCACCGCCGCGATGATGGTGGCCGAGATCGCCGGCGGCTGGGCCTTCAACTCCATGGCCCTGCTGGCCGACGGCTGGCACATGAGTTCGCATGCGCTGGCGCTCGGCCTGTCGGTCGCCGCCTATGCGGCGGCGCGCCGGCTGGCGCACGACCGGCGTTTCGCCTTCGGCACCTGGAAGCTGGAAATACTGGGCGGCTACACCAGCGCCCTGCTGCTCATCGGCGTGGCCGTCCTGATGCTGTGGCAGTCGACACAACGGTTGCTGGCGCCCACGGCCATCGACTACGGCGAGGCGATGGCCGTCGCCGCCGTGGGGCTGGCCGTCAACCTGGCCTGCGCCTGGCTGCTGGGGGACGCCCACCACCATGGCGACGACCACCGGCACGGCCATGCCCACGGGCATGGGCATCAGGGACACGGCGAGGGCCGGCACGACCTCAACCTGCGCTCGGCCTACCTCCACGTGCTGGCCGATGCCGCGACCTCGGTGCTGGCGATACTGGCATTGGCTGGTGGCTGGCTGTGGGGTGCCCGCTGGCTCGATCCGGCCATGGGCATCCTGGGCGGGATCCTGGTGGCGGTATGGGCCGCAGGCCTGCTGCGCCAGTCAGGCCGTGTGCTGCTCGACGCCGAGATGGACGCACCCGTCGTCGCCGAGATCCAGGAAGCCATCGCCACCGCCCCCTTCGATGCGCAGCTGTGCGATCTCCACGTATGGCGCGTGGGCAAGGGCCGCTACGCCTGCATCGTGTCCATCGCCACCACCTCGGCCGCCACGCCGGACGAGGTGAAGGCACTGCTGCGGGTGCATGAGGAATTGGTGCACATCAGCGTCGAGGTCAACCGGCTGCCTGCAGCCCCCACGCAGGTCCCTTTGTAGCGGCATTGCAAATCCGCACTAGGAATGCGACGGATTCTCATTTATACTCAGGCTTCATTCATTTACAGCCAGCCACCTGCCTGTCGCCATGATCGTCTGTGTATGCCACCGGGTTTCCGACCGCGAAATCGCCCGCCACGTGCGGGCGGGTCTGAACTTCGACGACATCCAGTTCGAACTGGGCGTCGCGACCCAGTGCGGCCAGTGCGAAAGCTGTGCACGCGACGTGGTCGCGCAGTGCAGTGCATCACACCCGGTCGCCGCGCTCCAGCGCGAGGGAAGCGTCCAGGCCATCCAGCTTGCCAACTCCATTTCGGAAAGCAAGGCATGGAAATCCTCACGACCGTCCTCGGCAGCCTGATCCTCGTCGCTGGTTCGGCCTGGTGGATCTTCCGTAAATAGCCCTCCCGCCTCCGCGGGGGCTCTTTATTCTGCAAGCTTCCCGCTCGCCTCGCACGCGCCGACCGCCATGACCGCTGCCTATTCCGCCTACAACGCCTCCACGCGCCCTCCCCGCATCAGCCGCAATGCCGCCATCGCCGGGAGTGTGGTGCTGTTCCATGTCGCCCTGCTGTGGGCCTTCCAGGCCGGGCTGGTGCGCCGGGTCGCCGAAATCATCGTGCCGGTGGAGGTGCTGAGCGACATCGTCACCCCGCCCGAGCCCGTCAAGCCCCCCCCCCCGGCCCCCAAGCCGCCGCCGGCACCGCCCACCCCCCGCCCCAAGGCCCCCTCGCCGCCACCTCCGCCGCGGCCCCAGGCCATTGCCGACCCGGCGCCGGCGCCCAACGCCCCGACCGGCGTGACCACGCCCCAGCCACCGCCCCCCCCCATCGCCGCGCCGGTCGCGGTGGAGGCGCCGCCACCGGCGCCACCGGCACCGGCCAAGGTCACCCTGCCGTCGACCGACGCCGACTACCTGCAGAACCCCAAGCCCGCCTACCCGGCCATCAGCAAGCGCCTGGGTGAGCAGGGCAAGGTGGTCGTGCGGGTGCTGATTGGCGCCGACGGGCTGCCGCAGACCGCCACCGTGCAGAAGTCCAGCGGCTTCGACCGGCTCGACCGCGCCGCCACCGACACCGTGATGCGCTGGCGCTTCGTGCCCGGCAAACGCAACGGTGTGGCCGAGGCCATGTCGTTCAACGTCCCGATCAATTTCGTCCTCGAATAGTCCGCTTCCGCAATCTTCGTTTCCTGTCTCTGGAGTGAGTTTATGAATCCCGAATTCGGCATCGCCAACATCTGGACCCAGGGCGACTTCGTCACCCGCGCCGTTGCCATCCTGCTGCTCGGCATGTCGCTGGCCTCGTGGATGGTGATCGTGCTCAAGGCGCTCGACGTGATCCGCTACAAGGGCTTTGCGCGCGGTGCCGACGACTTCTGGCACAGCGAGGACTTCGCCGCCGGCCTGAGCAAGCTCGGCTCCGACGCCGCCAACCCCTTCCGCCAGCTCGCCTTCGAAGGCCGCGAAGCCACCGCCCACCACCGCAACACCAAGGCCCACCTGCACGACAGCCTGGACGTCAGCGACTGGGTCACACGCTCGCTGCGCAACACCATCGACGAGGTCACCGCGCGTATGCAGGCCGGCCTGGCGGTGCTGGCTTCGGTCGGCTCCACCGCCCCCTTCATCGGCCTGTTCGGCACCGTCTGGGGCATCTACCATGCGCTGATGAGCATCAGCACCGCGGGCCAGGCCACCATCGACAAGGTGGCGGGCCCGATCGGCGAATCGCTGATCATGACCGCGCTCGGCCTGGCCGTGGCCATTCCCGCCGTGCTGGGCTACAACGCCCTGGTGCGCGGCAACAAGTCGATCCTCACCAAGCTCAACAGCTTCGCGCACGACATGCACGCCTACTTCGTCACCGGGGCCCGCGTCGGCAACGGCACCGCCGCCTCGGTGCTGCCGCTGAAGAAAGGCGCCTGACCATGGCCTTCGGCACCCAGGACGACACCGACGAGGTGATGAACGAGATCAACATGACGCCGCTGGTCGACGTCATGCTGGTGCTGCTCATCATCTTCATCATCACCGTGCCGGTGATGAAGAACACGGTACAGATCGACCTCCCCCGCGCCACCGTGGAGCCCGAGGTCGTCAAGCCCGAAACCATCCGCCTGAGCGTGGCCGCCAACGGCGTCTACTACTGGAACGAAAACACCATCCCCGACGACCAGCTGGCCGCGCGCCTGGCCACCGAAGCCCGCAAGGAACCGCAGCCCGAACTGCACATCCGCGGCGACAAGGACGTGCGCTACGAACGGGTGGCCCAGGCCATGGCCGCCGCGCAGAAGGCCGGCATCAAGAAGATCGGGTTCATCACCGAGCCCAAGCCGGAATAGGCAGCAGGCCTCAGCCCTGCATGCCGAACATACGCGCCGCGTTGCCGCCCAGGATGGCGGCCCGGTCGGCGTCGCTGAGGGTGGGCGTGTTCATCACATGGTCCACCGGGTGCAGTTCCCACGGAATCGGGTAGTCGGTGCCCAGCACCACCTGCCCCGCGCCCACCTCGGCCACCAGGTGGCGCAGCGCCTCGGGCGTGAACACCAGCGCGTCGAAATAGATCTGGTGCAGGTACTCCGAGGGCTTTTTCTTCAGCACGATATTCGGGTCGCAGTTGACGGGCGACACGTAGCAGCTGAAGTCCATGCGCGGTGCGTAGGAGCCGAGAAAACCGCCGCCGTGGCAGGCGCAGATCTTCAGCTGGGGGAACTTGTCGAGCGTGCCCTGGTAGATCAGGTGCTGCAGCGCGATGGTGGTGTCCAGCGGGTTGCCGACCACGTTGGCCATCCAGCCGTTGCCCTTGAGGCGCTTGCCCAGTTCGGGCGTTTGCTGCGGATGGATGATCAGCACCGCCCCCAGTTCCTCGGCCTTGGCCCACACGGGGTGGAACCGCGGGTCGGCGAACTCGGTGCCGTTGACACTCGCACCGATGGCGGCGCCGCGTAGCCCCAGGGTCTTCATCGCATATTCGAGCTCCTGCACCGCCAGGTCGGGGAACTGCAGCGAAATCGAGGCGAAGGCGCCAAAACGCTCGGGGTTGGCCCGGCACAGCTCGGCCAGCTTGTCGTTCTGCAGCTGGCACACCGCCGCGGACCTGGCGCGGTCGTAGCGGTACCAGAACGGGTTGACGCTGAGCACCTCCATGTCGATGCCCATGTAGTCCATGGCCGCCAGCCGGTCGGCCACCACGATGATGTGCTCGCGTTTGCCCCGCAGCTGCGAACCCATGTCGTTGGGCGCCACACCGATCAGCGCCAGCACCTCGGGGACGTAGCAATGGGCATGCACGTCGATGGTCTTCACCCGCTTGCCGCCCACCACCACCGGCAGGTGGTACTCGGGCATGTCGCCGGGGCCCGGACGCCATTCCTTCGGCGGCGGTGGCAGCACCGCGCTGCAGCCGGTGAAGGCTATGCCGGCGACCACACCCGCGGTGCCGCCGAGGAAGTTCCTGCGGGAGTTCTGCATGTCTCGTCCTTGTTTTGATTGGTATAACAGGACCTGCACTCTAGACGCGAAACCGGCCGGCATGCGTAGGGGAAACAGCGGGGTCGGCGCGCGGCGGGTCACGTTCAGTCACGTAAAAACGCGCGGGCGACCGAAATGAGGTTGACTTCATTTTGAGAATGGTTATCATTAACCAATCGCGCAACCAGGAGCCCAGCACCATGTACGCAACCGCCACGTCCACTGCCCCGAACCAGAGCCGCCCTACCCTGGCACTGCGCCATGCGGTTCAGCAGGCCGTGTCGGAACAGCTCCAGGCCGGTGCCGTGCAGGCCCAGGCGGACGCGGCCCAGGTGCTGGCCAGCACCGACCTGCTGCGCGGCCGCAAGGCGGTCGAGATCAGCCACAATGGCAACACCTACCGCCTGCAGGCCACCCGCCTGGGCAAGCTGATCCTGACCAAATAAAGGTTTCATCGTGGGGCGATACCAGAGACTTCCTCGAAGTCTCCAAGGGTCGTTTTTGCCAGCCAACGGTTCGCCGTCCAGCCACGCTTTTTTTCCCCCGGTAGTGGATAGAACGCAAAAGGCCGGCTCGCATGAGCCGGCCTTTTGCCTGGTGGCGCCCTGCAGGCGCCCGCGGCTCAGAGCCCCAGGGCCGCGATGCCAGCCTTGGCCACCTGGGCGTCCTGGTCGGACTTCACACCGCTGACACCGACGGCGCCTATGACCTGGCCGTCCTTGACGATGGGTACACCCCCTTCAAGCATGCCCTGCAGCTGGGGCGCCGACAGGAAGGCATAGCGGCCCCCGTTGATCACGTCCTCGAAACCCTTGGTTTCCTTGCGGCCCAGGGCTGCCGTATTGGCCTTGGCCGGGCCGATGAAGGACGAAGTGGCCGGCGCGCCGTCCAGGCGCTGCAGCCACAGGGGGTAACCGCCGTCGTCGCAGATGGCGATGGTCACGGCCCAGCCGTTGGCCAGGGCCTCGGCTTCGGCCGCGGCGGCGATCTTCTTGACGTCGGCGAGTTCGAGTACAGACTTGGTCTTCATATTCGGATAAGGTGGAGGTGGAAAATACGTTGCGAGGGATGACGGCCGAGCATACCGGTGCCAGGGCCGCCGATTCGTGTGTGGAATGCAGAGGTGCCCGCACATTGCCCCTAGAAAAAATAGGGAGTGCGCAAGTTCGGGGATCGTCCCCATATACAGTACAGCCAGGCTTTGTATCCTGTTTGTGTACATGCGGGAGCCCCGCCTTTTTTGGAAAGAACACTTTTATGAGCGATCTTCAGACTTTCGGCCGCAGCGCTGGCTACGGCAACACCGACGTTGTGCGCGACCAGCGCCAGCGTGTCATGCGCAACACCTACTGGCTGCTGGCGCTGAGCCTGCTGCCCACCATCGCGGGCGCCTGGCTGGGCGTGGCCACCGGCATCACCCAGTCGCTCAACGGCGTGCTGGGCCTGGTGGTCTTCATGGCCGGCGCCTTCGGTTTCATGTTCGCCATCGAGAAGACCAAGAATTCCGCCGCCGGCGTGCCGGTGCTGCTGGGTTTCACCTTCTTCATGGGCATCATGCTGTCGCGGCTCATCGCCATGGTGCTGGGCTACAGCAACGGCGCCAGCCTGGTCATGACCGCCTTTGCCGGCACGGCCGGGGTGTTCCTGGCCATGGCGACGCTGGCCTCGGTGATCAAGCGCGACCTGTCGGGCATGGGCAAGTTCCTGTTCGTGGGGGTCATCGTGCTGCTGATCGCTTCGGTGATCGCCATGTTCGTGCCGTCCACGGCCGCCATGCTGGCGATCTCCACCGCCACCATCGCCATCTTCAGCGCCTACATGCTGTACGACCTGAAGCAGATCATCGACGGCGGCGAAACCAACTACATCAGCGCCACCCTGGCGCTGTACCTGGACCTGTTCAACGTGTTCCAGGCCCTGCTGTCCATCCTGGGCATCGTGGGCGGCAACCGCGACTGAAATAGAGCCCCCACGCTCCGCCACTGCGCGGGGGTCGCTGCCCCCCGAGGGGGCCGTCGCCGCCTTGGGGCGGCCCGGCGGCGGCTGGCGGTGACTATCAAGAAGGCCCTTCGGGGCCTTTTTTGCTTTCTTGCTCGACTCTGCCGCAGGGTCAAGCCCTCCAGTTTCCGCAGCGCCTGCCGATAATGGAGGCATGTCCCCCCGCTCCATCGCCCTTCCGCTGGCCGCGCTCACCGTGCTGCTGCTGGCCGGCTGCGACATTCCGGGCATGGAGCCGGACCCGCGCATCGCCCAGCGCGAAGCCGACGCCAAGGCCATCGGCGGCGCCTGCCGCTACAGCCTGCGGGGCATCGAGGACTGCTACAGCCTCAATGCCCGCGCCAACAAGTCGGCCATCTTCGCGGGCTGGAAGGACATGGACCAGTACATGCGCGACAACAAGATCGTGGGCCAGGCCTCGGTGATCGCCCCGTCGGCGGCGGTGGCCACCGCCGGCCCGCCGTCGGACACGGTCGAGCCGGACGCCAGCATCGACAAGGCCACCGAAAAAGTCGTGGCGCCACGGCCCAAGGCCAAAGCCGCCCCGCTCTGAGTCCCCGGGGCGGTCAGGCCCCTTCGTAGTCGAACACCGCGATGCTTTCCACGTGCGCCGTATGCGGGAACATGTTGACGGCGCCCGCGAATGAACAGCGGTAGCCCGCCTGGTGCACCAGCATGCCGGCGTCGCGCGCCAGCGTCGCCGGGTTGCAGCTGACGTAGACGATGCGCCGCGGCGGCGTCCAGCCGGCCAGGGTGGCGATGTCCACCGGCGCCTCCTCCACGGCCTCGGGTTTGCTGGCCTTCTTCTTGGCGGCTGGCGCCTGCTGCCCTGGCGTGCCCTCTTCCGCCATGCCGCTGCCGTCCTCCGCCAGCGTTTCGTCCTCGCCGCCGGCCCCCAGGGCTGCCGGCAGGCCACGCACCACCCGGCTCAGGTGCGCCAGTGCCTTGACCAGCGCGAACGCACCCTCGCGCGGCGGGTCGACCAGCCACTTGTCGGCCGCACCGTCCTGCAGCAGCAGGCGGGGCGTCATCTCGAACAGGTTGCGCGCCACGAAATCGGTCGTGCACAGGGGTGCAGCCCGCACCGCGGCCCGGTTGCTTTCGTAGTTCTCGCGCGAGCGCGCCACCAGCGCCTCGCTGCCCTCGATGCCGCGCACCACGGCGGCCTGGGTGGCCAGGGGCAGGGTGAAGTTGCCCAGGCCGCAGAACCAGTCGATCACCCGTTCGTGCGCCTGCACGTCCAGCAGGCGCAGGGCCCGCACCACCAGCACCCGGTTGATGTGCGGGTTGACCTGGGTGAAGTCGGTCGGCTTGAACGGCATGGTGATGCCGAACTCCGGCAGCGCATAGGACAGTTGCGCGGCGCCCGCCGGGTCGAGCAGTTGCACCGTATCCGGGCCCTTGGGCTGCAGCCACCATTGCACCCCATGCAGGGCGCCGAAGGCGCGCAGACGCGACAGATCGCCCGGCGACAGGGGTTCCAGGTGGCGCAGCACCAGGGCGGTCACCTCGTCGCCGCAGGCCAGTTCGATCTGCGGGCAGGTCGCGCGCGCCTCCATGCCGCCGATCAGTTCCCGCAGCGGCAGCAGCAGGGCCTCGACGTGGGGTGGCAGCACCGGGCATACCACCATGTCGGCGATGTAGCGGCTCTTGCGTTCGTGGAAACCGACCAGCACCGTGCCCTTCTTCTGCACCCAGCGCACCGACAGGCGCGCCCGGTAGCGGTAGCCCCAGGCGGGGCCCTCGATGGGCCGCAGCAGGGTATCGGCCCGGGTCCTGGACAGGTGCCACAGGTTGTCCTCCAGCACCCGCTGCTTGGCCGCCACCTGAGCACCGACGTGCAGGTGCTGCATCTTGCAGCCGCCGCAGGCGCCCGCATGCAGCCCGAAATGCGGGCAGCCGGGCCGCACCCGCTGGGACGATTCGCGGTGGATCGCCGTCAGCGTGGCCTGCTCCCAGTTGTTCTTGCGGCGGTACACACTCGCGCTGACGACCTCGGTCGGCAAGGCCCCCTCGATGAACACCACCTTGCCGTCGGCGCGGCGGGCCACGCCCTGGGCCTCCAGGTCGAGGGAATCGACCCGCAAGGCGGCGGGAAACAAGGGATCGGGCGGCGCTGCGGGCGCGTTCGTCGTATCGGCCCCGGTGCCCGGGGCGGCTGCGGTCTGTTCTGTCATAGGCACCGATTGTCTCAGCCGCCGGCCGCACTAGGACGGTGCACCGGGCCCGCTTATTGCTTGACCCTCCCTGCCAACTTGGCGATACCCATGCCCAGGAGGAACATGCGCACCGAACCCACCGCCGCCCCCGTGTCCCCCGCCCTGCCGGATACCGAGATCTTCCTGCCCTTCATGCGCGACGTGTCGCGCTGCGAACAGTCGCTGCAGGAGTTGAACCTCATGTGGCGCATCATCGAATCCTCGGCCAAGATGAACTGCCCGACCGAGGCCAAGACCATCCTGCCGACCATGGCCGCCACCCGCGCGGGCTTTGCCAAGCTCGAACAGGAGCTGGTGGTCAGCCTGGTGCAGGAAAAAGTGCGCAACGTCATGGCCGGCATCGGCACCAAGGCGCAGTACGTCATCGACATCGTGGTGCGCAACCTGTTCGAGCGCACCGCCGATGTGGGTTTCCTGGCCACCGACCGCATGCTGTGCGAATTCGTGGTGCGCTGCGACGGCCTGCGCAACGACGCGGAGGTCGACGACGACACCGACACCATCCGTGCCCGCCTGCGCGACTACCAGAGCAAGTACACCGTCTACGACGAGATCATCCTGCTCGACACCGAAGGCAACGTGCTGGTGCAGATCGACCCCACGACGCCGCTGGAGCACAGCAGCGACGCGCTGGTGGCCGAGACGCTGGCCAGCGAAACCTATGTGGAAACCTTCCGCAGGACCGACCTGCGGCCGGCCCGGGACCGCGCGCTGGTCTATTCGCGGCGCATGCACCACCCCGACACCGGCGCGGTCATCGGCGTGCTGTGCCTGGGCTTCAATTTCGAGCAGGAGATGGCCGGCATCTTCGACTCGCACCGCGATGGCGACGTGCGCTCTAACCTGCTGCTGCTCGATGCCGAGAACCGCGTCATCGCCAGCGCCGACCCGCTGTGGATGCCACCCGGCACCCTGGTGCCCACCAACCTGCAGACCTCGCCCAACCCGCTGGCCTTCAGCGGCCGCGAGTACATGGTGCGCACCTTCGCCTCCGACGGCTACCAGGGCTACCCCGGCCCGCCGGGCTGGAAGGGCCAGGTGATGATTCCGATCGATGTCTCCTTCCGCGGCGAAAGCGGCGGCGACACGCTCTCCACGCTGGAGCCGGCCGTGGCCGACGGCCTGCTCTCGCACGCCGACTCGTTCTGCCCGCCGCTGCACGACATCATGATGGCGGCGCGCACCATCCAGCGCATCGTCTGGAACGGCCAGGTCATGACCGCCGGCCAGCAGGGCGACATGCAGAAGCTGAAGACCGTGCTCGACCAGATCAGCGAGACCGGCAACCGCAGCAACGAACTCTTCGCGCGCTCCATCCGCGACCTGTACCAGACCGTGCTGGCGTCGAGCATGCGCGATGCGCAGTTCACCTCGCACCTGCTGATCGACCTGCTCGACCGCAACCTGTACGAACGTTCGGACGACTGCCGCTGGTGGGCCCTGACACCCGAACTGCGCGCCGGCCTGGCCGAGCCGGCCATCGGCGCCGACACGGCCAGCCGCATCACCGGGATCCTGGCCTACATCAACGGCCTTTACACCGTCTATACCCGGCTCTACGTGTACGACCGCAATGGCCGCATCGTGGCCAGCACCGGCAGCGAACTTGCGGGCGACGCCGACACCGGCCTGCCGGTCGTCGGCAGCCAGGTCGATGCGGAAACCCTGGCCCGCGTGTCGGCACTGCGGACCGCGCAGGACTACTACGTCAGCCCTTTCGCCACGACCGCGCTCTACGACCACCGCGACACCTACATCTACCACGCCGCCATCCGCGACCTGAACGAGCCCAACCGGATCGTCGGCGGCATCGGCATCGTCTTCGACTCCACGCCCGAGTTCCGCAACATGCTCGGCGCCGGCGTGGTCGGCAAGCCCAAGATGTCGGCCTTCTACATCGACCGCCAGGGCCGGGTGCTGTCGTCCACCGACAGCAGCCGCCCGGTCGGCTCGACACTGGACGTGGAGGCCGACCTGCGGGCGCTGCCCAACGGCCAGGGAGCCTCGCGCATCACGGTGCACGATGGTGAATACGCCATCGTCGCCTGCACCGCTTCCTGCGGCTACCGCGAATTCAAGACCAGCGACGGCTACCAGGAGGACGTGATCTCCGTCGTCTATGAAAAATTCGGCGCGGTGCGCCAGAGCATTTCCGCCGGCGGCCGTACCGCGGTGCAGATCGAGTCCGAAACCTCGATGAACGACGGCCTGGAATTCGCCACCTTCTTCTGCCGCGATGCGCTCTATGCCATCGATGCGGTGCATGTGCTCGAAGCCGTACCCTTCTCCGACGTGCGTCCCACCCCGCTGGGCGGCGGCACCGGCCGCATCGGCATCCTGGGCCTGCAGCGCGCCGACCTGAACCAGCGTTTCATGTGGGTCTACGACCTGGCGCAGCTGCTCGGGTCTTCCCCCTCGGACGTCACCCCCAACAGCCAGGTCATGGTGCTGCGCCACGGCAGCCACACCATCGGCCTGCTGGTGGACGACCTGCATGCGGTACCGCAGTTCGACCCCGGCCAGATCATGCGTACACCGCTGCTGGCCACGGGCGACTCCATGCTGGTGACCGAGGTCATCAAGGCCAACCGCGGCCAGTTGCTGATCCAGGCAGTGGACGTGTCGCGGCTGTTCGCCTGGCTGATCGACGGCATCGCCCCCGGCCCGGAAGCGGCGATGGGCACCACGCTGTCGGCAGTGGCCTGAAGGCCCACGCCAGAAACAAAAAAGCCGCAGGCAACGCCAGCGGCTTTTTGTCTCCTGCCTTCACCAGCAGCCCCGGCCGCCGGGCCGCCCCAAGGCCCGGGGCAGCCTCCCCCTGGGGGGAATGCGCACTACACGGAGCGCAGCGAAGTGAGAAGCTTAGGGGGCTTAAAAAGAATGCCGGACGCCGATGTCGAAACCGGAGGAGCTGCCGCCCGGGGTGATGGTGCCGGTCAGCGCCAGGCCATCGGAATCCCGCACCACGCGGGTCGCGGCGCCCTTGTTGCGCACCGTCGAGACGGTTGCGTACAGCTGGGTGCGCTTGGACAGGTTGTAGCCGTAGCCCAGGTTGAACTTGTTGGCGTCGTTCGAGCTGTCCTTCAGGTCGTAACGGTTGACGGAAGCGCGGATTTCGCCGGCACCGATCGGGGCGGTGATGCCCAGGTTGGTGGAGTTTTCAACGCTGTTGCCCACCGGGCCGTTCTTGACCTTCTCTTGGCCGAAGTAGCCCCACAGCTTGACCACGCCGAAGTCGTAGGTCGCGCCGATGTTGGCAACGGTCAGGTCGTTACCGATGGTGACCGGAGCGACGTTGGAGGCGCCGATGACCTGCTTCCACTGGGTGTAGGCGCCAGCGATGTTCAGCGGGCCGTTGGCGTAGCCAATGCGGCCACCGAAGGAGTTGCCTTGCTTGTTGTTCGGCAGGTTGGACTGGGGCTCGACACCGCTGGAGCCGCCGAAGGAGTAGGCCACGTTGCCGTAGAAACCGCCCAGGGTGGAGGGCAGGAAGTACTGCACCATGTTGCTGTTGCGAACGTCGCTGTAGCCGAAGTTGCCGGTGCCCTGGAACTGGCCGACACCGCGCTGGCCGAACACGTCGAAGCCGGTGACGTTCAGGTAGGAGGGCGAGAAGTCGCGGCCGAGGCGGACTTCACCGAAGTTGCCCGACAGGCTGACGGTCGAACGGCGCTGGAAGCTCAGGCCGGCGGCATTGCCTTCGTCGCTTTGCAGTGCGCCTTCCAGCCAGAAGCTGGCGGCCAGGCCGCCACCGAGGTCTTCGGTGCCCCGGAAGCCGAGGCGGCCGGCCGACTGGCTGCCGGAGGACATGCCGGCCTTGTGGCCGAGGCCGGAGGCTTGCAGGTTGCTCATCGCCAGGTCGACGATACCGAACACGGTGACGGATGACTGCGCCATGGCGCTGCCGGAGACGGCCAGGACAGCCAGTGCGATAAGTGATTTCTTCATGGCGATGTGTGGATGCAAAAGGAAGGACTAAAAAAAGCCCGGCGCGCATCTGCGGGGGCAATGTGCGCTCGGTGCCGGGGCTGAAGGCGTTTCCTTGGAGAAACAGGATGATTGAAACAAACATGCGTTCTGTTTTCATGACGCTATGTACCCTTACGGTATCCATCGCCCACAACATGTATACGTCCGGGTGCATGCACCGTGGCGCAGGCAGCGGCCTTGCAGGCCGCCTGAGCCTCAGGAAAACTCGCCCCAGTCGCAGCCCATGCGCCAGCGGCGGGTGGGGCCTTTGCCGGCCTGCGGCGGGCCCTGCAGCAGGCCCTGCTCCCGCCGGACATCCAGGCGCAGCGGGCCTGCGGCCTCGTGCCCTGGCGCATGCGCCACCAGGTGCAGGGTGTGCTGGCGGTAGTCGGCCTGTGCGCGTGTCACCGTCCAGGTGGCGGGTCCTGCACCAGGCCGGGTGCCAGGCAGCGTGAGTGCCAGCGCGGTGATGCCCGAGCCCGCACCCTCGTGCGCCAGGCTGACCAGCACATCGACACGCGTGCGGCCGTCCCGGCTGGCGCACGAGATACTCCCGGTGGCATGGGCCGCCGCCGCGCAGATGCCGAGAAGGGTGATGGCGGCCAGGACGTTTCGCATGGTCTGGCCCTGCGGCAGCCGAACTGCCTGTTCAGGCGCCTTTGTCGTCGTCCGGAACCTGCAGCACTTCGCTCAGGTCGCGCAACTGCTCGCGGTGCTGTGTGGCCAGGGCCTCCAGCAGCCGCCGGCCTTTGGCCAGCAGGTGGACCTCGACGGTCCGGCGGTCCTCCTTGCTGTGGCGGCGCCGCACCAGCCCCGCCTCCTCGCAGCGGGTGACCAGGGCGGCCACGCCGTTGTGCTGGGCCTGCAAGCGCTCGGCCAGTTCGCCCACGGTCGCCCAGTCCCGGTCGGGGAAACCCTGGGTGTGCAACATCAGCTGGTACTGCAGCACGGTGATACCCGCCCCGCGCGCCGCGTCTTCGGCGAAGCGCAGGAAACGGCGCAACTTCCAGCGGAATTCAGACAGGCTCTCGAGGCTGCCTTTGCCGATCATGGTGGGCTCGTCGCTGGACATGGGTGTTTGTACTTGTATGGCCGATTGTGGACCTGAATGTACCAAACCAACGTAACACGAAACTGTCAAAAAGTAAGCCGCCGGTTTTGACGCCGGCGGCTTTGGTCTTCACGTCTTCACCAGCAGCCCCGGCCGCCGGGCCGCCCCAAGGCCCGGGGCAGCCTCCCCCTGGGGGGAATGCGAACTACACGGAGCGCAGCGAAGTGAGAAGCTTAGGGGGCTCAGAACGAATGGCGAACGCCGATGTCGAAACCGGAGGAGTTGCTGCCCGGACGGATGGTGCCGGTCAGCGCCAGGCCATCGGAGTCCTTGACCACGCGGGTCGAAGCGCCCTTGTTACGCACCGTCGAGACGGTTGCGTACAGCTGGGTGCGCTTGGACAGGTTGTAGCCATAGCCCAGGTTGAACTTGTTGGCGTCGTTCGAGCTGTTCTTCAGGTCGTAGCGGGAGAACGAAGCGCGGATTTCGCCGGCGCCGATCGGGGCGGTGATGCCCAGGTTGGCGGAGTTCATGCGGCTGTTGGTGGACGGGCCGTTCTTGACCTTTTCCTGGCCGTAGTAGCCCCACAGCTTGACCACGCGGAAGTCGTAGGTCGCGCCGATGTTGGTCACGGTCAGGTCGCGGCCGATGGTGACCGGAGCGACGTTGGACGCACCGATGACCTGCTTCCACTGGGTGTAGCCACCAGCGATGTTCAGCGGGCCGTTGGCGTAGCCGATGCGGCCACCGAAGGAGTTGCCTTGCTTGTTGTTGGCCAGGTTGGACTGGGGTTCGACACCGCCGGA
>JAZJYT010000033.1:0-138232 GCA_040390235.1 Pseudomonadota bacterium | reverse complement strand
GGGCCAGTGCGCCCAGGCTGGCGCCGATAGAGATGGCAAGGACGGGGAGCATGGAGAATGCACCGTAAGGAGAAGCTGCGGAAGCCCGAACGGTACACCATGCACGACACCCCCCCACCTGTTGACACCGGCCGCTGGCAGTTCTGGATCGACCGCGGCGGCACTTTCACCGACATCGTCGGCCGGCGTCCCGACGGCACGCTGGCCACCCACAAGCTGCTGTCGGACAACCCCGGCCAGTACCGCGACGCGGCGGTGGCCGGCATCCGCCACCTGCTGGGCCTGGCGCCCGGCGAGCCGGTCACGCCCGCACGGGTGGAGTGCGTCAAGATGGGCACCACCGTGGCCACCAACGCCCTGCTGGAGCGCAAGGGCGAACCCACCCTGCTGGTGACCACCCGGGGTTTCCGCGACGCGCTGCGCATCGGCTACCAGAACCGCCCGCGACTGTTCGACCGGCACATCGTGCTGCCGGAGTTGTTGTACAGCCGCGTGGTCGAGGCCGACGAGCGCGTGGGCGCGCACGGCGAGGTGGTGGCGCCGCTCGATGAAGCGGCGCTGCGCACGGACTTGCGGCAGGCCCATGCGGCCGGCCTGCGTTGCGTGGCCATCGTCTTCCTGCACGGCTATCGCCACACGGCGCACGAGGCGGCGGCGGCGCGTATCGCTGAAGAGGTGGGCTTCACCCAGGTCAGCACCTCGCACGCTACCAGCCCGATGATGAAGTTCGTCGGCCGGGGCGACACCACGGTGGTCGATGCCTACCTGTCGCCCATCCTGCGGCGCTACGTGGACCAGGTGGCCGCCGAGATGCCGGGGGTGCGCCTGCTGTTCATGCAGTCCTCCGGCGGCCTCACCGATGCCTGGCGTTTCCGTGGCAAGGACGCCATCCTGTCCGGCCCGGCCGGCGGCATCGTCGGCATGGCGCGCACCGCGGCACTGGCGGGGCATGATGACGTGATCGGCTTCGACATGGGCGGCACCTCCACCGACGTAAGCCATTTCCGCGGTGGCCTGGCAGGGGAGTTCGAGCGCGAGTTCGAGACCCAGGTGGCCGGCGTGCGCCTGCGCGCGCCGATGATGAGTATCCACACCGTGGCGGCCGGCGGCGGATCGCTGCTGCGTTTCGACGGCGCGCGGTTCCGCGTCGGGCCCGAGAGCGCTGGCGCCAACCCCGGCCCGGCCAGCTACCGGCGCGGCGGTCCGCTGGCGGTGACCGATGCCAATGTGCTGCTGGGCAAGATCCAGCCGCGCTTTTTTCCGCCGGTGTTCGGCCCCCGCGCCGACCAGCCGTTGGACGACGCGGTCGTGCGGGAGCAGTTCGCCGCACTGGCCCGGCAGGTCGGCCGCGCGCCGGAGGACGTGGCCGAGGGCTTCGTGCACATCGCGGTGCAGCAGATGGCCAATGCCATCAAGAAGATCTCGGTGGCGCGCGGCTACGACGTCACCCGCTACACCCTGCAGTGCTTCGGCGGCGCGGGCGGCCAGCATGCCTGCCTGGTGGCCGATGCGCTGGGCATGGCGCGGGTCTTCGTGCACCCGCTGGCGGGTGTGCTGAGTGCCTACGGCATGGGCCTGGCCGACCGCAGCACCATTCGCGAGGCGGCCATCGAAGTGGCGCTGGCGCCGGAGGCCATGGCCGGTATCGTGGCCCGGCTCGACGCGCTGGCCGGGACCGCCTCGGCTGATCTGGTGCAGCAGGGAGGTTCGCCGTGCGAAGCAGAGGCAGGGGCAAGAACAAACGAGGTGACCATGCACCGGCGTGTGCATGTGCGTTACCAGGGCAGCGACGCGGCGCTGGTGGTGCCTTTCGTGCCGGTGCCTGCGTTCGCGCAGGGCGAGGACGCCACCGCCCAGGCCACCGCCGTTCGCGCCGGCTTCGAGGCCGCCTACCGCCAGCGTTTCGCCTTCCTGATGGAGGGGCGGGGGTTGGTGGTCGAGGCGGTATCGGTCGAGGCGGTGGCGGCTGGCGAATCGCCGGCCGAACCCGTGCAGGCACTGCACCCACCGCGCGAAGTGCCGCGGCGCGATACGGTGCCGGTGTATTCCGGCGGTGCCTGGCACGATGCCGCGCTGGTGGTGCGCGCCGACATGCGCCCCGGCGACACCTTGCCCGGCCCGGCCATCATCGCCGAGCAGAACGCCACCACCGTGGTCGAGCCCGGCTGGGTGGCCACCGTGACGGCGCGCGATCACCTGGTGCTGGACCGGCGCACGGCCCGCGCCGTGGTGTTTGCCGCCGGCACCACGGCCGACCCCGTGCTGCTGGAGGTGTTCAACAACCTGTTCATGAACATCGCCGAGCAGATGGGCCTGCAGCTGCAGAACACCGCGCACTCGGTCAACATCAAGGAGCGGCTGGATTTTTCGTGCGCGCTGTTCGACGCCGAGGGCAGCCTCATCGCCAACGCGCCGCACATGCCGGTGCACCTGGGTTCGATGGGCGAGAGCATCAAGACGGTAATCCGCGCGAACGCCGGGCGCATCCGCCCCGGCGACGTGTATGCGCTGAACGACCCCTACCACGGCGGCACACACCTGCCCGACGTGACGGTGATCACGCCGGTGTACCTTGCCGAAACGGATGCCGCCCCGGCCTTCTACGTCGGCTCGCGCGGCCACCATGCCGACATCGGCGGCACCACGCCGGGCTCCATGCCGCCGTTCTCGACCCGCATCGAGGAGGAGGGCGTGCAGATCGACAACTTCCTGCTGGTGCAGGGCGGCCGGCTGCGCGAGGCCGAGATGCGGGCGCTGCTGGCCAGCGGCGCCTGGCCGGCGCGCAACCCGCGGCAGAACATCGCCGACCTGCAGGCGCAGATCGCCGCCAACGAAAAAGGCGTGCAGGAGCTGCGCCGCATGGTGGCCCAGTTCGGCCTGGACGTGGTGCACGCCTACATGGGCCATGTGCAGGACAACGCCGAGGAGGCGGTGCGGCGCGCCGTCGACCGGCTGGCACCGCTGGTGAAGGACGGCCGCTTCACCCTGCCGCTGGACAACGGCGCCCACATCACGGTGGCGGTGCGCATCGATGCGGCCAGCCGCAGCGCAGAGGTGGATTTCACCGGCACCTCGCCGCAGCAGGCCAACAACTTCAACGCGCCCACCGCCGTATGCATGGCGGCGGTGCTCTACGTGTTCCGCACGCTGGTGGACGACGACATCCCGCTCAACGCCGGCTGCCTGAAACCGATCCGGGTGACCATTCCCGAGGGCTCGATGCTCAACCCGCACCCGCCCGCCTCGGTGGTCGCCGGCAACGTGGAGACTTCGAGCTGCATCACCAACGCGCTGTATGGCGCGCTGGGGCTCAACGCGGCCAGCCCCTGCACCATGAACAACTTCACCTTCGGCAACGCCCGCCACCAGTACTACGAGACCATTGCGGGCGGCAGCGGCGCGGGTGTGATGCCGGGCGGGGAGGGCTTCGATGGCACGGACGTGGTGCAGACGCACATGACCAATTCGCGCCTGACCGACCCCGAGGTGCTCGAATTCCGCTACCCGGTGCGGCTGGAGACCTACGCCATCCGCGGCGGCTCGGGCGGCGCAGGCCGCTGGCACGGCGGCAACGGGGGGGTGCGGCGCATCCGTTTCCTGGAGGCGATGACGGCCGGCATCCTGTCGAACAACCGCACGGCCGGGCCGTTCGGGCTGGCGGGCGGCGAGGACGGGGCGCCGGGCATCAACCGCGTGCTGCGGGCCGACGGCACGGTGGAAACGCTGGGCCATATCGGCGAGACGGCCATGGCGCCCGGCGACGTGTTCGAGATCCACACCCCCGGGGGCGGGGGATTTGGAGGGGTTCCAAATGCCGGTGGGTCTGGTATCGTGCGATCCGGTTGAAATAACAAGATTGTTCCCGCGGCCCGCCGCGCCCTTTTCTGCGAGACAAACCACCCATGTTGCACAAGCGCCCCCTCCTCGGTGCCCTGCTGGCCGCGTGCGTTGCGGCGCCCCTGGCAGCCGCCGCGGCCGATGCCTACCCGTCGCATCCGCTCAAGTTCGTCGTCAACTTCCCGGCCGGCGGCGCCTCCGACACCATGGCGCGTGTGTTCGGCCAGAAGCTGGGTGAGGCCATCGGCCAGCCGGTGGTCATCGACAACCACCCGGGCGCGGGTGGCGCCATCGGCATGGTCTACGCCGCGAACCAGCCAGCCGACGGTTATACCTTCACCCTGGGCACGCTGGCCGGGGTGGTGACGCAGCCGCTGATCACCAAGACGCCTTACGACATGAACAAGCAGTTCATGCCGGTGTCGCTGATCGCCACCGGCCCATCGGTGCTGGTGGTCAACGTCAAGTCACCCTTCAAGACGGTGGCTGACATCGTGGCCGCGGCCAAGGCCGACCCGGGCAAACTCAATTTCGGCTCGGGCGGCATGGGCACCTTCGCCCAGTTCAGCGGCGAAATGCTGAACCTGGCCGCCGGCATCAAGATCACCCACGTGCCCTACAAGGGCGGCGGCCAGGCCCTGAACGACGTGCTGGCCAACCAACTCGACATGATCACGCTCGACCCGCCGACGGCCATGCCGCCGATCAAGGCCGGCCTGCTGCGCCCCATCGCCTACACCGGTGCCCAGCGCAGCCCGCTGCTGCCCGACGTGCCCACCTTCGCCGAAAGCGGCTACAAGGACGTGGTCGGCACCAACTCCTGGGCCATCTACATGCCGGTGGGGGTACCCAAGCCGGTCTTCGCCACCTTCCAGAAGGCGCTCTACAAGGCCATGGAAGATCCGGCCCTGGTCGCCAGGTTCGCCGACCTGGGCGCCAAGGCGGTGCACACCACGCCGGAGGAACTGCGCAAGTTCGTCGCCTCCGAGCAGGCCAAGTACGCGAAGATCGTAAAAATAGCCAACATCAAGGCTGAATAGGAGCCCCTGTACCGGGCAGCAGGTCCACCAGGTTCTGAATGACCGGCGGCAGGCTGCCGGCGCGGTGTGCCAGCCCCAGGCTGGCCACCATGCCGGAGCTTTTCAGGGGGATGTAGCGCACCTCGCCCGAGCGGCTGCCCTGCATGCACGCAGGCACGATCGAGATGCCCAGCGCGCTGGCCACCAGGTTGATGGTCGAGGAGATCTGCGGCGTGTGCTGCACCACCTTCGGGCTGAAGCCCCGGGCCTCGCAGGCCGACACCACCATCTCCGACAGGCCGGAGCGTGTGGTCCGCGGGTAGAGCACGAAAAGCTCCTCGCGCAACTCCTCCAGCCGCAGCGCCTTGCGGGCCTCCAGCCGGTGGCCCCGGGGCACCACCACCACCATGGGTTCGGTGGAGACCACCGAGAACCGGATGCCGCTGTCCTCGCCGATGGGCAGGCGCACGAAGGCCAGGTCGATGCGCCCCTGCCGCAGGGACTCCATCAGGGGGCCGGTGCGGCTTTCTTCCAGTGACATTTCCACCCGCGGGTAGAGGCTGCGGTAGCGGTGCAGGGCGGTCGTCACCTCGGCGCGGAAAGAGGCCGACTCGGTAAAGCCGATGCTGAGCCGCCCGACCAGCCCCTGCGCACTCAGCTGGCAGCGCAGGGCCGCCTTCTTGACGTGCTCCAGGATGGCCCGCGCCTCCTCCAGGTAGACCTCGCCCGGCACTGTCAGGGTGACCTTGCCCGGCTGGCGGTCGAACAGCTGCACCCCCAGTTCGCTCTCCAGCGCCTTGATCTGGAAGGTCAGAGGCGGCTGCGCGATGCCGATGCGCTGCGCCGCGCGGGTGAAGTGCAGTTCCTCGGCGACGGCGATGAAATACCGGAGGTGGCGGAGGTCCATACATTCAATGTATCGGTAGTGCGATAACAATATATTAGACGAAGGTCCGGGCTTTTCCTAGACTTGTTTTCTCGCGGTTTTTCCGCACCAGACAACAGGTTTTCGGCCATGCCATTCCACCCCACCGACGTACTGCGTCCGCTGCCCATAGCCGGCCACCCGGCCAGCCAGTTCTTTTCCCTGGGTGTGCTGGAGGACATGGGTTTTGGCGCCATTTCCCGGCTGCCGCATTCCATCCGGGTCATGCTGGAGTCGGTCGTGCGCAACCTCGATGGCGCCAGCGTGCAGGAGCACCACCTGCGGCAACTCGCCGGTTGGCAGGCACAGGGTCCGCGCACCGACGAAGTGCCTTTTGTGGTGTCACGCATCGTGGCGCCCGATTCCTCCGGCGTGCCGCTGCTGGCCGACCTGGCGGCCATGCGCGACGCCGCTGCCCGGCTGGGCATGGCACCCGCCGATATCGAACCGCTGGTACCGGTCGACCTGGTGGTCGACCATTCCATTGCCGTCGAGCACGCCGGTTCCCGGGACGCGCTGCGCCTGAACATGGAAGTGGAATACCAGCGCAACGCGGAGCGGTATTCCTTCCTGAAATGGGCCGACGGCGCCTTCGATGCCTTCCGCATCTTCCCGCCCGGCACGGGCATCATCCACCAGGTCAACCTGGAGCGGCTGGCGCGCGGGGTGCACCAGAAGGCCGGCGTGACCTTCTTCGATTCGCTGGTCGGCACCGACAGCCACACACCCATGGTCAACGGCATTGGCGTGCTGGGCTGGGGCGTGGGCGGTATCGAGGCCGAAGCCGCCATGCTGGGCCAGCCCATCTACCTGGTCGCGCCGGACGTGGTCGGGGTGGAGCTGATAGGGGTGCCCGCGCCCGGCATCGTGGCCACCGACATCGTGCTGACCGTGGTGCAGATCCTGCGCGCCCGCAAGGTCGTCGGCAAGTTCGTCGAGTTCTTCGGCGACGGGGCCGCGGCCTTGGCCGCGCCCGACCGGGCCACGATCGCCAACATGGCGCCCGAATACGGCGCGACGGTGGCCTTCTTCCCGGTGGACGGCAACACCCTCGACTACCTGGCGTCCGTCGGCAGGACCACAGCCGAACTCGCCGCGTTGCAATGCTATTGCGAGGCCCAGGGCATGTTCGGCATGCCGGCGCCCGGCCGGATCGACTACACCGACACGGTGCGCATCGACCTGGCCAGCGTGGTCCCGAGCGTCGCCGGGCCTTCCAGGCCGCAGGACCGCATCGCCCTGACGGAGTTGAAGGAAAAGGTCCGGGCCTTCCTGCCCGGTGCCGTTCCCGTGCCGCTGGATGCGGGTGCGCCCGGCAACGCCGGCCTGAAGCACGGCGACATCGTGCTGGCTGCCATCACCTCCTGCACCAACACCTCCAACGCGCGGCTGATGCTGGCCGCCGGCATCCTGGCCCGCAAGGCGGTGGCCCGGGGCCTGAAGGCGGCACCGCACGTGCGCACATCGTTCACGCCGGGCTCGCGTGTGGTGAGTGCCTACCTGGCGGCTGCCGGGCTCGAACAGCACCTCGACGCCCTGGGTTTCAGCGCCGTCGGCTACGGCTGCGCCACCTGCATGGGCAACTCCGGCCCGCTGGACCCTGCCATCCTGGAGCAGATCAATGGCAAGGACCTGACGGTGGCCGCCGTCCTGTCGGGCAACCGCAACTTCGAGGCCCGCATCCACCAGGCCATCAAGGCGAACTTCTTGATGAGCCCGCCGCTGGTGGTGGCCTTCGCCATCGCGGGGCGGGCCGATTTCGACCCAGCCACCGAAGCCCTGGGCACGGGCCCCGATGGCCAGGAGGTCTACCTGCGCGACCTCTGGCCCACGGCGGAGGAACTGGCCGCGGTACTGCCGTTCGCGCAGGACCCGCAGAACGTGCTCACCGTCTATGCCCGGCCGGCGTCGGACGGTCTGTGGGAGGCGCTACCCGCGCCCACGGGCGACCTGTTCACCTGGGACGCAGGCTCGACCTACCTGAAGCGGCCGCCCTTCTTCGACGGCGTGACGCTCGACATTCCCAGCGCCACCGCCATCCGTGGCGCCCGGGCGCTGGCGATCCTGGGCGACTCCGTCACCACCGACCACATCAACCCGGGCGGTGCGATTCCGCCCACGTCCGAAACCGGAAAATTCCTCATCGGGCTCGGCGTGGCGCCGCGCGATTTCAACAGCTACATCTCGCGGCGCGCCCATGACGAGGTCATGGTGCGCAGCACCTTCGCCAATGTGCGCATCAAGAACCACATGGCGGGCGGGGAGGAGGGCAGCGTCACCCCCCACCAGCCGGAGGGTCATCGCATGAGCATCTTCGAGGCCGCCACCCGCTATGCCGCGCAGGGTGTCCCCATGCTCGTGTTCGCGGGGGAGGAATACGGCAACGGCTCCAGCCGCGACTGGGCGGCAAAAGGCCCCCGGCTGCTGGGCATACGTGCGGTGGTGGCGCGCAGCTTCGAGCGCATCCACCGCAGCAACCTGGTGGGCATGGGCATCCTGCCGCTCGAATTTCCCGAGGGGGAGAGCGCGTCGAGCCTGGGCCTGGCCGGCGATGAAACATTCGATGTGCTGGGCGACCTGGACGATGTCCGCACCGGGCAGGTTTTCGATCTTGTCATCCACCGCCGAAGCGGAGAAACAAAAACGGTTCCCCTGCGTGCCCGGATCGACTCGGCGATCGAGGAGGTCTATTTCCGGCATGGCGGCATTCTTCCCTACGTGCTGCGGCAGCGGTTCGCCCGCCATCTGGAAGAAGCCGGTTCCCGCAAGGGCTGAGGCAGCACCGACCCCTCCCGCGTCATCCGACCCTGACCGACAAACCACAAGACCGAGACATCCCGAAAATGAAATACGCCTATCTTCGGCACGGAGCCCGGCTGGCGTCCTGCCTGCTGCTGGCTGCTGCCTGCCTCACCGCGAGCGCCCAGGCCTCCTTGCCCCGCAAACCCGTCACGCTGGTGGTGGGGTTCGCCGCGGGGGGCGCGGCGGATTTCGCGGCGCGCCTGATCGCCAGAAAGCTGGGTGAGAACATCGGCCAGTCCGTCGTGGTGGACAACCGCGGCGGAGCGGGGGGCAACATCGCCCACCAGTACGTGGCCAATGGCGCCGCGGATGGATCGGTGCTGCTGTTCGGCTCCATTGGCCCGCTCACGGTGGCGCCGCATCTGATGAAGGTGGGCTATGACCCGTTCAGGGATCTCGCGCCGGTTGCCGGCGGCGTCAATTTCCCCAACGTGCTGGTGGTCCACAAGGGCCTGGGGGTCAGGAACCTGGCCGAATTCGTCGCGCTGGCCAAAAAGACGCCCGGCAGCGTCGATTTCGGCTCCACCGGGCCCGCGTCCGCATCGCACCTGGTGGGCGAACTGTTCAACCAGCAGGCCGGCATCGCCATGGTGCACGTGCCCTACCGGGGCGGAGCACCGGCGCTGCAGGACGTGCTGGGACAGCGCATCGCCTCGCTGTTTGCTGCACCGCCCACGGTGATGCCCCAGGTCGAGGCGGGCAGGCTGCTCGCCCTGGCCACCACGGGGCAAACGCGTTCCGCCGGCATGCCGACCGTGCCGACCATTGCCGAGTCGGGCTATCCCGGCGTGGTGGCCCTGAACTGGTATGCCTTCGTTGCGTCCGCGAAAACGCCAGCGCCGGTCCTCGACCGCTGGAACGTGGAAATAGCCCGCGTGCTGAACGACAAGGAGGTGAAGGATTCGCTCAACCAGCACGGCCTGACACCCCAGCCCCTGTCGCGTGCGGGCCTGGCAGCCTTCATGAAAAGCGAATCGACCAAGTGGGCCCAGGTGATCAAGGCCGGCAATATAAAAATTGAATGACGCCGGCTCCGGGGCGGCCGGGGCGTGCGGGGTTCAAACCCGCGCCAGGTCGCCCACGTCGTCGGGCAGGTTCATGCACAGGGCCAGCAGGCGTTCGGCGCGTTCCTGTCCCATCACCGGCTCGGTAAGGTCGCGGAACTTGGCGGCGATGTCCGCATCCGTCATGGGGCGGGCCAGGGTGCCCAGGGCATGCTCCACATGGCACGCGTGGGTGGCGCCGCCGCGGGTGACCACGGTCACCACCGCTTCTTCCTTGCGCAAACCTTCCTGCGGGATGAGGGTGGTGGCTTCGCGCAGCCGCTGCAGTGCCGGGTCGGCGGCGGCTTCCTCGGAAAAATCGGGCACCCGCGCGCCGCGCCGGCGGATGCCCACGGCGGCGCAGTGCGGCAGGCTGAACTTGCACTGCAGCTCGGTCACCGGCTGCCGCACACCCGCCAGCTCCAGCGCGATGGGCGGCACCCGCAGCTCCAGCCGCGCCACGTCGCCGGCCTGCAGGTCGTGCGCCACGGCCAGCTGCGCCGCGCCGTCGATGGTGGCGTGCGTGACGATGGCGCTGGGGTAGGGTTTGTAGATGTTGAAGGTGATTTCGTAGTCGGTGCCCAGGCCGTCGAGGATGGACTCGGGCAGGTCGGCCCCGCTGTACAGCCGGGCCAGGCCCTTCTTGCCTTCGAGCGGCAGGGCGGGGCCGGAGAACCCCTGCTGCGCCAGCATGGCCGCCAGCAGCCCGTTGGCCGCCGCCCGGCCGGGCACCAGGGCCTTGCACATGCTGCCGTACATCTCGCGCATGCCGCCCGACTGGTTGGCGGCGATGCCGATGGCCGCCACCAGCTGTCCGGCGTCGAGCCCCAGCACCTTGCCCACGGCCACCGCCGCGCCGATGCCGCCGGCCGCGCCGGTGACGTGCCAGCCCGGGTTGCGGCCGGTGCCGAACACGCTGTTGGCGATACGGCAGGAAATCTCCACCCCCAGGACAAAGGCGTTGAGAAAAGCCTCGCCGTCCAGCGGCCGGTTGGCCGCCAGCGCCAGCAGGGCCGGCACCACCGGTCCGCTGGGGTGGATGTTGGTTTTCTTGAGCTGGGTCGAGTCGAAGTCGAGCACCTGGGAGCCGGTGCCGTTGACCAGGGCGGCGCTCATCGCGTCCAGGGTCTCGCTGCGCCCCAGCAGCGGCACGTTGCCACTGGTGCCCAGGGCATGCAGGCCCTTGACCATGCCCTCGATGACCTCGCCGGGCCCGGCGCCTATGGTCACGCCCAGGTAGTTGATGAGCGAACGCCGTGCCGCGTCACGTACCTCCGGCGGCAGGTCCTCCGGCCGGGCACGGACCACGTAGGCCGCCAGTTCGTGTGTGAGCTGTTTCACCGAAAAATCCTGTCATGACCGAGGTGGGCCGGCCGGGTGGAGGGGGCTCTCCGGCAAGAAATGGCATCCGCTGCTACAGTGCCGCGGGTCAGGTTCCATGAAATATAACAAGGAGACACACCATGGCAAACAAACGCCTGGCACACGCCGCCGCGGCCGTACTCGTGCTGGCCGCCGCCGGTACCACCTTCGCCCAGGCCCTCGCCCAGGTCCCTGCCCAGGCCCGGACGGTGGAAGACCACCTGATGGCCGCCCGGCGCGCGGCACGCACCGACTTCACCGGCACCATCGCGCGCATCTGCATCGTGCCGGACGCGCCCTTCACCATCAAGAAGGGCGGCCCGCCGCCGGTGGTTCCGGCACGCGACAGCTGGTATGCCGCGCCCACGCAGATGTTCGACAACCTGTACTGGGTCGGCACCAAGGTGCATTCGTCCTGGGCGCTGAAGACCAGCGAGGGCATCATCCTGATCGACACGCTGTACCACTACGCGGCCGAGCCCGAGATCGTCGACGGGCTGAAGAAACTCGGCCTGGACCCGGCCAGCATCAAGTACGTCATCGTCAGCCATGCCCATGGCGACCACGACGAGGGCGCACGGCTGCTGCAGGACCGCTTCGGCGCCCGGGTGGTGATGAGCGCCAGCGACTGGGACCTGATCGCCCAGCAGGACGTGCCCGGCGGCGTGCCCCGGCGCGACATCGTGGCGGCCGATGGCGACAAGATCACCCTGGGCGACACCACCGTGACCCTGGTGGCCACGCCGGGCCACACCCAGGGCACGCTGTCGGCCCTCTTCACGGTGAAGGACCATGGCAAGCCGCTGTCGGTGGTGTATGCCGGCGGCACGGCCTTCAATTTCCAGCACGACGCGGCGCACTACACCACCTACATCAACTCGCAGCGCAAGCTGGCCCAGGCCGCGGCCGACGCCGGCGCCACGGTGCTGATGACCAACCATTCGGAGTTCGACGACGCCTACCAGCGTGGCCGCATCGTGCAGGTGCGCCAGCCGGGCGAGCGGCACCCCTACGACATGGGCGCCGAGGCGGTGGCGCGCTATTTCACGGTGACCTCGGAATGCGCCGAGGCGGCGCGCATGAACCTGGCCAAGGCGCCCTGAGGTTTTCCGGACCCGCAATGGCAACAACTGACGACCGCACCCGGCTGATACCCCGCAGGACACAGGAATCCACCGCCATGGCGGCCGAGGTGAGGCGGGCGATGGCGCTCACCGCCCGGCTGTGGAGACCTCAGGGCAACAGCACGCTCGATCCCATGGTCCGGCCGCTTTCCAGGTCGGCATGCGCCCTGGCCACATCGGCGAGCGGGTAGCGCTGGTTGATGTTGACCTTCAACGCACCGCTCCTGAACATCGAGAAGACCTTGGCGGCCGACGTGCGGAGTTCTTCCACGGAGGCCATATAGGTCACCAGGGTCGGCCGGGTGAAGTAGAGCGAGCCCATCTTCTGCAGGGTGCCGGCCGCGACGGGCGGCGGCGCACCGGTGGTGGTGCCGAAGCTCACGAAAAAGCCGCGCGGCGCGAGGCTGTTGAGCGAGGCGTCGAAGCTGTCCTTGCCGACCGAGTCGTAGACCACCGGCACACCCGCGCCGCCGGTGATTTCCTTGACCCGCGCCGCGATGTCTTCGGTCTTGCGGTCGATGCAATGGGTGTAGCCGTTGGCCAGGGCGAGTCTGGCTTTTTCCGGGCCGGACACGACACCGATCATCTTCGCGCCCACATGGCGCCCCCACTGCCCGGCCAGCAGGCCGATACCGCCCGCGGCGGCATGCACCAGCACGAACTGGCCCGCCTTGACCTCGTAGCAGCGCTGCAGCAGGTACTCGACCGTCATGCCCTTCAGCAGCGACGCCGCGATGGTTTCGTCATCCAGGTCGGCCGGGGCCTTGAGCAGGCGTTCCGCCGGGTAGTTCCGGTGCGTGGACGACGCACCGAGGGCCGGCCCGCTGATGTAGCAGACCCGGTCGCCCACGGCGAAGCCGCTGACGCCGGCGCCCAGTTCCTCCACCACACCCACGGCTTCGGTGCCCAGGCCGGTGGGCATGGGGGCGGGGTACAGGCCCGAGCGGGTGTAGATGTCCTGGAAGTTGAGGCCGATCGCGGTATGGCGGATACGGACTTCCCCGGGGCCCGGGTGGGGCAGGTCCATCTCTTCGAGGTGCAAGACCTCCGGACCGCCGGGTGCATGGACCCTTACAACTGTCGACTTCAAATGGAACTCCTGCTTGATTGCGGATGGGTGAAATTCTGCGTGGGGAGGGCGCCCCGTCAATCCATCCGGATGTTCCGCTCGCGGATCACCTGGCCCCAGCGCTGGTTGTCACGCAGGACGATCCGCTTGAACTCGGCCGCGCTCGTGCCCGTCGGCGTGAAGGTGAGTTCGAGCATCTTCTTCTGGATCTCGGGCCGCTTGACGATGCGGAGGAACTCGGTGTTGTAGCGCTCGACCAGCTGCTGCGATGCGCCCTTGGGCAGCCACACGCCATGCCAGCTGATCAGCTCGTACTCCGGCAGGGTCTCGGCAACGGTCGGCAGGTCGGGGAAATCCGGGTGGCGGGTGGCGCCGGTGTAGGCCAGTGCCCGCACCTTGCCTTCGGTGACGAAGGAACGGATGGAGGGGGTCACCTCCAGCAGCACGTCCAGGATCCCGCCCATCACGTCGGTGACCGGTGTCTGCTTGTACGGCACATGCACGATGTTGACACCTGCCTTGGAGCAGAACAGCTCCATGCCCAGGTGGTGGGCCGAGCCCGCACCCCAGCTGCCATAACTCAGCTTGCCCGGGTTCTTTTTGGCGTAGTCCACCAGCTCCTTCACGGACTTCACCGGCAACTCGTTCTTCACCACCAGGATGAAACCCACGGTGCTGGTCTGCGTGACGGGCACCAGGTCGTTGAGCGGGTCGTAGCTCAGCTTGGGGTAGATGTGCGGGTTGAACGAGGTGATCTGGTTGATGCCGTAGAGCACGCTGTAGCCATCGGGCGGCGAATGGGCGATGTTGTCCGCACCGATGTTGGCCGAAGCGCCCGGCCGGTTCTCGACGACGACCGGCTGGCGGAACACGTCGGACAGCAGCGGGCCGACGATTCGGCCCAGGATGTCGATGCCGCCGCCCGGCGCCTGCGGTATCACCATGCGGATGGGTTTGGAAGGCCAGTCCGCCGGTTGGGCATGGGCCAGGCCCTGCATGGCGCACAGGCCGCCGACGGCCTGGGCCAAGAGCGAACGGCGGCTGGGACGGGCTGCCGTGCTTGCGTGCAAATGGTTGTGCATGTCTGTCTCCTTTTCAGGAGATGCTAGCCAGGGCCGCCACGCCGGATTGGGATATTCCTGTGATCTTTTGGGCTGTTTGCGCTCGCCCTGGGGCCGGTAGCGGCCGCACGTGCGTGCTCAGTGCCGCAGTTCGCGCCGGACCATGTGCACGTCCACGCCACCCTGGTCCATGAGCGACTGGTGCCGCTTCCTGAACTCGCTGGGGGTGAGCGCTGTATGGTCCTTGAAGCGCCGCGCGAAATGCCCCTGGTCCAAAAAGCCCGAGCCTTCGGCGACCCGCTGCACCGGCGCGTCGGTGTAGGCCAGCAGGTCCTTGGCCTTGTCCAGCCGGATCTCGTCGAGGTTCTTCTTGAAGGACTTGCCCGTCTCGGCCTTCAGCAGGTGCGTCAGCGAAGTGCCGCTCAGGTTCACGCTGCGGGCCACGTCCTCCAGGGCCAGCGGCTGGCCGAACTGGCGGTGCATGTACTGCAGGGCCGCGCGCACCCGTTTGTCCAGGGACTGTTCCGCGCCCAGGCCACCCAGGCCGCGCCGGGCCTGCGTGGCCGACTTGAACTCGCCCGAAAACTTGGCGGCCACCTGCGTGAGCAGCAGCACCAGTTCGGCGCGCGCCCGCGCGGCGTCGAACAGGCCGCGCTGCGAACAGGCCTCGGCGATACGCTCGCAGCGGCCCCGGGCCTCGGCGATCTCCGCGCCTTCGAGCTGGTAGGAGCAGTGGTCCTGGTAGAAGAAGGGCGCCAGTTCCGGCGTGCGGTACAGCCCGCCTTCCGGCACGGTGGCCGCGCCGCCGAAACCCTGGTGCAGGAACTGCGGGCTGAAATACAGGAAGTAGCAGGCGCAGCCGTCCGGAAACGAAGCCCGGTGCACGGTGGCGGGGTTGATGAAGTAGATGCTCCCCTCGCACGCCTGGTGGATCTTGCCCCCAATCTCGTGGTGGACCTCGCCGCCGGCGACAAAGACGATCTGGAAGAAGCTGTGGCGGTGCGCCGCCTTGTTGCAGTCCGCCGCAGCCGCGTTGCGCACGCCGATGCCCGACCAGCAGAAATCCTTCTGCTCCAGCGTGTATGTCTTGATCACCGTGGAATCCAGGGGGGAGGGGGGAAAGGCAGTCTGCCCTGCAAATTTTTGCCTGTGCTTTGGTGTTTACCCCTGTTCCGGCACCGCGCCTGCCATTTGGGAGGGCTGGCCAACGCCAGGCCCTAGTCGCCAGAAGTCGTGTACCGCAGCAAGCCTGCGACAAGGGACAAGGCGGGCGACGACCTGCGGCTGGCGTAGTAGAGGTGGTACCCGGGCACTGTCAGCGACCAAGTATCCAGTGTGGTCACCAGCGTTCCTGCCGCCAGATGTTGTGCGGCGAGGTCTTCTGGAACCCAGGCCAGGCCATGGCCGGCGAGCGCCGCTTCCACCGTCAGGTCGCTCTGGTTGAACACGAGCCGCCCATTGGGGTGGATGTTGGCACTGCGTTCCCCGCGCCTGAACTCCCAGACCAGCAGCCCCCCATGTGTCGGCAACCGTAGTCCGATGCAATCGTGGTCGGCGAGATCCCGTGGCGTTGCGGGCAGTGGGTTGCGCAGAAAGTACGCCGGGCTGCCCACCACGACGAGACGCATATCGGGTGCCATACGCACGGCGATCATGTCCTTGGCAACGTCATCGCCCAGCCGGACGCCGATGTCGAAACGCTCGGCAACGATGTCGGCGAACCGGTTGTCACTGCTGATTTCGACCTTGATGCCGGGGTAATCCGCCAGCCACGGCAGCAGTTTTGGCCAGATCAGCGAGCGCACGGCGTGCTCGGTGGCCGTGATCCGCACGGTCCCGACGGCTTTGCCCCGCATGTCGCCAAGGACGGCCAGCTCGGCCTCGATCTCGGCCAGCCGTGGCTCCACGGTGCGGTAGAGCTGCTCGCCCGCCTGCGTCGTGGCCACGCTGCGGGTGGTGCGGTTCAGCAGCTTGAGGTCGAGCTTTCGCTCCAGCGTGCGGACCGTCTGGCTGAGGGCGGATTGCGTCACCCCGAGCTGCGCGGCGGCACGGGTGAAGCTGCCGGCCCGCACGACTGCCGCAAAGGATGCCAGGTCATCGAAGCGCGCCATTCAGTAGTTTGCCTAATGAGTTCATGTGGTTTTAGCAGTCTAGTTTTTTAATGTCAACCGCCCTAAATTCATTCCATCAACGCTGACTCAGGACAACTGCCATGAAAACCCGTCGTCTCGGCCGCAACGGCCCCCTTGTTTCCGCCCTCGGCCTCGGCTGCATGGGCATGAGCGCGAACTACGGCCCGCCGGGTGACAAGCCGGAGATGATTGCGCTCCTGCGCGCGGCCGTCGAGCAGGGGGTCACGTTCTTCGACACGGCCGAGGTCTATGGCCCGTTTGCCAATGAGGAACTGGTTGGCGAGGCCCTCGCCCCGTACAAGGGCCAGGTGGCCATCGCCACCAAGTTCGGCTTCGACCTCGACAAAGAGACAGCCCAACGCAGCGGTGGCCTCGACAGCAGGCCCGAGCACATCCGGGCTGTGGCGGAGGCTTCTCTTCGGCGCCTGAAGGTCGATGCCATCGATCTCTTCTACCAGCACCGCGTCGATCCGGCCGTGCCCATCGAGGACGTGGCAGGCGCCGTGAAGGACTTGATCGCACAGGGCAAGGTCAAGCATTTCGGGTTGTCCGAACCTGCGGCCGCCACGGTTCGGCGGGCACACGCTGTTCAGCCGGTGACGGCCGTCCAGAGCGAATACTCCCTGTTCTTCCGGGGGCCCGAAGCCGAAATGTTGCCGACGCTGGACGAACTCGGCATCGGCTTCGTTCCCTTCAGCCCGTTGGGTGCCGGCTTTCTCACCGGGAAAATGGATGAGAACACCCGGTTCGACAGCGCCGACTTCCGTTCGCGTGTCCCGCGCCTGGCGCCGGAGGCGCTCAAGGCAAACCTCGCGCTTGTCGATCTGCTCCGTGCGGTGGCGCAACGCAAGGGCGCGACACCGGCGCAGATTGCGCTTGCATGGCTGCTGGCGCAGAAACCGTGGATCGTGCCCATTCCCGGAACGACCAGACTGCACCGTCTTGAAGAGAACCTCGGTGCGTGCAAGGTGGAACTGACCGCCGACGACCTGCAGGAAATCGACAGGGCCGCGTCGAAGCTCACCGTGCAGGGAGACCGTTTGCCCGAGGCGGTGCTCAAGATGACGGGTCGCTGACATGGCTAACGTAGTGGTGGTCATAGGAGCCGGGTCCATAGGCCAGGCGATTGCACGGCGGGTCAGTGCCGGCAAGCAGGTGCTGCTTGCCGATCTGAAGAAGGAGAATGCCGACGCCGCGGCCAAGGTGCTCAGCGATGCGGGCTTCGACGTCAGTACGGCCGTTGTGGATGTTTCCTCCCGGGAGTCCGTGCAGGCACTGGTCGGGCAGGCAGCGGCCATCGGCGAAGTCACTGGCTTGATCCACGCGGCGGGTGTCTCGCCGAGCCAGGCGTCGCCCGCCACGATCCTGAAAGTCGATCTCTACGGCACGGCCCTGGTGCTCGAAGCGTTCGGCAGCGTCATCGCAGCGGGGGGTGCGGGCGTGGTCATCGCATCGCAGTCCGGGCACCGGCTGCCGGGGCTGAGCACCGAACAGAACGCGGCGCTGGCCACCACGCCTGCCGAGGAACTGCTCGCATTGCCGATGCTGCAACCCGACCAGGTGAAGGACTCCCTGCATGCCTACCAGCTCTCCAAGCGCGGCAATTCGCTGCGCGTCATGGCCGAGGCCGTGCGGTGGGGCAGGCGCGGCGCACGGGTCAATACGATCAGCCCCGGAATCATCTTCACGCCTCTGGCGCAGGACGAACTGAGCGGCCCTCGCGGCGAAGGTTACCGCCGCATGATCGATCTATCGGCAGCCAGGCGCGGCGGCACGCCCGACGAGGTCGGCAGTGTCGGTGCGCTCTTGATGGGGTCGGACGGTGGATTCATCACCGGCAGCGACTTTCTGATGGATGGCGGCGTCACCGCGGCGTACTGGTATGGCGACCTCGCCCCGAAGTGAGCGTCGCATTCAAGGCAAGGGAACAGGATCCATGAACATCACACGTAACGGAAGCAAGCCTTCCGCCCAGGGATCGGCTGCGTATTTCACCGGCGCGGTCCGCATCGACAGCCCCTTCCAGGCCGAAGCAGAGGGACGCGCCGGCGGCGCCGTCGTGACGTTCGAGCCCGGTGCGCGCACCCACTGGCACACCCATCCGGCCGGTCAGACCCTGGTGGTGCTCTCCGGTGTCGGCTGGACCCAGTGCGAAGGAGGCCCCCGTACCGAGATTCGCGCCGGTGACGTGGTCTGGTGTCCCTGCCGCAGGCGCCATTGGCATGGCGCTTCCATCACCACGGCCATGTCGCATCTGGCGTTGACGGAAATGATCGACGGCAAGAACGTCGAATGGATGGAGCCCGTGACGGATGGGCAGTACCAGGACGGAGCTCTCGTGACCGCCTGAAGCTCGCCCGGGCCTGCGGGCCAGGCGCAAAAAAACCCGCACGCGGCGGGTTTCTCGTCGGGGGCCGGCAGGCCCCGGCAAGCCTCGACAGAGCGGGCTTACTTGCCCGTGACCTTGTCCTTGGCGTCCACGGCCACTTCCTTGGTCTTCTTGGCGACGGCCTTGGCGTCGTCGGCGATCTTGGTGGTGACCGGCTTGCCGGCGGCGGTGGGCTTGCCGTCGAAGGCGGCGCCGTTGACGGTCAGGCCGTTGGCCGAGAGCTTGGCGGCGCGCTTGTCGCCGACACCCTTGACGCGGGCGATGAAGTCGGGCCAGTCCTTGAAGGCGCCCTTGTCGCGCTCGGTGGTGATGAGCTTGGAGGTCACCGGGCCGATGCCCTTGACACCGTCCAGGTCGGCAGGCGTGCCCTTGTTGACGTCGACCGCGGCGAAGGCGATGGCGGCGCACATCATGGCGATGAAAGCGATGATCTTCTTGAACATGGAACGGCTCCTCGGGGAAACTGCGCCGGCAGGGCCTGCCGGCTTGGCGTGTCTTCAACGGTCCAGCGATGCTGCGCGTTGACTGTACGGCCGCACCACGCCGGTAGTGTGACCGATCTTTACAGTTCTTCTACACGCCGGGCCGGGTAGCTGTCCCAGGTCTGGCAGCCGGGGCATTGCCAGAAATGCTGCTTGGCCTCGAAACCGCAGGCGGCGCAGCGGTAGCGGGTGAGCGGCTTGGCCGCATGGTCGAGCGCACGCTGCACCTGCGGGTGGAACTGCTCCTGCGCCAGCGCCTCGCCCGACAGCCACTTGGCCGCGGCTACCAGCGAGGGTTCGCGCTCCAGGTGGCGCACGTACCAGGCGCGTGCATCCGCATCGGGCTGTTCGGCCTGGTCGAGCGCGACGATGGCGTCGAGCACGTCGAGCGAAGCATCCTGCGTGTAGTGCTCGGTCAGCAGGCTGCGCGCCTCGGCACCGTGGCCGGAGGCGAGTGCGGTGTCGGCCAGGGCCCCCGCCACCAGGGGCAGGGCGGCGGGCGCCACCGCGTTCAGCTGGCGCAGGGCGGCGAAGGCTTCGGCGTGGCGCCCCAGGCGGCGCTCCAGCAAGGCCAGCTCGATGCGCGGGCGCGGCGCCTGCGGCGCGGTGGCCACGGCCTTGTCCAGCAGGGCGCGGGCCGCCTCGGGGTTGCCGGCGGCATCGGGCGCGGCGGCCTGCTCGCACAGGTAGTGGGCCAGCCGGGTGCTGAAGTCGCCCTGGCCCGAGGCGGTGAGCCGGGCGGTGATGTCGGCCGCGTGCTGCCAGTCGCGCGACCGTTCGTAGATGGCCAGCAGGGCCAGGCGTGCCTGTTCCTCGAAAGGCGTGCCCTCCAGCCGGCGCAGCGCCTCCTCGGCGCGGTCGAGCAGGCCGGCCTTGAGGTAGTCGAGCGCCAGGGCGTGCTGGGCGCGCTCGCGGTCGGCGCGGGCCAGGTCTCCGCGCTGCAGCAGGTGCTGGTGCACCCGCACGGCGCGTTCGTATTCGCCGCGGCGGCGGAACAGGTTGCCCAGGGCGAAGTGCAGCTCCGAGGTGTCGGGGTCGTTCTGCACCGCCTCAATGAAGGCGTCGATGGCCTGGTCCTGCTGTTCGTTCAGCAGGAAGTTGAGGCCACGGAAGTAGGCCTTGGGGGCCTGCCGGTTTTCCAGGCGGAGCTGCCGCAGGTCGAAGCGCGAGGCGAACCAGCCCAGCACGAAGGCCAGGGGCAGGCCCAGCAGGATCCAGCCGATGCCCAGCTCAAAGTCCATGCGGCACTTGCTCGATGGGGGCCGGGGCCGCGGGTGCGGTGGCAGGCACGGCGGCGGCCGTCTCCTGTTGGGCGCGGCGCGCGGCGCTGCGGTGTTTCCACCAGCGCGGCACCATGCCCAGCACGCCGACCACGATGCCGGCGGCGAACGCCGTCAGCACCACCAGCACCAGCGGCGCCTGCCAGTAGGTGCCGAAGAAGAAACGCAGGGTCACGTCTTCCTGGTTGTTCAGCGCGAAAGCGAAGAGCGTAAAAAAAATGGCTGCCTTGAGCAGCCAGGTGAAGTACTTCATGCGTCTCCCCGTGCAAGGGGAATGATTCTATCCAGCCGCCTTGCCGACCTGGGCTTCGAGCTCGGCGGTGCGGGCGTCCACCGCCTCGCGCAGTGCCTTGCCGGGCTTGAAATGGGGCACCCGTTTCTCGGGGATGGCCACACTTTCGCCGCTGCGCGGGTTGCGGCCCATACGCGGCGGGCGGTGGCTCACGGTGAAGCTGCCGAAGCCGCGGATCTCGATCCGGTGGCCGCGTACCAGGGCGTCGCCGACCGCGTCCAGGATGGTCTTGACAGCGGTTTCGGCATCGCGGTGGGTGAGCTGGCTGAACCGGGCGGCGAGTTCTTCTACGAGGTCGGAGCGGGTCATGGAGAAAACGCTTGCAAAAAGATCGGGAACACCACGGAGGGAAGAAAAAAGGGCGGCGCGCGGCCCGAAGCCGCCCGCCGCCCTTTTGTCAGGCTCAGCTGTTGTTGCTGTTGTCCAGCTTGGCGCGCAGCAGGGCGCCCAGGCTGGTCGTGCCGGCGCTTTCGCGCGAGGACTGCTGGCTCAGGTTGGCCATCGCGCCCTGTTCGTCGGCCATGTCCTTGGCCTTGATCGAGAGCTGGATGTTGCGGGTCTTGCGATCCACGTTGACGACCACGGCGGTGACTTCGTCGCCTTCCTTCAGCACGTTGCGGGCATCTTCCACGCGGTCGCGGGAGATTTCGCTGGCGCGCAGGTAGCCCATGATGCCGTCGGCGAGTTCGATCTCGGCGCCCTTGGCGTCGACGGTCTTGACCTTGCCGGTGACGATCTGGCCCTTGTCATTCACCGTGGTGAAGGTGGTGAACTCGTCGCTGTCGAGCTGCTTGATGCCCAGGCTGATGCGCTCGCGGTCCACGTCGACGGCCAGCACGATGGCTTCGACTTCCTGGCCCTTCTTGTAGTTGCGCACGGCGGCTTCGCCGGTTTCGTTCCAGGACAGGTCCGACAGGTGCACCAGGCCGTCGATGCCGGCGGCCAGGCCGACGAACACGCCGAAGTCGGTGATCGACTTGATCGGGCCCTTGACGCGGTCGCCGCGCTTGGTGTTCTGCGCGAATTCCTGCCACGGGTTGGCGCGGGTCTGCTTCATGCCCAGGCTGATGCGGCGCTTGTCTTCGTCGATTTCCAGGACCATGACTTCGACTTCGTCACCCAGCGACACGAGCTTGCTGGGGGCGACGTTCTTGTTGGTCCAGTCCATTTCGGAGACGTGCACCAGGCCTTCGATGCCGGGTTCGAGTTCCACGAACGCGCCGTAGTCGGCAATGTTGGTGACCTTGCCGAACAGGCGGGTGCTCTGCGGGTAGCGGCGCGAAACGCCCATCCACGGATCGTCGCCCATTTGCTTGAGACCCAGCGAGACACGGTTCTTCTCGGTGTCGAACTTGAGGATCTTGGCGGTGATTTCCTGGCCCGGCTGGACCACTTCGCTCGGGTGGCGGACACGGCGCCAGGCCATGTCGGTGATGTGCAGCAGGCCGTCGATGCCACCGAGGTCGATGAAGGCACCGTATTCGGTGATGTTCTTGACCACGCCGTGGACGATGGCGCCTTCCTTGAGCGTTTCCATCAGCTTGGCGCGTTCTTCGCCCATGGAGGCTTCGACCACCGCACGGCGCGACAGCACAACGTTGTTGCGCTTGCGGTCGAGCTTGATGACCTTGAACTCCATCGTCTTGTTTTCGTACGGCGTCAGGTCCTTGACCGGGCGCGTATCGATCAGCGAGCCGGGCAGGAAGGCGCGGATGCCGTTGACCAGCACCGTCAGGCCGCCCTTGACCTTGCCGGTCGTGGTGCCGGTGACGAATTCGCCGGATTCCAGGGCCTTTTCCAGGGCCAGCCAGGAAGCCAGGCGCTTGGCCTTGTCGCGCGACAGGATGGTGTCGCCGTAGCCGTTTTCGATGGCGTCGATGGCCACCGACACGAAGTCACCGACCTGGACTTCGATCTCGCCCTTGTCGCTCTTGAACTCTTCGAGCGGCACGTAGGCTTCGGACTTGAGGCCCGCGTTCACGACAACGAAGTTGTGCTCGATACGCACGACTTCGGCGGTGATGACCTCGCCCGCACGCATTTCGGAGCGTTGCAGCGATTCTTCGAACAGGTCGGCAAAAGATTCAGACATGGATTTTCCTATCCGCACGGCAGGTACTTTTCGACAGCGGAATTGCCGTCGTTTACAAGGCTGGATGCGGTGAACGGGTGCGGCTTGGGGCCGCGGTTGGGTTACAAAACCCCGGCAGTCGGTGCGCAGGAAGCGCGGCGGGAACTGCCGGGAGCCTTCTTTCAGCCCTGGGCGCTGCCCTGCAGGGGCGGCGAAAAGGGCTGTTTTGCCTGCCACCAGGCAATGACCTGCGCAACCGATCCTTCGATGGTTGCGCCGGAGTTGTCCAGCACCAGGGCGTCTTGCGCGGGCTTCAGAGGCGCGACCGGCCGGGAAGAGTCCCGCAGGTCGCGCGCTTCCAGGTCCGCGCGGAGGTCTTCGATATTAGCCGGAAAACCCTTTGAAATCAACTGCTTGTAACGGCGCTCGGCGCGGGTGGCGGCGCTGGCGGTCAAATACACCTTGAGGGTGGCCTGGGGGAAGATCACCGTGCCCATGTCGCGCCCGTCGGCCACCAGCCCCGGCAGGCGCCGGAAACCGTGCTGCAGCGCCACCAGCGCGGTGCGCACCGCCGGCAGGGCCGACACCCGCGAGGCGTTCATGCCCGCCTCCTCGGTGCGAATGGCGTCGGTCACGTCGTCTTCGCCCAGCAGCACCCGGCCCTCGGCAAAACGGATGGGCAGGCCGCGCGCCAGGGCGGCGATGGCTTCTTCGTTGGCGGGCTCCACCGCCAGCCCGGCACGCAGCGCGGCCAGGGCGGTGATGCGGTACATGGCCCCCGAGTCCAGGAAGTGGTAGCCCAGCTGCGCCGCCACCGCCGCGGCGACCGTGCCCTTGCCGGAGGCGGTGGGGCCGTCGATGCACAGCACGGGGATGGCGGCGGCGGCCGCCGCCGAGACGGAGAACAGGGCCTCGAAATAGTCCGGAAAGGTCTTGCCGACGCACTTGGGGTCGAGGATGCGCACCGGCACGCCATCGGGATTGAAGGCGGCCAGCGAAAAACACATGGCCACCCGGTGGTCGTCGTAGGTGTGCAGGGCGGCGGCGCGCCAGGCGCCGGCAGGCAGCGGGTGGATACGCAGCCAGTCCGGGCCTTCTTCCACCGTGGCGCCGAGCTTGCGGGCCTCGGCCGCCATGGCGGCGATGCGGTCGGTTTCCTTGACCCGCCAGCTGGCGATATTGGTCAGGGTGCTGGGGCCGTCGGCGTACAGCGCCATCACCGCCAGGGTCATGGCGGCATCGGGGATGTGGTTGCAGTCGAGTTCGATGGCCTGGAGCGGCCAGGCGCCGCGGCGGATGTGCAGCCAGTTGGGGCCGCCCTCGACCAGCGCACCCATCTGCCGGGCGGCGTCGATGAAGCGGATGTCGCCCTGGATGGAGGCTTCGCCCAGGCCTTCGATACGGATGCCGTCCGCGCCTTCGACCGGGCCGGCGATGGCGCCCAGCGCGATGAAGTAGCTGGCCGAGGAGGCATCGGCCTCGATGTGGATGTCGCCCGGCGAGCGGTAGCGGCTGCCGGCCAGGAGGGTGAAACGCTCCCAGCCGTCGCGCCGCACGGCGATGCCGAAGCGGGCCAGCAGGTTCAGGGTGATCTCGATGTAGGGCCGCGAGATCAGTTCGCCGACCACCTTGATGACGATGTCCTGGTCGGTGGCGACCAGGGGCAGGGCCATCAGCAGGGCGGTGAGGAACTGGCTCGACACGTCGCCGCGCACGGGGATGGGGGCGTCGAGCCGCAGCGCCGGCTGGCCGATGTGCAGCGGCGGGTAGCCCTCGACGCCCAGGTAGTCGATATGGCAGCCGAGCAGGCGCAGCGCATCTACCAGGTCGCGGATCGGCCGCTCGTGCATACGCGGCACGCCTTCGAGCGTGAAGTCGCCACCCAGGATGGCGAGCGCCGCCGCCAGCGGCCGCATGGCGGTGCCGGCATTGCCGAGGAACAGGCGCGCGGGCGCGGCCGGTGCGCGGCCGCCCAGGCCGTCGATGGAGACCCGGCCGGCCTCTCCGCGGCGCACGCCGCAGCCGAGCTGGGCCAGGGCGGCCAGCATGACCCGGGTGTCGTCGGAGTCGAGCAGGTCATGGACCTCCGTCGTGCCTTCGCTGAGCGCGGCCAGCAGCAGCACCCGGTTGGAAATGCTCTTGGAGCCGGGCAGGGCGATGGTGCCGCCGGCGCCGGCCAGGGGGGGAATGTCGAGGAATTCGGTGGAGAACATCAGGAACCAGGTGGGGCGCCGCGGGTCATTCCGCCTGGTTGGCGGTACGCATGCGCCAGGTGCCGCGCGCCTGGCTGGCGCGGGCGATGAGGGTTTCCAGGGCCGGGCCGTCGCCGCGTTCCATGGCGCTTTCCAGCTCGGCCAGGGAGTCGCGGAAGGCGTCGGCCTGGCGCTTGAGTTCGTTGCGGTTGGCCAGCAGCACGTCGCGCCACATCACCGGGTTGCTGGCGGCGATGCGGGTGAAGTCGCGGAAGCCGGGGCCGGCGATGTCGAGGAAATCCGGCCCCTGGCGCTGCCCGCCGATGGCGTTGATGGCGGCGAAGGCCAGCAGGTGCGGCAGGTGGCTGACGGCGGCCAGCGCCGCGTCATGGGTCTCGGGCGACATCAGGCGCACGCTGCAGCCGATGGCTTTCCACACCGCCTCGGCGCGCTGCAACTGCGCGGTGCGGGTGCGTTCGATGGGCGTCAGGATGACCTGGCGGTCGAGGTACAGGTCGGCGCGCGCGCGGGCCACACCGGCGGTCTCGGCGCCGGCGATGGGGTGCGCCGGCACGAAGGAGCCGACGTTGTCGCGCAGCGCATCGCGTGCGGCGTCCACCACATCGGCCTTGGTGGAGCCCACGTCCATCACCAGCATCTGCGGCGTGACCAGGTGGCGGATGGCCTTGAGGGTGGGCCCCATGGCCGCCACCGGCACCGCCAGCAGCACGATGTCGGCGCCCGACACCGCCAGCAGCGCCGAGGGGGCCTCGATGTCGATCACCCCCATGGTCCGCGCCAGCTCGGTGGTGGAGGGCGACTTGCTGTAGCCGACCACCCGCTTGACGAGTCCGGCGCGGCGCAGCGCCAGCGCGAAGGAGCTGCCCATGAGGCCGCAGCCGATCAGGCCGAGCTGCTCGAACATGGGCGTTGCGGCAGCAGCGGGAGCGGCCGTCGTGTTCATGCGCTCACCGGGTAGGTGCCCAGTACCTTGTAGAAGGCGCACAGGGCGCGCAGTTCTTCCAGCGCCTTGGCGACGTGGGGCTGAGCCGGGTGGCCGTCGAGGTCGATGTAGAAGTAGTACTCCCAGTGCCCGGTCTTGGCCGGGCGCGACTCGAAGCGGGTCATGGAGACGCCGTGCGTCTTCAGCGGTACCAGCAGGTCGTGCACCGCGCCGGGCTTGTTGGGCACCGACACCACCAGGCTGGTGCAGTCCCGGCCCGAGGGCGGGGGCGTGCCCAGCGTCTGCGGCAGGCAGATGATGGCGAAGCGGGTGCGGTTGTAGGCCTCGTCCTGGATGGCGTGGGACACGATGTGCAGGCCGAACTGCGTGGCGGCGCGCTCGCTCGCCAGCGCGGCCCAGGCCGGGTTGGTCGCGGCCAGGCGCGCGCCTTCGGCATTGCTCGACACCGGGCGGCGCTCGGCATGCGGCAGGTGCTTGGACAGCCAGCCCTGGCACTGGGCCAGCGCCTGGGGGTGGGCCAGCACGGCTTCGATGCCCTCCAGCGCATTGTCGCGGCGCATCAGGTTGTGGCGGATCAGCAGGCTGACCTCGCCCACGATGTGGCAGGGCGTGTGCAGGAACAGGTCGAGCGAGCGGGTGACCACGCCCTCGACGGAATTCTCGACCCCCACCACGCCGTACTGCGCGCTGCCCGCGGCCGTGGCGTGGAACACCCCGTCGAAGTTGGTGCAGTACACCATGTCGGCCGCGCCGCCGAAGAACTCGATGGCGGCCTGCTCGGTGAAGGTGCCTTCCGGCCCCAGCACCGCCACGCGCTGGGGTGACTCCAGCGCCAGGCAGGCCGACATGATCTCGCGCCACACGGCGGCGACGTGCGGGCTTTTGAGCGGGCCGGGATTGTGGGTCTGGATCTTCTCGATGACCTGGGCCACGCGGTCCGGGCGGAAGAAGGGCGAGCCGTCGCGCTTCTTCAGCTCGCCGACCTGCTCGGCCACCAGGGCGCGGTCGTTGAGCAGGCGCAGCAGCTGGCTGTCGATGGCGTCGATGCGTACCCGCAGGTCGGCCAGGGTGAGGTTGGGGGGCAGCTCTTGGCTCATGTCTCAGGCCTGGTTCTTCTCGAAGTCATGGAGGTAGTCGACCAGCGCCTGCACGCCGGCCAGGGGCAGGGCGTTGTAGATGCTGGCGCGCATGCCGCCGACGGATTTGTGGCCCTTGAGCTGCAGCAGCCCGCGTGCCTTGGCGCCGGCCAGGAAAGCCTCGTTGCGGCTTTCGTCGCGCAGGAAGAAGGGCACGTTCATGCGCGAACGCGCCGCGGGAACGATGGGGTTGGTGAAGAACTGCGAGGCGTCGATGGCGTCGTAGAGCAGCCTGGCCTTGGCGATGTTGCGCGCCTCCATGGCGGCGATGCCGCTCAGGGCGCCTTCGGTCTGGCGCTGGAGCCACTGGAAGGTGAGTCCGGCGATGTAGATGCCCCAGGTCGGCGGTGTGTTGAACATGGAGCCGTTGTCGGCCACCACCTGGTAGTTGAAGGCGCTGGGGCAGATCGGCAGGGCATGGCCCAGCAGGTCTTCGCGCACCACCACCAGGGTCAGGCCGGCGGGGCCGAGGTTCTTTTGCGCGCCGCCGAAGGCCAGGCCGACCTTGCTCCAGTCCACCGGGCGCGAGGCAACGTGCGAGGAGAAGTCGATGACCAGGGGCGCGTCGCTGCCCAGCGCCTTCAGGTCGGGCAGCTGCTGGAATTCCACGCCGTGGATGGTCTCGTTGCTGCACAGGTGCAGGTAGCTGGCGCCGGGGCTCAGTTTCCAGCCCGCCGGGTCGGGGATGCTGTGGTAGCCGTCGGCTTCGTTGCTGGCGGCGACGTTCACCGTGGCGGCGTAGCGGCGCGCCTCCTTCAGCGACTTCTGGCTCCAGCTGCCGGTGATGACGAAGTCCACCGTGCCGGCGCGCGACAGGTTCAGCGGCACGATGGCGTTCTCGGCCAGGCCGCCGCCCTGCATGAACAGGATCCTGAAGTTGGCAGGTACCGCCAGCAAGGCGCGCAGGCCGGCCTCGGCCTGCTCGTAGATGGAGATGAATTCCTTGCCGCGGTGGCTCATTTCCATCACACCCATGCCGCTGCCGTGCCAGTCGAGCATTTCGGCCGCGGCCTGCTGCAGCACTTCTTCAGGGATGGCGGCCGGGCCGGCGGAAAAATTGTAGGGACGGGTCATCGGAGGAGGGCCGGACCCCGCGCGGTGTCCGGCATGTGATGGAGGGAAGGAGGGCGCGCGGCCGCCCGGGCGAGGCCGGGTGGCGGCGCGCGGCGGGCCGGGGTTTATTCCGTCGGCGTCTCCGTATCGGGGGCCGCAGCGTCCCCGGGGGCGTCCGGCGCGGCATCGTCTTCGGTTTCGGCCAGCGCCGCGGCCACATTGGCGTCGTTCTCGACGATGCGCTGCAGGCCCGACAGGCGCGAGCCTTCGTCCAGGCCGATCAGCGTCACGCCCTGGGTGGCGCGGCCGAGTTCGCGGATTTCGCTGACACGCGTGCGCACCAGCACACCGCGGTCGGTGATGAGCATGATCTCGTCGTCGGCATGCACCAGCGTGGCGGCGACGACCTTGCCGTTGCGCTCGCTCTGCTGGATGGCGATCATGCCCTTGGTGCCGCGGCCGTGGCGGGTGTATTCGCTGATGCCGGTGCGCTTGCCGTAGCCGTTTTCGGTGGCGGTGAGCACACTCTGCTGCTCGTCCTCGGCCACCAGCATGGCGATGACCGACTGCCCTTCGGGCAGGTCCATGCCGCGCACGCCGCGGGTGTTGCGGCCCAGCGGGCGCACGTCGTTCTCGTCGAAGCGCACCGCCTTGCCGCCGTCGGAGAACAGCATCACGTCATGCTTGCCGTCGGTCAGCGCGGCGCCGATCAGGTAGTCGCCCGCGTCGAGGTTGACGGCGATGATGCCGAGCTTGCGCGGGTTGTTGAACTCGTCCAGCGCGGTCTTCTTGACCACGCCCATGCGGGTGGACATGAAGACGTAGTGGTCGGCCGGGAAACTGCGGAACTCGCCGGTCAGCGGCAGCACCACGTTGATCTTCTCGCCCTCCTGCAGCGGGAACATGTTGACGATGGGCCGGCCACGCGAACCGCGCGAGCCCGAGGGCACTTCCCAGACCTTGAGCCAGTACAGCCGGCCGTGGTTGGAGAAGCACAGGATGTAGTCATGCGTGTTGGCGATGAAGAGCTGGTCGATCCAGTCGTCTTCCTTGGTGGCGGTGGCCTGCTTGCCGCGCCCGCCGCGCTTCTGCGCCCGGTATTCCGAGAGGGGCTGGCTCTTGATGTAGCCGCTGTGCGAGAGCGTGACCACCATGTCCGTGGGGGTGATCAGGTCCTCGGTGGACAGGTCGAAGCTGCTGTGCTCGATCTGGCTGCGGCGCAGGCCGAGTTTGGTCTGGCCGAATTCGGCGCGGATGGCGGTGAGTTCCTCGCCGATGATGGTGGATACGCGCTCGGGCTTGGCCAGGATGTCGAGCAGGTCTTCGATGACCGACATGACTTCCTTGTACTCGGCGACGATCTTGTCCTGCTCCAGCCCGGTCAGGCGCTGCAGGCGCATCTGCAGGATTTCCTGGGCCTGGGTGTCCGACAGGCGGTACAGGCCGTCGTGGCCCATGCCGAAATTGGCCTCCAGGCCATCGGGCCGGTAGTCGTCGGCGTTGACCACGCCGCCGTCGGCGCGGGTGCGGGTGAGCATCTCGCGCACCAGCTGGCTGTCCCACGCGCGGGCCATGAGTTCGGCCTTGGCCACCGGGGGCGTGGGCGACTCGCGGATGATGCGGATGAACTCGTCGATGTTGGCCAGGGCCACGGCCAGGCCTTCGAGCACATGGCCGCGCTCGCGCGCCTTGCGCAGCTCGAACACGGTGCGGCGGGTGACCACCTCGCGTCGGTGCTGCAGGAAGACGCTGATCAGCTCCTTCAGGTTGCACAGGCGCGGCTGGCCGTTGACCAGGGCCACCATGTTGATGCCGAAGGTGTCCTGCAGCTGGGTCTGCTTGTAGAGGTTGTTGAGCACCACCTCGGGCACTTCGCCGCGCTTGAGTTCGATCACCAGGCGCATGCCGGATTTGTCGGACTCGTCCTGGATGTGGCTGATGCCCTCGATCTTCTTTTCGTGCACCAGTTCGGCCATGCGCTCCTGCAGCGTCTTCTTGTTGACCTGGTAGGGCAGCTCGTCGACGATGATGGACTGGCGCTGGCCCTTGTCGATGTCCTCGAAGTGGCACTTGGCGCGCATCACCACCTTGCCGCGGCCGGTGCGGTAGCCATCCTTCACCCCGTTGATGCCGTAGATGATGCCGGCGGTGGGGAAGTCCGGCGCCGGGATGATCTCCATCAGGTCGTCGATGCTGGCTTCGGAGTTCTTCAGCAGGTGCAGGCAGGCGTCGACCACCTCGTTGAGGTTGTGCGGCGGGATGTTGGTGGCCATGCCCACGGCGATGCCGCCGGAGCCGTTGACCAGCAGGTTCGGCAGGCGGCTGGGCAGCACCAGCGGCTCTTTCTCGCTGCCGTCGTAGTTGGGCCCGAAATCGACGGTTTCCTTGTCGATGTCGGCCAGCATTTCGTGGGCGATCTTGGCCAGGCGGATTTCCGTATACCGCATGGCGGCGGCGTTGTCACCGTCGACCGACCCGAAGTTGCCCTGGCCGTCCACCAGCAGGTGGCGCATGGAAAAGTCCTGCGCCATCCGCACGATGGTGTCGTACACCGACTGGTCGCCGTGGGGGTGGTACTTGCCGATGACGTCGCCGACGATACGGGCCGACTTCTTGTAGGGCCGGTTCCAGTCGTTGTTCAGCTCGTGCATGGCGAACAGCACCCGGCGGTGCACCGGCTTCAGGCCGTCGCGTGCATCGGGCAGCGCCCGCCCGACGATCACGCTCATCGCGTAGTCGAGATAGCTGCGCCGCATTTCCTCTTCGAGGCTGATCGGAAGCGTTTCTTTTGCGAAGGACGTCATATAGGAGCGGGCGGGAAAGATGTCGATTTTAAGGTCAAGTGGCTGTCGCGAACTAGCAACACGCCGGGGGAAATGCGAACCCGTCCTACGCCGTTCGTGCCGCTTTGGCAACGATTCCCCCGGGCGCTATGGCACAATCATTTCAACGTTTTTGGTGATGGTCACTGATTACGTACAAGGATCGCAGCGCGGCTGCAGCTTTTTCCCAAGAGGAGAACCATGAAGAAACTGAACAAAGTGGCGATGTTGTTCGCAATCGCTGCGGTCGCTACCGCCGCCGGCGCGCAAACCCGTGTAACCGCAGCCAACGGTGGCAACGTCATCGACAACTGGCAAAACGGCACGGGCGAATACGTCTGGAAGAACGGTACCAACGAGTACTGCTGGCGCGATTCCAACTGGACGCCCGCAACGGCTGCCGTGGGTTGCGACGGTGCTCTGGTGCCGGTCGCCGCTGTCGCCGCTCCCATGGCGCCGGTCGCCACGCCTGCTCCGACGCCTGCCGCTCCCCCGGCTGTCGGTGCCAGCAAGGTTACCTTCGCCGCTGACGCGTTCTTCGACTTCGACAAGTCCGTCCTGAAGCCCGCGGGCAAGCAGGCTCTGGACGGCGTCGTGTCCAAGGTCAAGGGCATCAACCTGGAAGTCATCATCGCCGTGGGTCACACCGACTCCGTCGGTACCGATGCTTACAACCAGAAGCTGTCGATCCGCCGTTCCGAAGCCGTCAAGGCTTACCTGGTGTCCAAGGGCATCGAAAAGAACCGCGTGTACACCGAAGGCAAGGGCGAAAAGCAACCGGTCGCCGACAACAAGACCGCCGCTGGCCGCGCCAAGAACCGCCGCGTGGAAATCGAAGTGGTTGGCACGCAAGCCAAGTAATCCACCCGGATTCTTCAAAAAGCCCGCAAGCTTCGGCTTGCGGGCTTTTTTTATGGGTCCCCGGGTTTGTCGCGGACAATGGTGTGATGCCTGAAACCCTGAACGTCGACCCGGCCGAACTGGCCAAGTTCTCCGAGCTCGCCCACCGCTGGTGGGATACCGAAAGCGAATTCCGCCCGCTGCACCAGATCAACCCCCTGCGCCTGGGCTGGATCGAGGGCCTGGCCCCCCTGGCCGGGCAGCAAGTGCTGGACGTCGGCTGCGGCGGCGGCATCCTGGCCGATTCCATGGCCCGGCGCGGTGCGCAGGTGCTGGGTATCGACCTGGCCGACAAACCCCTGAAGGTGGCCCGGCTGCATGCGCTGGAGGCGCAGACCCCGAATGTCCAGTACCGCGAGGTCGCCGCCGAAGCCCTGGCCGCCGAGCGGCCCGCGCAGTTCGACGTGGTCACCTGCATGGAAATGCTCGAACACGTGCCCGACCCCGCCTCCATCGTGCGTGCCTGCGCGGCGCTGGCGAAACCGGGCGGTTGGGTTTTCTTTTCCACCATCAACCGCAGCGCACGGGCCTTCCTCATGGCCATCGTCGGCGCGGAATATGTGCTCAACATGCTGCCGCGCGGCACCCACGAATACGCCAAGCTCATCCGCCCGAGCGAACTGGCGGGCTACTGCCGCGCCGCCGGGCTGGACCTGCGGGCCACGCGGGGCCTGCAGTACAACCCGCTGACCCGGCGCTACTGGCTGAACGGCGATACCGGGGTCAACTACCTGGTCGCCACGCAGCGTCCGGCGGAGGCGTCTGCCACGCCCGGCGGGGAGGCCTGACCATGTTCGGCCACGCCACCACCGTGCTGTTCGACCTCGATGGCACCCTGATCGACAGCGCCCCCGACCTGGGCGGCGCGGCCGACGAGATGCGCCTGCAGCGCGGCCTGCCTTCGCTGCCGCTGGCGCAGTACCGGCCCATGGCCGGCGCCGGCGCGCGCGGCATGCTGGGCATTGCCTTCGGCCTGTCGCCCGAGCACCCGGACTTTCCGGCCATGCGCGAGGAGTTCTTCGTGCGCTACGAGCAGCGTTTGACCCACAACACCCAGGCCTTCGACGGCGTGGCCGCCATGCTGGACGCACTCGCCGCACGCGGCCTGGGCTGGGGCATCGTCACCAACAAGTCGATGCGGTTCACGGACCCGCTGGTGCGCACCATGCCCCTGCTGGCGGCCGCGGCCACGGCGGTCAGCGGCGACACCACGCCGCACGCCAAGCCGCACCCCGCGCCGCTGCTGGAGGCGGCGCGCCGCATGGGCGTGGCGCCGGCCGCGTGTATCTATGTGGGTGACGACGAACGCGACATCATCGCCGGGCTGGCCGCAGGCATGGGCACGGTGGCGGCGGCCTGGGGCTACCTCGGCAGCAAGAGCGGGCCGGCGCAGTGGGGGGCCCACGCCGTCGCCCAATCTCCGGCCGACCTCTTGCAATACCTGCGGAAGGCGTAAGATAGGGCCCTTGGGGCTGCATTGGTTTCGACGTGGGTTCGGAGTCGCTGTGGTGCATGTCGAGCTCAGTGCGCTCGTAAAACAGACTGAAACAAACTAACTGCAAACGACGAACGTTTCGCACTCGCTGCTTAATTGCCAGTGAGCCTTGCAACAGTTGGCCGATGGGCTGGGCAAGGGGGAAGGGGTTAAACCTGACCTCCCGGCTGCAAGGATAATTACATGGGCTGGCTCCGATCCGGGTACCTTGGGTCGGGGCAAGAAAATAGGGTACTGGCGACCGGTGTAGCGTGCGACTGCGCGACTCCGGCGGCGAGACTCAAATCAGACCGCTAAACATGTAGATCTGCGCGATAAAGGCTCGCGGACGGGGGTTCGAATCCCCCCAGCTCCACCACCCACTGCACAATGCCGATCAATGGCGCACATTGATCGGCATTTTTCTTTGTGAATCAACAGGTTGTGTGCACGGCTGTGCGGTGTTGCGCACACTGGCAAACAACAGGCTCCCGGGAAGCACGGCCATCAGAGTGCACCACCAATCACCGCATCCGCTTTCATTTCCCCCAACAGCCAATTCTTGAAAGTTTCCACGGATACCGGGTTCGACCGGGAGCGCAGGCAGGCGAAGTGGTACGCCTTGTCGGCTGGCTTGCCGGGTTCGAACACCGGCACCAGCCGGCCCGCGGCGATTTCCTCCAGGATGAGGAAGCGGGGCAGCACCGCGACACCCAGCCCCGCGGCAGCCGCCTGGGCCACCATGGAGAAGAGTTCGAACTCGGGCCCTGCGGCGGTGTCCAGTTCTGCGGCGGTGCCCTGGGCCCAGTCGGCCCACGCGTGGGGCCGGCTTGTCAGGTGCAGCAAGGGCACCGTCGCGAGGTCCGCCAGCTGCCGCAGATGGCCCGCCATGGCCGGGCTGCACACCACCACGCTTTCTTCGGGCGTCAGGCAGTCGCAGTGGGCGTCGGCCAGCGGGGTGCCAAAGTAGATGGCGGCGTCCAGGCGCCCCGTCGTGAAGTCGGGGCGGCCCAGCTGCATCACCAGGTTCACTGCAAGTTTGCCGTGTTGCTCCGCAAAGCGCGCCAGCCTCGGTATCAGCCACTTGGTGGCAAAAGTCGGCGGGACGGCAATCTGCAGACTGCCGCCGCCGCCGCGGCTGGCCATGGTTTCGAGCAGCGCCGCCTCCAGTGCGTTGAGGGCCGGCGCCAGGCGGCCCAGCAGCAGCGTGCCTTCATCCGTCAGCGCCAGGCGCCGGTTGGTCCGCTCGAAAAGGCGCAGCCCCAAAGCCTCCTCCAGGCCCTGGATCTGGTGGCTGATGGCGCTCTGCGTCAGACTGAGTTCCTTGCCCGCCTGGGTGAAGCTCAAGGCACGCGCGGCGGCCTCGAAAGCCAGCAGCATGGAGGTGGAGGGGATACGCCTTCGCATGAATAATTCTAATCACCTCATGCGCAGGCATCGTTTGATGCCCGGGGAAGAGTTGCGGAGAATCCGCGCACCCGCCCCGTGGCTTCATATGAATCATTCATGTCCAACCTGGAAAAACTGCTGACCGCCCACCAGGGCGCCGCGTGGACCGCCCATGCGTTTGCCACCATCGCCGTCGACGCCGGCTTGCTCCACCCGGTGGCCACCGGGGTCACCCGGCACGAGCTGGCCCAGGCGCTGAACATGCTGCTGTTCTCGGACCTCATCGCGCGGGTGCCTGCCGCGCAGGACTATGTGGCCGGCGTGCGGGCCGCCGGCCGCAAGGTGGTCTTCGACCATGGCGCGTTGCGCACCGTGCTGGCCCCCAGTGGCGGCCTGCCCGAAGGCGAAGCCTCCATCACCCGGGTGCTGCGCGCGCTGGGCTTCCGCTTGCATGGCACCTACCCACTGGAGCGCCTGCGCATGACAGGCCGCTCCTGGGCGCATGCGGATTTCCCCGAGCAGATCGCGCAGTTCTTCGTGTCCGAACTGCACCCCGGGCACTTCTCCGACGCCTTCCAGCGGGCGGTGGCGCGGGTCATCGGCACCTCGGTCGATCCGTTGCGGCCGACCGACCTGGCCCTGCTGGAGCAGCTCTCGCGCGACGGTGCCTTGCCCCATGCCGCCGCGCTGGCGCTGCTGCCGGCCCTGCAGCGCTGCTTCGCACGCCAGCACGCGGCCTGCTCCCTGCAGGACTATGAAACCCTGCTGGCCGAGTCGCCCGAGATGGCCTGGATCGCCACCGAGGGCCATGTGTTCAACCACGCCACCGACCGTGTGGCCGACGTGGAGGCCGTGGCCGCCGAGCAACGGCGCCTGGGCCGGCCCATCAAGGACGTGGTGGAGGTATCGCGCTCCGGCCGCGTGCGCCAGACCGCCTTCCGCGCGGCCGAGGTGCTGCGCGAGTTTGCCGGCCCTGCGGGCCAGCGCATCAGCCGCCGGGTGCCCGGGTCCTTCTACGAATTCATCTCGCGCGACCCGCTGCCGCAAGACGGCCGGCCCGCGGGCCTGGATCTGCAGTTCGATGCGGGTAACGCCGCTGCCATCTTCGGCATGACTGCGGCATCGTAGCCGCATGAACAAACTCAAAGAGGTTTTTGCGCTGGAGGACTTCCAGGCCCTGGCCCGCGGCAAGCTCCCGCGCCAGCTGTACAGCTACATCAGCAACGGCGCCGATGACGAAGTGAGCATGCGCCGCAACCGCGCGGCGTTTGACGACTTCGCTTTCGTGCCGCGCCTGCTGGAGGGCGTGGCCGGCCGCAGCCAGCGCACCGAGATCTTCGGCATCCCCTACGAGTCGCCCTTCGGCATCGCCCCGGTCGGCCTGGCCGCCCTGTGGTGCTACCGCGGCGACATCGTGCTGGCCCAGGCCGCGCAGCAGGCGGGCATACCGGCCGTCATGAGCGGTGCATCGCTGATCCCCCTGGAAGACGTGGCCGCCGCCGCGCCGGGTACCTGGTTCCAGGCCTACATTCCGGGCGACGCCACCCGGGTCGAGGCGCTGGTGCAACGCATCGCGCGGGCCGGTTTCCAGACCCTGGTGCTCACCGTGGACCTGCCGGTGCAGGTCAACCCCGAGCGTTACCTGCGCAACGGCTTCACCACGCCCCTGCGGCCCAGCCTGCGCCTGGCCTGGGACGGCCTGAGCCACCCGGCCTGGCTGCTGGGCACCCTGGGCAAGACCCTGGCCCGCCACGGCATGCCGCACTTCGAGAACTGGCGCGCCGAGCGCGGTGCACCCATCATCTCGTCCACCGTGCAGCGCGACTTCCAGGCGCGCGACCACCTGGACTGGGGCCACCTCGGCGCCATCCGGGAGCTGTGGAAGGGCCCCCTGGTGGTCAAGGGCCTGCTGCGCTGGCAGGACGCGGTGCGCGCGCAGGACATGGGCTTCGATGGTGTCATCGTCTCCAACCACGGCGGCCGGCAGATGGACGGCGCCATCTCCCCCCTGCAGGTGCTGCCCGAGATCGTCAAGGCCGCACCCCGGCTCACGGTGATGATGGACAGCGGCATCCGCCGCGGCAGCGACGTGCTCAAGGCCCTGTCGCTGGGTGCGCGCTGCGTGTTCGCCGGCCGGCCCTTCAACTACGCCGCCACGGTGGCGGGCGCGGCGGGCGTGCGCCACGCCATCGGTATCCTGCGCAGCGAGGTCGACCGCAACATGGCCCACCTGGGCATCAACCGCCTGTCCGAGCTGAACGCTTCGCTGGTGCGGCCGCTGGGCTGAAGCCGACCAGCGCGCTGTCCACCACCCGCGCCAGGAAGCCGGCCGTCATGGGCTGGCGTGTCATGAAGGCGCGGATGTAGATGGGGCCTATGGCCCGCTCCATGATTTCGCCCGTATCCGCCCCTGGCGGCAGTTCGCCCCGCGCCAGGGCCCGCGCGAACATGGGCTGGTGCTGGGCCGTGCGCAGGCGCCAGAAGGCGTCCTGCACCTCGCTGCGGCCGGCGGTCTCGCGGCCGAAGGCCATGGCGATGAGGCCCTGGCCCTTGGGCTCCAGCACGTAGCGCGCCACGTCTTCCACCAGCCGCAGCAGGTCGGCCCGCAGGGTGCCCAGGTTGGGCATGGGCAACTGCGTTTCCGAATGGTGCGCGCCGGCAAACACGATCAGGTCGGCCTTGGTCGGCCAGCGCCGGTAGATGGAGGAGCTGCTCACCCCCGCGCGGCCCGCCACCTTGGGCACCGAGAAGTTCTCGATGCCGCACTCGGCCAGCTCGTCCATCACCGCGCGCGCCACCGCCTGCAGCACCAGGGCGCTGCGCCCGCCGGTGCGGCGTTTCGGCCCCGCCTCATCGGCGGGGATATCCGGGTTATCACTCATTTAATGCATAGTTCTTTGCGTTAGTCTGCTCACTCTAACGCATAAATCTATGCGTTAAATATTTTTTCCCACAGGGGTATTAGCATGATCCTGCAGTATTTTCCCGGTAACTACGTATGGAACCTGGCGGTCAGCATGGCCATCAACATCGGCGGTGTCTACGCCGAGCTGGATGACGTGCTGGCCCCGCTCAAGGAGCTGCCCGCCGGCGACGCCACCGCGCTCGACAAGTTCGTACGGGCGCTGGTGTCGCTGGGCGAGCGGCTCGAAGCCCTGGCGCAGCAGGACCTGGCCGCGGGCCGCAAGCGCTCGGCCTCGCAGAAGTACAAACGCGCCTGCATCTACTACATGACGGGCGAGCGCGCCCAGGTGCACGGCGCGCCCGGCCGGGCGGCGCTGTACCGGCGCATGCTCGACTGCTTCGAGGCGTTTCGTGTGCACAGCGGCGAAGCCTGCGAGCGCGTGGAAGTGCCCTTCGGCGACACCGCACTGCCCGCCCTGTTCGTGCCAGGCGCAGGGGAGGGCCCACGCCCCTGCATGGTCCATTTCCAGGGGCTGGATGTGATGAAAGAGCTGCTCTACTTCAGCGGCATCGGCAAGGAGCTGGCCGCGCGCGGTGTCTCCTGCCTGATCGTGGACCACCCCGGCGTGGGCGAGGCGCTGCGTTTCCGTAACCTCACCGCCACGCCCGAAACCGAGGTACCCGCCCGTGCCTGCCTGGACTACCTGGCTGCGCGCCCGGACATCGACCCGCAACGCATCGGCATCATGGCCCTCAGCCTGGGCGGCTACTACGCCCCGCGCGCCGCGGGCATGGAACCGCGCTTCGCCTGCTGCGTCGCCTGGGGCGCTGTGTGGGACTTCGGCAAGCGCATGCGCCTGCGGCTCGAAGGGCGCGGCACCGAGCCTTCCGTGCCGGCCTTCTTCGAGCATGTGCAGTGGGTGCTGGGCGCGAAGAACACCGAGGAGTCCACCGCCATTACCGACCGCATGTTCCTCGACGGCGTGGCGCAGCAGATCCGCTGCCCCATCCTCATCACCCATGGCGAGAACGACCGCCAGGTGCCCCTGGACCAGGCACAGCTGCTGTTCGACGCCTGCACCAACAGCCCGCGTCGCGAACTCAAGGTACATACCCGCGCCGAAGGCGGCTCGGAGCATTGCAGCGTGGACAACTTCCCCATCGCCGTGGACTACATGGCTGACTGGGTGGCCGAAACCTTCCACACCCAGGTGGCCGCATGAAACGCTTTCTGCTGGGCCTGGCCCTCGCCCTCGCGGCCTTTGCAGCCAGCGCCGCCTGGCCTGAAAAATCCGTCACCCTGGTCGTGCCCTTTCCCCCGGGCGGGCCCACGGACCAGGTCGCGCGCCTGCTGGCCAACCACCTGTCGCAGAAGCTGGGCCAGTCCTTCGTGGTGGACAACCGCAGCGGCGCGGGCGGCACCATAGGCACGCAGCAGGTCATGCGCGCCGCGCCCGATGGCTACACGCTGCTGTTCGCATCGTCGAGCAGCCAGGTCACGGCGCCGCAGACCATGGCCAGGCGGCCCTACGACGGCGCCACGGACTTCACCCCGGTCGTCGGGCTGATCCGCTACCCCTCCCTGCTGGTGGGCAGAGCCGATGGCCCGGCCACCGTGCAGAAGCTCATCGAGGCCGGGCACGCCAGGGAGCTGAACTACGGCTCCTTCGGTGTCGGCGCCGGCAACCACCTGCTCGCCGCCTACTTTGCCCAGAGCACCAGCATCCGCGCGGTGCACATTCCCTACCGGGGCAGTGCCAACACCACGCAGGCGCTGCTGGCGGGCGAGCTCGACTTCGTGTTCGACAGCATCCAGTCCTCCGCCGCCATGGTCGCCGACGGCAAGCTGCGCGCCCTGGCCGTCAGCAGCCGCACCCGCTCGCCGGGCATGCCCGACGTGCCGACCCTGCAGGAAAGCGGCCTGCAGGGCTTCGACGAGGACACCTGGTTCGGCGTCTTCGGCCCGCGCGGCCTGGCAAAGGATGTGGTGCAGACCCTCAACCACGAGGCCAATGCTTTCCTGGCCGACACCCGGTTCCGCGCCACCCTCCAGCTGCAGGGCGCCACCGCCATCGGCGGCAGCAGCGAGGAGTTTGCCGCGCGGGTCAGGAACGACCAGCAGCGGTGGTCACGCTTTATCCGTTCGAACAGGATTCAGGTCGACTGAAGAGAACCTGCTGGACATGTCGGGGGGGGGCGGCTGTCACGCCGCCTTCAGTCCGGCCGCAGGCCGCCGAAGGCGTTGTCGAGGTCGGCGAGCAGGTCGGCCGGGTCTTCCAGGCCGATGTGCAGCCGCAGCACCGCGCCGCGGCCGGACCAGTCGGCCACGCTGCGCGCGGCGCGCATGTTGGCGGGGATGACCAGGCTCTCGTAGCCGCCCCAGGAGGCGCCCAGGCCGAACAGCCGCAGGCCGTCCACCAGCCGGTCCACCGCGTCGGCAGGCAGCGTGGGCTGCAGCTCGAAGGACAGCAGCCCATTGGTGCCGGTGCAGTCGCGCTGCCAGATAGCGTGGCCGGGGTGCTGCGGCAGGGCGGGGCAGAACACCGTGGCGACCTCGGGTCGCGCCTCCAGCCAGGCCGCCACCTGCAGCGCATGCCGCTCGTGCATCTGCAGGCGCGCGGCCAGGGTGCGCATGCCGCGCAGCACCAGCCAGGCATCGTCGGGGCTCACCGTCATGCCGAAGGCATCGGCGCGCGTGGCCAGCGGCTCCCAGGCGGCCTCGGTGGTGGCCACGGTGCCCATCATCACGTCCGAATGGCCCGAGAGGTACTTGGTGGCGGCCATGACCGAGATGTCCGCGCCCAGGGCCAGCGGCCGGTACTGGTAGCCCGAGCCCCAGGTGTTGTCGGCCGCCAGCAGCGCGCCGCGGGCATGGGCCAGCCGCACCAGCCGGGGCAGGTCGCACATCTCGTAGACCAGCGAGCCGGGGCATTCGGCGTACACCAGCCGGGTGGCGGACTCGAACTTCGCCTCGATATCGCTGCCGTCGGCGGCGAAGAAGGTGCAGCGGATGTGGTACGGCTCCAGGAAGGAGCGCGCCAGGTTGCGCGCTGGCTCGTACACGCTGTCGGACATCAGCACATGGTCGCCCGGCTTCAGGTAGGCCAGCAGTGTCATGCCGATGGCCGCCAGGCCGGTGGGGAACAGGCGGGTGCGGTGGGCGCCTTCCAGTGCGCTCACCGCGTCTTCCAGCGCAAACGTGGTGGGCGTGCCGCGCGCGCCGTAGGTGAACAGGCGTTCGCCGCCGCGGCGCGCGCGGGCGTCGCGGTAGTGGGCCATGTCGTCGAACAGCACGGTACTGGCACGCACCAGCGGCGGATTCACCGGACGTCCGCCGGCAAACGCCGGGTCGTGTCCCGCATGGAGCAGGCGGGTCTGTTCGCCGAGTTGCTGGCCGGTGTCGCGCGCTTTCATGGCGTCTTCAGTCTACCTTGGCGCCGGAGATCTTCACCACGCGCGACCAGCGGTCGATGTCGGTCTTGACCTGCCTGGCGAATTCCTCGGAGGTGTTGGCCACCACCTCGCTGCCGCCGTCGGTGATGAGCTTGTTCACCTCGGGCAGGTGCAGGGTGCGCACGATGGCGTCGTGCAGGTAGGCCACACGCTCGGGCGGCGTGCCGGCGGGGGCGAAGAAGCCGTACCAGTCCTCGAAGCGGGCATTGTGCAGGCCCAGTTCCTCCAGTGTCGGCGCGCTGGCGAACACGCCGAGCTTGCGCGGGCTGGTCAGGGCCAGCACACGCATCTTGCCGCTCTGCACGAAGCCGGCCACCGAGGCGGTGGAGGTGATGAGCATGTTCACCTGGCCGCCCAGCAGGTCGGTGATGGCCGGGCCGGCGCCCTTGTAGGGCACATGCGTCATGGGCACGCCGTGGTCCTTCTCCAGCACCACGCCCACCAGGTGCGAGAGTGTGCCGCTGCCGGGCGTGGCGAAGGTCACGGAGCCGGGCTTGGCCTTGGCGCGGGCCGCCAGGTCGGCGAAGTTCTTGATGGGCGAGTCGGCGGCCACCACCAGCACGATGGGTGCGGCGTTGATCTGCGTGATGGGCACGAAGTTCTTCACCGGGTCGAAACCGGGCGAGGCGTACAGCGTGGGGTTGACCGCCATCAGCGACACCTGCGAGGTCAGCAGGGTGTAGCCGTCGGGCTTGGCGTCGGCCACCGCCTTGGCGCCGATGTTGCCGCCCGCGCCGCCGCGGTTGTCCACGATGGCAGGCTGGCCGGTGACCTCGGGCAGGCGGGTGGCGACAAAGCGTGTCGTGCCGTCGTTGCCGCCGCCGGGCGGGAAGGGCGAGATGATGCGCAGCGGCTGGGCCGGGAAGCCATCGCGCGGCGGCATCGGCTGGGCCGGGGCTGCCTGCGCCAGGCAGGCGACGAAAGCCAGGCCCAGGGCGGTGGAACGGAGCACATCTGGAAGGCGGGGAACGAGCATGGCAACAACTCCCGAAAAAGGTTCAGACAGACGGATGGCAAACGGACGGATGGCAGGCAGACGAATGGCGCTTGGGGTGGCGCGGTGCAGGCCGGTTCAGGCCGGTGCGGGCAGGCGGAAGCCGGCGCGCTCCTGCGCGTCGAGCTGCGCCACCAGGCCGGTTTCCCAGGCCAGGTAGCGGCGTGCCGCTTCCTTGTTGCCGTCGTGGCGGTCGTGCACAAAAAACAGGTAGTCGATGCAGGCGGCGTCGGGCGGGCTGTCGGGCGTGGCCTGCTCCGGGTGGCCGGCGGCCCGCCAGGCCGGCATGCCGCCCTGCAACAGCAGCGGCGGGGCCGCGTCGCGCGGCCAGTCGCTGGCAACGGCCCAGGCCGCGGCCGGGGTGCTGTCGGCCACCAGTACCACCTGCCGGCCGGCCGGAGCGTGCCGGGCCAGCGTGTCCGCCAGGCGCGGCCGGATGGCCCAGACGGCCTGCGGAATGTGGCCGGCGCGGTAGGCCATGCCGGCGCGCAGGTCCAGCACCAGGGCGCTGCCGGCTTCCAGCCGCGTGGCCAGCGATGCGGCATCGATGGTCGCCAGGGGCTGCGGCGCGGGGGTGCCGGGTTCGGGCAGTGCCAGGCCGCTGTCCAGCCCGCCGGCCAGGATGCTCACGTCATGCCCCATCTGGTAGAGCCAGCTGGCGACGGTGGGCGCGCGGGTGCCGTCGCTGTCGAACAGCACGATGCGCGCGCCCCGCACGCCCACGTACTGGTCGGCGGCCTGCAGCATCTGGCCGCCGGGGGTGTGGCGTGCGCCGGGCAGGGTGCGGGCGGCGAATTCCTCGGCGGTGCGCACGTCGCACAGGAACAGGCTGCGGTCGGGCTCGGTGGCCCAGGCGCGCACCGTGGCGGTGTCCACCACCGGAATGGCGAAGCGTGCGGCCAGCCCTTGCGCTGCGCCGGCCAGCACGGTGGTGCCCGAATCCTCGGGGTAGAGGCGGGTGCTGTCGTGGTCCAGCGGGCGGTCGGCCAGGTACCAGCCCTGGGTGCCGTTCTCCAGCGCGTAGACGGGGTTGTCCACACCGAGGTTGATGAGTGTCTGCGCGCCGATGATGCTGCGGGTGCGGCCCGCGCAGTTGATGACGATGGGCGTGTTCGCGTCCGGCACCAGCTGGCGTACCCGGTAGGCCAGCTCGCCGTTCGGGCAGCAGGTGGCGGTGGGAATGCTCATCTTGCGGAACTCGGCGGCCGGCCGGCCGTCGAGCACCACGGGGGCGCTGGGGCCCTGGAGCATGTCGGCGAGCTGGGCCGCGCTCACGCGGGGGGTGTGGTAGGCCAGCTCGGCCAGTTCACCGAAAGTCTTGGACGGCAGGTTGACGCCGGCAAAAAGCACGTAGCCGGCCTGCTGCCAGGCCGTCGCGCCGCCCGCCAGCACATGCACGCCGGTATAACCCAGGGCCGCGAGGCGCGCGGCGGCGCGTTCGGCCACTTGCGGCGTGCTGGCGTCGCCCGCGTCGTACACCACCAGCCGCGTGCCGCGGCGCGGCACCAGGCGCGTGGCTTCCTGCTCCAGCACGCTGTAGGGTACGGACGTGGCGTAGAACAGGTGGGCCTCGCCGTACTGGCCGTGCTCGCGCACGTCGAGCAGGGCGATCTCCCGGCCATCGTGCAGCCAGGTCTTGAGGGTGGTGGGCGAAACGGTCTGGGTCATGGTCGGATAAAGGTTCAGCGCCGGGTTTGGACGCCGATGCCCATGGTCTTGCAGGTGCCGGCGGCCAGGTCGTAGGCGGTGCGGCTGGTCAGCGTTTCCAGCGCCATGCCGTACATGTGCAGGTGGCGGATCACCTGCTCGCTGGGGATCTCGACGGAATGGATGTCGTCGGGCATCAGCGCGATGCCGGTGCCGGGCTGCACCACCACGCAAGCGGTCTCGCGCAGCGCGGCCTTGCCGGGCATGGAGCCGTCGTCCTGGCGTTCGTACACGCGGTTGATTTCGCTGCCGTCGACCGCGGCGATGCAGGCCCAGGTGGTGTGGTTGTGCGGCACGATGCGGTTGCCCGGGCGCATCACGTTGAGGTAGAGCGCGTAGCGCTGGTCCGCATCTTCGGCGATCAGGTAACGCGCCTGGTGTTCACCGGCGTCGGGCGGGGGGAAGTCTTCCACCCAGAGCTCACGCCGGGCGGCCAGGTCTTCCAGGGCATCCAGCACCTCTGCCAGGCGCTCGCGGGTGGGTGCACCAGCCGGGCCGATACGGTGCTTCATGCGGTCAATCGAGGCCGCGACGCTGGTGCGCCGCTGTTCAGCCAACGGGCTCATTGTTCTAGCTCCTGTTTATGTTTCCCGCACTTTAGGCAGCATCACGATGGGGAACAATCGCATTGCGGAAAAAGAAAACATAAATAAAATTTAACCATGAGCCTTCTCGACCTGGAGCTGCTGCGCTCGCTCGCGGCCATCGTGGCGCACGACAGTTTTGCCGCCGCCGCCCTGCGCCTGGGCAAGACCCAGGCCGCCATGACGCAGCAGATGCAGCGGCTGGAGGCGCAGATCGGCCACCCCCTGTTCGAGAAGCAGGGCCGGCACAAGCGGCTCACCGCGCAGGGCCAGCAGCTGCTGACCTATGCGCACCATATGCTGGCCATCAACGACGAGGCCATGCGCAGCTTCCAGCCCGGGCAGCTGCAGGGCACGCTGCGCATAGGCGCGCCGCACGACGTGTCGGAGACCATGCTGCCGCCCCTGCTGGCCGAGATCATGCGCACCTCGCCGCTGCTGCAGCTCGACATCCATGTGGGCCGCAGCCCTTTTGTGGTGGAGTCGCTGAAGCGGGGCGAGATCGACATGGCGATTGCCAACCGCGCCGAGCCGGAGCTGGAAGGCGCGGTGCTGCGCACCTCGCCCACCGTGTGGCTGTGCAGCATGAACTACCTGCACGACCGCACGCGGCCGGTGCCGCTGATCGACGCCGACGGGCCCAGCATCTTCCGCCGCATCGGCCACGAGGCGCTGGACGCGGCGGGTGTGCCCTGGACGCAGCGCTACACCTCGTCCAGCCTGGTCGGCATCCGCGCCGCGCTGCGCGCCGGCCTGGGCGTGACGGCGCGCGGCGTGGAGCAGGTGGACAACGGTCTGCGCGTGCTGGGCCCGGCCGACGGCATGCCGCCGCTGCCGGACCTGGTGTACCGCCTGTACATCCGCCGCCATGTGCTCAACCCGCTGATACGCGAAGTCTTCGATTCGCTGCGCAGCCGCATGGGCCTGTCCGAGGCGGCGGAAGCCTAGTCTTACCGTGTCACCCCGGAAGATGCAGGTGCGTGGAATTCTTGACCTCTTCCATCACCGCGTAGGTCCGGGTCTCGCGCACCCCCGGCAGTTGCCACAGCACGTTGCCGGCGAAACGGCGGTAGTCGCCCATGTCCGCACTGCGGGTCTTGAGCAGGTAGTCGAAACCGCCGGCCACCATATGGCATTCCATGATGGCGGGCTGGACCTGCACCGCGGCCTTGAACTGGTCAAACACGTTGGCGGTGGTCCGGTCCAGCAGGACTTCGACAAACACCAGCATGCCGGCCCGCAGCTTCAAGGGGTTCAGGCGGGCCTCATACCCGAGGATGTATTCGTCACGTGTCAGCCGCTGCACCCGCGCGAGCACTGCGGTGGGGGAGAGCCCTACCGCTTCGGCCAGCTTGAGGTTGGCCATGCGCCCGTCACCCTGGAGGGTGCGCAGGATACGGAGGTCGATCCTGTCCAACCCATGCTGGGTATCAGCCTGGTTTTCCAGAGGAATATTCGTCATAAATCGCAAAATTCAAACAATAACTCGGCCAGTGTAGCGAGGCCCCTGACAACTCAGCCCACCGCCATCAGGCTCGCGTTACCACCCGCCGCAGCGGTGTTGATGCTGAGCGAGCGTTCGATCACCAGCCTCTCCAGCGGAATCGCCTGGTCGCCGGATCGCAGTCCCGAAACGCCGACGATAGGACCGCTGCGCTCCGTGACCTGTTGCACCACCTGCAGCAAGCCGCCCGGCTCACCGTGGTGCAGCACCGCATCGAATGGCACGTCGCCGGCGGTCCAGTCGGCCACCAGGTCGATGCGGCTCCGAACCTGCCCGGGGAGCTGCTCATACAGCGCCGTGGCTTCTTGCGGCCAGACGGCCTTGGCCCCCACGGCAAGCACCGCTGCCAGCTGGGCCAGGCGGTCCGCCCGCTTGTCCGCCAGGCACAGCACGGCTGCACGCGGCAGAACGCTGTAGACGTTGCTTTCGCCGGTGGGCCCCGCGAGCTGCCGGGACGAGCCGCTGCGCGAGCGCGCGGCGAGATCTGCGATCAGGGTCACCAGTCCGGTCGCGTTTTCTGCACCGGCCCAGGCCGTCAATTCCCGCAATGCGCCCTGTGCGGCATCGGACATGGTTGCTGGAGGCTGTGGCTTGCCTGCCGCGGCAAATGCCCGCTCCATGGCATCCGGTGGCGAGGTCGCCAACAGACGGTAAAGGTACAGCGGGCCTCCAGCCTTGGGACCCGTCCCCGACAGTCCTTCTCCACCGAAGGGCTGCACCCCCACCACGGCGCCCACCATGTTGCGGTTCACGTAGACGTTGCCGGCGTGCGCTGCGCCGATGACCTGGCCCATGGTCTCGTCGATGCGGGTATGGAGGCCCAGGGTCAGCCCGTACCCCGTCCCGTTGATGTCGGCCAGCAGCGCCGGCAGTTCCTGCCGGCGGTAGCGGACCACATGCAGCACCGGGCCGAAAACCTCCCGTTCGAGTTCGCCGATCTTGTCCAGCTCGATCAGCGTGGGGGTCACGAATGTCCCCGGGGCGCACCCGTCGCCCCCCACCGTTCTTGCCGCACGGAACACCTTGCGGCCCTTGGCGGCCATCGCGGCGATATGCTGTTCGATGCCGTCTTGCGCTTGCGCGTCGATCACCGGCCCCACGTCCACCGCCAGCAGGGAAGGATTTCCCATGCGCAACTCACCCATCGCGCCGTGCAGCATCTCCACGATCCGATCGGCCGCCTCCTCCTGCACACACAGTACACGCAGCGCCGAACAGCGTTGGCCGGCGCTATCGAAGGCCGAGGCGACGATGTCTCCCACCACCTGTTCCGCCAGGGCGGACGAGTCGACGACCATGGCATTCTGGCCGCCGGTCTCCGCGACCAGGGGCACCGGCCGCCCGTGCTTGCCCAGCCTGTGGGAGAGGGACTTCTGCAACAGCCTGGCGACCTGGGTGGACCCGGTGAACAAGACGCCCTGGACGCGTGTATCCGCCACGAGCTGGGCGCCGACTGTTTCGCCGCGGCCGGGCAGCAGCTGCACGGCGGCGCGCGGCACGCCGGCTTCCCATAAGCGCTTCACGGCATGGGCCGCCACCAGCGGCGTCTGTTCCGCCGGTTTGGCCAGGACGGTATTGCCGGCGGCCAGCGCCGCCGCAACCTGGCCCACAAAAATGGCCAGCGGGAAGTTCCAGGGGCTGATGCACACCACCGGCCCCAGCGGCGGGTGGCCGTGGACGGAGAAATCGCGGCGGACCTGTGCCGCGTAGTAGCGTAGGAAGTCCACCGCCTCGCGCACTTCCGCCACCGCGTTGGACGCGGTCTTGCCCGCTTCGCGGCTGAGCAGCACGATCAACTCGGGCATGTCGCTTTCGAGGGCTTCCGCGGCCCGCTCGAGCGCGGCGGCGCGCACCGCGGGGGCGGTCTTTTCCCAGTCCCCGGCGAACGCCGAGGCGGCAGCGACGGCGGCCTCCACTTCCTCGGCAGAGGCGTCGCGGGAGGTCCCCACCGTGTCGCGGCGGTCACTCGGGTTGACAGCGGCGGCACCCACGCCTGCCGGCACGGCCGTGGCCAGCAAGGGGAAGGCCGACCAGTTCGTCCGCGCATGGGCCCTGAAGGCGGTGGCGAGCGATGCGAGGACCCGTTCGTCCGCCAGGTCGACGCCGGCGGAGTTCGGCCGGTCGTCGCCGTAGAGCGCACGCGGCAACGGTATGGCGGGGTGGGCGCGGCCGACACCGCCGTCTTCCTGGCCGAACCGGTCTACGGTCACGAGGGGATCTTCCACCAGGGCCTCGATGGCGATGGACGGGTCGGCGATCCGGTTGACGAAGGACGTATTGGCACCGTTTTCCAGCAGGCGCCGCACCAGGTAGGCCAACAGCGTCTCGTGTGTGCCAACCGGGGCATAGATGCGGCAGGGCCTGCCAAGGCCGCCTTGGCCCGGTGCACCGACCACCTGTTCATAGAGCGGCTCGCCCATGCCATGGAGGCACTGGAACTCGTACTGCCCGGGTGTATAGGTCGCGGGCTGGGCCATCCCGTAGATGGCCGCCACCGTGTGGGCATTGTGGGTTGCGAACTGCGGATACACCTCCGCCGGCGCGGCCAGCAGCCGCTTCGCGCAGGCCAGGTAGGCGACGTCGGTATAGGCCTTGCGGGTGTAGACCGGGTAGCCCTCCTGGCCGTCGAGCTGGGCGCGTTTGATCTCGGTGTCCCAGTAGGCACCCTTCACCAGCCGGACCATGAGCCGGTGTTGGCTGCGCCGGGCCAGGTCGACCAGGTAGTCGATGACGAAGGGGCATCGCTTCTGGTAGGCCTGGACGACAAAACCGATGCCATTCCAGCCCGCCAGCGCGGGCTCGAAGCAGAGTTTTTCCAGCAGGTCCAGCGAGAGTTCGAGCCGGTCGGCCTCTTCGGCATCGATGTTCAGGCCGATGTTGAACGACTTCGCCTGGGTCGCGAGTGCGAGCAGCACCGGGTACAGCTCGTCCATCACCCGTTGGTACTGGGCCCGGCCATAACGGGGATGCAGCGCCGAGAGCTTGATCGAGATGCCAGGCCCTGCCTGGATACCGCGGCCGTTGGACGCCTTGCCGATCGCCTCGATCGCCTGCTGGTAGTCGCGCAGGTACCGGCTCGCATCGCGGGCCGTCAGCGCCGCCTCGCCGAGCATGTCGTAGGAGTAACGGAAGCCCTGCGCCTGCCTGCCCCCGGCGTTGTGGAGCGCCTGCTGGATAGTCTCTCCGGTGACGAACTGCTCCCCCATCATGCGCATCGCCATGTCCACCCCCTTGCGGATCAGCGGTTCACCTCCCTTCGCCGTGAGCCTGCCCAGGTGCGCACCCAGACCCGCTTCACTGTGCGTGGACAGGAGTTTGCCGGTCAGCAGCAGGCCCCAGCTCGCGGCGTTGACGAAAAGAGAAGGGCTGCGGCCCAGGTGCCGGGCCCAGTCGCCCTCCGCGATCTTGTCGCGGATGAGGGCATCGCGTGTGCCGCTGTCCGGGATACGCAGCAGCGCTTCCGCCAGGCACATCAGTGCAACGCCTTCCTGCGACGACAGGGCGTATTCCTGCAGCAGGCCCTGGACGATGCCGGCCCGGCCGCTGGCGGCCTTGCGGTCCCGCAGGGTGTGCGCCAGGCGCCAGGCCAGCGTTGACGTGGCATCCGCCTGGGCGGGCGCGCACCGTGCTTCGGCGAGCCGCTCCGGGACGGCCGTGGTTTCTGGCAGCCGGGTCGCCGCGGTGATGGCGCGCCGCAGGGGAGAGGCTTCGCTCAGGCCGTCTGCAAAGGGGCAGGCAAGGCGGGGGTCGTCAAGGGGCATGCTGCGCTCGGTTGGTGTTTGGCGCTATGTTGCATGGATGGCGGCCGCATGTTCGGCTGTTTTTTTTGGGATTTTATGAATTTTTGACTATCCGCGGCCGTGCTTGCGGACGGGCGTATCGCGGCTACAGATAGCTGTTGATGATATTTTCGACCCCATTCACCTGCGCCGGGTTGACCGTGGCCGCGGCCAGCCTGACCCGAGCGGCATCCTCCCGGGCTTGTGCCTCGGCGGCAGACAAGAGTACCGCTGCCGCGGTATCGGCATCGGCATCGCGGATGGCGGGAAGCACCAGATTTCCCCCAAATATCTGGTTGATGAGTAGGCTGCCCTGGACCCAGAGCGCCCTTTCCGCGGGCATGACACAGCTTCTCTCCAGGGCGCGGTACCGGTAGATGGACTCCATCGCGATGAGCCCTCCGGCGAGGCTGTCCAGGACCCCGGTAATACTTTTTGCCTTTTCCCAATTGAGTGCCCGCAGCCGCGCCCGCTCTGCGGCTTCGCGGAATATGGGTTTGCCGGCGTGTTGTGGCGCCGCTTTGGAATCCCCCAGCGGATCAAAAGCGCCGGGCGAGGCCTTGGTATCGCCCAGCGAAGCCGCTGGCGGGGGGTGCAGTGCAGTACCCGGCAAGGCCGTGGCGGCCGCCATTTTTTCGGTACTGCTCAAATACCCTGCCGCGGAATGGGCGGCCGCCATGCCCATGGGGGAATGGCCGGAATGTGCCGCCGCCGCCGCAGCCGCCTTGGTGTCTGCCGCCGCGGCTGATTTCAAATCGCCTCGTTGTTTGGGGGTGGCGTTGGAAATCCGGACGACTTCCATTTGCTGTCCTACATTGGTCTCGTCAAAATGCGTCTCCCAGCAGGACTGGACATTTCTCTGCAGGGCGTTCTCGCACATGGTGTTGTCGACCTGGCCGTACCATACCCGCACCCCCACACCCGCTGATGCGATCAGGCCTGCACACATATGGCAGCACTGCAGGGTGGTGTAGAGGCGGGAGTATGCCGGCAGGCCCCCGGCGTTGTGCAAGGCGTCCTGCATCACCAGCTGTGCCTCGGCGTGGTAGGTTTCGTTGGTGTGGTGGTTGTTGAGGGACGCACCCGCCAGGGTTCCATCGTCACGGACCAACAGGGCACCGATCGCATAACCTGCCTGGTCGATTTGTTTGGCGTGGCGACTCTGGTGCCACCGCAGAGTCCGGGCCGCCGCGATGGCGTGTGCCAATGTCATGAAGACCTTTTCCCGCTGGAACGTGAAAGGGCCCGACGTGCCGACAACAAGCGGTATGGGGATGGCCTTGGGTGGGATGTGCCTGCCCCGCGGCACGGCGGATTGGACGCTGCGCCAGATGTCTGCGATGGGCTTTATATCGGCATTCCAATCCTTCTTCAACGCGGCGCCCGGACTGGCGGTGGCGTTTTTTATGAGGACGGCAGCCCTGGCTTCAGGGGTCGTTTTATAGTCGATTTCAAATGCAATCCAGGTTCTGGAGTTTCTCGCGGGAAGGGGTACCGGTTTGGCTATCCAGGGCGGAGCCGCGACCAGGCCGTTGCCCAGCAAACGGCCGTCGGCGCCCACATACACCAGCAGCTTCACCTGGCGAAGTTTCGCCATGCCCATGCAGGCTTCCGTAGGGCGGTAGGTGGAGCATATGTTTTCTATCCGGATGCCGTTGTTGTTTTGCAGGAGGTTGACAATGGCCGTCGAAAAATCCCGTGGAGAGCGTCGATCGTCGATTTCGACGGCCAGTATTACGCCTGTGCCCGTGGTGCCGATCGCAATATCGCGCCCGCCACCAGCCTTCAAGGTATGGGCCATATACGTGACGAGCTCAAGCACATGGATGGTCGGCATGTCGCTTCCCTTATGAATTAATCACAAAAGCTTTTTGCGTGAACGATTTTTATCGAACAACCGGTTGCCGCCGTGTGGAAAGGCGTGGGCGGAATTTCGGCTGAAGTGTAGTGGAGGCAAGTTGCTGCGTGGTGAATGTTCTCGCCCTGCACGGGCCCAACTGCCTTGCACCGGTTACGCTGTCATCCATGGGCCCAGGGCGCCTGGCCCAATTGCTCCGCCAGGTAGTCGATCAGCAGTTGCACCCGTGCCGCCCGCGCACGGCTGGGCGGGGTGACGATGTGCAGCGCAATGGCCGGGACGGACCAGTCGGGCAGGGCGGTGACCAGGGTGCCGGCGCGCAGCTCCCGCCACACCAGGAACTCTGGCTGCACCGCCAGGCCCAGGCCGGCCAGCAGGGCGGGGGTCAGGGCGTCGGCATTGTTCACCCGCAGGGGCGAGGGCACGGACACATGGACGTCGCCGCGCCGCTTGTGCTGGAAACGCCAGGCATCGCCCGGCTGTGACTGGGTGTAGAACAAGGCCCGGTGCGTGAGCAGATCCCGCGGGTGCGCGGGCTGGCCATGCTGTGCGAAATACGCGGGTGAGCCGACCAGCAGCCGCCGCACGGTGCACAGCCGCCGCGCCAGCAGGCTCGAATCCTCCAGGCTCGCAATACGCAGGGCCAGGTCAAAACCCTGCGCCACCAGGTCGGTGCGCGCGTCGCTGAACACGACCTCCAGCGTCACCTCGGGGTAACGCGCCATGAAGGCGGGCAGCACCGGTGCCAGGTGGCCGATGCCGAAAGACATGGGCGCGGCCAGGCGCACCAGGCCGCGGGGGCTCTCCGACTGGGCCGTCACCTCGGCCTCCACCGCCTCGCCCTCGGCCAGGATGCGCGCCGCGCGTTCCAGCGCACCACGGCCGCTCTCGGTCAGCGACATGCGGCGCGAGGTGCGGTGGAACAAAGGCGTCTTCAGCCGTCCTTCCAGCCGGGTGATGGCCTTGGACACGGTGGCCTGCGACAGGGCCAGTTCGGCCGCGGCGCGGGCGAAGGAGCCGGTGTCGGCCACCTTGGCGAAGATGGCCCAGGCTTCCAGGTCGGGTAGTTTTTTCATGGTCTCGCCATGCTAGGGCAAGTATGTATGTTTTGGAAAGGATGGCTTTCGATTTCGCCTATTTTCTTATGGATCGAGGCGCCTTATCTTCAAGCCATCACACAACGCTTCAAGCAAAGGCAGGACATCATGATCGAACGCAGGCCCTTCTCCACCCTCGGCGGCGCCCACCACGGCTGGCTCGACGCCAAGCACCATTTCTCCTTCGCCGGCTACCACGATCCGGCCCGCATGGGCTGGGGCGCGCTGCGGGTGTGGAACGACGACACCATTGCCGCGGGCACCGGCTTTCCGCCGCACCCGCATGCCGACATGGAAATCATCACCTATGTGCGCGAAGGTGCCATCACCCACCAGGACAGCCTGGGCAACAAAGGTCGCACCGAGGCCGGTGATGTGCAGGTGATGAGCGCCGGCACCGGCATCCGCCACTCCGAATACAACCAGGAGCCGGGCGCGACGAAGATCTTCCAGATCTGGCTGTTGCCCGACCGCCGCGGCGAAGCGCCGGCCTGGGGTGCCAAGCCCTTCCCCAAGGGCGACCGCTCCGGCCACTTCGTGCCGCTGGCCAGTGGCAAGGCGGGTGATGGCGATGCCCTGCCCATCCGCACCGATGCGCGGGTGCTGGGCGCCACGCTGAAGGCGGGCGAGAGCACCGAGTACGCCTTCGGCCCCGGTCGCCTGGGTTACCTGGTGGCCGCCAGCGGTCGGGTGGAAGTGGACGGCGTGGCGCTCGATGCGCGCGACGGCGCGGCCATCCGCGACCTGGCGTCGGTGCGGGTCACCGCGCTCGACGATGCCGAACTGGTGCTGGTCGACTCCGCGCCATGAGTGCCGCCAGCGGCCTGGCCCGCTGGCAGCTGGTGCGGGCCCAGGCGCTGCTGGGTGCCGACCCGGGCGGGCGGCTGTCCATCGCCGAGGTGGCGGCGGCCTGCCAGTTGTCGCGGGGGCACTTCAGCAAGGCCTTTCGCGCCAGCACCGGCCTGCCACCGCACCGCTGGCTGATGGCGCAGCGTATCGAGCGCGCACGCCAGCTGCTGCTGCACTCGCCGCTGTCCATCTCGGAGATTGCCGACGACTGCGGCTTCAGCGACCAGAGCCACCTGACACGCGCTTTTTCCGATGCCCTGGGGCTGGCGCCGCGCCAGTGGCAGCGCAAGCACCGCGAGTGCCCGATGGACGCATGAACCGAAGGCTTCAAACAGGCAGACAAAACGCCAATACGGCCTTGCGTCCGGCCTGTAGCCTTCGGCGCTGTTTCCTTGCGACACTCCGCTATTTCCAGGAGTCCCATCCCATGGCTGAGCACACCGCGCCCGATCTCATCCTGCACCACGGCCATTTCACCACCCTCAACCGCGGCCAGCCCACCGCCAGCGCCGTCGCGGTGACGGGCGGCGTGTTCACCCACGTCGGCGACACGCACGCCCTACTACCGCTGGCCGGGCCGCGCACCCGGGTCATCGACCTGCAAGGCCGCAGTGTGCTGCCGGGGCTGATCGACAACCACACCCACGTCATCCGCGGCGGCCTCAACTACAACATGGAGCTGCGCTGGGACGGGGTACGAACGCTTGCCGACGCCATGGGCATGCTCAAGCGCCAGGTGGCCAACACACCCGCGCCGCAGTGGGTGCGGGTGGTCGGTGGCTTCACTGAACACCAGTTCGCCGAAAAACGCCTGCCGAGCATCGCCGAACTCAACGCGGTGGCGCCGGATACCCCCGTGTTCATCCTGCACCTGTACGACCGTGCCCTGCTCAACGGCGCCGCGCTGCGCGCCGTGGGCTACACCAAGGACACGCCCGCGCCGCCCGGGGGCGAGATCGTGCGTGACAGCGCCGGCAACCCCACCGGCCTGCTGCTGGCCAAGCCCAATGCCAGCATCCTCTACGCCACGCTGGGCAAGGGCCCCAGGCTGCCGCTGGACTACCAGGTCAACTCCACTCGGCACTTCATGCGCGAGCTGAACCGCCTGGGCGTGACCGGTGTCATCGATGCCGGCGGCGGCTCGCAGAACTATCCCGACGACTACCAGGTGGTGCAGCAGCTCGCCGCGGCCGGCCAGCTCACCATCCGCTTCGCCTACAACCTGTTCACGCAAAAACCCAAGCAGGAGAGGGATGACTTCCTGGCCTGGACCGCCAGCAGCAAGTACAAGCAGGGCGATGACTACTTCCGCCACAACGGCGCCGGCGAGATGCTGGTGTACTCGGCCGCCGACTTCGAGGACTTCCGCCAGCCCCGGCCCGACATGGCCCCGGAGATGGAAGGCGACCTCGAAGGCGTGGTGCGGGTGCTGGCCGAGAACCGCTGGCCCTGGCGCATGCACGCCACCTACGACGAGACCATCAGCCGCGCGCTCGACGTGTTCGAGAAGGTCAACCAGGAAGTGCCGCTGGCCGGCCTGAACTGGTTCTTCGACCATGCCGAGACGATTTCCGAGAAATCCATCGACCGCGTCGCCGCGCTGGGCGGCGGCATCGCGGTGCAGCACCGCATGGCCTACCAGGGCGAGTACTTCGTCGAGCGCTACGGCGCCGGTGCGGCCGAAGCCACGCCGCCGGTCAAACGTATGCTGGAAAAAGGTGTGAAGGTCTCCGCCGGCACCGATGCCACCCGCGTGGCCTCGTACAACCCCTGGGTATCGCTGGCGTGGCTGGTCACCGGCAAGACGGTGGGCGGCATGCAGCTCACCCCGCAGCGCAACTGCCTGGACCGCGACGCGGCCCTGCGTATGTGGACCGAGAACGTCACCTGGTTCTCCAACGAGGTGGGCAGGAAGGGCCGCATCGAGGCCGGCCAGCTGGCCGACCTGGTGGTGCCCGACCGTGACTTCTTCGCCTGCGCCGAATCCGACATTGCCGGCACCACCGCGCTGCTGACGGTGGTGGGCGGCAAGGTGGTCTATGGCGCGGGACCCTTTGCGGCCCACGACGACAAGCCGCCGCCGCCCGCCATGCCCGACTGGTCGCCGGTGCGCACTTTTGGCGGCTATGCCGGCTGGGGCGACCAGGAGGGCGCACCGCTGCAGGCGACGCTGCGGCAGAACGCCGCGGCCTGCGGCTGCGCGCGCCAGTGCGGCATGCACGGCCATGCCCATGCCACGGCGTGGAGCGCCCAGCTGCCCATTGCCGACCTCCAGGGCTTTTGGGGTGCGTTGGGCTGCGCCTGCTGGGCGGTGTGAGTAGGGCCAACAACTTTTGGGCCTTGGAGGTGCCGGTGCGTTTCATGGCGGAGAACGCGTTCTTCGAGCACCTGGGTCTGGCGGGCGCGTTCCTGCTGGTGGCCTGGGAGGATGTGCGGCGCCACCGCCCGGACTGAAACCGGAGGGTTATGCCGGCCGCTCGGGCGTACCGTCGCCCGCGGCGGCCACCTCCGCCGACCAGAGCCCCGGCAGGGCTACCAGCACCGGCACCACAAAACACCATCCCGCGTTCAGGCTATAGCACAGGGCCGCGGCGCCGCATCCCACGGCGAAGGCGGCCACGCTGGTGACCATGCGCCCCAGCCGCGCCCGCGCGGGCGAACCCGGCGGGATGCTGCCGTGCAGCATGTCGGCCAGGTCGATCATGACCTGGGTGGTGGTCCCCGTCATCAGGGTGGTCGGCGGTGCGGACCCCAGGTGGATGCGGTGGGCCGCGTTCTGGATGGCCATGGCCGCCACCAGCACCATGCCGGTGGTGAACCCTGCCCAGCTGTCGCCCTTGGGGAAGGGGCCCAACCCTATCGCCAACGCGGCACCGGCCGCTAGCAGCAGCACTTGCAGCACCAGCATGGTCTTCAGCACTGGCAGGCCGCGCGGCGGCAGCCGGTAGGCCAGCAGGCGGGTGCCCAGCACCATGGCGCAGAACACGGGCAGGGCCAGCAGCTTGGTCAGCCCGCCCGCCGTGCCGTTGACCATGGCGGCGCCGAAAGTCACGAAGTTGCCCGTCACATGCGCGGTGAACAGGCCGTTCAGCGCCAGGAAGCCGGCCGTGTCTACATAACCGCCGTTCAGGCTCATCAGGGTGGGAAGCGTGGGTTTCATGGCGCCCAGCATGCCGGGAATCGCGGCAGGTGTCTTGCTTCCATGTGCGGTAGTGCTCGCCACCGAACGGAATGGATACCTCCGGCAGGGCCTGGGTTCCTAGGCCAGTCCCAGCGCGTCCTGCGTTTGCACGAACAGACGAGCCAGGTCCACGAGACGCCACGTTCCGTCAGGTTCACCCCGGGGCAGGTGGCGATGGGTGTGCGCGCTGAGCGGCGCGGTGGCCGGTTCAACCACAGGCCCCAGATCGTGCAGGGCTGCGCGCCGTAAGCGCGCAGCCTCTGCCAGCAGCGCGATCTCCTGCTGCTCATCCTCGGAGAAGAAGGGACGTACCGCACATGTGGAGCGCATGACCTTGGCGGACTCGCGGCGGTAGAGGTGGACGGTGGAAGACATGGGCTGCTCCTTCGGAAAGGATTTTGCGATCTACCGACAGTAGGCTGGCAGCCTCACCGGGTTTGTACGGTTCGCGGCCTCATCAGCGTAGGTGGCAGGGAGGCTGGGGCCCGCAGGTGCCAACAAATGCACAGGAAGGAGAAAGATGTGGTCCCGCCGCCGGGGAACTGGGCGGATGCGGAAGTACTGCAGTCGCCATGCCGAATTGGCATCAGGATGGCACCGGCCATCCCTGTCCGGGGTGGTGTATCCCGGTAGACTTGTTTCGGTGATCTGGGGGCCCAAAGCCGCCGCGTCACCCATCCCTGGAAGGGCGCCTACCCCGGGCGAGTTGGAGGGGCGTCGGGGTGCGCGGCCCCCCCTATTTCAAACCGTGGAGATCCCGCGGGAACCAAGTGCGGTGCGCACGGGTCAAGCATGCAGCATGCGCTCCGCTTTTCTTGTCGAAGACAACCCCTCCGCCCGTTCGGCCCTGATCTCCGCCCTGGCCGAGGCGGCCGACACCGGTGTGGTGGGCTGGGCCGAGTCCGAGATCGACGCGATCGCGTGGCTGGAGGCCCACCCCGGCGAGGCCGACGTGGTGGTGCTCGACCTGTTCCTGAATGCCGGCAGCGGGCTGGGTGTGCTCGCGCGGCTGAAAAACCTTGCCGGCAACCACCACATCGTGGTGCTCACCAACTGTGCGACCAGCCTGCTGCGGCGCAGTTGTCTGCTGCTGGGCGCCGAGGCGGTGTACGACAAGGCGGGTGACCTGGAGCTTTTTTTCTCGCACTGCCGCTCGATCCCGATCGCGCCAGCGGAGGCCGACCCCGCGGCGGGATGACACGCCTGGTTGCCGGGCTGGCCGACCACCGCAACACAATGCTGTCCTGCCATTCTTCCAGACAGGTGCTGCACCCATGTTGACCTACGCGATACAAAGAGTCGGCTACGACTACCAGCAGGCGGACGCCTACGGTGCGACGGATTACGATGCCTTCCTGCGCACGGTGGACGGTTTTCCCTGGGCCGCGCAGCACGCGGAATGGAACCAGACGCAGGACGGACCGCTGCCCGCCGTGGTGCTGCAGAACGGGGCCGACCAGCGCGCCCTGTGGGTCACCGCGCTGGGCATGGGCGAGCGCGACGATGGCTACCAGCTGCAGTCCGTGGCCATGCGCTCGCACAAGGGTTTTTTCGGCAAAGCCAAGGTGGAAGAGGACGCCACCGTGGCCGAGGCGCGCGACCGGGCCGAGCTCGGCCGGCTGTGCCGGCTGTTCTGCGACGCGCAGTATGCGGCGCTGGACGAGGAGGTGGCGCGGCTGGTGCAGCGGGAGTCCGACCGGGACTGATGCCGCGCCGCGGTCCGACCCGTGGCCGCACCTGGCCGGTCCCGACCTACCCCCGGCCCAGGTTGCGCTGCACCCACCGCTCCAGCGCCGCCTGCCGCGCCACTCCCGGGCGGGCGCGCAACAGGGCTTCGGCATCGTGCTGGGCCACCGGCTTCCAGCGGGCGATGGTCCAGGGCACGGTATGCACGTTCATCCACCGGCCGCCGCAGTGGGCGCAGCGGTTCATCCACAGCTCGTAGGGGCCGGCTTCGCCCAGCGGGGTTTCGGCCTCGGCCATGCGGGCCGCGCCGCAGCAGCTCCATTCGGAGCTCATGTCGTGTGCCAGCAGCAGGGATTGGGCCCATGCCGCCGCGCGCGACCACCAGGCCGCACGCACGGGCGTGGTGGCCACCGGGCGGCCTTGGCCACGGTCCTCCGCGGCGCGCGGGCTCACAGTGCCTTGGCCAGCGTCAGGATGAAGCGGGCCTGGTTGGGTGAATAGTCCGGGCCGGTGGCCGGCCCGCTTGCCACGCGGTAGCTGTTCTTCTGGTTGGCACCCTGCAGCGAGCCGGCCAGCGACAGGCCGTTGCCGAAGTCGTACGACACGCCGGCGTTGTAGTCGGCGTAGCTCCTGACGCCCAGGCTGCGGATGTCGGCGCTCATGCGGGTGTAGCCCAGCGCCGCCTTCAGCGTGAAGCGGGGCGCTATCTCCTTGGCATAGGCCAGGTTCAGGTAGCCGGTGTTGCGGCCATCCAGGCCCGAACCGTCCTTGCTGCCGGCGTAGTTGAAGTAGTCCTTCGACACCGTGTGCGAATACTTCAGGGTCAGCGCGCCCAGCACGGCGTCGGTATGGGTGGCCGCGCCGTACAGCTCGGTGGTGTTGCCGCGGTTGTTGCCGGGGTAGAGGTAGGTGAGGGCACCGAAGTCCAGGTCTTCGGCACCGGCCTTGAAGCGGTAGCCGCCGTAGATATCGGTCTCGATGCTGTTGCCGGGCAGCCAGTTGACGCTGGAATTCCAGTTGCCGACGTAGAAACCGCTGTCGCCGAAGACGTAGTCGAAGCCGCCCTGCACCGCGGGCTTGAGTGCACCGGTCTTGGCGAAACCCTGGCCGCCCCGCATGTCCTGGTCCTGCCCGCGGAACTTGTAGTTGCTGGTCAGGGCGATGTTGCCGCTCAGCTGGGCATGGGCCAGCGAGGGCAGGGTGGCGAAAGAGGCGAGAAAAAGACTGGCGGCAAGGCCTTTTACGGGAGCGGATGTCATGGACTCATCAGGTGGTGAAGGTGAGTCCGAAGGCTAAGGTTCTCCTCGTAAAAAGCGTGTAAAAGCGCGCAGGCTCCGCGTAAAAGTGGTGCTACCCCGCCGCGCCGCTCAGGTGCTCGTAGAGGATGAAGAAGCCGATGGCGATCAGGATCACGCCGCCGAGAATCTCGGCGCGTTTGCCGATCAGGGTGCCCAGCACGCGGCCCAGCATCACACCGAAGGTCACCATCACCGCCGTGGTCAGGCCGATGGCGGCGGCCGTGCTCATGATGTCGACGTTGCCGAAGGCCAGGCCCACGCCCACGGCCATGGCGTCGATGCTGGTGCCCAGGCCGGTCAGGGCCAGGGCCCAGAAGGTATTGCTCGACGGTTTTTCTTCGTCGGCGTGCGCATCGGCCTTCAGGCCCATCCACACCATACGCAGGCCCAGCACACTCAGCAGGGTGACGGCGATCCAGTGGTCCCAGGCCTTGACGTAGCTGGCGGCGGCCAGGCCGATGGCCCAGCCGACGACCGGGGTGATGGCCTCGATGCAGCCAAAGATGAGCCCGGTGCGCAGGGCCTCGCGAAAGCGGGGTTTGTGCAGGGCTGCGCCCTTGCCGATAGCCGCGGCGAAGGCGTCCGTCGACATGGCGAACGCCAGCAGCATGGTGGAAGCGAGATTCATGGTGGTGGGGAAAGACCACAGGCCGGTGCGAGACGCCGCGGCGCGCGCATGCCCGGCCTGAACCGCATCCGCTCACCGCTGGTCTCGCCAACCTTTCGGCTACCCGCACCACGGCACCAGCAAGGCTGGCATCGAGTCTGTTGATACGGGCGCTTCCGAAGAACCAGAAGCAGGCTACTCCCCAAAGATGAGCCGATTCTAGCCGTACACTGGTCCGCCTTGCCCCATGTCCTGCCGCCCCGATGTCTCCTAGCCAAAAAACCAAAGCCCTCCAATCCCTCGCCTGGCTGGTGCCGGCGGTGGTGGCCGGCCTGCTGATGGCCTTCGCGCCGGAACTGTCGCTGGCCATCTGCCCACGCGAACTGCGCGCGGCCAACGGCTGCGGCGTGCTGTTTCCGGCGTGGACCTACTGGCTGTGTGCGGCGGTCGTCCTGGGTTCGGTAGCCAAGACGTTGTTCGCCTGGCGCAAGGCGCTACGCGGCGAAGACTACGAACTCGATCGCCTCACCGGACAGGACCGCTACCGGTCCTGAACGGAGCCTGCCGCCGGCTTTACCAGGCGGTTGCAGAAAAAGCCTTTATCGGCGAGCGCGGGCTGCCGAAAAAAGGGCAAACGCGGCATCCGGCCCGCCAGGAAACCCGCCATGTCCCTCTCTGTCGCTTCTTCCACCACGGCTGCCGCAGGGGCGTCCGCTCTTGCGGCGGCCGGCAGCAGCTCGGGTGCTTCCGCCGGTGCCAGCCAGATTGCCCAGCTGCAGGCCAAGGTCAAGGACCTGACCCAGCAGTTGCAGGAGGCCGCCACCGACAGCAGCCTGCCGGCGGATGCCAAACAGCAGAAGGTGCAGTTGCTGCAGGCGGAACTGCAGGCGGTGCAGCAGCAGATCGCCGCACTGCAGCAGCAACAGCAGCAGGAGGCGCTGGCCAAGGCGCAGGAGAAGGCCGGCACGACAACCAGCGCCGGCGGGGACACCGGCACGGGAGGCAGCAATGGCAATGGCACCAGCACCGGCCGCAGATCCAATCCCCCCGGCGTCGGGGAGTCGGTCGATGTCTATGTGTGAAGGTCGGCCCGCAGGGGGCTGAAAACGCCCGAAGGGGCTCAGTGGGCGGGTGTGGGGCCTTGCACGCCGCGGGGCTCCGCGCCCAGGTTTTTGGGTAGCCAGTCCCGTTTCGACAGGTTGTCCAGCATGTCCCGCAGCAGCTGTTTCATGAGCGGGTGGTCTTCACCGATGGCGTCGAGGGTTTCCTGGATGTCCTGGTTCATGGCGGCTCTCCTGCGCGGGAGGGCCAATTTATGCGCCCATTTCCCGTGCTGGTGTAGGACGGCGCCTTGTCCTGCGTCGGGTTGGGTAAGTCCTCCCCCCGCCGAGGCACTGGAGCGGTATCCAGTCTTCTTACGCGATGCCCACTGCGGCGAGAGCCGGCCGGGCAACGGCACGCGGTGCCTTCCGGCCCCCGGCATCGGCTGGCAATCGGAACACCGACACCGCCTGCACCAACTGGCCGGCCTGGATTTTCAGGCTGCTGGCCGCGGCGGCGCTTTGCTCCACCAGCGCGGCGTTCTGCTGTGTCGCCTGGTCCATCTGCACCACGGCCTCGCCGACCTGGTTGACGCCCGCGCTTTGTTCGCTGCTGGCGGCGCTGATCTCCGCGACGATATCGGTCACACGTTGCACCGAGGCCACCACCTGCTGCATGGTGACGCCTGCGCGGTCGACCAGCGCGTTGCCCTGGTCGACACGCTCCACGCTGGTCTTGATGAGCTGGGCGATTTCCTTGGCGGCCGCCGCGCTGCGCTGTGCCAGGCTGCGCACTTCGGTGGCCACCACGGCGAAACCGCGGCCCTGCTCGCCAGCACGCGCGGCTTCCACCGCTGCGTTCAAGGCCAGGATATTGGTCTGGAAGGCGATGCCGTCGATCACGCTGATGATGTCGGCGATCTTGCGCGAGGCCTCGTTGATGCCGCGCATGGTCTCCACCACCTCGCCCACCACCTGGCCGCCCTGTTTCGCTACACCGGAAGCTTGAGACGCCAACTGGCTGGCCTGGCGTGCGTTGTCGGCGTTCTGCCGCACGGTGGATCCGAGTTCTTCCATGGACGCGGCTGTTTCCTCCAGCGCCGAAGCCTGCTGCTCGGTGCGGGCCGACAGGTCGTTGTTACCCTGCGCGATTTCGGCGCTGGCCACCGCCACCGACTCGGCATTGGCGCGCACGCCGCCGACCACGTTCTCCAGGCTGCGGCGCATGTCCGACAGGGCGGCCATCAGCTCGGCCACTTCGTCCTTGCCCGACACCGGGATGTCCATGGCCAGGTCGCCCTGCGCCACCTGGCGCGCCACCCGTACCGCGTCGCCCAGCGGGCGGGTGATGAGCCGGGTGATCCACCAGGCCAGCAGAACGGCCAGCGCAAGCGTGGTCAGTTCGACGGCGACCATGGTGGTCTTCGCGCCTGCAAAGACCTCGCGCACCCGGTCTTCGGCTGCGTCGGCGGATTTGCGGTTGAAGGCCGATAGCTTGTTGAGGTCGGCACTCATGGCGCCGAAGCTTTTTTCGGACTCGCCGGAGAAGAGTTTCACTACCTCGTCATGCGCGCCACCGGCCTGCTGCTGTTGCAACATGCGGGCCTGCACCGCCCGGTAGCGTTCATGCTCGGTACGGTACTCTTGGTACAGCGCGGCCTCCTCGCCGGCGGTAACCTGGGGGGCATAGGTTTTCTCGTCCTGCTCGACTTCGCCGTTGCGGGTGCGGATCTGCTCGCGGTAGCGGGCGGCCTCGGGTTGCTCGACCGGCAGAAAGAGTTCGCTTTCCGAGCGGCGCAGCCGGTTGGTATTGGTGCGCAGGTTGCCGATGGCTTCCACGCTGGGCAGCCAGTTGGTGGCGATGTCGTCGGCACCGGCGTAGATGTGCACCATCTGGCTCCAGGCCAGGGCACCAAGAACGAGGGTCAACAACGTGGTCAGGCCGAAAGCCAAGGCCAGCTTGGCCCCGATGCGCAGGTTGTCGAGCTTCATTCGTTTCTCCGTGTAAACCCAAGTATCCAGTGGATGCCGCGGCACCTGACCGGTGGCTGAACGGCTAATAACTGATCGCTATATAAATTAGAGAAATGCCACCCTGGGGCGCTGGAATAGACTCGGCCGCATGCAGCTTCAGGACATTCTTTTTTCGCAGGGCTTCGGCACCCGGCGCGTGTGCGCGGGGCTGGTGCAGCAGGGCTTCGTCGGTGTCTATGGGGCCGATGGCGCGGCCGCCGCCGAAACGGTGACCGACTCCACCCAGGACCTCGACCCCGAGGGCCTGCGCCTGCGGGTGCAAGGCGTGGACTGGGAGGTGCACCAGAAGGCCTACGTGCTGCTCTACAAGCCGGCCGGCACCGAGTGCTCGCAGAAACCCTCCACCTACCCCAGCATCTACACCCTGCTGCCGGCGCCGCTGCGCCAGCGCCCGGCCAAGGGGGCGGTGCAGGGCGTGCAGGCGGTGGGCCGGCTCGACCAGGACACCACCGGGCTGCTGCTGCTGTCGGACGACGGGCAGTTCATCCACCGCATGAGTTCGCCGAAGAAACATGTGCCCAAGGTTTATGAGGTGATGGCCAAGCACCCCATCGACGACAGCCAGGTGGCGCGCCTGCTCGCTGGCGTGGTGCTCGACGACGACCCCAGGCCGGTGCGTGCCGCCGCCTGCGAGGTGGTGGGCGAGCCGGGGGTGTCGCTGCACCTGCGGCTGACGCTCACCGAAGGCAAGTACCACCAGGTCAAACGTATGCTGGCCGCGGTGGGCAACCGGGTCGAGGGCCTGCACCGCTCGCAGATCGGCGGCTTGACGCTGCCCGAGGGCATGGCGCCCGGCGGCTGGCGCTGGCTGCATGCGGCCGACCTGGAGCAGCTGAAGCCGGTCTGACCCTGCACCGTCTACGGTTACGTATGTATCGGCGGGCAGGGGTACCCCTGCCCATTACACTTGCGGGTTGCCCTGCCTGAGCCCTTCTTGATGTCCGTCCGTTTCCCCGCATGCGGCTTTGCCGCCGTACTGGCCGCGCTGGTCTGCGCGACCGCCATGGCCCAGGGGCCGGCGACACGCACCGCGGTGCCGGCTGCCGTGCCCCCGGCTGCTGCGGCCCCCGCCGTTGCCGGCCAGGCCAGCCTGCCGCAGCTCAAGTCGCCGATCTTCGTGCTCAACTCGCTCGACGCCAGCGTGAGTGTGATCGACCCGGTGACCTGGACCGAGCGGGAGCGCATCCCCACCGGCAAGGAGCCGCACCACCTGTACCTGACGCCGGACGAGAAGTCGCTCATCGTCGCCAACGCGCTGTCGGACTCGCTGACCTTCCTGGACCCGAAGACGGCGCAGGTGCAGCGCACGGTGCGCGGCATCGTCGACCCGTACCAGCTGCAGTTCTCGCCCGACATGAAGTGGTTCGTCACCGCGGCCAACCGGCTCAACCACGTCGACATCTACCGCTGGGACGGCAAGGAGCCGGTGCTGGCCAAACGCATCACCACCGGCAAGACCCCCAGCCACCTGTGGATCGACAGCAAGAGTGCCACGCTGTACTCGTCCATGCAGGACAGCGACGAACTCATCGCCATCGACATGGCCACGCAGACCATCAAGTGGCGCACCAAGACGGGTGCGGTGCCGGCCGACGTCTTCGTCGCACCCGACGACCGCACCCTGTTCCTGGCGCTCACCGGCAGCGACGGCGTCGAGGTCTACGACGTGGGTGGGCCCGAGCCGAAGATGCTCAGGAAAATCACCACCGGCAAGGGCGCCCACGCCTTCCGCAGCGCGGGTGACGGCCGCCACATCTACGTGAGCAACCGCGCTGGCAACAGCATCAGCAAGATCGACATGCAGACGCAGCAGGTGCTCGCCACCTACCCGGCGCCGGGCGGCCCCGACTGCATGGACCTGACGGCCGACGGGCGTTTTATCCTCGTCACCTCGCGCTGGGCCAAGAAATTCACCATCGTCGACACGCTGACCAAACAGGTGGCGCTGCAGGTCAACGTCGGGCGTTCGCCGCACGGCGTGTGGACGCTGGACCATGCGCGCCGCTGACACCGGGCGTTTCGCGCCGCGCAGCGCCGGCCTGGTGCTTGCCGCCGCCGCCTCCCTCGCCGCCGCGGGCCTGGCCCAGGCCCAGCCCATCCCGGCGCCGCAGGCCTGCAGCCGCCCGGTGTACCTGACCATGGACACCGGCCACATGGAGATCGCACCTTTTGTGGCCGAGGTGCTGCAGCGCCAGCAGGTGCGGGTGACCTTCTTCGCCGCCAACGAACCCACCAAGGTGGGCGACGGCAGCCTGGGCGCGCACTGGGCACCCTGGTGGAAGGCAAGGGCGGCCGAAGGCCACGAATTCGCCTCCCACACCTACGACCATGCCTACTGGCGCGGCGACGTGAAGGGTACTTCCGGCGCGGCACAACGCTTTCGCATCCGCCCCTCGGCCGGGCCGAACACCGGCAAGGAAGAAGTGCTGGACGTGGCCGGCTACTGCGCCGAGATCAAACGCTCGTCCGACCGGCTGGAGCAGATCACCGGCAAGCAGCCGCTGCCCCTGTTCCGCGCACCGGGCGGCAAGACATCGCCCGCGCTGCTGGCCGCGGCGCGCAGCTGCGGTTATGCGCACGCCGGCTGGTCGGCCGCGGGTTTCCTGGGCGACGAACTGCCCAGCGAGGCCTATCCCAACGCCGCGCTGCTGCAGAAGGCGCTGCGCGACATCCGGCCCGGCGACGTGCTGCTGGCCCACCTGGGCATCTGGTCACGCAAGGACCCGTGGGCGCTGGCCGACCTGGAGCCGCTCATCGTCGGCCTGAAGCAGAAGGGCTTCTGCTTCGAGACCCTGCGCGAGCATCCCGACTACCGCAGCTGGATCGCGCAGCACCGCTGACGCAGAAGAAGTTCCCGCCGTATGGATTGGTTCAACGACATCTTCGCGCTGGCCCAGCAGTGGATGTTCGAGACGCTGGTGCAGCCCCTGCTGTTCGGCCTGGGCATGAACGGTGTCATGGAAGACGCCTACGACGGCACGGGCTGGCTGCTGGTGGGCCTGCTGGAAATCGCGGTGCTGGTCGCCATCATCGGCCCGCTGCAGCGCTGGAAGCCGGCCGAGCCGGTGAGCGACCGCCGCGCCATCCGCACCGACATCGTCTACACACTGCTGCACCGCCTGGGCATCTTCCAGGTCGTGTTGTTCCTGCTGGTCGAACCGTGGTTCGACGACATCTTCGGCCTGCTGCACGTCGAGGGCTGGCGCACCGTCCACCTCGACGAGCTGTGGCCGGGTGTGACCGACATCTCGCTGGTCAGCCTGGCCATCTACCTGGTGGTGTTCGACTTCGTGGAGTACTGGATCCACCGTGGCCAGCACCAGCTCAACTGGTGGTGGAACCTGCATGCGCTGCACCATTCGCAGCGCCAGATGACCATGTGGAGCGACGATCGCAACCACCTGCTCGACTCCCTGCTGCACGACACCCTCATCGTGGTGGTGGCCCAGCTCATCGGCATACCGCCCGGCCAGTTCATCGCGGTGGTGGCCATCACCCAGCTCAGCCAGAACCTGCAGCATGCCAACCTGCGCCTGTGGTTCGGCACGGTGGGCGAGCGCCTGTGGGTCAGCCCGCGTTTCCACCGCCGGCACCACAGCATTGGCGTGGGGCATGAATGGCCGGTGGATGCGGCCGGCCGGCCGATCGCCCTGGCACCCGATGGCGGCCACCAGGGCGACACGGTGCCCGCCGTCGGCACCGTGCTGGGGGGCTGCAACTTCGGTGTGCTGCTGCCCTGGTGGGACATGCTGTTCCGTACCGGGGACTTCACGCTCCGCTACGACGCCACGGGCATCCGCGACCAGGTCGAACCCGATGCCGCAGGCCGCGTGCGCGACTACGGCGGCGGCTTCTGGTCGCAGCAGTGGCTGGGGGTCAAGCGGCTGTTGGGGCGGGGGTAGGTGCATCATCGACAAGATCGCTTCAGGTCGTAGGCCTCCTAGGCATATCGTGCTTGTGCGGGCGGGGACGGGTGGAAGTTGTTTGTGTAGTGCTCGCTGCGGCTCCACCCAGAGTCCAGGATTGTGATTCCTGTCGTTGTGGGTTCGAGCCCCACCGGCCACCTCACCCGATCGATTCAGCCAAAGTCCGCAAAGTCTGCAGCGGTCAGGTCGCCACACCCGTTCAACATATCCGACGCCAGGGCACGCTTGCGTCCCAACAGCGCATCCAGCCGCACATCGAAACTGGGGAACTCTTCGCTGACAACCCCGGGATAGTAGACCGTGACCGTGCGCGTCTGTCCGATGCGGTGGGCGCGCGCCGTCGCTTGGTCTTCTTTTGCAGGATTCCATGTGCGTGTGAAATGGATCACATGGTTCGCCGCCTGGATGTTGACGCCGAATCCCACCGCGAGCGGCGACAAGATGATCACGTTGAAGCCGTCTTTCTTCTGAAAAGCGTCGATCAGGGACTGGCGGTTTTCAAGCGCACGCGGATCGGCGGAAGTGTCCCCATTGACGATGCTGGGAGCGATACCGAAGAAGGCAGCGATGCAGCGCTGCAGCATCAACTGCAGTTCACGAAACTCGCAGAAAACAATCACCTTGTGGGCCCTGGCCACATCGGCGGCCAGTTCCTTGAGCCGGCCGAGCATCCAGCCCATCTTGGGTGACTCGTTCACCAACCGCTCGATCGGCAGTTGCCGCGTTTCTGACTCGGCAAAACCGTGCGGGTCGGAGCAGATCTTGCGGATCGCCTGCAGTGCCTGCAACTGAGCTGAAGGGTTAGTGGCGCGCTGCTCACGCAGCGTGTTCAATGCACCTTTGTAGAGTCCATGCTGGTAGGGCGACATCTGGAGTTGCTTGCAGGGATTGAACTCCACCGGCGCAGGCAGGTCCTTGACGACATCGCTTTTCTTTCTGTGCAGGATCTGCGGTTGGATGAGTTCACGCAACTCTTCAACCTTGGTCCGCTGTTCGTCGGTTTTGGCCTCGATGGGTTGACGGTAGGTTCTGGAAAAATGGTTCAGAGCGCCTAACATGCCGGGCTGCACGAAGTCGAACAGGCACCACAGGTCAGCCAAGGTGTTTTCAACGGGGGTGCCGGTGCACGCAATACGGAACCTGACCTTCTGTTTCTTTGCAGAGCGCGTAACAAGTGCAGCGGGTGTCTTGATCTTCTGCGCTTCATCGCAGACCATGATCGACCAAGACTGGCTGGCGAGTGAGAACTCCAGGTCTCGCATGGTTTCGTAAGTGGTCAAAACCAGCTTGGCGTCACCAATCCAGTTTCTCTTGAGCAGCCGTGTGATGCCCTGCGATTTAAGGTCGCTGTCCAACTCTTCTTTGCTCACCCTCAGGACTCGGACTGCTTCTCCGTAGAGGAGCAGCAAAGGCAGGGTGCCGGGACGAAAGAAGCGATCGAGTTCATTGCGCCAGTTCTCAAGCAAAGCCACCGGGGCCACGACCAGCGCCGGTGGCAACTCGGGATCGGCTTCATGTGCCGAGGCGATGAAAGTCAACAACTGCAGCGTCTTGCCGAGCCCCATGTCGTCTGCCAGAACGGTGCCCCGGCAACGGTCGGGCGAGGCCTCCCACAAGTGCTGCAGCCATGCCACGCCAATCTCCTGGTGCGGCTTGAGCGCGACGTGCGGTAGCAGTCCAGCAGGGACGACCGGCCGACGTTCCTCAGGCATCCTGAGACTGCTTGCGCGATCCTCCGTGTAGTCGATGTCCTCCAGGTTGCGCTTGATGACGAGGCGTTTCCTGGCCGGCGGCAGGGGCCGGCCAGAAGGCGGCGCAGGCTTGTCGCGGCGCAGTTCTTCCTGGGCCTTGGTCAGTGCATCCACGGCGCGGCGCGCATCGGTAATCGGGACGGGTGTGGCCAGGCCCGGTAGCGTGACCTTTTCCTGGCCAGCAGCCGTCGCCTCCTTGACCACCTGCTGCAGCGACGGAATCTGGGAAAATGTGAGGGGAATGATAGTCGGCTCGTCGCCATCTGCGCTGGCGACCTGAAGCCCGATGGTGACATTGCCTTCAAACCATCCCTCGGCCTCGTCATTGCGTGCAATGACGGGCGTTAGAAACGGTCTCTCGATGCCTATGGACTCGATCCGCGGCGAGTAGTTCGCCAGGTCGAGCACCTCCTGGGCCGTCCACAGCGCCGGGTTCCTCCAATCGAGGATCCATTGGCTCAGGGTGATCAGGTGGTCGGCGGTATCCCCCTCTATCTCCAGTTGGAGGTTCCGCCAGTCAACGCATTGCGAGCCATCGTCTAGGCATCCGCCCAGCTTCAATATGAAGGCTTCGAGTTCGTCGGGGGTGTCGAACCACAAGAGTTGCAGTTCGGAACTATCGCGGCCCACGGCCTCGACCCGCAGGCCGACCTTCAGCACCTGGCCCTGGTCGCCTTTCTCCACATGCGGCATGAAGCGCTGAAAGGTAATTCCCGCCTCGTCCTGAGCCTGCTCAAAATCATCGGCGTCGAGCACCTGGTGTGCATGTTCGCCTAGCGCCGCGAAGGGGTTGCGGACAAAGGCTTCAGCCCGCGGTCCAGCCACGCGCCGCCCCGGCATGCGCTTGATCTCGGCAAGCACCGAGCGCACTTCAGGTGACAACACCACGCGTATCAGCGAGGCACCGTCGGCAATGTCGTAGCTGTCCCGTAAGGGCAGCTTGTCGAACTGGGACAACCATTGGGCCGGTGCTTCGTCAAACTCCGGCACTATCTCCACCACCTGACCATTGCCTTCACCGCGCCGGGACAGGCCCAACCGGAGCCGGTCCGGCGTCAACAAGATGGTTTTGGCCACATAGTCCGACACAGGGCAGTTGGCATCGGCGGCCCACCGCCGGATACGGCCGAAGGTCTGCTCCTTGAATCCGAGCGTTCGCTCCGCTGGGGAGGTGGCGTGGAATTTCTCCAACTCCGTCAGCAGCAGGTGGAGGCTTTCGGACACCAGCGCTTCGCCCCCGGCCGTGACCAGCACGCGACCCTGCAGCTTGGGTGCGGGCTGCAGAGGTCGACCCCGGCTGTCGACCCATCCGTCGATCAAGATGCTGAAGTCCGGATCCCCCAGCGCGCCCCGACTGGCCAAACGCAGGCGGGCGGGCGAGGTAGGCGGGATTGACAAGGCCTCGCGGTATTCTCCGTACGCGGGATCCTTCAGCAAGGCATAGACGACTGGCCACAGCAGCAGCACTTCCGGACCGAGGGCGGCACCGTAGCCATCGGCAAGGATCTGGGCGAGCCGGGCACCGAGGTCAGCCGTGCCGGCAAATGCGTAGGGATTGGCCATCCACTCCGCCGCGGTGGACGCGGGCGAGGTGTACCGGATGCCGTTCGCGTCGAAAGCCACCGTCGACTTGGCGGCCAAGGATGCCGCCGTTGTGGGCTTGCGCCCAAAAATTGCACCAAACATGCGTTACGCCTCCTACTTGATCCAGAAGCCTTTGCCCGGCGCGTAGGCGAAACCATGAGTTTCCAGCAGCGCGGCGAAGCCGACATGCTGGCTCCGGCTCTGCATCAGCACCCAGAAGGCGCCTTGTTTGGGCCTGTTGTCTTCCCACAGGACACCGTGCTGCTTGCAAGCGGCGATGATTTTTACGGTCTGGAAAGCGTTCATTACGCCGGGCCCAGCCGGTGCTTCAACCCTGGGGGCGGCGTCCGGGGACCACGCCGGCGCGTGGGGAGTGCGTACGATGGGGGCAGGAGGTGGCCGGGCCGGCAATTCGCCCTTGTGGCTGGGAACAGACTGCAGCATGCGCCTCAGCTCATAGTCGAACTTCGATTCCCAGGAGCCGCCATGGGACAGGCGCGAGGCGCCGGTGCGCTGTTTGAGCACATGAATGGTGAGCAAGGGCTTGTCCAAGTCGGCTTTGAAGTCGGAGGCGGCAAATGCATAGCAGGCATTGCCTGTCACCCCGAATTCAATGACCAGCAAGGGGCCGATACGCATGACGAAGGCATTGTTCTGGGGGTTGGGATCGTCTAGTGACCGCCTGCGCCCCAGCATGCGTGCGCGTAGCTCCTCAAACGCCACGCTGCGGTTATTGCGTGCATCTGCACCCAGCACGAACCACATATCGGAAATCTCGGGCTCCCGTTTGAGCCAGTAGTTCAGGCGACGAAGATCAGCGCCTCCGTCGTGGGTCATCAACTCAAAGAAGTCCTTGATCAGGCGGCGCTTGATCCAGCTCTCGACCATCTGGCGCGCTGACTCATGCCGGACATGTGCATCCCAGGCCGTGCGATTCACCCAAGGGTTGCCAATGCAGCGCAGGCTGGTGTCCCGCAGGTCGGGATGCTCCGGCCTATCACCACAATTCGCGTAGCGCGCCACCGCCATGGCGGTGGCGCGGGTGCCGAGAAGTTGTGCCAGCCGTATCTCCGAGCGGCCATTTACCAGATCCAGCACACCGGGCATGTCGCGCTGGAAGTGCAGGTCGTCGCCGCGACATACCGCTGCAACGTAGGCCATCAGCGCTTCGTCCCATACCCATGAAGTACTGGCGATACCGAGGGTGGAACACAATGAGCGGAATTCGTCTGCGCGCCCCTGTCGCAGCCCGGTGGCATAGCGGCTGCAAGGGTCGTCCGTTAGCAGATTTCGATGTGCAGACAGCGTGTTCAGCCAATCGACAGGAAGGTCGCGCTGCGCGGCCGACTGGACAACAGTGGTTAGCTTCTGGTCCAGGTAGGTCCTGAGGCGAAACCAGTTCTCCTGGCCCTCGACCGACGCGGTCTGTTTTTCGAAGCCGAAGTAGCCGTTGAGCAGGCCCTGGTAGCAGCGCCGGTATTGTTTGGCCTCCCGGCCGTACCGCTCGACGAGCTCCAGCAGGGAGTGGAACAAGGGCTCGCGGTCGATCAGGGACCATTTCTTATCGCCCAGCGGCACCGTGATGCCGTAGCAAACGTGCTTCAACTCCGTGAAGTTGGCGACGGCCTGCGTGCTTGCGAAGCGGTGCAATGACTGCTGCAGCACATTCTTGTCCGGCAGGCCGGCGTCCGCGCCCGACAAGGTATTGCGCACATCCCGCAAGGCTTCCGACATGGCTCGGGGATTGCCCCAGACCGGTGCCCTGAACACCAGGTTCGGTGCCATAGCCTCCGATAACTGGCGGTGCAGCGAGTTCATCGGTCGAACAGAGGGCAGCGTTCTCGCGGGTCCAGCGCCGCGAGCAGCAACGCCTCGTCCACCGCGGGAGCAGGGCTCGAATTTTCTTCGCGCCGCTCTTGGCGTGTCTTGAACTCCAGCTTGATCTCGATGCGCCGGCTTCCCTCTGCTGTCGCGCGCAAGGAATTGAATGACGCGCCACCCACAAAGAACCTGGTCGCGATCAGTTTCCGGTCCTCCTCGGACATGGGCGCCTCGCCGGGGCGTGGCTCGCGCAGCAGTTCGCACAGTACCCGGGCACTGCGCTCCAGACTCAGGTTCAGGTTGAACAGGTATTTGCCCGATTGGCTGGAGTAGCCTTCGACCACCGCCCGCTTGAACCAGTACATACTGCTCTCGGTGGTCCGCAGCTTGTCCAGCAACTGCGGAGTGAATTGGCGCAGCAAGGCTCGCTGGGGTGCAGACAGGGTGTTCTGCCCCTCCTTTTCGAAGGTGCCGCGTGGGCCGAAGTCGATTGTGTTGCCTATCACCCGCACACCTTCGAATTCCTTAGTCGAGACAACCTTGCGAATCTCGTCCATCAGACTGGCAATGGCCTCGGTCCGGGCCTTGTCCTCGCGTTCCTCGTCCGAAATCTTCTTTGTCACCGCCAGCAATGCCACGCTCATGGCGACCAGGAACAGCACCATCAACGCGGACATCAAGTCGGAAAACGATATCCAGAAAGGCTTTTCGCCTTCATCTCGTGCCCTTCGAGGGGCGGCAACACGTAAACCGAACATGATTCAGGCCACCTTCGTCATGCTGGTGACCGTACATTGTCCAACGTATCGCCCAGATCCTGAATGGCCCCCTTCAGAAGGCCGACCGCCTGGGCCAGCTCTTCGTGGAAGGCCCGATTTCCTTCGCGAAGCGTCACTTCGACCTGCTTGGCGAAAGCGCCGTGTGCATCGCCAATGGCCGCTGTTGCATCCTCGAGGCTGGCGACCGATACGCTTTGCGCCTCCGTAAGCCGCTGGCTGGCCTGTTGCATTCCGCCGATCAGCTCGGATGTCAAGGACGCCTCGCGACTGGCGTTCTCAACAGTGGCGCGCAATTCGCTGACCATGTTTGCTAGGGCGTCGCGGACTACCTTCTGGTCACCCAGCGTCTGCTGGGCCGCAGCCAGCGCCGTAGCCATGGTGGTCGAGGCCGCGTTCAGTCTGTCAGCGGATGCGATCAAGCCGTCGCTGTTGGATTTCATCAAGGCCAAGTTGTCGCTCAAACGGTCGCTTGCGCCTAGCAGCCGCTCAGCCCCCGTGGACATGCGATCCAGATGGCTGTCTGTCGAGGTTTTGATCCGATCTACTGTGTCGCGCATGGCGGACTCGGCCCGAAGCACCGCATCCGCCAGCTGTGAGATCTGCTCTCCCTGTTGCTTCAGCAGTGCAGCAGTATCGGCGGTAGCCGCCGTATGGCGGGCGTTGTACTCCTGCTGCGCGGCTGCGGCCTGATCCTGCAGCTTGCCCATCGCCGCCTCGGTCGTAGCGCCTAGGCGGCTGAGCATTTGAACGGTTGCATCCGCAGTGTCACTGTTCGCTTTGGACGCGCTGTCTTGCAGTTGCTGCACTACGGCCCGCATCTGCTCAGCCGCCTCACGTTGGTTAGTGGACTGGTCGTCCTGCGCATTGCGGGACTGCTCTCGCAGCCCCATGATAAGAGCGCCGGTAGATTCGCTCAGTTCCTTCATCATGGACATGGTGAGTTCGGCTGAATCGCTTTGGCCCTCTGCCACGCTTTTTTTCATCTGCTCGATGAACGTGCGCATCTGGTCGTTCGCCTCGCCTTGCCGCGCCTGCATTTGAGCAAGCGCCTCGTCCATGCGCTGCGCTAGGGCCTGGCTTGCTCCCGAGCTGGCCTGATCGATCTGGCCGATCAACTGCTCGAACCGCTGCGAAACCTGTTGGATGGTGCCGGCAGTCTGCGTCAGCATCTCGCCCATGCCGCGCATTTGCCCGCCAAACATGTTCTCCATCTGCGCAGTGAAGCTGCTCAGCACGTCGGTCAACAGCTTGCTCACGGCGTCACCCTGGCTGCCGCTAACCGATTGAACCGCGTCCGAGATACGGGCAAGCGGCTCCTTCAACCCGTCACTGAGGCTTCTGGAGATGGTGTTGCCCAACTCGGCGCTGGTGGCCGTCATCGTCGCGATCTGCTGTGTGGTCAGATCCGTCAGCACCTGCTTAAGGTCGGTGACGAGCGACTCTTTCATCTGCATAGCCTGGGTGGCCGAGGTCTCGGCGGCCTCCACCAGGCGCTGCAGATATTCCTCGCCTGCGCCAGCGTCGAACAGGCTGTCCACCGTGCCGCAGAGCGATTCAACCCGCGTGTACAAGCCGTTGATCACGATCTTTTCTACCGTCGTGAGAAACATCGCCAGCGCGATGGCCGCACCCGACACGACGAACGCGCCGCCCACCGTGCCCAACAAGGCTCGCAGACCCAGTCGGGCGTTCTCCGCGTCACCCAGGTCTACCTGACCAAAAGCCTGTAGGCCCAGAATCAAGCCGCTGAATGTGCCGATGATCCCGATGCCGGTGAGGATGCCAGGAAGGTGCTTGTAGAACTCGGTACGCAGCGGAGTGTCCACCAGCGATTGTTCGGTGAAAAAGCTGTTGGCCATCGCCGTGGCGCGCCAGCGTGACACCTCCAGCTCCCCGGCCGCATTGGCTTGCTTTTGGCCATGCAGCGTGTCGCGGTACTCGTCCCAGCAATGGCGCAGAGCATCACTGACCATCGCATCGCTGCGCACTTGGTCCAGGTCCAGCACTGCCCCTTTGGACCGCATGGACTTCAGCGCCACGCTGGCCCGCCCGATGCGCCTTCTTGCAAGCCAGCCGGGCACCAAGAACTGAAATAAGAAGAAGACCGCCGCAACGGCCAGCAGAGCCGCCACAACCCAATGCAGGTAGTCAATCAGTGCTGAGGTGATTTCTTGCGACATAGAGCTCGGGGAAATTTATGGAGGTGCCAGGAGCTTGTTGTTGTTGCCGGGTCGCCAGGTTGTAGGCGGCGCTGGCCTTGAGACGTAGGGTCGAAAGGGTAGGAGCGTTCGGCGGTCTCGCCCAAATCAGCCAAGAGGAACAAGTGCTTGGCCGGGAAATAGAAATTGGTTTTCTCCATATTGCCCCTCGGCATCTGGTCTCCCTTCTATGCATAACTATGCCAGTTTACGAAGAGTAACATGGCACTTGCCATGCTTGACGAATGGGTCGTAGGGAAATGCACTGGAAAGTATTGAAAAGCGGAACGGCGCCGGTATTCCCCGCCAAGTTTCGCCGCCCGCAATGAAGCCCTGGCAGCGAAAATTTCGCCCAGCAGAAAATCCAGATTGAAATCGGCATCAATTCGTTCGCGGGAGCGCTCCGAACGTCTTGCGCTATATGACATGGGCCTCGAAGACGGCCTTGGCTAACCACCACGTTGCAAAACGTCATTGCCGAATGGGTATCACTGTCGGGGGTCGTTTACAGGCCCGCTATCCGGCCCTGGTACTCCCCCGCACCACCAGCTCATAAGGCAACTCCACACAACTCTCCCCCACCTCCCGCCCCTGCATCAGCTCCACCAGCATGCCCGCCGCCGCCGCGCCGATGGCGCCACGTGGCGTGCGCAGGCTGGTCAGCGGCGGCACCATCTGGGCGCTGCCGGGCAGGTCGTTGAAGCCGGCGATGGCCACCTGCTCCGGCACGCGGATGCCGCGGCGCATGGCGGCCAGCAGCGCACCCTGCGCCAGGTCGTCGTTGCAGAAGAAGATGGCCTGCGGCGGCGCGGTGCCGCCCATGATCTGGTCGAACATCTCCGCGCCCAGGGCCAGGCTGGACGGTGCCGGGCGCAGCCATTCCAGCGCCGGGTCGTAGCAGCCGGCGGCACGCAGGCAACGGCGGTAGCCCTCGGCGCGCTGCATCACCCGTGCATCGAGCTGGGCGCCGGCAAAGGCGATGCGCCGGGCGCCGCCCGCCAGCAGGTGCGCGGTGACGGCGTGGCCGGCGTCCTGCTGCGAAAAGCCGACGCAGAACACCCCGGCGGCGCGGCTGGTCTCCATCATGTGCACACACGGCACGCGGCTGGCGGCGATGAGCTGGCGGGTTTCCTCGCTGCGCTCGAAGCCGGTCACCAGCAGGCCGGCGGGGCGGTGGGCCAGCTGCTCGCGCAGCAGCTGTTCTTCCTCGCGCGGGTCGTAGTGGGTCACGCCGATCAGCGTCTGGAAGCCGGCCGGCCGCAGGGTGCGCTGCACGTTCTCCAGCAGGTCGACGAACAGCATGTTGGACAGCAGCGGTATCAGCACCGCCACGTGGCGGCTGTGGCGCGAGGCCAGGGCGCGGGCGGCCGGATCGGGCACATACCCCAGGGCGGCGGCGGCCTCGCGCACCCGCTGCACCAGCGCGGGCGCCACCGCGCGCTCGCCGCGCAGCGCGCGCGACACGGTGATGGGGCTGACCCCCGCCTCGGCGGCGACTTCCTGCAGGGTGGTGCGGCCCTTGCCGCGGGGTTTGGCTGCTGTGTTCATGCGGTGCAGTGCGGACGATACACGGTCGGGTGCGCCTAGGGCAAACCCGCATTCTGGCCGGGGATTCAGGCGTTTAGGATAGCGCTATCCAATGCGGCGGCCAAGCCAAAGGCCGCGCCCCTTCACGCTATTTTTTCAACAAAGATCCATGACAGCGCTGTCCAATACACCGAACCCTACCTGGTGGGTGGTCATGGGGGTGTCCGGCTGTGGCAAGTCCAGCCTGGGCCAGGCGCTGGCGGCGTCGCTAGGCCTGCCGCTGATCGAGGGCGACGATTTCCACCCCCCCGCCAACATCGCCAAGATGCAGGCCGGCACCGCGCTGGACGATGCCGACCGCGCTGGCTGGCTGGCCGTGCTCGGCCAGCAACTGGCGGCCCGCCCGGGCGGCGCGGTACTGACCTGCTCGGCGCTCAAGCGGGCCTACCGCGACAGCCTACGCGCGGCGGTGCCGGCGCTGCGTTTTGTCTTCATGCGCATCAGCCCGCAGGAGGCGGCGGCGCGGGTGCAGGCGCGCGCCGGCAGCCACTTCTTCAACAGCAGCCTGGTGGCCAGCCAGTTCGCCACGCTGGAAGACCCGAGCGGCGAGCCCGGTGTGCTGGCCGTGCCGGCCACCGACAGCATCGACCAACTGGTCGCCACCATCACGACAACAACCTGATCGGAGACATCCATGGCAACTCTCGACGGCCAGAAAGTACCCAACCGCCGCTGGCGTATCGGCGGCCTGCTCGGCATCGGCGTGCTGGTCAACTACCTCGACCGGCTGAGCCTGTCGGTGGCGGCGCCGCAGATCAGCGGCGAGCTGCACCTGTCGCCCGAGCAGGTGGGTTTTTTCCTGTCGGCCTTCTTCTGGTCGTATGCGCTGCTGCAGGTGCCCGCCGGCATCTGCTGGACCGCTTCGGGCCGACGCGTATCGGCCGCTGGGGCGCCTTCTGCTGGGGCCTGGCCTCGACCATCACCGCCTTTGCCGGCGGGTGGGGCGGCATCTTCGCGGCGCGTATGCTGCTCGGCGTGGCCGAGGCGCCGGGTTTCATGGTCAGCTCCAAGGCCACCGGCTACTGGTTCCCGCGTGGTGAACGGGCCTTTGCCACCGCGCTGTTCGACGCGGCGGCCAAGTTCTCCAACGTCATCGGTGTGCCGCTGGTGGCCTTCGTGGTGGTGGGCATGGGCTGGCGCTGGGGCTTCGCCATGACGGCCGGCCTGAGTTTCATCTACTTCGTCGCCTTCTTCGTGCTGTACCGCGACCCGAGCGCCGACACCGGCCTGTCGCCGCTGGAGCGCCGCTACATCGTCGAGGGCGGGGCCTCGCCCGAAGGCGTGGCCCCGGTCAGCGCCGGCGGCATGCTGGGCTACCTGCTGCGGCAGCGCAAGGTGTGGGGGCTGACCATCGGTTTTGCCGCCTACGGTTATTCGTTCTACCTGTTCCTGACCTGGCTGCCCGGCTACCTGGTGCAGACCATGCACATGAGCATCATCAAGTCGGCCGGCTACGCCGCCATTCCGTGGATGGTGGCCACGCTGTCCGACCTGTTCGTCGGCGGCTGGCTGATCGACCGGCTGATCGCCAAGGGCCACGAGGAATCCAAGGTGCGCAAGGCGGTGCTGGTGAGCGGCATGGTGCTGGGCCTGGCGGTGTTCGGCGCCACCCAGACCAGCGACCCGGTGTGGGCCATCGTCTGGATCTCGATTGCGCTGGGCGGGCTGGCGGCGGCGGCACCGGTCGGCTGGTCGCTGCCTTCGCTGATCGCGCCGCGCGGCGGCGTGGGCACCGTGGGCGGGCTGATGAACTTCGGCAACAACCTGATGGGGGCGGCCGCCCCCATCGCCACCGGCTTCATCGTTGGCGCCACCGGGTCCTTCGTGAACGCGTTTGCATTGGCCGGGGCCATCCTGCTGGTCGGCATCGTGTCCTTCGTGTTCCTCATGGGGCCCATCGAGCCCGTCCCGGAACCCCGCGCGGACTGAACGGCCCCAGGCGTCGGCCCCGCGCGTCGGCCCCGCGCGCCGGCCCTGGCGCTATGCTCGGCGCCATGGGCCTGCTGATCTCTTCCTTCTGGCATGCCGCACGCGACTGCCTGCGCCCGCGGGTGCTGTGGCTGTCGCTGCTGCCGCTGGTGCTTACCGTGCTGCTGTGCCTGGGGCTGGCCTATGCCTGGGGCGGCGCGGCGGTGGCGCTGGCCGGGCGTGGGCTCGACGCCTTCCCGCTGGCGGGCAGCGCCCTCGGCTGGCTGCAGGGCGCCGTGGGCGGCGATCCGCGGGCCGTGCTGGCCACGCTGTTGGTGGTGGTGCTGGCCCTGCCGGCCCTCACCATCGTGTCGCTGCTGGTCGTGGCGCTGGCCATGACACCGGCGCTGGCCGGCCTGGTGGCGGCGCGGCGTTTTCCGCAACTGGAGCGCCGCCAGGGCGCGGGCCTGCTGCAGAGCCTGGGCTGGTCGCTCGGCGCCACCGGGGCGGCGCTGGCGGCGCTGCTGGTATCGCTGCCGCTGTGGTTCATCCCGCCGCTGGTGCTGGTGCTGCCGCCGCTGATCTGGGGCTGGCTCACCTACCGGGTGATGGCTTTCGACGCGCTGGCGGCGCACGCCAGCGTGCAGGAGCGGCGCACCCTCCTGCGCCGCCACCGCCTGCCGCTGCTGGCCATCGGCATCGCCTGCGGCTACCTGAGCGCGGCGCCCGGCATCGTCTGGGCCTCGGGGGTGCTGTTCGCCGCGGCCTTCGTGGTGCTGGTGCCGCTGGCGGTGTGGATCTACACCCTGGTGTTCGCGTTTTCCTCGCTCTGGTTCCTGCACTATGCTTTGGCGGCGCTGGAGCAGCTGCGGGCCGGGCAGGGCACCACGGCGGTCACCCAGAACGGATAGGATGGCGGGATGAGCGCGAACACCTCTTCCCCCGCGGCCGCCGGCCCGTCCGATCCCCGTCCCGCCCTCGAAGGCCCGCCGACCTTCGGCCTGGTCATCGTCGGTGACGAAATCCTCTCGGGCAAGCGGGCCGACAAACACATGCCCAAGCTCATCGAGCTGCTGTCGGCGCGCGGGCTGCAGCTGTCCTGGGCCGACTACGTGGGCGACGCACCCGACCGCCTCACCGCGACACTGGCACGCGCCTTCGCCACCACCGACATCGTGTTCAGCTGCGGCGGCATCGGCGCCACCCCGGACGACCATACCCGCCAGAGCGCGGGCCGCGCCCTGAACGAACCGCTGGCCCTGCACCCGCAGGCCGAGGCGCTGATACGCGAACGGATGCAGGACACGGCACGCGAGCAGGGCACGGTGTACGAACCCGACCGGCCGGACAACATCCACCGCCTGAACATGGGGATGTTCCCCCAGGGCGCGCAGATCATTCCCAACCCCTACAACAAGATCCCGGGCTTCACCTGCCGCGGCCCCGGCGGCGGCGCGGTGCATTTTGTGCCCGGTTTTCCGGTCATGGCCTGGCCGATGATGGAGGGGGTGCTGGAGACCCACTACACCCACCTGTTCCACCGCACGGTGTCGGTCGAGCAGTCCATCGTCATCTACGGTTCGATGGAGGCGACCCTGACGCCCCTGATGGAACGCATCGAAAAGGTGCACAAGGGCGTGAAGGTGTTCAGCCTGCCCAGCGTCGACCATCCGGTGCATGGCCGCCATATCGAACTCGGTGTCAAGGGAGAAGCCGCCGCCGTGGCCACCGCCTATGGGGAACTGGTCGAGGGCGTCAAGGCCTTCGGTTTCCCGCTGGGCCCCGAATTGGTGCGTTGATGCACCACAAGTGCACATTTATGGTGCGCACCGGATTGGGGTGCATTGCCCCTGTGCAGGATACATAATCCCCCGCTTGCCGGCAGGAGGACGCCATCGGCTCGCCGCCTTTGGCACAGAAACTGCATCCCGTCCCCTGTTGCTAGATTTTTCAACGCGATTCAACCCCCTGGAGATTCCTGATGGCAAAGACCGTCGCTGACGTGATGAAGATGGTGAAGGAAAACGAAGTCAAGTTTGTCGACTTCCGCTTCACCGATACCCGTGGCAAGGAACAGCACGTGACGGTGCCGGTGTCCGCTTTCGACGAAGACAAGTTCACGTCGGGCCACGCTTTCGACGGTTCTTCCATCGCCGGCTGGAAGGGCATCGAAGCCTCCGACATGCAGCTCATGCCGGACTCCAACACCGCCAACATCGACCCCTTCTTCGAAGAGCCGACGCTGATCCTCACCTGCGACGTGATCGACCCGGTCGACGGCAAGGCCTACGAACGCGATCCGCGCTCGCTGGCCAAGCGCGCCGAGGCGTACATGAAGGCCTCCGGCCTGGGCGACACCGCCTACTTCGGACCGGAACCCGAATTCTTCGTCTTCGACGGCGTGCGCTGGAAGAACGACATGTCGGGCTGCTTCGTCAAGATCGACTCCGAAGAAGCCTCGTGGAACACCGACAAGGAATACGACCACGGCAACACCGGCCACCGTCCCGCGGTCAAGGGCGGCTACTTCCCCGTGCCCCCGGTCGACAGCTTCCAGGACATGCGCTCGGAGATGTGCCTGATCCTCGAATCGGTCGGCATCCCGGTCGAAGTGCACCACCATGAAGTGGCCAACGCCGGCCAGATGGAAATCGGCACCCGGTTCAGCACGCTGATCGAGCGCGCCGACTGGGTCCAGCTGCAGAAGTACATCATCCACAACGTGGCCCACGCCTACGGCAAGACCGCCACCTTCATGCCCAAGCCCATCGTCGGCGACAACGGCTCCGGCATGCACGTGCACCAGTCGGTGTGGAAAGACGGCAAGAACCTGTTCGCCGGCGACGGCTATGCCGGCCTGTCGGAATTCGCGCTGCACTACATCGGCGGCATCATCAAGCACGCCCGTGCCCTGAACGCCATCACCAACCCCGGCACCAACAGCTACAAGCGCCTGGTGCCCGGCTTCGAAGCCCCGGTGAAGCTGGCCTACTCGGCCAAGAACCGCTCGGCCTCGATCCGCATCCCCTACGTGGCCAACCCCAAGGGCCGCCGCGTCGAAGCGCGTTTCCCCGATCCCCTGATGAACCCCTACCTGGGTTTCGCCGCGCTGCTGATGGCCGGCCTCGACGGTGTCGAGAACAAGATCGACCCGGGCGAAGCCGCCACCAAGGACCTGTACCACCTGCCGCCGGAAGAAGACGCGCTGATCCCCACCGTGTGCCACAGCCTCGACCAGGCGCTGGAGCACCTGGACCAGGACCGTGCCTTCCTGACCAAGGGCGGTGTGTTCACCGACTCGTACATCGATGCCTACATCGACCTGAAGATGCAGGAAGTCACGCGCATGCGCATGGCCACGCACCCGGTCGAGTTCGACATGTACTACTCGCTGTAATCCCGCCGGGATTGCACGCCAGGGCGGCTTCGGCCGCCCTTTTTCATGGGGCAACGGTTGTGCGCCACAGCCGTTTACACGGGCATTGCCCGTGTGCCGGGGGATTTAAACGATACTGGCGAAACCGCTGCTGCACGCCCTGCCCACGGCGCATTTTCCGTACATGACCACCACCCTTCGCCACTCTCCCGCTGCTGCCGTACTGGCCCTGGCCGGGTGGGCCGTGCTCCTTGCGGCCGCCGCACCCGCCGCCGCCCAGGAGTCGCGTGTCTACCGCTGTGGCAACGAATACACCAACAACGCCGCCGAGGCGAAGCAGCGGGGCTGCAAACCCATGGAAGGCGGCAACATCACCATCGTGCAGGGCACCCGGCCGGCGGAGGCGCGGCCCCCGGCGGCTTCCGGGGTCGTCACGGCACCGCGTGGCGGTGGCGACAGCGGCAACAACAGCAGCGAGCAGCGTGCCCGCGACGCCGACGCCCGCGCCATCCTGGAGAACGAACTGCGGCGCGCGCAGGCGCGGCAGGCCGAGCTGCAGAAGGAATACAACAACGGCGAGCCCGAGAAGCTCGGGCCCGAAACCCGCAACTACCAGAAGTACCTCGACCGCGTGGAAGAGCTCAAGGCCAGCATCGCGCGCAACGAAAGCGACATCGCCGGCATCCAGCGTGAACTGTCGCGCCTGTCGGCACGCTGAGCCGGGGACGGACCCGCGATGAGCCTCCGTATTCCGGGTGTCGGCAAGCGCGTGCCGAAACCCTCGCGCTACCAGGCCTTCGACGTGCTGGCCACCCTGGTGGTGGTGGTCAAGGCCGACGGTTCGGTCATCTTCGCCAACGCCGCGCTGGAGGATGCCCTGGGCACCTCGCGCCGGACCATCGAAGGCACCTCTTTCGCCGAATTCTTCACCGAACCGGAGGTCCTGCGCAACGCCCTCAACGGCGCGGTCGACAACGAATTCGCCGCCCTGCGCTACGAGGCCTCGGTCAAGCGCGCCGGTGTCGTGCACGAGATCTTTCCGGTCCACGTCATCGTGGCCCAGACCGACCGCAAGGGCGAGATCGTGATTGAGCTGCTGCCGCTGGAGCAGCAGGCCAAGCAGGACCGCGAGGAGCGCCTGATCGACCAGACGCAGGCCAACAAGGAGCTCATCCGCAACCTGGCGCACGAGATCAAGAACCCGCTGGGCGGTATCCGCGGTGCGGCGCAGCTGCTGCAGATGGAGATCGAGTCGCGCGACCTGGTGGAATACACCCAGGTCATCATCCACGAGGCCGACCGCCTGCAGACCCTGGTCGACCGGCTGCTGGCGCCGCACCGGCGCCCGCACGTGGTGGGCGACGTGAACATCCACGAGGTGTGCGAGAGGGTGCGCTCGCTCATCGTGGCCGAGTTCCCGCGGGGCCTGCGGGTCGTGCGCGACTACGACACCTCCATTCCCGAGTTCCGCGGCGACCGCGAGCAGCTCATCCAGGCCGTGCTCAACATCACCCACAACGCCGCGCAGGCGCTGTCGGAGCGGGTAGCCGATGGTGACGCCCGTATTACGCTGAAGACCCGGATCGCCCGCCAGGTGACCTTCGGCAAGCAGCGCTACCGACTGGCACTGGAATTGCATGTCATCGATAACGGGCCGGGTGTCCCGGACTCGATCAAGGACCGTATCTTCTACCCGCTCGTATCGGGCAGGGACGGCGGTTCCGGGCTGGGGCTGACCCTGGCGCAGACCTTTGTGCAACAGCACCATGGCCTGATCGAGTGCGAGAGCATCCCGGGGAGGACGGATTTCAAGCTGCTGATTCCATTGCCCTGACACCAACGATATCGATAGACTGAAACCCAACACATGAAGCCGATCTGGATAGTAGACGACGACCAATCCATCCGCTTCGTGCTGGAAAAAGCCCTGCTGCGGGAAGACCTGCCCACCCGCAGCTTCACCAATCCGCGCGAGGTGCTGGCCGCGCTCGAGGACGCCGGCGAGGACGACCCCGACAACCAGGGCCCGCAGGTGCTGGTGAGCGACATCCGCATGCCCGGCGGCTCGGGCCTGGACCTGCTGGAAAAGGTCAAGGCCAAACACCCCGGCCTGCCGGTCATCATCATGACCGCGTTCTCCGACCTCGACAGCGCCGTCTCGGCCTTCCAGGGCGGGGCCTTCGAGTACCTGCCCAAGCCCTTCGACTTGCCCAAGGCGGTCGAACTCATCCGCCGTGCGGTGGAAGAGAGCCTGCGCGAAGAGGTGGCCGAGGAACGTATGGCCGCCGCGCCCGAGATGCTGGGCCAGGCGCCCGCCATGCAGGACGTGTTCCGCGCCATCGGCCGGCTCTCGCAAAGCAATGTCACGGTGATGATCACCGGCGAATCCGGCTCCGGCAAGGAGCTGGTGGCGCGTGCGCTGCACAAACACTCGCCGCGTGCCAACGGCCCGTTCATCGCCATCAACACGGCGGCCATCCCCAAGGACCTGCTCGAATCCGAACTGTTCGGCCACGAGCGCGGCGCCTTCACCGGCGCGCAGACCATGCGCCGCGGCCGTTTCGAGCAGGCCGAGAGCGGCACCCTGTTCCTCGATGAAATCGGCGACATGCCCTTCGACCTGCAGACCCGGCTGCTGCGGGTGCTGTCGGACGGGCATTTCTACCGCGTCGGCGGCCACAACGCGGTCAAGGCCAATGTGCGCGTCATCGCCGCTACCCACCAGGACCTGGAGCAGCGCGTCAAGGACGGCATCTTCCGCGAGGACTTGTTCCACCGCCTGAACGTCATCCGCCTGCGGCTGCCGGCCCTGCGCGAGCGGCGCGAGGACATCTCCATGCTCACCCGCCACTTCCTGCAGGGGAGCGCCAAGCAGCTGGGTGTCGAGCCCAAGCGCATTTCCGACGGTGCGCTGGTGCGCCTGGCGACCTTCGGCTTCCCGGGCAACGTACGCCAGCTCGAAAACATCTGCCACTGGCTGACGGTGATGGCGCCGGCCCAGGTGATCGAACCCAAGGACCTGCCGCCGGAAGTCTGGGAAGCCGACGCGCAGGCGGCGGCTGCCGCTGCCCTGGTGGCATCGCCGCCCCTGGCGCCGGTGTCGGCCGTGGCTGCCCCGGCGCTCCCCGCGGCCCTGGCGCCGCCATCGCCTTTTTCCGGCGCGCCGGTGCTGGTCGATGGCGCCACGGCTCCCGAAGCCGGCGTGCCGGTGCTGCCGCTGGCCGAGGCGCAGGGCTGGGAGCAGGGCCTGGAGGCCGAGGCGCTGGTCTTGCTCAACAGCGGGCGGCACGACGTGTGGGACGAACTCTCGCGCCGCTTCGAGTCGCGCCTGATCGCCACCGCGCTGAGCAGCACCCGCGGCCGGCGTATCGAGGCGGCGCAGAAGCTGGGCATCGGGCGCAACACCATTACCCGCAAGATCCAGGAACTAGGACTGGAATAAAGCTCGCCCCCAGGCTTGCTCACTTCGTGTAGCCGCCAACCCCCTACCGGGGGCGCCACCAGTGGCCCGGCGAAGCCGGTTCCACGGTGGCCCTGGGGTGGATGCCCCCCCGCGCTATACCGGGCTACACCGGGCTTTTCAGCGGCTCTGCTGCTGCCGCTGGTTTGTCTTCGAGCGGGAAGACGAAGGCGCCGATGATCACCAGGATGCCGAGTACGCCCAGTGCCTGCAGCAGCAGGCTGAAGCCGCCGCGTTCGTGCAGCCAGGCGACGAGGCCGACGGAGGCGCCGGCGGCGGTGAAGCCCAGGAAGTAGCGGACCGAATAGGCGCGGGCGCGCCACTCGTCGCTGGTGTATTTGCCGACCATGGCGTCGTTCACCGTGACCTGGCCGAAGATGCCGATGATGATGCCGATGGCGGCCACGACGAAGGGCAGGCCGTCGACGTGCGCGCTGAAGAAGACCAGCGGCGCCACGGCCAGGGCCAGGGGCAGGAACACTGTCTTCAGCGGGTGTTTGTCCAGCAGGTTGCCGATGGTGTACTGCGCCAGCGCACCGAACACGTAGGCGCCGGCGGCGATCAGACCCAGCAGGGCCGGGCTGGCCGTCAGGTCGGCCAGGCGTTCGGCGAAGATTTTGGGCAGCGCCACCGTCACCGCGTTGAAGGTGGTGGAACTGGCGACGATGGTGATGAACAGCGCCGCCACCACACGCCGCATGGCCTCGCGCGACACCCGGGCGGCCGGGGCGGCACCCTTGGCACCGGTCTTCGGCGGCTCGTGCCGCACGCGGGCGGCGAAGGCGATGCCCAGCGCCGCCACCGCGATGCCGGGCAGGATGAAGGCCCAGCGCCAGCCGATGTACTGGCAGACCAGGCCGGTGAGCAGTGCCGACGAGGCCACGCCCAGGTTGCCCCAGACACCGTTGATGCCGATTTCGCGGCCCAGCCGCGGGCCGGCGTGTGCCACCAGCATGGCGGTGCCGACCGGGTGGTAGATGGCCGCGAACAGGCCGACCGCCAGCAGTGCGACCGACAGCTGGCCGGGTGTGTGGGTGAAGCCCACGGCGATCAGCGCGGCGCCGATGCCGAAGAAGAAGACCACCATCATGTGCCGCCGGCTCCAGCGGTCGCCCAGCCAGCCGGTGGCCAGCGAGCCCGCGCCGAAGGCGATGAAACCCGGCGTGGCATAGGGCAGCAGCTCGCCATACCCCAAACCGAACACCGGCGCGATGACGATCACCGCGGCGGCGAACACCAGCATGGCGTAGTGGTCGATGAAGTGGGCGGCGTTGACGAAGCCGATCACGGTCAAGGCCTGGTTCGGGGACGGGTTCTGGGGCGGGTGGAGCACGGGCGGTCCTTTCTTTCTTGCTTGCTTGCGGTTGCCTGGCGCTTGTCTCCGCCATGGAGGCAAGCGTAGACTGGCTGGTCATCGACGGGAGGTCAATGTCCATCGCCCACACGCCAAACCTGACACCACCGTTTCCTCCACCGTTTTCCCGGGCCAGCCCGGCCGACGATGCGCCGCCCGTGCTCTCGCGCTCCTACCCGCGTGGCACCCGGCTGGGCCTGCACATGCACCGCGAGGCGCAGCTGCTGTTCGCCTCGCAGGGCGTGATGCAGGTCACCACCCCCAAGGGCCGCTGGCTGGTGCCGCCCGAGCGGGCGGTGTGGCTGCCGCCGAAAGTCGAACATGCGGTGGATGTGCTGGCCGATATCGAGATGCGCGCGCTGCTGGTGGACCCGGCCTGGCTCGCCGCGCACCCGGAGGCGCCGCGGCTGGGCAGCGAGTTCGTGGTGGCCGTCGGCCCGCTGCTGCGCGAAGCCATCCTGGCCTGCTTCGGCCCCGCCGGCCCGCATGTCCGGCGCGCCGGCCTGCTGCTGGAGCTGGCGCTGTACGAACTGGCCGAGGCCGAGGACGCGGCCACCTTCGTGCCCCTGCCGGTCGATGCCCGTGCGCTACGGGTGGCGCAACTGGTGCTGGCCGACCCCGGCGGCGGCCGGGCGCTGGAAGACCTGGCGGCCGAGGCCGGCGCATCGGCGCGCACCATCACCCGCCTGTTCCGCGCCGAGACCGACTTCAGCTTCAAGGAATGGCGCCAGCGCGCCCGCATCGTGGCCGCGGTGGAAGCGCTGGGCACACCGGGTGCATCGGGTGTATCGGGCCATGGCCGGACCTCGGTCAAGCAGGTGGCGATGCGGCTGGGTTTTTCCAGCACCGCCGCCTTCAGCCATGCCTTCCGGCAGGTCATGGGCACCACGCCCGGTGCGCTGCTGCGGGCAGCGGGCGGCTAGCGGCCGAGATTAGATTTCCAGCACCACCGGCGTGTGGTCGCTGGGCTGCTTGTTCTTGCGCGGCGCGCGGTCGATGGTGCAGGCCTTCACCTCGGCCTTCAGGGCCGCGCTGACCAGGATGTGGTCGATGCGCAGGCCGCGGTTCTTCTGGAAACCCAGCATGCGGTAGTCCCACCACGAGTAGCTCTTGTCGGGCTGGTCGAACATGCGGTAGGCATCGGTCAGGCCCAGCGCCAGCAGGGCGCGGAAGTGCGCGCGTTCCTCGCTGGTGTGGTGGATGGTTTCGCGCAGGCCTTCGGGGTCGTAGCTGTCGCGGTCCTCGGGCGTGACGTTGAAGTCGCCGAGCAGCACCAGGCGCGGATGGGCGGCCATGTCGGCCTGCACCTGGGCGTGCAGGGCGTCGAGCCAGCGCATCTTGTAGGCGAACTTTTCGCTGCCCGGCTCCTGGCCGTTCACGAAATAGCCGTTGACCACCCGCAGCGGGCCGCCGGGCGTCTCGACGGTCGCGGCGATCACCCGCGACTGCTCGTCCGGGAAGGCCTCGATGTTGCGCGCCACCTCCGACAGCGGCAGCCGGCTCAGGATGGCCACGCCGTTGTAGGTCTTCTGGCCGAACACCGCGCAGTGCGCATAACCGGCCGAGGCCAGCGCGTCGAGCGGGAACTTGTCGTCGGTGAGCTTGAGCTCTTGCAGGCAGAGTACCTCGACCGGGTTGGCGATGAGCCAGTCCAGTACCTGCGGCAGGCGGACGGAGAGGGAGTTGACGTTCCAGGTGGCGATTTTCATAGGTCGGAAGCTCAGGGCAAAGGGCGGCAGGTGCCAAGGGTACCGCTTTAGCCGATGCGATCCGCTGCCGCGCGCGTTCCCAGATCGTCAGGACCCATGCGCTGCGGCCTGCCCGGCCACGGCCGTGAACGCTGCCAGGGCGAGGTCGACATCCCCCGCAGCCACATGCCGGTGCGTGACGCAGCGCAAGCGCTGCGGCCCCCAGGGACGCACCAGCACCCCCAGGCGCCGCAGTGCGGCCTCCCATTGCGCCGGAGCCCACCCCGTGGCGCCCACATCGACCTGCACGATGTTGGTCTGCGGCGCGTTGGTGGCCAGCCCCGGTATGCGGCCGATGCCAGCCGCCAGCCGCCGGGCCGCGAGGTGGTCGTCGGCGAGCCGTTCCACCATGGTGGTCACGGCTACCAGCCCCGCGGCCGCGGCGATGCCGACCTGGCGCTGGCTGCCGCCCAGCATCTTCCTGAGCGACCGGGCGCGCTGCAGGGTGGCGGCCGGCCCGGCCAGCACGGCGCCCATGGGCGCGCTCAGGCCTTTGGACAGGCAGAGCGACACCGTATCGGTGAAGGCGGTGATGCCGGCCACCGGCACACCCAGGGCGACCGCGGCATTCATCAGGCGCGCACCGTCGAGGTGAACGCTGGCGCCTACCCGCTTCGCCGCCTCGAACGCGGCACGCATGTGGGCCAGCGGCAGTACCGCGCCGCCGGCGTTGTTGTGCGAGCTCTCCAGGCACACGACGCCCACACGCAGCTTGTTGCTGCCGGGCGCCAGGGCCTTGCCGAGCAGGTCCAGGTCCATCGCGCCATCGACCCCGGTGATGCCTTCGTAGAAGCTGCCGGTCAGCGCGGCCGCGCCGCGTTCGGTCACGTAGATGTGCGAGGCCGCCTCGGCCAGCACCAGCTCCTGGCGCTGGGCCTGGGCGAGGATCGCCAGCAGGTTGGCCATGGTCGCGCTGGGCACGTAGAGTGCCGCCTCCTTGCCCAGCAAGGCCGCGGCGGCCGACTCCAGCGCCTGGGCGGTCGGGTCGCCGTCGAGCCCGTCGTCTCCCAGCGGGGCGCTGGCCATACGTTCGTACATGGCCGGCGTGGGCCGCGTCACCGTGTCGCTGCGCAGGTCCACGGGGGCATGGTCGCCCGGCGGCGCCGGGGGCGTGGGGACCTGCGTCATTCGGCCGTCGCGCCGGACGCTTTCACGACCTCCGCCCACTTCTTGCGTTCGCCGTTCAGGAAGGCGTCGAAGGCCTGCGGCGTGCCCGTGTGTACATAGATGCCGCGGGCGGCGAGGTTGGCCCGCACGTCCGGCGCATCGAGCACGCGGTTGATTTCCCGGTTCATGGTCTGCACGATGGTGTCCGGCGTTTTGGCCGGCACCACGACCCCATAGAGGGTGTAGTACTCGAAGCCCTTGAAGCCGCTCTCGACGAAGGTGGGCACCTCGGGCAGCAATGCATCACGCGCCCCGGAGGTCACCGCCAGCGCGCGCAGCTTGTGGTCCTTGATCAGGGGCAGCGCCGACACCAGCGATGAGATGTAGAAGTCGACCTGCCCGCCCAGCATGTCGGCCATGGCCGGGCCACCGCCCTTGTAGGGAATGTGCAGCAGGCTGGCACCGGTCGCCACACGCAGGCTCTCGGCTACCAGGTGGCCCACCGTGCCGTTGCCGGACGAGGCATAGGCCAGCTGTTTTTTCTTCGCGCCGGCCAGCAGCGACGCCAGGCTGTCGAACGGGCTGTTGGCATTCACCACCAGCACCGACACCCCGGTGCCCACCAGCGCGACGGGCGTGAGGTCCTTGGCGGGGTCGAAAGTCAGCTTCTTGTAGAGAAACTGGTTGACCGTCAGGTTGCTGGTTTCGCCGAGCACGGCGGTATAGCCGTCCGGCGGCGACTTGGCGCCGAACTCCAGCCCGATGTTGTTGCCGGCGCCGGGTTTGGTGTCGACGATCACCTGCCACTTCGCCTGCTCACCCAGCTTGGCCGCCAGCAGGCGGGCCACGGCATCGGTGCCACCGCCCGGCGGGCTGGGCGACACGAGGTGGATGGGGCGCTCGGGAACCCAGGTGTCGGCGGCATGTGCCTGCCATGCGGCCAGTGTGATGGCGAACAGGCAGGCCAGCCGCCTGGCGTGCGTGGCGGCGTGGCGTCGGGTGTGGTGCATGGCGGGTGTTTCCAGTGGGGCGAAAGGGGGTGAGTCGGCACGGGTCAAGTGGGGAACAACGCGATGCTAGGCCCGCCATAGAATGAGTAAAGCGATATATACCAACTTCAACTGTGAGGATTCCTCATGAATCTCACCCTGCTGGCCACGCTGCGCACCATCATCGAACAGGGCAGCTTCACCGCCGCCGCCGGGGTGGTCGGCTGCAGTCCGAGTGCGGTCAGCCTGCAGGTCAAGCAACTGGAGCAGTTTTTCGGCCGGCCGCTGTTCGACCGCTCGACGCGGGTGGTGCTGCCGACGGCCTTCGCCCGCGAGGTGGTGGGTGCGGTGGGCGACTTCTCGGACCGGCTTGCGCTGCTGCGCTCCCGCCCGGTCGTGCAGGTCGCGGGGCGGGTCCGGGTGGGTGTGATCACCAGCATGCAGAGCGACGTGCTGCCGAAGGCGCTGCATGTGCTGCGCCAGCAGCATCCCTTGCTGGATGTCGTGGTGCCGCCCTTGAACGACAGCGACGAACTGATGTCGGCGCTGAAGGCCACGCGGCTCGACGCGGCCCTGCTGGTCCGGCCCGAATCGGGTGGTTCGCGCCGGCTGGTCTGGCGCGAACTGCACCGCCAGCCCTATGTGCTGCTGGCGCCGCCGCATGCCACCGGAAAAACCGCCAGGCCCTTGCTGGAAGCCCACGACTGGATCGGCTACGACCCGTCCATTGCCGGCGGCCGCGTCGCCGCGCGCTATGTGCGCAGCCTGGTGCCGAACGCACGCTGCGTGATGGAACTGCGTTCGGTGGACGCCATCGTCGCCATGGTGGCCCAGGGGCTGGGGGTCTCCGTGCTGCCCCAGCCCCGGCGCCCCCTGGTGCGCGCCTATGCGGTGCGCGAGGTGGACCTCGGCGCCCGCGCGCCCGTCAGGAAGCTCTCCCTTGTCTGGCGCAACTCCGACGAGGGCAGCCGCAATCTCGAAGCCGTGGCGCAGGCCTTTGCCGCTGCGTTCGGCGCGGCGGCACCCATTTAGCAAGAGGCTGTGCTGCCTAGTGGCCGCATTCGGCCGAACGGTTCGCCTGCTTGAGGTAGGCGATCAGGTCGCTGCGGTCCGTCGGGTTGGTGACGCCGTCGTAGGTCATGGCGGTGCCGGGCACGTCCTTCATCGGATTCGCCAGAAAAAGGTCGAGGCTCTTGTCGTCCCACACGATCTTCGACTTCTGCATGGCGGGTGAATAGGCGAAGCCCGGCACACTGCCCGCGCGGCGGCCGAACAGGCCGCAATGGCGTGGTCCCACGCGGTCGTAGGCGAGTGCGTGGCAGGCCAGGCAGCGCTGGTAGACCTGGGCGCCATGCGCCGTGTCCGGTGCCGCCCGCACCGCCGCGCCGCACAGCAGCAGCAGCAGGGCCGCCACCGTCCCGGCCAGGGTCCGGCCCCTGCCTGCGCGGCCCTCCGCGCGGTGGTCTGCGCGGCGCATGGTCAGGCCATGAAAGCCGAAGGCACCGGTGGCTGGCCGAGGGCATGGCGCAGCACGGCCCAGTGCATGGCCTCGTCGCCCAGGATGCTGGCGGCGGCCTTGGCCAGGTCGCGGTTGCCGAACAGGGGCACCGCACCCAGGTAGGCGCTGACGGCGCCCTGCTCCAGCCTGGCGGCGAAGGCCAGCACGTCGGCCTGCGACTTCAGCTGCTCCACCGGGAAGTTGTACTGGGCCTTCGCCACGACGGCCTTGCCGCCGAGCCTGGCGATGGTCTTGGCCAGCACGTCGGCATGTTCCTTGTGGTGGCCCTGGAAGGTGACGGCCAGGTCGAGCACCGGTTTTTCGAGCAGCTTGCTTTCGGCGCCGAGCTGGTAGGCGGCGATGGCCTCCAGTTCCGCACCCAGGGCGGTGTTGAGGATCTGCACGTCACCGGCCGTGGCGCCGCCGGCCTTGGCCGCGAGCGCATCGTTGCCGGCCAGCAGCGCGACGGCGGCGCCCGACAGCACGAGGCCCGAGCGGCCCATGAAAAGGCGCCGTGCGGCGACGGGGCTGGGCATTTGCAGGAAGGACATGGTGGGGCTTTCTTCTTCAGGGTGGAGGAATCAGGGGAGGGGGTCGGTGCCGGAAGCGATGGAGGCCATGACACGGGCGATGATCCGGTCGCAGCGCGCACCGTCGAAGGCGAAGGCTTCGCCGAGCGCCACATCCGCGTCGCGCGCCAGGCTTTCGCGCAGCAGGCCGCGGGCGCGGAAGAAGCGGCTGCGTACGGTGGCCTCGGGAATTTCCAGCGCGGCGGCCACTTCCTCGATGCTCAGGTCTTCCACCGCACGCAGCACGAAGACGGTGCGGAAAGCTTCGGGCAGCGCGTCGATGCCGGCCTCGATCAGGCCGCGCATCTCGCCGCGCATGGCCCGGCGTTCGGGCTGTTCGTTGGCATCGGCATGCATCCAGGTGTCTCCTTGAACTTCCGCCACGTCGAGCGCCGCATCGAGCGGGATGACATGCGCGCTGCCGCCGCGGCGGCGCAGCCGGCCCAGCGCCTCGTTCACCACGATGCGCACCAGCCAGGTCGAGAGTCGTGCCTCGGCCCGGAAACCGCCCAGCGAACGCCAGGCGCGCAGCCACGCTTCCTGCAGGGCGTCCTGGGTGTCGTCGTCGTTCTTCAGGATGCTGCGGCCGGTGCGGAACAGCAGCCGGTTGTGCCGGCGCATGATCTGCTGGAAAGCCAGGGTGTCGCCCTGCGCGGCGCGTTGCGCCAGCTCGGCATCGGCCAGGGCGCTGGCGTCGGGCTGTGCCGGCTCGGCGGGGGAGGAGGGGTGTGTGTGCTGCATGGCGGACCGTTCTTGCCCATTGGATGGACGGTGCCGCCATCCTGTTCCCAAAATGGCCCGGGTGCGCGGCCGAAAGCCGCCTGTGCGCTTATTCGCCGCGTGGCACGGGCGGTTCCGCCAGGAGCTTGAACTGGTTCACATACGGGTCCGCGGCCGGGGCGGGCGGGTTCGGGGCCAGGGCCGGTGCAGGGACCACCGGCGGCGCGGGCCGGGGCGGCAGCTGGTAGCTCCAGGTCTCGGTCAGCGTACGGCCGCCGGCCACCAGGGCGGCGCGCAGTTCGGTCACCTGCGCCGGGTCCTTCACCTTGAGCCGCAGGATCAAACGCCAGCCGCGGATGGCGGGGTTGGGCGCCAGGTCCACACCCAGCACTTCGGCATTGGGGTTGGTGCTGTACTGCGCCTGCACCATCTCGCCGCCCTGCAGCTTCGCCAGCGCCGGGCCTTCAAAGTCCACCAGCAGTGCGATGGTGCCGTCCTGCTGGCGGATCAGGTTGGGCTGGTAGCGTTCGCCGTAGGTGCGGAAGGTCTGGCGCACCCAGGCGGTGTCTTCGCCGCCGAACAGCGCCGGCTCGTTGGTGGTCCAGCGGATGCGGTAGTCGAACTGCAGCGGCTGGCCGGCCGGCGGACGCTGCTCCGGCACCCAGTAGGCCACGATGTTGTCGTTGGTCTCGTCGGGCGTGGGGATCTCGGCCAGCTGCACCCGGCCCTTGCCCCAGTCGCCCTGCGGCTCGATCCAGGCGCTGGGCCGCAGGTCGTAGCGGTCCTTCAGGTCCTCGTAGCTGGAGAACTGGCGGCCGCGCTGGAGCAGGCCGAAACCCCGGGGGTTGTCCATCTGGTAGCTGCTGACGGCCACAATCGGCGGGTTGTTGAGCGGCCGCCAGATCCACTCGCCATTGGCCGCGTGCAGGGCCAGGCCGTTGGAGTCGTGGATGGCTGGGCGGAAGTTGCCCGCCGCGGCCGGCTGGTTGGGGCTGAACAGGAACATGCTGGTCAGCGGTGCGATGCCCAGCGTGTCGATGGCCGGGGTGCCGCCGGCCGCACCCGCCTCCGTGCCGCTGCCGCGCAGGAAGACACGCGCCTTGACGTCGAGCAGCGTGTCGTCGCCCGGGCGCAGGGTGAACTGGTAGGCGCCGGTGGCGCGGGGTGAATCGAGCAGGGCGTAGAAGGTCAGCTCGCGGTCCAGCGGCAGCGGCCGCTGCAGCCAGAACTCGGTGAAACGCGGGAACTCCTCGGGCAGCGGCAGCCCGGAATCGATTGCCAGGCCGCGGCCCGACAGGCCGTATATCTGCCCCTTGCCCAGCACCCGGAAGTAGCTGGCACCGAGCAGGCTCATGATCTCGTCGGCCTTGCCCGGCTGGTTGATCGGGTACAGCACCCGGAAACCCGCGTAGCCCAGCGTGCGGGTGGCGGCCGGGTCGAAGGCCAGGTTGCCGAAGTCGAAGCGCGCCGGGTCGTAGCCGATCTCGCTGACGCTGCCGTTGACGATCTCGTGGATCTTCACCGGCGACTGGAACTGCATGCCCTGGTGGTAGAAGGCCAGCTTGAAGGGCGTGTCGGCATCGGCCCAGGCGAACTGCTCGCGTTTGGGCTGGATCTTCTGGTAGTCGTCGAACTGCATCCGGCTGAACACCTCGGGCAGGTTGCTCACCGGCGCGGTGTAGGGGGCGGCCGCCAGGGCGCGTGCCTGGGACACAAGATCGTCGAGGGAGAAGGCGTGGGCGGGACCCAACGCGGCGGCCCAGCCGGCGCCTGCTGCGCACACGGCCAGCAGGCACCGGGCGGTGCGCCGGAGGCCATGCCCGACGGCACCGGGGAGGGAAAAAGACACGGGAAAAGACTCCTCGCAACGCAATGAAACAGGCGGTTCGCGCCACGCGGCAGCCGGGGAGGCCACCGCATAATGGCCGGGCCCCCGCCGGGCTGTGCACCGGCCGCCAGCTTAGCATCGACCGGTGTCGCAGGCGTCGCAGGAGGTAGCCGCCCCCGCCGGAGAAAACGACCCCACGATGCCGATCGACCGCGACGACGAGAAGAACCTGCACAACCCCGGCCGCCGGCTGTATGCCAAGGCCCTTTCCAGCCTGGCGCTGGCCGTGGGCTTCGGCGGCGCGCTGGCCACCCCGGCCCGGGCCGCAGCGGCATCGGCCGCCGCCCCGTCACCCGGCAAGGCGGCCTTCATCGCCGACCTGCTGCGGCAGATGACACTCGACGAGAAGATCGGCCAGCTGCGCCTCATCAGCATCGGTGGCGACATGCCCAAGGAGCGCATCGTCGAGGAGATTGCCGCGGGCCGCATCGGCGCCAGCTTCAACACCGTCACCCCGGCCGAGAACCGGCCGTTGCAGGCCGCCGCGGTGCAGCGCAGCCGGCTCAGGATTCCCCTGTTTTTCGCCTACGACGTGGTGCACGGCCACCGCACGGCCTTCCCCATCCCCCTGGGGCTGGCGTCGAGCTGGGACATGGACCTGGTGGAGCAGGCCGCACGCATCGCCGCGGTGGAGGCCAGCGCCGACGGCGTGGACATGACCTTCGCGCCCATGGTCGACATCTCGCGCGACCCGCGCTGGGGCCGCACCTCCGAAGGCTTCGGCGAAGACCCGTACCTGGTGTCCGAGGCCGCGCGGGCCAGTGTGCGCGGCTTCCAGGGCGCATCGCCCGCGGCGGCCGACAGCATCATGGCCAGCGTCAAGCACTTCGCGCTGTACGGCGCGGTGGAGGGCGGGCGCGACTACAACACGGTGGACATGAGCCCCATGCGTATGTACCAGGACTACCTGCCGCCGTACCGCGCCGCCATCGACGCGGGGGCGGGCGGGGTGATGGTGGCGCTCAACTCCATCAACGGCGTGCCGGCCACCGCCAACACCTGGCTGATGCAGGACCTGCTGCGCAAGGACTGGGGTTTCCACGGCATCGCCATCAGCGACCACGGCGCCATCACCGAACTGGTCAACCACGGCGTGGCGACCGATGCGCGGCAGGCCGCCCGGCTGGCCATCGAGGCCGGCATCGACATGAGCATGGCCGACCAGGTCTACCTGGCCGAGCTGCCGGGGCTGGTGTCGTCCGGAGAGGTGCCCATGGCCGTGCTCGACAACGCGGTGCGCGAGGTGCTCGGTGCCAAGTGGGACATGGGCCTCTTCGCCGACCCGTTCCGCCGTATCGGCGACGGCTCGCGCGACCCGGCCGACGTGTATGCCGACAGCCGCCTGCACCGCGCCGAGGCGCGTGCCGTGGCGCGGCAGTGCATCGTGCTGCTGGAAAACAAGGGCGGCACCCTGCCGCTGAAAAAGGCCGGCACCATCGCCCTGGTGGGCCCGCTGTCCGATGCGCCCATCGACATGCTGGGCAGCTGGTCGGGGCAGGGCAAGTCGCGCCAGTCCATCACACTGCTGCGCGGCCTGCAGGATGCGCTGTTGGGCGCGGGCGGTGGTGGCGGTAATGGTGTGCGCCTGCTGCATGCACGCGGCGCCAACATCACCGACGACCAGAAGGTCGTGGACTACCTCAACTTCGCCAACTGGGACGAAAAGGAGGTGGTACAGGACCCGCGAGCGCCCGCCGAGATGATCGCCGAGGCGGTGCGCGCCGCCTTGCAGGCCGACGTGGTGGTGGCCGCGGTGGGCGAGGCGCGCGGCATGTCGCACGAGTCGGCCAGCCGCACCAGCCTGGACCTGCCGGGCAGCCAGCGCGCGCTGCTGGCCGCGCTGAAAGCCACCGGCAAACCCCTGGTGCTGGTGCTGATGAACGGCCGGCCCCTGTCGCTGGGGTGGGAGCAGGCGAATGCCGACGCGATACTGGAAACCTGGTACACCGGCACCGAGGGCGGCCATGCCATCGCCGACGTGCTGTTCGGCGACCACAACCCCGGCGGCAAATTACCCATCACCTTCCCGCGCTCGGTCGGGCAGATACCGGCCTACTACAACCACCTGCACATCGGCCGGCCCTTCACCCCCGGCAAGCCGGGCAACTACACCTCGCAGTACTTCGAGGAGCCCTTCGGCCCGCTCTACCCCTTCGGTTACGGGCTGAGCTACACCACCTTCGCCCTGTCGGAGCTGACGCTGTCGGCCGCGACCCTGGCACGCGGCGGCTCGCTCACCGCCAGCGTGGCCGTGCAGAACACCGGCACACGCGAAGGCAGCACCGTGGTGCAGCTCTATATCGAGGACCCGGTCGCCTCGGTGGCCCGGCCGGTACAGGAATTGAAGGGCTTCAGCCGCGTCACCCTGCAGCCGGGCGAGTTGCAGACCGTGCGCTTCGCCATCGGCGAGGAGCAGCTGAAGTTTTACAACGCGCAGCTGCAGCGGGTGGCGGAGTCGGGGCAGTTCAATGTGCGGGTCGGGCTGGATTCGGTGGCAGTGAAGACGGCGGGGTTTGTGCTGGGGTAGGGGGTCGGACCTTGGCACAGCGTTCAGGCTCAGACTTGCAGTTCTTAAAAAAACCAGGGGAGTCCTGTATCCCCCGGTGAACTCCCTGACGGGACTCGCAGACAAATCCATGGGCCGGCACGGGTCGCCGGCCGCACCCCGTCAGAACGCGTGCCGGATACCCACGATATAGCCGGTGGATTTGCCACCCGGCGTCGGTATGGGCGAATTCACCGAACCGCTCATGTTGGCCAACGCAATCGTCCCGGCGCCCTTGTTGTTGATGCGGTTGATGTCGGTGTAGAGCGTGGTGCGCTTCGACAGGTTGTACAGGTATCCGAGGCTGAACTTGTTGAAATCGTTGGCCGAACTGGCCTGGTTATAGCGGGTCGCCTGCGTGCGGATCAGGCCGGCACCGATCGGCACGGTGGCGCCAACGGATAAGGTCTCGAACTTGAAGTCGGCAACAGGGCCGCGGCCGGCGATGCGTTCACTTTGGTACAGGAAGCGCGGCTTGATGAAGCCGAAATCGTAGGATGCACCGACGTTGGCGATCTTATAGTCGCCGGCATAGAACGAGGCGCCGGCCGTCCGTACCGCGTCCTGGAAAACACCATAGGCGCCCGAGATGTCAATCGGTCCCTCCGCGTAGCCGATGCGGCCGGAGTAGAAGTTGCCGGTCTTGTCGGTGGTCGCATTGGCCACGCTGGTGGCGATGCCTGTGGCGTTGGTCACCACGGCCTTGTTGGACTGCTGCTCGCCGAAGGCGTATTGCAGCGAGCCGAAGAATCCGCCCAGCGTCGCCGGGGTGAAATATGCCACGCTGTTGCTGACGCGGACATAGCTGCCGACACCGGCGCGCGCGGTGCCGGTGTTCTCGATCGTGCCCAGGCCGCGCTGCGCGAACACGTCGTACTGGTTCATGGTCAGGTAGGTGGGTGTGAAGTCGCGGCCCGCCCGAACCTCGCCGAAATTGCCACTGAGGCTGACCGTGGAGCGCCGCAGGAAATCGAAGCCGGTGGTCTGGGTGCCGCCGCCGCCCACGTCGTTGTTGAGCTGGCCTTCGAGCCAGAAGCCGGCGGCCAGGCCCCCGCCCAGGTCCTCGGTCCCGCGAAAACCCAGGCGTGACGTAGACAGCCCGCCCGAGCCGATACTGGTGGCGTGGCCGGCACCGGATGCGCCCACCCGCGCCACGCCAGCGTCAATGATGCCGAAGATGGTTACCGAGGACTGCGCTACGGCGGCGCCGCAGGCCAGCAATGCCGCCGCCGCGATAATGTGATTCTTCATTTTGTTTTCCTTTGTTGGCTATTGAAAATAGAGTGCAAGCGTCTATCGGGCGCCTTTAAAGCGCCTTGAAAGCGTACGCACGGTTTGGGTTAATTTGCTCGTCTTGAGGCCGTCATTTTTGATTGTTGGTGCCATCCCTCTATCACCTGAAAACGTCCAATTCGCGTTAAAAATGTGTGAAGGAAGTATGAGTTTTTTGAAAAAACATGCCATGACCGAAAAGTGATTCACATATTCGTTCGCGATATGGATCGACCAAAAAAAGGGGCTGCCATTGCAGCCCCCAAGTGCATCGCGACGCTTTCAGCTGACGACGGTGGACGCTGCCGGCAGCAGGCTGCGCGACAAATGCGCCAGCATGTCCGCGACGATGTCCGCCAGCCCGAACTTCGCCTGCCAGCCCCAGTCGGCCTGCGCGCTGCGGTCATCGATAGAATTCGGCCAGCCGCGCGCGATGGCCTGTCGAAAATCGGGTTCGTACGCCACCTGAAAATCCGGCATATGCTTGCGGATTTCCGCCGCTATCTCCCGCGGCGTAAAGCTGATACCCGCCAGGTTGTAGCTGCCCCGCTCGGCTATGGCGCTGGCGGGCGCTTCCATTAATTCAATTGTCGCGCGTACCGCATCTTCCATGTACAGCATGGGCAATGCTTCATCCTCGGCGAGAAAGCACGTATACCGTTGGCCCTTGAGGGCGGAGTGGAAAATGTCCACGGCATAGTCCGTGGTACCGCCCCCCGGCAACGTCTTGTACGAGATGAGGCCGGGGTAGCGCAGGCTGCGCACGTCCACGCCGTGCTTCTCAAAGTACCAGCGACACCACCCTTCACCCGCCAGCTTGGAGACACCGTACACCGTCGAAGGCTCCATGACGGTTCTCTGCGGCGTTGCATCCGCTGGCGTCGTGGGGCCGAAGGCCGCAATCGAGCTGGGCCAGAAAACTTTGTCCAGCTTGAAGTGCCGGGCGGCCTCCAGCACGTGCAGCAGGCTGCCCATGTTCAGGTCCCAAGCGCGCCTGGGTGCGATCTCGCCGGTGGCCGACAAGGCCGCGGCCAAGTGGTAGACCTGGGTGACGCCACGCCGCTGGATGATGTCGTGGAGTTGTCCCACATCGGTCACATCGAGCATCTCGTGCGTGATGTGCAGGTGGCGCCCGACGGGCACCATGTCGCTGGTGACTACGTTCGCGGGCCCGTAGCGCTCCGCCAGCCTCGCGGACAGTTCCGTCCCCAGCTGGCCGTTCGCGCCGGTGACCAGTATCCTGGCACCGGGGCTCATGCGACCATCCCCAGTTCCCGGCCGGCCTGCCCGAATGCATCGAGTGCGGCGTCGAGCTGCGCCCGGGTGTGCTGGGCGCTGATCTGGACGCGGATGCGCGCCTGCTCCTTGGGGACTACCGGGTAGAAGAATCCGGTGACATAAACCCCCAGCTCCAGCAGGCGGCGTGCCAGGCGCTGCGCGATCCCGGCGTCGTAGACCATTACCGGCACAATGGGATGCGAGCCCGCCTTCACGTCGAAACCGCGCGCCACGATACCCGCGCGGAAGTGCCGCGTGTTTTCCTCCAGCTTGTCACGCAGGCTCGTGTCATCTTCCAGCAGGTCCATCACCTTGAGGCTCGCGCCCACGATAACCGGGGATACGGTGTTGGAGAAAAGGTAGGGCCTGGAACGCTGGCGCAACAAGGCGACTATTTCGGCGCGTGCAGCGGTGAAGCCCCCGGAAGCACCTCCTAGCGCCTTGCCGAGCGTGCCGGTAATGATGTCCACATTGCCGAAGACACCGCGGTGTTCGTGCGTGCCGCGCCCGGTCTTGCCGAGGAAGCCGGTGGCGTGGGAATCGTCGATGCCGAGCAAGGCGCCGAACTCGTCGCACAACGCGCGAATCCTGTGGAGCCGCGCGATGGTTCCGTCCATGGAAAACACACCATCGGTGAACACCAGCTTGTGGCGCGCACCGGCGGCATCAGCCTCGGCCAATTGACGCCGCAGGTCTTCCATGTCGTCGTGTCGGTAGCGGTACCGGCTGGCCTTGCACAGCCGGATGCCGTCGATGATGGACGCGTGGTTGAGCTCGTCGCTGATCACGGCGTCCTCGGCCCCCAGCAGGGTTTCGAACAGGCCGCCGTTGGCCTCGAAGGCCGAGCCGTACAGTATCGTGTCCTCGGTCCCCAGGAAGCGCGACAGGCGTGTCTCGAGTTCCTTGTGGATATCCTGCGTACCGCAGATAAAACGTACCGAACTCAGCCCGTACCCGCGGGCGTCCAGCGCCTCTCGCGCGGCGGTCATCACGTCGGGATGGGACGACAGCCCCAGGTAGTTGTTGGCACAGAGGTTGATGACCTCCTGGCCATCGGCGGTCGATACACGGCTGCTCTGCCGGGAGGTGATGATCCGTTCGGTCTTGAAGAGCCCGGCGGTTTCGATCTGCTGGAGTTCCTTGCGGATCGAGGCGTAGAAATCGGAGATGGATGGCATGGAACTGTCAGTCGGCGGTGATGTGCGCGTTCTTGACGACGGCGCCCCACCGGGCGGTATCGTTCTTGATGAGGGCGGCGAACTGCGCCGTCGTCTGGGGCGTTGCCTCGCTTCCCATCTCGTCGTATTTCCTGACGACCTTGAGGTCCGAGAGCACCGCATTGATCGCGGCGTTGAGTTTCTTCACGATCGGCTCGGGCAGGTCCCGCGGGCCGACGACGCCGCCCCAGGTCACCATCTCCGCGCCGGGCACACCTGCCTCGGCCATGGTGGGAACCTCGGGCAACAGTGGCGAGCGCTTGGGCCCGGTGATGGCCAGCGCGCGCACCCGGCCCACCTTGACCTGCGGCTCCAGCGAGGTGAGATTGCTTATCATCATCTGGATCTGGCCGCTGGCGAGGTCCACCTCGCCGAGCGGCGCGCTTCGGTATGGCACATGGGTGATCTGGATGCCCGTGCTTTCCCGGAACAATTCGGTCACTACATGCAGCGAGGTGCCGGTGCCGCTGGAGCCATAGAACACCTCGTTGGGATGTGCCTTGGCATAGGCCACCAGCTCGCGCACCGAGTGCACTGGCAGACTGGGGTTGACCGCCAGGAGGTTTGGCTGGGTGAACATCTTGGCGATGGGCAGCAGGTCACCGGGTCTGAAGGGCAGTTGCTTGGCGGTCAAGCCGCCCACCAGCACCGCCAGGTTGTGCATGCCGATGGTGTAGCCATCGGGCGGCGCCTTCGCGATCGCGTCGAGCCCGATGGCGCCCGAAGCGCCCGGCTTGTTGTCGATGACAAAAGGCTGACCCAGCCGCTGGCTGAGTTCGTTGCAGAGAACCCGCGTCAACGCATCCGCCGCACCGCCGGGCGAAGCCGGCACGATGAACCGGATCGGCCGATCGGGATACTCGGCCCTGGCAGTCTGCGCCAAGGCAAGACAGCCGAAAACAAGGCCTGCCGCGACGCTGCGCATTGTCAGAATGGAAGACTTCAAAACCAACCTCCAGATTACAAAAATGGTGTGGATGGATGTTATGAATTCAGGCCACTTCCATCCATGGGCGCACCGGCATCGACCCATTCATTTCGGATATGCGTTGATGCGGCAGATGCCTCAGGCGCTTGCCCGGCCGATCTCGCTGCAGAGTCGCCCCAATGCAGCCTCATCGATCTCGATGCCGAGCCCAGGCATGTCCGACACGAGGTAGTGATCACCCTGGATAAGAGGGCCGGCCTTCACGAATGCGCTGCGTGTCGGCGGGTTGTCGTTCTCGTACGACTCCTGGATGACGAAATTGGTCAGCACGGACGACAGTGTGACCGTCGCGGCGATGGCGACCGGGCCGTGCGGGTTGTGGGGAACCACCCCGATTGAATACGTCTCGGCGGCGTGGCCGATCTTGACCGCCTCGGTGAGGCCGCCCACCCGGATGATCGAGGGCTGCACCAAGCCCACCGCCTGCTTCTCGATGATCTCGGCAAATTGCCGGCGTGAATGGAAACGCTCGCCGAATGCGATGCGCGCGTGCGATGCCATGCCCAGGCGCGCGAACGCCTCTGCGCTCTGGTATTCGGTCGGCTCCTCAATGAACAACAGATCGCATTCCGCCACCCCGGCGCAGAACCGGGCCGCGGATGCCCAGTCGAGGCGGCGCCAGATATCGACCATGAGGCCTATGGAAGGTCCCACCGCCTGGCGCATGGCCTTCACCTCCATGATCGCCTTCCGCACATCGTGCAACTCAATCCTGTACTGGAGATTGTCCGGCGTGCCGAAGGGATACCACTTGAGGGTGCTGGCGCCGCGGCCGATGGCGGCCTTGGCCTTTACGATCAGGTCGTCCGTGTCCTGGTAGCCGGCCCACCACTGGTTCAGGTAGACCTTCACCTTGTCGCGCACAGCGCCACCCAGCAGCTTATGCACAGGCAGTTGATAGACTTTGCCGGTGATGTCCCACAGGGCCAGATCGATTGCCGCCAGGGCGGCGCGGCTGCTGGCGCCATCACCCCAATAGACCTTGTCCTTGAGCATGGCCCAGTGTTTTTCGATCGTGGTGGGATCCTGGCCCGCGATCGCCTTGAACCCTTCATGGATGCCGGCGATGACCGAGGGCCACCGGTGGTCCAGCGTCGCTTCTCCCATGCCCACGATTCCGTTGTCGGTTTCGAGGGCAATCATGACGTATTGCTTGTTGGCGTTCGGATGTACGTAGGTGCGTAGTTCTTGAATCTTCATGGTTGCCTTTGGATGCCGCGCGCCCTCCTGCCATAGGGGGGTGGCGTGCGTCCATGCTATGGCCGTCCCTGGCGGCGGTCCATGACCGCCGGGCCATACACCCATTCACGGGCGGTATGCATCCCCAGCGCTGTCGGCTGCATGGCGCATATAGGCGAGCAGCGCGCGGGCGGGTTCCCCCAGCCGCGTATCACCCATGGCGGTCGCATATACCGTGTAGTTCAGGGGCGGGCTCAGCGGTACCACAATGCCTCCGCGCTGCCGGTGTCGTGCACCGGTGAGGGGATCGACCACGGCGACACCCATGCCGCGAAGAACCAGTTCGCTGGCGGTATGGGAGGCCGATACTTCCACCGTGGGATTCAGCAGGACCCCATGAGCCGACGCCAGTCCGTCCAGCCGCCGCTGGAATGAATCCGTCAAGCCGATGAAGGGCTTGTCCGCCAACTCGCTGATGTGGATGGACCCGGCCCCCGGCGACAGCCATTGGGTGGTTCCGATACAGACGCAGTCACCGGGATATTCCGCCACTGTTTCCAGTTCGCCGATGGAGAGGATGTCGGCCGTTATGCCGATATCGGCCTGCCGGTTGCGCACGTAACGCCATACTTCCATATACGAAGCGACCCGCACGCTCACCATCACGTTCGGGAATTTCTCCCGCAGATGGTCGACGATCTCGGGGATGATCGAATGCCCCACCGACGGAATGGTGCAGATCGAAAGCCTGCCCATTCTCTGCTTGCGCAGCTGTTCCGAGAACCGAGAGATTTCCTCCAGGCCCACGAAGGACTGCTGCACCTTGGTCATGAGCGCAAGCGCTTCGTCCGTCGGCTTGATCGTCCGTCCGTGCTTGAGGAAGAGCGCAAAGCCCACGGCCTTCTGCAGGTCGGCTATCACCCGGCTCATCGAGGGCTGCGGGATCCCCAGGGCGTCGGCGCCCGCACTGATGCCGCCGTGCTGGATCGCCGCCCTGAAGGCCTCGATCATTCTGTGCGTGACGATTCCCTGCGGCATTCTGGCCTCACTTTTTCAGGCGTTCCGATAAGTGCCCATGCTAACGCGGGGCACCGCAGGGCACCTCCGCGCTGTCGGCCAGCGGCCCAGCAGGCGATGGCCCGCTGACCGGCCCGCCGAGTCTCATGTGACCTCAGGCGGCGACCGCCGCCGCACGCGCCACCCCATACCGCGGCGCCGGATCGCGCAGCGACAGCTTGGGCGCCAGCGCCAGGCGGGCGGCGTTGAGCGCATCCCAGTCGCCGCCGTCCTGCAGCGGCGGAATGGTCACCAACTCACCCATGTCCAGGCCGGCCAGGGCGGCGTCCACCATGTCGTCGACTTCCATGACCATCTCGGCGGGAAAACTGTCCACGTCCTTGCCGGAGCGGCTCCAGATCTCCGTGCGGGTGGCGCCGGGCAGCACCGCCTGCACGCGCACGCCGTGCGGCTGCAGTTCGGTGTCCAGGCCCTGGGTCAGCGCCAGCACAAAAGCCTTGGAGGCGGCGTAGACGGCGTTGAAGCGTTCCGGCGCCAGTGCCAGCACCGAGGCGACATTGACCAGCGTGCCCTTGCCACGCGCGGCGAACACCTTGGCGGCGGCCTGGGCCAGGCGGGTCACCGCCACCACGTTGAGGGCCACCATGGCATCGATGGCGGCGGGTTCGCCGTCGAGCAGGTTGCCGTCGGTCGCCATGCCGGCGTTGTTGAGCAGCAGGTCGATGCTGGTATCGGACTGCAGGCGGCGGATCACCGCGTCCACGTCGGCGGGGGCGGTCAGGTCGGCGACCAGCACGTCGGCCTTGACGCCGTGTGCGGCGCGCAATTCGGCGGCCAGGGCTTCCAGCCGCTGGCCGTTGCGTGCCACCAGCAGCACGGCGTGGCCGCGGGCGGCCAGCTTGCGGGCGTAGGTGGCGCCGATGCCGGACGAGGCGCCGGTGACCAGGGCGGTGCCGAGGGAGGAGGAGGTGGTAGTGGTGCTCATGGCGGTTCCTTGGGGGTAGAAAAGTGCTGAGGGAAGGGTTGCGGGTTTAGGACATTTTTAGATGATGATCATCATCATGGTGTTTATATTACGATCATCATTTAAAATCGTCAACAACAATTTCACCGGAGCGGCTGCTCCGTCCCTGGAGCCCCCCATGAAAGTCAGCAAACAGCAGATGGCCGACAACCGCGAACGCATCGTGGATGCGGCGGCGCGGCTTTTTCGCGAACGCGGTTTCGACGGTATCGGCGTGGCCGACCTGATGAAGGCGGCCGGGCTGACACACGGCGGCTTCTATGGCCATTTCGCCTCCAAGGAAGACCTGATGGCCCAGGCGGTCGAGCGCTCCATGGTGCGCGGGCACGAACTCGTGGCGCAACTGGCCGAGGGGACGCCGGGCGATACCGGTGCGCAACTGGCCGCAGTGACCGGCTGGTATCTCTCGTGCAGCCACCGCGACGACCTGGGCAATGGCTGCGCAGTGGCGGCCCTGGGGGCCGATGCGGGACGCCAGGGACCGGGTGTGCGCAAGGCCGTCACCGAAGGTCTGCGGGCCTTCGTGGACCTGCTGGCACGGCTGGTGCCCGGCCGCGACGCCACCGAACGCCGCCAGCGGGCACTGGCCAGCTACGCGGCGATGGTCGGCGCGCTGGTGCTGGCGCGTGCCGCCGACGACGAGGCCCTGTCACGCGAGGTGCTGGAGGCGGTGCGGGCCACGTTGCCGGCAACCGGCCAGGCTTCGCCGTAAGATTCCGGCGTGTCCGACACCCTCCGCATCCGGCCCGCCCTGGTCAGTGACTTCCCGCAGTGGACGCCGCTGTGGGAGGGGTACAACCGTTTCTACGGCCGCAGCGGCGATACCGCCCTGCCGATGGCCGTCACTTGCACCACCTGGTCACGTTTCTTCGACGTCCACGAACCGGTGCATGCGCTGGTGGCCGAGGGCGGCGGCAGACTGGTGGGTCTGGCGCATTTCCTGTTCCACCGCAGCACCACCCAGATCGGCCCGGTCTGCTACCTGCAGGACCTGTTCACCGCCGAGGCCGCGCGCGGCCAGGGCGTGGCCCGCGCGCTGGTCGAGGCGGTCTGCCGGCATGCGGCCGACGCCGGTGCGCAGCGGGTGTACTGGCAGACCCACGAGACCAACCACACGGCGATGCGGCTCTACGACCGGATCGCCGAGAGGTCGGGTTTCCTGGTGTACCGCCGGCTGTTGTGAAGTCCTGAACCGCGGGCCCTGCCGCGGGCCCGGGCGCCTCAGATGTGCATCGCCGCCAGCGCGCCGACCACGATGCCCACGCCGGCCACGCCGAACATGGCGTATTCCAGCCATTTCTTCTTGGTCAGCAGGGCGATGGCGGCCAGCGCGATGGAGACCTGCAGCACGGTGGTGGCCTGGGCCCAGCGGTGGTGCTGGTGCATCTGCACTTCCGATTCCTCGTCCCAGCGCTTGCTGTCGGCTTCCAGCTTCTCGGCCTGCTTCAGGATGTCCTTTTTCTCGCTCTCGTAGCGGTCGATGCGGGGCTGGAAGCTGGCCTTGCGGTCCTCGGGCGCCAGTTCGCGTGTCATCTCGATCAGCGATTGCTTGGTGCTCTTGGCCTGGAAGTAATTCCACTGGTTCGAGGCTTCGGTCTTCTTGATCGCGGCGTTGTTCTTGTACAGGCCGGCGTTGGCCTGGGTGGCGCCGCCCATGTAGGCGAAGACGGCGCCGACGGTGGCGATGACGGCCGTCACCATGGCGATCTGGTTGATGAGTTTGCCGGCCGCGCCCTCGTGGTGGCCGCCCTGGGTGGCGTGCTCCAGCTCGTGGTCGTGCGGGCCGTGGACGTGGAATCCATCTCCGGACATGGTCAACTCCTCCTCGCGCCCTGCGCGAAATCTATGTTTTTTGGTAGCGTACGAAACTGAAGGGCAGGCCGTCCGCCGACACCCGTGCCTCGCGGGCGGCCTCGTGCCATTGTGCCGGGTCCAGCACCGGGGCCAGCGCATTGCCCACGAAATCGCGGGCGATTTCGGTGACCTCGGCCGTATGCGCCAGCGGCACGGCCAGGGCATAGATCTGCGCGCCACCGATCACCCACACGTCGGGCGCGCCGGCGCACAGGTCCAGCGCGGCCTGCAGGCTGGGCACGGCCTCGGCGCCGCTGTCCTGCCAGCCGGCTTGCCGGGTGACCACGATGTTGCGCCGGCCGGGCAGGGGGCGGAAGCGCGCGGGCAGCGAATCCCAGGTCTTGCGGCCCATGAGGACCGGTGCGCCGCGCGTCAGTTCGCGGAAATGCGCCATGTCCTCGGGCAGGTGCCAGGGCAGGGCGCCGTCGCGGCCGATCACGCCGTTGGCGGCGCGGGCGTAGATGAGGTGGACCTTCACACTGCGACCGGCGCTTTGATGGGGTCGTGGCTGCGGTAGTCCTGCACCTCGAAGTCCTCGTACTGGTAGTCGAAGATCGAGTCCGGCCGGCGCTTGATGTGCAGCGTGGGGTAGGGATAGGGTTCGCGCGACAGCTGCAGCGCCACCTGTTCCTGGTGGTTGCTGTAGATGTGGCAGTCGCCGCCGGTCCAGATGAAGTCGCCCACGTCCAGCTCGCACTGCTGGGCCACCATGTGGGTCAGCAGGGCGTAGCTGGCGATGTTGAAGGGCACGCCCAGGAAAATGTCGGCACTGCGCTGGTAGAGCTGGCAGCTGAGCTTGCCGCGTCCGCCCGGTGCCTGGGGCGGCGCCACGTAGAACTGGAAGAAGGCGTGGCAGGGCATCAGCGCCATCTTGTCGAGGTCGGCCACGTTCCAGGCGCTGACGATGATGCGGCGCGAATCGGGGTTGGCCTTCAGCGTCTTCATGACCTGCGCGATCTGGTCGATGTGGCCGCCGTCGGGCGTGGGCCAGCTGCGCCACTGCACACCGTAGACGGGGCCCAGGTCGCCATCCTCGCGTGCCCACTCGTCCCAGATGGTGACCTTGCGCTCTTTCAGCCAGTGGTTGCTGGAGGAGCCGGTGAGGAACCACAGCAGCTCCTGGATGATGGAGCGCAGGTGCACCTTCTTGGTGGTGACCAGCGGAAAACCCTCGGCCAGGTCGAAGCGCATCTGGTAGCCGAACACGCTGGTGGTGCCGGTGCCGGTGCGGTCGCCCTTCTGCACGCCATGGGCGAGCACGTGGCGGACAAAATCCTCGTACTGGGTACGGACGGGGCGGGGCGGGGCGGTCGTAGGCATGGCCCCGCGATTTTAGGGCTTAGGGGTGGGCCCCTGGGCGTGCTTCGGCCGCGGCCAGCATGCGCCCGGGGTTCATGGTGTTGTGCGGGTCGAGTGCGTGTTTGATGGCGCGCATCATGCCCAGCGCGACCGGCGGTTCGTACTGCTCCAGCGCGTGTACCTTGAGCCCGCCCACGCCGTGTTCGGCCGAAAACGAACCACCGAAGGCCGCCACCGAGCGGTAGACGATGTCGTTGATGGCCGCTTCATGGTCGTGCAGGAAGGCTTTCACGTCGCCGTCGGCGGGGGCCTGCACGTTGTAGTGCAGGTTGCCGTCGCCCAGGTGGCCGAAGTTGACCAGCCGCACCCCCGGAATCGCCTCGTGCAGCAGGCGGTCGGTGGTTTCCACGAATTCGGGAATGCTCGACACTGCGATGGAGATGTCGTGCTTGACGTTGAGGCCCTCTTCGGCCTGCGCCAGCGGAATGTTCTCGCGCACCTGCCAGAGCTGTTTTGCCTGCGCGATGTTCTCGGCCACCACGGCGTCGGTGACGCAGCCGTCCTCGAAGGCCTTTTCCAGCAGCGCCTCGAAGCGGCTGCGTGCGTGTTCTTCGGACTCGCTGTCGGAGTTCTCCAGCAGCACGCAGTAGGGCACCCCGGCGTCGCCCAGGAAGGGCACGCGCAGCTGCGGCATGTGGCTGCCCACCAGCGACAGGGCGAACTGGCCCATCACCTCGAAGCCGGTCAGGCCGGCACCGAGCTGCCGGTGTGCCATGCCCAGCAGCGTGACCGCGTGGGTCAGCGAGGGCACGGCGGCCCAGGCGGTCAGGCGCGCGGCGGGCTGCGGGTAGAGTTTCATCGTCGCCGCGGTGATGATGCCCAGCGTGCCTTCGCTGCCCACGAACAGGTTGCGCAGGTCGTAGCCGGTGTTGTCCTTGCGCAGGCCGGTCAGGCCGTCCCATGTCTCGCCCTGCGCGGTGACCACTTCCAGGCCCAGGCACAGGTCGCGTGCGTTGCCGTAGCGCAGCACCTGCGTGCCGCCGGCGTTGGTGCCCAGGTTGCCGCCGATGGTGCAGCTGCCTTCGGCCGCCAGGCTCAGCGGGAACAGGTAACCGGCCTTCTCGGCGGTTTCCTGCAGCACCTGCAGCACACAGCCGGCCTCGACGGTGACGGTGAGGTTGGCGCCGTCGATGTGGCGCACCGCGTTCATGCGGGTCATGCTGAGCACCAGCTGTTTGCCCGATGCGTCGGGTGTCGAGCCCGCCACCAGCCCGGTGTTGCCGCCCTGCGGCACGATGGAGACGCCGGCCGCCACGCAGGCCTTCACCACGGCCGATACCTCGGCCGTGCTGCCGGGGCGCACCACGGCCAGGGCCTTGCCGCGCACCCGGCGGCGCCAGTCCTGCTCCCAGGCCGTCAGGTCCTCGCCGACCAGCACGTTGGCGTCGCCCACGGTGCGGCGCAGGCATTCCAGGAAGGGGGTGGACGCAGCGGATGTGGTCATGGTGTCAGGCCTACGGGCGGCAGTTTTTTGGCATTGCGCAGCCGGGTGCGCACGTGCAGCGCGCAGGCGGTGAAAAGCAGCAGGCACAGCACGACCTCGGCCAGCGCCAGCCAGTTGCCGGGTGGCTTGTCGCCCCAGGCGCGCACTACCCCTTCGGTGAAATACAGCCACACCAGCAGGCTCACCCAGCGGTAGGTGTACATGCGGTTCTTCAGCAGGCCGGCCAGCGGAATGCACAGCGGCAGCGCCTTCAGCGCCAGCCACGAGCCGCCCGGGCGGATGGGCGCCAGCACCAGTTCCCAGGCCACCGACAGCAGGATCAGCGCCAGCAGGCTGCCCACGGCGAGCCAGCGGGTCAGACGAACGGAGGAGGAGGGGGGCGGCAGCGTCATCGCATGGAAGGAGTGGGGGGTGGCATCATAGCGGGCATGTCCCTGCACCTCCCGCACGCGCCCTCGGCCCAGCAGCTGTCCGAAAGCCTGCGCGCCCGGCTGCGCCTGCGGCTGGCCGAGCTGTCGCGGTTTCCCTGGCGTATCACCGCGCTGACGCTGCGCGAACGGTTCCGCGAAGATGAACTGGCGCTCACCGCCAGCAGCCTGACCTTCACCACTATCCTGGCGCTGGTGCCATTCTTCACCGTCGCGCTGGCGGTGTTCACGGCCTTCCCCATCTTCAGCCAGATGCAGGACCACCTGCAGCGCTGGCTCATCGCCAGCCTGGTGCCCGAAGGCATCGCGCGCCAGGTGCTGGGCTACCTCACCCTGTTCGCCAGCAAGGCCAGCCGGCTCGGCGTGGCCGGGCTGTCGGCGCTGCTCATCACCGCGCTGGCGCTGATCCTGACCATCGACCGCACCCTGAACCGCATCTGGCGGGTGCGGCGGCCCCGGCCGCTGGCGCAGCGGGTGCTGATCTACTGGGCGGCCATCACCCTGGGTCCGCTGATGCTGGGCATCAGCCTGGCCACCACCTCGTCGGTGCTGGCGCTGTCGCGCGGCGTGGTCGATACGGTGCCGGGCGCCCTGCGTTTCCTGCTCGACTCGCTCGAATTCATGCTGCTCGCGGGTGCCCTGGCGGCGCTCTACCACTACGTGCCCAACACCCGGGTGAAGTGGGCGCATGCCTGGGCCGGCAGCCTGTTCGTCAGCGCCTGCATCGAGGTCGCCAAGCGGGTGCTGGGCATCTACATCGGCATGGTGCCGACCTATTCGGTGCTGTACGGCGCCTTCGCCGCGCTGCCCTTCCTGCTGGTGTGGATCTATGTGGTCTGGGTCATCGTGCTGCTGGGCGCGGTGGTCACCGCCTACCTGCCCAGCCTGCTGACCGGCGTGGCGCGCCGCGCGGGCAGCCACGGCTGGCAGTTCCAGCTGGCCATCGAGGTGCTGCAGCAACTGCAGGCCTCGCGCGCCGCCGGGGTGGCCGGGCGCACCACGGTGCAGCTCGCCCAGGAGCTGCAGGTCGATGCGCTGCAGCTCGAACCGGTGCTGGAAACCCTGGCCGCGCTCGACTGGACCGGGCAGCTGCGCGAAGCGCAGGACGGTATGCCCTCGCGTACCGTGCTGCTGGCCGAACCGGGCAGCACACTGCTGGCGCCGCTGGTGCAGCGCCTGCTGCTGCCGCGTGCCCACAGCGTGGAGGACCTCTGGGACAAGTCCGGCCTGGCCCGGCTGACGCTGGCCGACGTGCTGTGACCCGCGGGCGGGAACGTAAAAGACGGTGAGGCTCGACGCTGCGCCGCGACAGGCGGGGCCGGCCCTGCTGCCAAGCCGGCGGTTGTGGGCTATATTCATGAAACGAGCTGCGGTGGTGTGCCGCACAAGGAGACTCCCATGAAAGTCAGCGACATCCTCCGCGTCAAGGGCAACACGCTCTACACCGTCCAGCCGGACGAACCGCTCGCCGCCGCCATCAGCCTCATGTCCGAGCGCGACATCGGTTCGCTGGTCGTCATGGAGCACGGCGACCTGGTCGCCATGCTGACCTTCCGCGAGGTCATCCAGGCCATCGTGAAGAACGGCGGTTCGGTCGGCGACAGCCTGGTGCGCGGCGCCATGGACGACCATCCCCTGACCTGCACCCCCGAGACCGAGATCGACGAGGTGCGCCGCATGATGCTGGCCCACCACGCGCGTTACATGCCGGTGATGGAGATGAAGATGCTGATGGGTGTCATCAGCTTCTACGACGTGGCCAAGGCGGTGGTCGACAGCCAGAATTTCGAGAACCGCATGCTCAAGGCCTATATCCGCGACTGGCCCGCCGACGCAGAGGAAGCAAGCTGATCGGACGCCCCGTAACAGGGCATGAGTTTTGTGCATAACCCTGCCCTGAATCGGCATTGGCCGGCGTAGCCGCCGCGCCCTACATTCCCCTCCCGTGGCGGCAGCCACGGCTTTCCGGCCCGGGTGGGTACGGTTCGTGCACGCTGCCCTGCACGCCAGCCGGCGGCGTCCGACGCCGGTATCGGGGGATCTCTTGGGCTTTTTCGACAATATTCCGGTCGCACGCAAGGTGTGGGGCGCCGTCGTGCTGCTGCTGGCGGCCATGCTGGCCATCGCCGCCTTCACCTTCCTGCGGGCGCAGGACAGCTATACGCGGGCCGCTGCGCGGGTGCAGCAGCAGAATGGCATGGTGATGCAGAGCCTGCAGTGGGGCGGCATGACCGAGACCAGCATCGCCCGCACCATGGCGGGGGCGCTGAGCGCCGATCCCTCGGTGGCGGACATGTTCAAGGACGTGCAGGCGAAGACCGCTGCCGAGGTCGGCCGCATCCGCGAGCGGCTGGCCGCCGGGGAGGACGTGGCCGAGGGCCGTGCCCAGCTGGACAAGATCGCGCAGCTCGACAAGGCCATGGGAGCCACCGCCCAGGTGCTGCACGAGGCGCAGGAGGACGGCGACGGCGCGGTGGTGGCGGCCAAGCTGCAGGGCCAGTACACGCCCGCGGCCAACGCCTACCTGGCGGCCATCGCGGCCTACACCACCCTGCGGCAGGCCCGCGCGGAGCAGGTCGTCACCGACGCCAATGCCGCCAGCCGGGGCCTGGCCCTGGTCGGCGGGGTGTCCGCCCTGGTGGTGGTGGGGCTGGGGCTGGCCACCGCGGCGCTGCTGGTGCGGTCTATCCACCAGCCGCTGGCGCAGTCGGTGGCGGTTGCGCGTGCCATCGCCGAGGGGGACCTCACGCGGCAGATCGCCAGCGTGCGGGGCGACGAGTTCGGTGAACTGCAGGAGGCGCTGGGCAAGATGAATGCCTTCCTGGCCCGGGTGGTGAGCGGCGTGCGCCAGTCCACCGACAGCGTGGCCACCGCGTCCGCCGAGATTGCTGCCGGCAACCACGACCTGAGCACCCGTACCGAGCAGGCCGCCAGCAGCCTGCAGGAAACCGCCGCCTCCATGGACCGCCTGACCGGCACCGTCGACCAGAACGCCGGCGCGGCGCGCCATGCCAGCGCACTGGCCGCCACCGCCTCGCAGGCGGCCGACCGCGGCGGCAAGGTCATGCAGGAGGTGGTCGAGACCATGGGGGCCATCACCGAGTCGTCGCGCCGCATCACCGACATCATCGGTGTCATCGACGGTATTGCCTTCCAGACCAACATCCTGGCGCTCAACGCCGCGGTGGAGGCCGCCCGTGCCGGCGAGCAGGGCCGCGGTTTCGCGGTGGTGGCGGCCGAAGTGCGCAGCCTGGCGCAGCGCAGCGCCGCGGCGGCCAAGGAAATCAAGTCGCTGATCGGCGCCTCCTCCGGCAAGGTGGAAAGCGGGGCCTCGCTGGTGCAGACGGCCGGCGGCACCATGGCCGAAATCGTGTCGGCCATCCGCAGCGTGAGCGACATCATGCAGGAGATCGTCTCGGCCACGGCCGACCAGTCGCGCGGCATCGGCGAGGTCAATACCTCGGTGGCGGACCTCGACCGCATGACCCAGCAGAATGCCGCCCTGGTCGAACAGGCCACGGCCGCCGCGCAGGCCATGCGCGACCAGGCCCAGCAGATGACCCGTATGGTGCACGTCTTCCAGCTCGACGCGGCGGCGCCGCGGGTGGCGGGTAGCCGCTATCCGGCGCTGGCCTAAAAGGCGCGCGGCCGCAGCACCGGCATGCCTCGGGGATAATCGGGGCATGAGCGGTAACACCTTTGGCAAACTTTTCGCGGTCACCAACTTCGGTGAATCCCATGGTCCGGCCGTCGGCTGTGTCATCGACGGCTGCCCGCCCGGCATGGCCCTGGCCGAGGCCGACATCCAGGTCGAGCTGGACCGCCGACGCCCGGGCACCAGCCGGCACGTGACCCAGCGCAACGAGCCCGACGCGGTCGAGATCCTGTCGGGTGTGTACGAAGGCAAGACCACCGGCACGCCCATCGCCCTGTTGATCCGCAACGCCGACCAGCGCAGCAAGGACTACTCGGAAATCGCCCAGCGTTTCCGCCCCGGCCATGCCGACTACACCTACTGGCACAAGTTCGGCATCCGCGACCCGCGCGGCGGCGGGCGCTCGTCGGCGCGGCTGACGGCACCCACGGTGGCGGCCGGTGCGGTGGCCAAAAAATGGCTGGCGGAGAAGTTCGGCGTCAGCATCCGCGGCTGCATGACCCAGGTGGGCGAGCTGCCCATCGGTTTCGAGAGCTGGGACCACGTGCCGAATAATCCCTTCTACGCCCCGGTCGCCGACGTGTCGGAACTGGAGGCCTACATGGACCGCCTGCGCAAGGCCGGCGACTCCTGCGGCGCACGCCTGCGGGTGGTGGCGCACCAGGTGCCGGTGGGCCTGGGCGAGCCGCTGTACGACAAGCTCGACGCCGACATCGCCTGGGCCATGATGGGCCTGAATGCGGTCAAGGGCGTGGAGATCGGCGCCGGCTTCGCCAGCGTGACGCAGCGCGGCACCACGCACGGCGATTCGCTCTCGCCCGAGGGGTTCCGCAGCAACAACGCCGGCGGTGTGCTGGGCGGCATCAGCACCGGGCAGGACATCGACGTGTCCATTGCCATCAAGCCCACCAGCTCCATCATCAGCCCGCGCGAGTCCATCGACACCGCGGGCCAGCCGGTCGATGTGGTCACCAAGGGCCGCCACGACCCCTGCGTGGGCATCCGCGCCACGCCCATCATCGAATCGCTGCTGGCGCTGGTGCTGATCGACCATGCGCTGCGCCACCGCGCGCAGTGCGGCGACGTGGTGGTGGCGCCGGGGCCGATTCCGGCGTCAGCGGGCTGAGCCTGGCGGCAGCCGCCGCGCCGCGGCGCGCAGCAGCGGCAGGTGCCGGCAGACCAGTGCCAGTTGCACGGCGGGCAGTGCCGCACCGGCCGCTCCGGCCGGTGTGGTCGCGTCCGGGGTGCTCCGCTTGTCGCTGGCCCGCTCCAGCGCCTCCGCCAGGGCCAGCGCTTCGCCATCCCTTGCTTCGCCTTCCTGCGCCATGTGCCCGGCCGCCAGATCGGCGGCCAGCCTGTCCAGCCAGCCTTGCACCCGCGCCGCCGCGTCGGTGAGTGCGGGTGTGGCGTTCTCCCGGCCCCGGTGGGCACCAAGCGCCGACAGGTAGTTGAGCAAGGCGTGCGACTGCGCCAGAAAACGGATGCCCGGCTCCGCCCGGCGGCGCAGGAAACCCGGCTCCTGCAGCATGCCGGCCAGGGCTTCGGACAGGGCGGCATCGGCATCGTGGGCATCGCGGCGGGCCTGGCGGTAGGCCAGGTGGTCGCGTTTGCCCTCGTGGTACTGGAGGGCGATGGCGCCGAGGTAGCGCGCGGCGGTGGCGACGACCTGGGCGGCCACCTGTTCCAGCCGGCGGGCGTGCCATTCGGGCAGCACGAAGAACACGGCGCAGCCGGCGATGAGCGCGCCGACCAGGGTGTCGACCAGGCGCGGCACGACCAGCGCCAGCCCGTTGCCGGTCTGGTTGGAGCACAGCAGCACCACCAGGGTGATGGCGCCGGTGGCCAGGGTGTAGCGGGTCTTGCCGGTGGCGAAGAACACCGCGCCGGCCAGTGCCGCGAACAGCGACTGCAGCAGCAGGTCGGGAAACACCCGGAACAGCGCCCAGCCCACGGCCAGCCCGCAGAGGGTGCCGGCGATGCGCTGCACCATACGCCGGCGGGTGGCGCCGTAGCCGGGCTGGCAGACAAAAAGCGCGGTCAGCAGGATCCAGTAGCCGTTGCGTGGGTGCAGCAGGTGCAGCGCGACGAAGCCGGCACCCATGGCCAGGCCCATACGCAGCCCATGGCGGAACAGGGCCGACGCCGGGCTCAGGTGGGCCCGCAGGCGGGCGGCCGCGTCGTGCAGGGTGCTGGGGGCGGTGCCGGTGATGGCCTCGTCCGGCCCGGCGGCCAGGACGGGGTGCCGGGCGCTGGCCAGTTGCGCGTCGAGGCCGGCCAGGTTGTCGGCCAGGGCGGCCAGGGCATGCAGCAGGCGGGCGCGTGCCGGTGCGCGGGCGGCCGGTTCGTCCTGCAGGCGGGCCAGGGCGCTGCGCAGGTCGGCCATGCCCTGGGGCTGCCCGGCCGCACCCCGCCACGGCCGGCCCAGCCGCAGCGCCTGGCCCAGGGCCCTGCAGGCGCGGCCCTGCTGGGCCAGCAGGCGCTGGCAGCGGAACAGCACGTCGCTGTGGAAAAACGCCTCGGTCAGCGCGGCATAGTCGTGGTGCGAGGAGCTGGCGCGTTCGTGCACGTCCTGGGCGATGAAGTACAGCGCCAGGTAACGGCGCAGCCCGGGGCCGGCGGGGGCCGCCCCGGTGCGGCGGAACAGGCTTTCGCGGGTGGCGTTCAGGGCGGCCACCACGTCGCCGTTGCAGCGCGCCAGGGCGATGCGGCGGCCCTCCACGTCCACCCCGCGCACCGGTTCGAGCAGCGAGGACTTGATCCACAGGTACTCGGCCAGCGCCTGGTACAGGCGGGCCATGTTCTGGCGCACCGGCTGCAGGGTGAACAGGGCGGCCCAGGCCACCGACAGCAGCCCGTAGCCGCCGGCACCGGCCAGCAGCAGGGCGGGTTCGCGCCAGGCGGGGCTGCCGCGTGCGGCGGCGCCTTCGAGCTCCATGGCGCTGTAGATGGCCAGTACCAGCGTGGCGGCAGCAATGGCGCGGTAGCGGTCGCCCACGGCACCGAGCAGGGTCAGGCCGAAAGCGGCCAGGCTCAGCGCGGCGGCGAAGACCCAGGGCCAGACCGACAGGGCCTGTACCCCGAAGGCGGCGGCGGCGAAGCAGGCCAGCGTGGCCAGCACCGCGCGCAGCCGGCCGCGCCAGCTGTCGTCGGTCTCCGCCAGGGCGCAGGCGATGGTGCCCAGGAACAGGGGCATGACCAGGTCCATGCGCCCGCTGGTCCAGCCCAGCGCCATGGCCGCCGCCAGGGCGAGGAAGACACGCAGGCTGTAGAGGAAGGCGTCGTGCGCCCACAGCCGCCGCAGCGGGCCGGCCTCAGGTGCGGACTTCATCCACCAGGGTCTTGAAGTCGTCGATGTCCTCGAAACTCCGGTACACACTGGCGAAGCGGATGTAGGCCACCTTGTCGAGGCGCTTCAGTTCGCGCATGACCAGCTCGCCGAGCCGGTTCGACGGAATTTCACGCAGGCCCAGGCTGAGCAGGGTTTCCTCGATGCGTTCGACCGCGCTGTCGACCTGCTCCACCCCGATGGGGCGCTTGCGCAGGGCCAGGTCCATGGAGGCGCGCAGTTTCTCGCGTTTGTAGTCCACGCGCCGGCCGTCCTTCTTCACCAGCGCGGGAAAACTCACGTCCGGCCGCTCGTAGGTGGTGAAGCGCTTGTCGCAGGCGCTGCAGCGCCGGCGGCGGCGGATGAAGGTCGCGTCCTCCGACACCCGGGTGTCGACCACCTGGGTGTCGGGATGGGCGCAGAAGGGGCACTTCATGCCGCGACCTGTTCAATGCTCACTTGTATACGGGGAAGCGGGAGGTCAGGGCGTGCACCTTGGCGCGCACGGCCTCGATGTTGGCAGCGTCGCGCGGGTTGTCCAGCACGTCGGCCACCAGGTGGGCGGTGGCGCGGGCTTCCTCGTCCTTGAAGCCGCGGGTGGTCATGGCCGGGGTGCCGATACGCACGCCGCTGGTGACCATGGGCTTTTCCGGGTCGTTGGGGATGGCGTTCTTGTTGATCGTCATGTGGGCGCTGCCCAGCACGGCTTCGGCTTCCTTGCCGGTGATGCCCTTGGCGCGCAGGTCGACCAGCATGACGTGGCTTTCGGTGCGGCCGCTGACGATACGCAGGCCGCGCTGGGTCAGCGTGTCGGCGACGATCTGCGCGTTCTTGGCGACCTGCTGCTGGTAGGCCTTGAACTCGGGCGCCAGCGCTTCCTTGAAGGCCACGGCCTTGGCGGCGATGACGTGCATCAGCGGGCCGCCCTGCAGGCCGGGGAAGATGGCGCTGTTGATGGCCTTCTCGTGCTGGGCCTTGGCCAGGATGAAGCCACCGCGCGGGCCGCGCAGGCTCTTGTGGGTGGTGGAGGTGACCACGTCGGCGAAGGGCACCGGGTTGGGGTACACCCCCGCGGCGATCAGGCCGGCGTAGTGGGCCATGTCGACCATGAAGATGGCGCCGACGTCCTTGGCCACCTTGGCGAAGCGTTCGAAGTCGATGCGCAGGCTGTAGGCCGAGGCACCGGCGACGATGAGTTTGGGTTTGTGTTCGTGGGCCTTCTTTTCCATCGCGTCGTAGTCGATGGCTTCGTTGGCGTCGAGGCCGTAGGAGACCACGTTGAACCACTTGCCACTCATGTTCAGCGGCATGCCGTGCGTCAGGTGGCCGCCTTCGGCCAGCGACATGCCCATGATGGTGTCGCCGGGCTTGAGGAAGGCCAGGAACACGGCTTCGTTGGCCGAGGCGCCGCAGTGCGCCTGCACGTTGGCCATGTCGGCACCGAAGAGCTGCTTGACGCGGTCGATGGCCAGCTGCTCGGCCACGTCCACGTATTCGCAGCCGCCATAGTAGCGGCGGCCGGGATAGCCTTCGGCGTATTTGTTGGTGAGCTGGGTGCCCTGGGCCCACATGACGGCGGGCGAGGCGTAGTTCTCGCTGGCGATCAGCTCGATATGCTGTTCCTGCCGCTGGTTCTCGGCCGTGATGGCGGCAAAGATTTCGGGGTCGGATTGTTCGACAAGAATGGAGCGGTCGTACATGGCAGTCCTTCAGATATGAAAGTCCCTGTGCGAGAACACGAGGGCTGCCCAGGCGAACGGCTGAACACGGCGGCTGTTGAGTTCCGCAGCGGTGCGCTTCCCAGTGGTTGTCGAGGGCTCGGGCCCTGCGGTTGTTCCACGTCAGCGGCGGCCGGCCCCCTACAACGGTGTAAGCAGGGCCTCCGCGCCTATCGCCAGTCGCGCACGGGAGGATTTTAACGCGGCCTGCGGACCGCCTGCGTGGCGGTCCGGCGACAGCCCCCGGTCACAGGGCTGTCGCCGGGGCTGTTTTCTGGTGGTTCAGGCGCTCAGCGGCCGCCCTCGGCGGCCAAGTCGGGCCACAGGACCGCCACCTTTTCGGCGCTGCCGATGGCCGGGTGACCTGCCGGCTGCTCGGCCACCGGGACGGCTGGCAGGGGGGCGGCCGGCGTGGCGGGAGGCTGCACTACCATGGACGGGGCGGTGAGGGGCACGGCACGGCCGGTGGCCACGGCCTGCAGGCGGCTGTGTTCTGCCAGCACCTTGCCGGCATAACCACCGTCGTCTTCGATGTTGGCGGCGCCCACGTAGTAGCGCAGGCCGCCTTCGAGCGAGCCGGCGCGCGAGATGCATTCCTGCAGCACGGTGACACCCACCCGCAGGTTGCTCACCGGGTCGAAGGCCGCGAAGTGGCCGCCGAAGTTCTGGTACTTGTCGCGGTGCACGCTGGTCATGACCTGCATCAGGCCCTGCGCGCCCACCGGGCTCTGCGCAAACGGGTTGAAGCCGGACTCTATCGCCATCACGGCCAGAATCAGCGTCGGGTCGAGCTTGTTGCGCGCGCCCAGGCTGAAGGCCTCGGCCACCAGGGCGCTGACCGGCTCGGGCGCCACGCGGTACTTGCGGCTCAGCCAGTAGGCGACGGCCGCCTGCGCCTTGGGCAGCTCCTTGGGGTTGGCGGCCGTGGCGCGGTCCACCGCGTCGAGCTCGGCCGGCTCCGGCGCGGGGCCGGCAAGCGCCACCTGGCGGGCCTGCAGCCAGCCGCGCAGCTGCGCCTCGCCGGCGTCGCGCAGGTCCGGGCGGGCGCCCAGCATCAAAACCGCGAATGCGGTGGCCAGCCCCAGCAGGGCGAAACCGTTGTGCGTGATCTCGAAGAAGCCTTCGGCGATGTCCGCTGCAAAAACGCGGGCGCCTCGGGTCATCTTTCCTAACGCTGTCATAGCTTTGCCTTTCTACGCAAGGTCCCGTCCCTGCGGCACGGTCCCCGGAGGAACGGCGTCGAAAGGAAAGGAGTGCCTCGTTTGGATTGGGTCGCCATCGGATTCGCGCGGTCCCGCAATCGGCGGCGGGAGAGTGAGGCGGCGAATCGGACTTAGCCGAAAAAGGGTCGGCAGCGGTGCGGTCGGCTCCTTCGGGTAAGGGGAAGAAGCGAGGCGAATTTTAGGGGTTCAAAATATCAGGTCAAGTATATAGATTCAGTTCTTTATGCAAATAAGCAATTTTTGACCTCGTTTGCGAGGGAAACCGAGGGTGCCGCAGGCTGCAGGGCGGATATGTATCTGGATGAAAGCCTGCATCGCCAGCGGCCCACCCATAAGAATTACCTTCTGGAAGCCGTGCCGTGCCTTTGTTATCGTTGCATCGCCCACTCCGGTGGTGCATCGCCGGCCGGCGGAGGGCTTCCAAGCCTTTGCGCAGTTGGCCCCTCCTGGGGGCAATCTCTTGCCCTCCAGCGCATGCGGGACATTCATCCTCCCGTGTGCGGCCCCAGACGGTTCGGGTCTTATGCCCGCCGTCGAGCCCGGCGGACCAGGTCACAGGCCTACCGACCGGGCTTTTTGTTGTCCCGACCGCGGTGTGCTTTCGACTGTGCCGTTTTTTCGGTACGCTCGGGTGATGCCTCTTGCCTCCCTGCGGCGCCTTGCGCCCACCGCCCTTGCGCCGCGTGTCCGGCGTGGGGTCCGCGCCATCGCCTGGATCCTGGGGGGCCTGCTGTTGCTGATGGCCCTGGCCTGGCTGGGCATGCCGGGGCTGCTGCGCTGGCAGATCGAGGCACAGGGCAGCAAACACCTGGGCCGTGCCGTCACCCTGCAGCGGGTGGAGTTCGCCCCGTGGACGCTGCGCACCACGCTGCACGGCCTGGCGGTGGCCAAGGCCCCTGGTGCGGCTGGCGGCGGCGACCAGCTGCATGTGGACCGCATCGAGTTCCGCACCGCACTGGCCTCGCTGTGGAAGGGGGCGCCGGTAATCGATGCGCTGACCATCGAGTCGCCGCAGCTCTCCATCACCCACCGTGGTGACGGCCACTACGATATCGACGACATCCTCCAGCGCCTGGCCGAGGAGCCGAGCGACCCGGCCAGCCCGCCGCCGCGCTTCGCGCTGCGGCATTTCCAGCTCACCGGCGGTGCGGTGGAGTTCGACGACCGCGGCAAGAAACACAGCCTGCGCGAACTGGTGCTGAACCTGCCGGAAATCAGCAGCCTGGCGCGCGACCGCGACCGGCCGGTGCTGCCTCGGCTGGCCTTCGTGCTCGACGGCAGCCGTTTCGACAGCACGGCCCAGGCCACGCCCTTCGCCGACCTGCGCAAGGGGGAGGTCGCCCTGCGTTTCCACGGCCTGGACCTGGCGCCCTACCTGGAATACCTGCCGGCCGGCGCGCCGGTGCGGGTATCGGCGGCGGTGCTCGACGCCGACGTGAAGATCACCTTCGCCCAGCCCCCCGAACCGGCACCACCGGTGCTGGACCTGAGCGGCACCCTCACCGCACACGGCCTGGCCCTGAGCGCGCCGGTGGCCGGGGTGGGCGACGCCACCTTCTCCGCCGAGCAACTGAAGCTGGCCATAGCGCACCTGCGGCCGTTCACCCAGGAGGTTGCGATCGACCGCATCGACCTCACCCGGCCGCATACCGCACTGCGCCGCGTGGCGGCGGGCCAGCCGGCCAGGCAGGGCAAGCGGGGCGACCGTCTCGAAGTGGAGATCGCCGACGCCTCGCCGTCGACCGTGCCGGCCAGTCCGGCGCCACCGTCCGCACCGGGTGCCGCTGCCAAAAACGCCCCCGCGTCCACCGCCGCCCCGGCCTGGAAACTGTCGCTCGGCCAGGTGGCCGTGCGGGAGGGCACGCTGGACTGGGCCGACACCACCGGGGGCCTGCCCGTCGCCCTGGGCCTGCGGGCGCTGTCGCTGGACGCCGGCCCCCTGGCCTGGCCCCTGGCGGCGGCGGTGCCGTTCGACGCCAGCGCCGAACTGACCGGGCCGGCGGCAGCGTCCGCGGCCACTGCCAAACTGGCCCTGCGCGGCAGCGCCAGCCTGCAGGGCGGCCAGGTGGACGTCAGCGCCAGCGCACTGCCGCTGGCCTGGGCCGGCCCCTACCTGAAAGGCACGCTGCGGCCGTCGCTGGAAGGGCTGCTGGGCGCCGAGGCCACCGTCGCCTGGTCGCCGGGCGGTGTCTCGGCCGAGGCCAAGACACTGCAGCTCGACCGCCTGGCGCTCCGCCAGGGGGCTGCCACCTTGCTCGGCGTGCGGCAGCTGCAACTGGCCGGTGTGCGGGTGGACACCGCCCGCCGCCATGTCCAGGTGCAGCGCCTGGCCCTGGCCGACCCGCGCGGCACGGTCAGCCGCGACACGAAGGGCCGGTGGATGTTCGAGGACTGGATGGTGGCGGCGCCGGCCGCCGCGCCGCGGCCTGCGGAAACACCCTGGGCCATCGCGCTCGGCACGGTGGAAGGGCAGGGGGGCGCCTTCGCCTTCCGCGATGCCAGCCGCCAGCGGCCGGTGGCGGTCGACCTGTCGGCGCTGCGGTTTTCGGTGACGGACATGGCCTGGCCGCCGGCGACGGCCCGGGGCAAACCGCCTTCGGTCGACCTGTCGCTGCAGATGGCCTCGGGCCAGGCGTCGGCCGGCAGCCTGCGCTACCGCGGCAGCGTGGCGCTGGCGCCGCTGGGCATGCAGGGGCAGGTCAACGCCAAGCGCCTGCCGCTGGCCGCCTTCGAGCCGTATTTCGGCGATGCGCTCAACGTGCTGGTCAGCCGTGCCGACGTGGGGTTCGACGGCAAGGTGAAGCTGTCGCTGCCCCCGGCGGGCATGCAGCTGCAGGTCGATGGCGATGTGGCGGTGGAAGACGGCCGGGTCGACAACGCCACCCCGGATACCCCGGCCGCATCGCCCGCCGGCAGTGTGTCGCCCGCCGTGGCGGCCGCCGGGCCGTCGCGGGGTGCACTCACGGCCGGCGCCCGCCGCGCCTCGTCGCTGCTGAGCTGGAAGACGCTGGGCCTGCGCGGTGTGTCGCTGGCCATGGCGCCGGGCCAGCCGGTGCATGCCAGTGTGCGCGAAACCACCCTGGGCGACTTCTTCGCCCGCATCGCCATCGACGAGACCGGCCGCATCAACCTGCGCGACCTGGTGAAGCAGGCGCCGGGCGAGGCCGTGGCGGCGGCAGCCGCGGCACCGGCGGCACCCGCGGCGGCCACCCCGGTGCTGCGTTTCGGCCCGACCCGCATCGTCAACGGCCGGGTGGAGTTCGCCGACCGTTTCATCAAGCCTTCCTACACCGCCAGCCTGAGCGAACTCAACGGCAGCCTGGGGACCTTCGCCTCGGTGGCGGAGGCCGGCCAGGTGCAGATGGCCGACCTGGAACTGCGCGGCAAGGCCGAGGGCACGGCTTCGCTCGACGTGACCGGCAAGCTCAACCCCCTGGCCAAGCCGCTGGCGCTCGACATCGTGGGCAAGGTGCGCGATCTCGACCTGCCGGCCCTGTCGCCCTATGCGGTCAAGTACTCGGGCCACGGTATCGAACGCGGCAAGCTCAGCATGGACGTGGCCTACCAGGTGCAGCCCGACGGGCAGCTCACCGCCCGCAACTCGCTGGTGCTGCACCAGCTGGTCTTCGGTGAGCCGGTGGCCGGCGCGCCGGCCAGCCTGCCGGTGCAGCTGGCGGTGGCCCTGCTGGCCGACCGCAACGGTGTCATCGACCTCGACCTGCCCATCAGCGGCTCGCTCAACGACCCGCAGTTCAGCCTCGGGCCGGTCATCGTCAAGGCGCTGCTCAACCTGCTGGTGAAAGCCGTTACCGCGCCGTTCAGCCTGCTGGCGCACGCCTTCGGCGGCGACGACGCGGCGGCGCAGGCCGCGGCGGTGGATTTCGCGCCCGGCAGCGCCACCCTGTCGCCGGAGGCGCAAAAACGTCTTGGCCAGGTGGCCAAGGTCCTGGCCGACAAGCCGTCCATCGACGTGACGGTGACCGGCACCGCCAGCCTTGCGGCCGAAACCGAAGGCTACCGGCGCGAGCGCCTGATGCAGCTGGCGCGTGCCGAGAAACGCCGCGCGGTGCTGGCGGCTGCGCCGGCCACGGCCACGGCTACGGCTACGGCCAGCGGCGGGGCAGCCCCGGCGGCATCCGCTGCGTCAGAGGTCGTGGTGGCGCCCGGGGAATACCCGGCCCTGCTCAAGCAGGTCTACGCCCGCACCGACATGCCCAAGCCGCGCAATATGATCGGCCTGGCCAAGGACCTGCCGGTCGACGAGATGGAAAAGCTGCTGGCCGCGCAGATCGACGTGGGTCCCGACACCATCCAGGCCCTGGCGGTACGGCGCGGCGGTGTGGTGCGCGACTACCTGGCAGCGCAGGGCGCGCCGGCCGACCGGCTCTTCCTCGGCGCGGCCCGGCAGGTGGAGGCGACAGGGGCCTGGAAACCGCAGGCGGAACTGAAACTTTCGGCCCGCTGAGCTATTTCCGTTACAGTCTGCGCCCTTGCCCATGCCGTTTTCCGGGGCCGGCGCAACAGTTGGTTGCGCAACGCTGTGCAGCGTGCCCCCCGAAACGCGGCGAAAATAGCGCTTCTTCTCCCGTCCGTCCGCTGGCCCCAGGCCTGCGGCGGGTGGCGGCCGACGCGCCACGGCGCGACCCGCAGGGCTTGATGCCCCTCCTCTTTTTTGCAAGTTCCCATTTTTCCGTCCCGCACCACCATGTCTGAAGCATCCGAAGCGAATCCGTCCACGGCCAAGGCATCCGAGGCCCACCCGCTGGATGCCCTTACCGGTGGCGCCTTTTCCGCGCCCACCTCCGGCGAACGCGCCTCCCGCGTGCGCGACTGGCTCACGCGCAACCCGTCGGCCGAGCAGATCCAGGAGGTCTTCAAGGACCTGAGCCTGCGCGACAAGGGCGCGGCCCGACCGCTGCGCGAACGCCTCGACGAACTCAAGCGCGCCAAGGGCCAGGAAGCCATCGCCGCCGAATGGGCCGAGAAGGCCCAGGCCCTGCTGGCCGCGCCCAAGCTCAACATCGCCGACGCCATGGCCTGGCAGCGCGACGCCGCCAAGGCCGGCGCGCCGCTCAGCCGCGAACCGCTGTCCGCCCTCAAGGTGCAGATGGCCGACCGTATGAAGACCATCGAGGACCTGCAGCACCGCGTGCAGGTCCAGCGCGAGGCCGCCGTGCTGCTGTCGCAGCGTATCGACGTGCTCTCCACCAAACCCTGGCGCGATGCCGAGGGTGTCATCGACACCCTGCGCAGCGACGTGTCGCATTGGCAGGACCAGGCCGCCGCACTGGCCGGCGATCCGAGCTGGGCCAGCGTCGAAGCGCGGTTCCCGCCGCTGCTGGAAACCTCCAAGGCCCAGCTGCTGGTGGTGTGGGACGCCTTCCAGGGTGCGCTGGCGCAAGCCGCCGCCGCCGCGGCCGATGCCGCCGCGCCGCTGCCGCCGGTGCCGGTCTGGGCCGACGAGATCACCGTTTCCCGTGGGGGTGTGCCGGTATCGGCCGCCGCCGACGCCGCTGCTGCCGGCGCCACTGGCGCGGCACCCGCCGCGGCACAGGGTGGCCGCCCGCCGCGCCCCAAGGCCGACCCGGCCATCCGCGAAAAGGCCGAGGCCGCCGTGCGGGCCTCGCTCGCCAAGCTGGAGCAGGAAACGTCGGAAGGCCACGGCAAGGCCAGCGTGGGGGCGGCGGCCGCGTTGCGCGCCGTGCTCAAGGAACATGGCCGCCACGTCGACGATGCGCTGGAGGCGCAGGTCAGTACCGCGCTGAAGGCCGCCGGTGAGCTCGAAGGCTGGCAGCGCTGGCGCTCCGACCAGCTGCGCGAAGAACTCGTGGCCAAGGCCGAAGGCCTGACCAAGCGCCCCGAGGGCCAGGCCCTGGGCGGCCGCAAGATGCAGGAAACCCTGCGCTCGCTGCGCGACCAGTGGAAGCAGACCGACCAGGGCGGCCCGGCCAACCACGGCCTGTGGAAACGTTTCGACGAAGCCTGCAACGACGCCCACAAGGTGGTCGAGGCCTGGCTCGAAAAGATCAAGACCGATGCCGCCGAACACCGCGCCCAGCGCCTGGCGCTGATCGAAGAACTCAAGACCTGGGCCACCTCCCTGGTGGGCAGCAGCGACCTGAAGGCCGTCAGCCGCGGCCTGCACCAGTTCGCCGACCGCTGGCGTGACGCCGGCCATCTGGGCGAGAAGGCTTTTGCCGAAATCCAGCCGCTGTGGAAGGCCGCTTTCGGTGCCGCCGCCGAGCCGCTCGAGTCCGCGCAGAAACAAAGCCTGGAGCGCCGCCACGCCATGATCGAGGAAGCCGTGGTGCTGGGCGCCGCGCCCATGCTGCGCATCGACGCCGTCAAGGCGCTGCAGCAGCGCTGGCAGGCCGAGGCACAGAGTGTGCCGATCGACCGCCGCCAGGAACAAAAGCTGTGGGATGCCTTCCGCAAGCCCATCGACGAGGCCTTCAACCGCAAGACCGCCGAGCGCGAAGGCACCGGCGCGGCACTGAGCAACCACGACCGTGTGGTGCTCGAAGCCTCCAAGGCGCTGGAAGCCGCCAACGCCAGTGGCGATGCGCAGGCCATCCGTGCCGCCATGGCCGGGCTGGAAGCCGCCCTGCGCGGCCAGGCCGCCGCCGTGGCCGCTGCCGGCAAGCCGGCGCCTGCCGGTGCCCCGGCTGCGCCCGCGGGTGAGGCCGCAGGCGCTGGTGATGCTGCCCCTGCCGCGGATGCAGCGCCGCAGGAAGGCGCCGATGCCGCCAGCGGCGACGTACCGGCCGAAGGCGACGCTGCGGCTGAAGCGCAAGCCGTTGCCCCGGCCCCGGTCGCTCCCCCGAAGCCCGCGCCGCGTCCCGTGGTCGCGGTGCGCGGCGACGACCGCCCCGGCATGAAGAAGGCCGAGCCCGCGGTGCCCGGCCGCGGCGGCAAGTTCGGTCCGCGCCGCGACGGCCCTCCGGGTGCCGGCGGCTTTGGCGGCCGTGATGGTGGACGCGGCGGCCCTGGCGGCCCCGGTGGCCGTTCGGACGACCGGGGTGGCCGCTTTGGCGACCGCCCGGCCTACGAAGACCGTGGCCCGCGCCTGGGCGACGCCGCCTTCCGTGCCCAGCGCGAAGCCATCGAACACGCCCAGGCCGCCCTGCGCAAGCTGGCGGTGCAGGCCCATGGCGAGGCGCTGACGCAGTTGCTGTCGGCCTGGGAGCAGCGCGACGCCGCGCAGCTGCCCGGCACGCAGGAACTCGGCGGCCGTGTCGCCCCGGCGGTGCGCAGCGGCTGGGCCCAGGCCCTGGCCGCGCAGCCCGCCGGCAATGCGTCGGAAGCCCTGCTGCGCCTGGAAATGGCCGCCGAAGTGCCGACCCCGGCCGACCACCTGGACGAGCGCCGGGCCATGCAGCTCAAGCTGCTGACCCGCCGCAACGACCCGGCGCCGGCACAGACCTGGGGCCAGGACGCCGCCAAGGTACTGGCCACGACCAGCGACGCCAACAGCGCCCGCCGCCTGCAGAACGCCCTGAAGGCGCTGCTGCGCGGCTGAAGCCAGGCCGTCCGCCCCAAATGAAAGGCTCCCAATGGGAGCCTTTCTTCTTTCCGGGGGGCTGAAACAAGAAGTGTGGAGCCTGCGGGCGTACCAAACCCAGGGACTTCACGGAACCGGCTTCGCCGGGCCGTAGATGTCGCCCCCGGAGGGGGTTGGCGAAAACACGAAGTGTGGAGCCTGGGGGAGAGCTAGATGATTTTGAACAGCCGCAGTTCGCGGGTGAGCCAGGCGTAGTACACCGGCGCGGCCACCAGGCCGGCCAGGCCGAAGGCCGACTCCAGCACCAGCATGGCGGCCAGCAGTTCGTAGGTGCGCACGCGGATGCGCGAGCCGATGATGCGGGCGTTGAGGAAATATTCCAGCTTGTGGATGACCACCAGGAAACCCAGCGAGGCCGCCCCGAGCCAGGGCGATACGGTAAGGCTGGCCAGCACGATGACGGTGTTGGACACCAGGTTGCCCACCACCGGGATCAGGCCGGCGAAGAAGGTCACCGCCACCAGCGTGTTGGACAGCGGCACCCGCAGGCCCAGCAGCGGCAGCACCGCCAGCAGGTAGAAGGCGGTGAACACGGTGTTGAGGGCGGCGATACGCAGTTGCGAAGCCATGATGTCGGTAAAGGCCTGCGCCAGCTGTGCGAAGCGGCCCCGCCAGGCGCGCAGGAAGGGCGGCACCGCGGTGCCGTCCGTGCCTTCCGCATCGGTGGCGGCCGGGCCGAGGCTGGCCAGGAAGCCGATCACCAGGCCGGCCAGCACATAGGCCGCGCCGCGCAGGGTGTGGTGGCCCCACAGCCGTACGTCGCTGGCGTGGGAGCGCAGCCAGCGGGTCACCGTGTCGTGGATGGCGGCGGACGAGTCGGGCAGGCGCTCGGCCAGCCAGGGCGGCAGGTTGGTGCGCAGGCTGTCGAGCGTATCGGCCGATATCTGCAGCAGCCGCGGCAGGCCGCCGGAGGACGAGCTTTCGGACAGCTGGTCCAGCCCCTCGACGGTGGCGGCCACCGCGGCGGCCAGCAGCAGCAGGACCAGAGCCAGGCCCAGCAGGTGCGCCCGCCCGGCGGACATGCGGGTGCAGAGCGCCGTGATGAGGCTGCGGTAGAGCGTGAACGCGGTCAGCCCCGCCAGCAGGGCCAGCAGCATGTGCAACTGCACGATGGCAAGCAGCGCCAGGCCCATCAGGACGAGGGCGGCGATTTCCGCGCGGGTCGCGCGCTCCGGGGTCGGCAGGCTCATCGGCCGATTATCGGTCCGGCGCAGTGCTTCGTCCCGATGGGGACGCCCATGAAAAAAGCTCCCAGCGGGGAGCCTTTTTAAATCCAGGGGGCCGCTGCGCACGGCCGCCCGAAGCGGCCGGCCCGCCCCCTGAAAGGGGGTTGGCGAAGACACGAAGTGCGGAGACTGGGGGTGCGCGTCTTAGACGCGCTTCCTGTACTCACCCGTACGGGTGTCGATTTCGACCTTGTCGCCCTGCGCCACGAACAGCGGCACCGGCACTTCGAAGCCGGTGGAGATCTTGGCGGGCTTCAGGACCTTGCCGGAGGTGTCGCCCTTGACGGCGGGTTCGGTCCAGGTGATTTCGCGCTCGACGCTGGTGGGCAGTTCGACCGAGATGGCCTTGCCGTCGTAGAACACCACTTCGACGGTCATGCCGTCTTCGAGGTAGTTGAGCGCGTCGCCCATGTTCTCGGCTTCGACTTCGTACTGGTTGTAGTCGCTGTCCATGCACACGTACATCGGGTCGGCGAAGTAGGAGTAGGTGCAGTCCTTCTTGTCGAGGATGACCTGGTCCATCTTGTCGTCGGCCTTGAAGACCACTTCGGTGCCGAAGTTGGCGATCAGGCTCTTGAGTTTCATGCGCACGGTGGCCGAATTGCGGCCGCCGCGGCTGTATTCGGTCTTGAGGACGACCATCGGGTCCTTGCCGTGCATGATGACGTTGCCGGCGCGAATTTCTTGAGCTGTTTTCATGAGAGAAGTAGGCCTGTTGGCTGGGGTTGCGGCCGCATGCGGCAATGCATGGACGCATTGATGCAAGGGAAAAGCGGCGGGAGCGCCATCAGGGAGCGTGCCACCCGAATTGCGCAAAGCCCCTGATTTTATCGCTTTTCGGCGGCAAACCCTAAGAGCTGTGTGGTCAGGTCGGCTTGCGCTTCCAGCCGGGTGCGTGCCGCCATGGCCACGGCGCCCCAGGCGGGCAGGTCCCAAATGGGCAACGGCCCGGGCGCCAGGCCGTTCCAGACGTGGTGGAAATGCCGCAGGCCTGGCGGTGCCTGCAGCCAGTCGAGGAAGGCGTCGAGCTTGGCCGCATGGGCACCATCGTCCTGCGGGTAGATCTGCCAGACGAAGGGCACGCCGGCCCACAGGGCGCGCACCAGCGAGTCCTCTCCCCGCACGAAATTCAGGTCCGCCGCCCACAGCCATGCGTCGAAACCCGGCTGGGGGCGCGGGGCGGGGTAGTCGATGGCCAGGGAGGTGCCGGCCACGCCGGCCAGCGCCTCCCGCGCCGCGCCCGCGGCCAGCGCCTGCACCGCCTGGGCCGGCCGGCCGGGCAGGGCGGCCAGTCGGGCCGGTCGGGTGCCGGAGGCCAGCCGGTCCAGCAGTTCGGGCAGGGCCGGGGGTTCGTAGCAAAACAGGGTGACCCGCAGTTCGTCCGGTCGGGCGCCCTGGGTCGCACGCGCGGCGGTCCGGTCGAAGCCGGCGCGGCGTGCGGCCAGGCCCGGCTCACGCAGCAAGCCGCCGGTGCCGGCGGTAAAGCCGGGGTAGAAGAACCACTTGCTGCGCCCGGCGGCGGGGCCCGCCATCACCGGCGAGGGCAGGCCGTGGCAGCGCGCCACATAGGCTTCGGCCGACAGGTATTCGAGGTTGATCCAGACCGGGAAGGCGGGTGCCTGCGCGCACCAGGCGAGGAAGGTCTCGGGGATGTCGCAGCCGAAGGCCTCGACCAGCACGTCCGGTGGCTGGTCGCCCGCCGTGGTGTTGGGCCGCTCGCCGGCGGCGGGCCAGGCGCGCACCGCGACGCCGGGGGCGCCGCCGGGGGCGCCGCCGGGGGCGATCCAGGCCAGCGGGGCCGCATCGTCGATCCACAGGCGCACCGCCTCGCCGCGCGCGGCCAGGTCGGCGGCCAGCCGCCAGCACACGCCAGCGTCGCCATGGTTGTCGATGACCGTGCAGAAAATGTCCCAGCGCATGGGGCCATTGTCCGTGCTTCGATAATCGGCCCCATGACCGTGCCATTGACCGAGCCCCTGCCGCCTCTTTCCTTCGAACGCAACCGTGGCGGCGCCACGCGGCTGCTGGTGGGGGCGGCCGTGCTGGCACTGCTGGCCGCCTGGTTCGCCACGCGCGACGCGGCCTGGCTGGCCGAGCGCACCCGCTTCGACAGCCTGGACTCGCTGTACCTGGTGGCCGGGGCGCTGCTGCTGGCCGGCGCCGCCTGCGTGGTGCTGGCGCTGCGGCACCGGGCCGACCGCTCGCCGGGGCTGGTGCTGGATGCCGAGGGGCTGGAGGACGGGGTGAGCAGCGCCCGCGCCGGCCGCATCCGCTGGAGCGAGGTGCAGGGCCTGGCCGTGCTCAACGTGCGCCACCAGTTCACCCTGGTGGTGCAGCTGGCCGACCCGCAGAAGTACATCGATGCCGCGCCCGCCCTGCAGCGTCCGCTGGCCGAGGCCGACTTCCGGCTGTGCGGCAGCGCGGTGGTGTTCGCCGACGGCAAGCTGCAGACCGATTTCGAGGCGCTGGTGAAGACGTTCCACGCCTACTACGCGTTGTACGGCCAGCCCGCGACCGGCCCGGCCGCCACCGCGGCCTAGGGTTTCTCGGGCCTGCCCGCTGCCCTGCTGGCGGGCGGCCACAATACACGCCATGTCCGACGTGCATTCCGAACAGTTGTTGAGCGAGGTGGCCGCGCTGCCGGCGCTGCCGGGGGTCTACCGCTATTTCGACGCGGCCGGCGCGCTGCTCTACGTGGGCAAGGCGCGCAACCTGAAGAAGCGGGTGGCCAACTACTTCCAGAAGAGCCACGGCGGCACCCGCATCGGCCACATGGTCAGCCGCATTGCGCGTATGGAGACCACGGTGGTGCGCTCCGAGGCCGAGGCGCTGCTGCTCGAAAACAACCTGATCAAGACGCAGAACCCGCGCTACAACATCGTCTTCAAGGACGACAAGAGCTACCCCTACCTGAAGATCACCGGCAACCCCGACGCGCGCGCCGCCGCCACCGTGGCCGCCGCTGCGGCGCGTTCGCATGCCGAGCAGTTCCCACGGGTGGCCTACTACCGCGGCGCGGTGGAAAAACGCCACCGCTACTTCGGCCCGTTTCCCAGCGCCTGGGCGGTCAAGGAGTCGATCCAGCTGGTGCAGAAGGTGTTCCGCCTGCGCACCTGCGAGGACACGGTGTTCAACAACCGCACGCGGCCCTGCCTGCTCTACCAGATCAAGCGCTGCTCGGGCCCCTGCGTCGACCTGGTGTCGCCCGAGGCCTACAACGTGGACGTGGCGAATACCGAGCGGTTCTTGCGTGGCGAGACGCAGGAGGTGGTCGATGCGCTGCAGCAGCGCATGACGGCCTATGCCGAGAAGCTGGAGTTCGAGCAGGCCGCCGACATCCGCAACCAGATGTCGGCGCTGTCGCGGGTGCTGCACCAGCAGTCGGTGGAGACCGATACCGACAAGGACGTGGACATTCTTGCGGTGCGCGTCCAGGGCGGGCGTGCCTGCGTCAACCTGGCGATGGTGCGCGGCGGCCGCCACCTGGGCGACCGGCCGTATTTCCCGGTGCATGTGGACGATGCCGCGGCCATGCTGGCCGGACTGGACATGGGGGACGCGGTGCAGGATGCGGCGGACGCCCTGCCCGGGCAGGAGGTGAGCGAGGCTGCGGCCGGAGCCGCCAAAGACGGCGCCCCCGCGCTGTCGGTCGAGGTCCAGGTGCTGGAGGCCTTCGTGGCCCAGCACTACATCGGCGTGGCACCCCCGGCGCTGCTGGTGATGGGCGAGCCGGTGGCCCGGCTGCTGGTCGAGACCCTGTCGCAGCAGGCCGGCTTCAAGGTCGTGGCCACACACCATCCGCGCGGCCAGCGCCGCATCTGGCTGGAGATGGCGCAGAAGAACGCCGACATCCAGCTGGCGCGCCTGCTGGCCGAGGAAGGCTCGCAGCAGGCCCGCACGCGGGCCCTGGCCGATGCGCTGGACCTGGTGCCCGACGACCTGGATGCGCTGCGCATCGAGTGTTTCGACATCTCGCACACCGCCGGCGAATCGACGCAGGCGTCGTGTGTGGTGTTCCAGCACCACAAGATGCAGAACAGCGAGTACCGCCGCTACAACATCGAGGGCATCACCGGCGGCGACGACTATGCCGCCATGCGCCAGGTGCTGACGCGGCGCTACAGCAAGCTGGCCGAGGCCGCGCGTGCCTCGGCCGACCCCGACCACCCGGCCACCGCTGGTGGCCGTATGCCCGACCTGGTGCTGGTCGACGGCGGCAAGGGCCAGGTGTCGATGGCACGCGGCGTGTTCGAGGAGCTGGGGCTGGACCTGGCGCTGATCGTCGGCGTGGAGAAGGGCGAGGGCCGCAAGGTCGGGCTGGAGGAACTGGTGTTTGCCGACGGCCGTGAGAAGGTCTGGCTGGGCCGCGACTCGGCCGCGCTGATGCTGGTCGCCCAGATCCGCGACGAGGCCCACCGCTTCGCCATCACCGGCATGCGCGCCCGCCGCGCCAAGGTGCGGGTGGGCGGCAGCCGGCTGGAGGACATCGCCGGCATCGGCCCGAAAAAACGCGCCCGGCTGCTGCAGCATTTCGGCGGCGTGCGGGGGGTGGAGGCCGCGGGGGTGGAAGACATTGCGCGGGTCGACGGCATCTCCCGCGAGCTGGCCGAGGACATCTACCGGGCCCTGCACTGAGGGCGCCAGGGGAGTCTTTGGGCTCCGGCCCCCGGACCCCGCGCCGACGTGAACGGCCCCTTCGGGGCTGCCCACGTCGGCACGGAGTCTGGGTCCGATGCCCAGAGACGGGCGTCGTGCGCGGCTTAGCGTTGCGCGTCGCAACATACGCTTGCGGAGGTGCGTGTTGCATCCGCAACTCCATGGTGCGGTGCGTGCCACAATCGGCCCATGTTCTGGACCATCCCGACGATCATGACCTGGACGCGCATCGTCGCGATCCCGCTTATCGTAGGGGTGTTCTACCTGCCGCTGGCCGAGCCCGTGCGCAACCTGGTGGCCACGGTGATGTTCGTGGTGTTCGCCGCGACCGACTGGCTCGACGGTTACCTGGCGCGCAAGCTCAACCAGCAGTCGTCCTTCGGTGCCTTCCTCGACCCGGTGGCCGACAAGTTCCTGGTGTGCGCATCGCTGCTGGTGCTGGTCAACCTCGGCCGGGTCGACGTGTTCGTGGCACTCATCATCATCGGGCGCGAGATCGCCATCTCGGCGCTGCGCGAGTGGATGGCGCAGATCGGCGCATCCAAGAGCGTGGCGGTGCACATGCTCGGCAAGGTCAAGACCACCGTGCAGATGGTGGCCATCCCCTTCCTGCTGTACCACGGCAGGCTGTTCGGTGTTGTCGACACCGGGCTGTGGGGCATCGTGCTGATCTGGATCGCAGCGGTGCTCACGGTGTGGTCGATGGTCTACTACCTGCAGAAGGCGCTGCCCGAAATCCGTGCACGGGTGAAGTAGGGCCCCCCGGCTTTTCACTGCGCTGCGCTGCGTGTGATTCGCCACCCACCGAGGGGAGGCGTGGCGGTCGGCCACCATGTGTGACGTAGTTGGCGGAAAGGTGCGGTAACACGGCTGTCGGGGAAGCCGAATCCGTCTAGAATCCGTCCTCCGCGCCGTTGCGAGACGGGGCGGCCGTGTTGACACTCCCAACGTTCCGCAGCTGTATCCAGGGTCGCCGTCCACCGCGCCCGATGTTTTTCGCCCGCCTGGTTGCGCCCTGCCACTCCGAGCAGGTCCCAGGCGCGGGAGAGCCGGTACAGTCCGCGAGGGCGTCCGGTCAACGTCCTGTATCTCCTCCGAGGGGCATTTTTCGTGAATAAAACCGAACTGATCGAGCACATCGCCAAGAACGCCGATATTTCCAAGGCCGCCGCCACCCGCGCGCTGGAATCCACCATCGGCGCCGTCAAGACCACCCTGAAGAAGGGGGGCACCGTTTCGCTCGTCGGTTTCGGCACCTTTGCCGTGGGCAAGCGCGCCGCGCGCAGCGGCCGCAATCCGCGCACTGGCGCCACCATCAAGATCAAGGCTGCTAAAGTACCGAAGTTTCGTCCGGGCAAGGCATTGAAGGATGCCTTGAACTGATTCCCCAGTTTCAGGTCGGGTGCTTAGCTCAGTTGGTAGAGCGGCGCTCTTACACGGCGTAGGTCGGCGGTTCGAGCCCGTCAGCACCCACCACCGACTCTGCACAAAAAAGGCGAACGTCCAGGTTCGCCTTTTCTTTTTTTGCGCTTCGCATTTCCCTGTCTGAAAGACCCGCCATGTTCGAGTTCATCCGCAAACACAACAAGATCATGATGGTCCTGATGTTCTTGCTGATCATTCCGTCGTTCGTGCTGTTCGGCATCGACGGCTACCGGAAGTCGGCGGAAAAGGGCGCCACGGTCGCCGAGGTGGACGGCCATGGCATCACCCAGGGTGAATGGGACGCGGCCCACCAGGCCAACGTGGAGCGCATCCGTGCGCAGAATCCCACTGCTGACGCCAAGCTGCTCGACGGCCCCGAGGCGCGTTACGCCACCCTGGAGAACCTGCTGCACGAACGTGTGCTGCAGGTGGCCGCCAACAAGGCCAACCTGGCGCCGAGCGATGCGCAACTGGCCCGGGTGCTGCAGCAGGACCCCAACATCGCCGCCATGCGCGACGCGACCGGCAAGCTCGACGTTGCCCAGTACCGTGCGGTGCTGGCCGCCCAGGGCATGACCCCCGAAGGCTACGAGGCCCGTGTGCGCGCCGACCTGGCGCTGCGGCAGTTGCAGGACAGCGTCGCCGGCACCGCTTTCGCCACCCCCGCGCAGGCTGACGTCGCGCTGAATGCGTTTTTCGAGAAACGCGACATCCAGGTCGCCCTGTTCAAGCCGCAGGACTTCGCGGCGCAGGTCACGGCGTCGGATGCCGACCTGGAGACCTACTACAAGGACCACCAGGCGCAGTTCCGCCTGCCCGAACAGGCCTCCGTCGAATACGTGGTGCTGGACATGGACGCGGTGAAAAAGACCGTGGCCGTCAGCGAGCAGGACCTGCGCACCTACTACGAACAGAACCAGGCCATGCTCGCCGGCAAGGAAGAGCGCCGCGCCAGCCACATCCTGATCACCGCGGCCAAGGACGCGCCGGCGGCCGACCGCGCCAAGGCCAAGGCCCGGGCCCAGGAGATCCTGGCGGCCGTGCGCAAGAACCCGGCGCAGTTCGCCGAGTTGGCGAAGAAGAATTCGCAGGACACGGGCTCCGCGGTACAGGGCGGCGACCTCGGTTTCTTCCCGCGCGGCGCCATGGTCAAGCCTTTCGAGGACACCGTGTTCGCGCAGAAGAAGGGCGACATCAGCGACCTGGTGGAGTCCGACTTCGGCTACCACATCATCCAGCTGACCGACATCAAGGCGGCCAAGCAGCCGAGCTTCGAGGAAGTGCGTGCCAAGCTCGAAGGCGACCTGCGCCAGCAGGAGGCCCAGAAGAAGTTCGCCGAGGCCGCCGAGACCTTCACCAACACCGTCTACGAGCAGGCCGACAGCCTGAAGCCGGTGGCCGACAAGCTGAAGTTGACCATCCAGACCGCCAGCGGCGTGGCCCGCATCCCGGCGCCTGGTGTCACCGGTGCCCTGGCCACACCGCGCCTGCTCGAAGCCCTGTTCGCGCCCGACGCCACCGAAAAGAAGCGCAACACCGAAGCCGTCGAGATCGGTCCGAACCAGCTCGCCTCCGCGCGTATCGTGCAGTACACCGCGGCCCGCACCCCGGCCTTTGCCGACGTGCGCGACAAGGTGCGTACCCAGCTGGTGGCGCAACGCGCCGCCGAACTGGCACGCAAGCAGGGCGAGGCCAAACTCGCCGCCTGGAAAAAGAACCCCGCCGAGGCGGCCATGCCGGTGTCGGCCGTGGTGTCGCGCGACCCGTCGCAGCAACAGCAGCCCGCGCAGCCGCAGGCCGTGGTCGACGCCGCCCTGCGCGCGCCGGTGGCCACGCTGCCGGCCTTCGCCGGCGTGGACACGGGTGCAGCCTACGCGGTGGTCCGGATCAACAAGGTCCAGCCCCGCGTGCCCGACGCCAGCAAGGCGCCGCAGGAGCGTGGTCAGGTGGCCCAGGGCTGGGGCGCCGCCGAGAACCAGGCCTACTACAAGCTGCTGAAAGCCCGCTACAAGGCCACCATCAAGGTGTCCAAGCCCGCCGGCATCGTCGCGGGTTAAGACGGGTTGAGGTGGCGCGCTTTTTGCGCGCTATAATCGATCTTCTACGGTGGCTGTAGCTCAGTTGGTAGAGTCCAGGATTGTGATTCCTGTTGTCGTGGGTTCGAGCCCCATCAGCCACCCCA
>JAZJYT010000032.1:0-36462 GCA_040390235.1 Pseudomonadota bacterium | reverse complement strand
CACGCACCGTGTGGCCCTGGGCGATGAGTTTCTTGGCCGTCTCCGGCGTCACCGCTACCCGGCTCTCGCCTGCCGTTGTCTCTCGCGGGATGCCTATATTCATGGCCGCCTCCGGCCGAGGAAAGGGGAATCGATGCGGGTTTTCATGGGTGGGAGCAGTGTGCCCGGAGCTTTTAAAGATGTTAACCTTACACTGTTAATATAAAACCTGCAACCAGGCAAGGACCCGCATCCATGGACCGCTCTTTCGCCGCCCCTTTCGCCGCATCCCCCGCCGCACCGCGTTTCACCGGCGGCCTGCCGCCCCCGCATGCGCGCCACGCGCTGCGGCACAGCGTGGTCGGCATCGATCGCCGGCCCGACGGCAGCCTGCTGCTGGCATGGCCGCAGGACGCAGCGCATCTGCAGCCCGGCCCCGTCGCCGCCGATGCACCCGCCGGGCAGATGGCAGACAACGTCACCGACTGGCTGCCGCTGTGGGCCGGCGAACACCCCGGCACACCCATGCTGGTCGAGCTCGCGCCCGACGGCAGCCGGCAGGCCTGCACCTGGGGCGAAGCCTGGGTGCAGGTCCAGGCCATCGCCCACGTCCTGGCCAGCGAGGAACACCGGACCGACCGACCCGCCCCGGTGCTGGCTATCACCTCCGGCAACTCGTTGCGCCAGGCACTGCTGACCCTGGCCGCCCTGTATGCGGGCTGGGTCGTGGCGCCACTCTCGCCCGCCTATGCGGCGGCCGGTGCCCGGGCCGACCGGCTGGCGCAGTTGCTGGGCATGCTGCAACCGGACCGCGTCTACAGCGAGTCCGCCACCGGGGCCGCCGCCGCGCTGGACCATGCCGGCATCGCGTCCGGCATCCGCCTGGACGGCAATATGCTGGACGGCTGGCGCACCCGCCCGCCATCGTCCGTTGACACCGCCGCTCTGGCGGCGCTGCACGGCAGCGTGCATGGCGCCTGGCCGGCCAAGACCATGTTCACCTCCGGCTCCACCGGCGTACCCAAGGGCGTGGTCACCACGCATGCCATGCTGGTCGCCGCGCAAGCCACGTCCGCTGCCAACCTGTCCGCGCCGCCGTCTACGCCCCAGGTCTACCTGGACTGGCTGCCCTGGCACCATGTGATGGGCGGCAACGTGACACTGAACCGGCTGCTGCGTTTCGGCGGCACGCTCTACATCGACGGCGGCCGCCCGGTGCCGGGCCGCTTCGACGAGACGCTGCGCAACCTGCGCGCCATCGCCCCGACCTTCTATTTCAGCGTGCCGCTGGGCTACGCCATGCTGGTGCCCGCGCTGGAGCAGGACGAGACGCTGGCCGCCCACTTCTTCAGCCGCCTCGAATACCTGTCGTTCGGCGGCGCGGCCCTGTCGCCCGATCTGGTCGCCCGGCTGGCACGCCTGTCGCTGCGGCACGCCGGCCAGGCCCTGCCCATCACCTCTGCCTACGGCGCCACCGAGACCTGCGGCCCCGGCCTCGTCACCGCCTGGAACATGGAAAGCGGCGGCGCCCTGGGGCTGCCGGCGCCCGGCGTCGTGGCCAAGCTGGAGCCGCTGGGCGACCGCTACGAACTGCGGCTGGCCGGCGGCAACGTGGCAACGCACTACCTGGACGGCACACCGACGGACCTCGACAGCGAAGGCTACTACCGCACCGGCGACGCCGTGGTCTGGGTGGATGCGGACGACCCTCTGCGCGGGTTGGCCTTCGCGGGGCGTGTATCGGAAGAGTTCAAGCTCGACTCCGGCACCTGGGTCCATGCCGGCGCGCTGCGCCAGAAGGTGGTGGAAGCCCTGGCGCCGCTAGCCACCGACGCGGTCCTCACCGGACACGACCGGGCCTGCGTCGGCGCCCTGCTGTTCATGAACGAACGTGCGCTGCGCGAGCGCTTTCCCGAGGTTGGCGACATGCCGCGCGCAGCGCTGCCGGCGCATCCCCCGGTGCTGGAAGCCATCGCCCGCGGGCTGGATACGCTGCGCGGCGGCTCCAGCATGCGCGTGGCGCGGGCCCTGCTGCTGGCCGAACCGCCGGCCGCGGAGGCCTTCGAAATCACCGACAAGGGCTACATCAACCAGCGCGCGGTGCTACAGCGCCGCGCTGCGCTGGTGGAGCTGCTGCACACCGAGCCGGCGCCGCCCGGCGTGGTGGTTTCGCCCGGCGCGTGAGGCCGCGCGGCGGCGGATGGCGTGCCGCCTTCCGCCACAATCTTGACAGTGTTATGTTAACGTCGCAATAATGGCCTCAACGACACGCAGGAGCATCCGTGTGAGCACCGACAACCGCTACTTCGAAGACCTGGCCCCCGGCGAGCGCTGGGTCAGCGCGCCGGTGGAAATCACCGCCCAGGACATCATGGCCTTCGGCCGCGACTACGACCCCCAGCCCATGCACACCGACCCCGAGGCCGCCGCGCGCGGCCCCTTCGGCGGGCTCATCGCCAGCGGCTGGCACTTGGCCGCGCTGATGATGCGGCTGAGTGTGCAGGCACGCAGCTTCGGCGGCACACCCATCATCGGCGCGGGGGTGGACGAGCTGCGCTGGCTGCAGCCGGTGCGCCCGGGCGACACGCTCACGCTCGAACGCGTTTTCGAGCAGCTGGTGCCTCCGTCCCGGCCAGGCGGGCGCGGCACCGTGCGTTCGCGCATGACGGTGCGCAACCAGCAGGGCGGGTTGGTCATGACGCTGCTGGCCATCGGCAAGATTCCCGTGCGCCCGGCCTGAGACCGACGCACCCGGCTTCCCCCACAACAACAGGAGACTTCCCCATGCCATCGTTCTTCCCGAAATGGGCCGCGGCCCTGCTGCTGGCCGGTGCCGCTGCCTGCGGCGCGCAGACGGCATTCCCCGACCGCGCCATCACCATTTACTGCGCCTTCCCCGCGGGTGCCAGCGCCGACACGGCGCTGCGGGCGCTGGCGCAGGCGGCCTCGCGCCAGTTGGGCCAGCCGGTCATCGTGGACAGCCGGCCCGGCGTGGGCGGCACGCTGGGCGCCGCGGCACTGATGTCGACACGGCCCGACGGCTACACCCTGGCCCAGGTCACCAACACGCTGATGCGCCAGCCCTTCATCGGCAAGACGCCCTACGACCCGCACAAGGATTTCAGCTACGTCATCTCGCCCACCGCCTTCGAGATGGGACTGGTGGTGCGCGCCGACTCGCCGTGGAAGACACTCGGCGAGTTCGTCGCCTACGCGCAGCAGAACCCCGGCAAGGTGACCTTCGCCACCAGCGGCGTGGGCACCATCCAGCACCAGGTGATGCAGCACATCGGCGAGCTGAAGAAGATCGACTGGGTGCACGCGCCCTACAAGGGCACCGCGCCCGCGCTCAACGATCTGCAGGGCGGCCACATCGCGGCGGTTTCGGACACCTCGGCCTGGGCACCCTTCGTGGACAGCGGCAAGTTCCGCCTGCTGGCGGTCTACGGGCCGCAGCGCCTCAAGCGCTGGCCGGCCGCGCCCACGCTGAAGGAACAGGGCTACGACATCGCGGAGAACGTGCCCTGGGGCCTGGTGGCGCCCACCGGCACCGACCCCAAGGTGGTGAAGACCCTGCAGGACGCCTTCCACAAGGCCATGTCCGACCCCGGCTACATCGACACCCTGGCCCTGCTCGGCCAGGAACCGCGCTACATGGGCAGCGACGAGTACCAGCGCTACATGCGCGGGCGCATCGACCTGGAACGCGACGTGGTCGAGAAATACAACCTCAAGCAGCAATGAGCACCATGCAGCAGCAAGCCAACCCGCCCCATACGGCCCCCGTGCTGGTGACCGGCGCGGCCGGCCGCGTCGGCGCCATCGGCCCGACCGTCACCCGGCTCCTGGTCGAACGCGGCTTCGCCGTGCGCGCCCTGGTGCGCCGCGAGGACGAGCGTGCCGACGCCCTGCGCGCCCTGGGCGCCGAGGTGCTGGTGGGCGACCTGACCAGCCTCGACGACATGCACCGCGCCGTGGCCGGTTGCCGCCGCATCTACTTCGCCATGTCGGTGGCCGCCCGCTACCTGGAGGCCACCACCAACACCGCGGCGGTGGCAAGGCACCACGGCGTGGATGCCTTCGTCAACATGTCGCAGATGACGGTGTCGCAGATGAGCGCCACCGCCACCACGCCCAGCCCGCAGCACAAACAGCACTGGTTGGCCGAACAGGTGCTGGACTGGAGCGGGCTGCCGGTGGTGCATGTGCGGCCGACCGCCTTCATGGACGTGTTCTTCCGCCGCTTCGCCGCGCGCGGCGTGCGCGAGCAGGGCCTGCTGCCGCTGCCCTTCGGCAGCGGCAGGACCTCACCCATCGCCGCCTTCGACGTGGCCCGCGTGGTGGCCGCCATCCTGGCGGACCCGGCGCCGCACATCGGCCGCAGCTACGACCTGACCGGCCCGCACAACCAGGACATGCACGGCGTGGCCGCGCAGTACAGCCGCGCGCTCGGCCGCGAGGTGCGCTACATCGACGTGCCGCACGGCCCGTGGGAGGACGAACTGCGGGCCAACGCCGCTTCGCCCCACCTGGCCGCACACCTGTGCGCCATGGCCGCCCTGCACCGCGACAACCGCTACGACCGCCTGACCGACACGGTGCAGCGCCTGACCGGCACGCCCGCCATGTCCATCGAAGAGTTCGTGCGCCGCAACGCCGAGGCCTTCGGCGTGCCCACCACCGCTGCCTGACCCCGTTCAACCGTTTTCCACACCGCACACCACCGAAAGAAGGGAGCACCCCATGTTCAGCAACGGCCTCTTGAAGGGCAAACGTATCCTCATCACCGGCGGCGGCACCGGACTGGGCCGCGAGATGGCGACCCGCTTCGCCGAGCTCGGCGCCGACCTCTACATCTGCGGCCGCCGCCGCGAGGTGGTCGAGGCCACGGCCCGCGAGATCGCCGCGGCCCATGGCGTGCGGGTCCGGGCCGCCGCGCTCGACATCCGCGACGCCGAGGCGGTGGACCGCTACATCGAATCGATATGGCAGGACGGCGGGCCGCTGGACGGCCTGCTCAACAACGCCGCCGGCAATTTCATCAGCCGCACCGAGGACCTGTCGCACCGCGGCTTCGACGCGGTCGCCAACATCGTCATGCACGGCACTTTCTACGTCACCCACAGCGTGGGCAAGCGCTGGGTGGCCGAGGCCCGCGAGGCGCTGGCCCGCGGCGAGGAGCCGCCGACACGCAGTGTGATGTCCATCCTGGTGACCTGGGTCTTCAACGGCGGGCCCTTCGTCGTGCCCTCGGCCATGGCCAAGTCGGCCATCGCCAACATGACAAAGTCGCTGGCCGCCGAGTGGGGCCGCTACGGCGTGCGGCTCAACGCCGTGGCCCCGGGCGAATTCCCCACCGAAGGCATGAACGCCCGCCTCTCGCCCGGCCAGAAGACCATCGGCCGCGAGGAACTCAACCCCATGCAGCGCGTCGGCCGCATGAGCGAGCTGCAGAACCTCGCCACCTTCCTCATGGCCGATGGCGTGGACTGGCTGACCGGCCAAATCATCACCATCGACGGTGGAAACGCCCTGGCCACCGGCGGCAACTTCTACGCCTACCGCAACTACGAGGACGAGGACTGGACCCGCATCCGCGAAACCATCCGCGCCCAGGACCAGAAGGACAAGCAGCCCGCCGCGGCCGCCTGACCGCGCGCGCCGTACCCCTCCGGGGAGGCCGCCGCGCACGGCCGCCCCCCGTTTGGCGGAAACACGCAGTGTGGAGCCTGGGGGTTAGCGTAGCCCGTGTATCCCGGCGAAGACGAGATCCAGGGTCCGCGCCGTGAGTTGCTCGCGGCTGGTCTTGGGCGCACCCAACGGGTTGATGCGATTCTCGATGATCAGCGTCGCCACGCCGTGCATGCACATCCAGGCGATGCGGGCGATCTCGTCGGCCGAGATGCCGCTGGTCGCCTTGCCCTCGGCGGCCAGGTAGTCGGTAGCCGCGCGCGCCACCATGTGGTAAGACTGGCTGGCCGCCTCGTTCAGCTCGGCATGCGTCTCAGGCGTACGGAACTGCGGCGCGAACATCAGATGGAACAGCGTCGGGTGCTGGGTGGCGAAGGCTACGTAGGCCGACAGCAGCGTGCGCAGCCGCTGCTCGGGCGACATGGCCGGCCGCAGCCGAGCGAAACGGAACTCGGTCAGGTCGCGGAAGCCGCTGGCGGCGATGGCGGCCAGCAGTCCCTCCTTGTTACCGAAATGATGCTTGGGCGCCACTTGCGACACACCCACCTCGGCGGCGATACGGCGCAGGCTCAGGTCGGCCAGGCCGACCTCGCGCAGCTGCTCCTTGCCGCAGCGCACCAGTTCCTCGCGCAGGTTGCCGTGGTGGTAGCGGCGCGGCGCGACTTCTTCGGCGGGGGCGGGGGCGGGGGCAGCAGACGCGGCGGCGGTTTTGCGCGGCGCTCTTTTCCGGACGGCCGCCACCGTGGGTTCGGCGGCCGGCGCAGCCGCGGCGGATCGTGTCGTGGTTCTCGGCATGGATGGCATCTTAACAGTCGGCGTTGCCCGGCTGAAGCCCGGATTGACATCGACCTTAACAACGTTAATATCATGACCTGCCGGCACAGTACCCGCACAAGAAAGAAGCCACCATGCCCTCCTACGAAGCCCCGTTGCCGGAGTTTCGCTTCCTGCTGCAGGAAGTGCTCGGCTACGAAGCCCGCGTCGCCGCCCTGCCGGGCTACGGCGACGCCACCCTGGACCTCGTCCTGCCCATTCTCGATAGCGCGGGCGTGTTCGCGCGCGAGCAGTTGCTGCCCATCAACCTACCGGGCGACGCTGAAGGCTGCACGCGGCAGGGCGACGCGGTGCGCACCCCATGCGGCTACCGTGCGGCCTATGCCGCCTACCGCGAGGCCGGCTGGCCCTCGCTGGGTGGCGATCCGGCCTATGGCGGCCAGGGCCTGCCGGCCACGGTGGCGACCCTGGTGCGCGAGGTGGTGGCCGCCGGCTCCATGGCCTTCGGCATGTACCCCGGTCTGTCGCAAGGCGCCTACCGCGCGCTGCTGGCCCACGGAACGGAGGACCTGCGTCGCAGGCTGCTGCCACCGCTGGTCGAGGGTCGCTGGACCGGCACCATGTGCCTGACCGAGGCCGAGAGCGGCTCCGACCTGTCGCGCCTGCGTACCCGCGCCGTGCCGGCCGGCGGCGACAGCTACCGCATCACGGGCAGCAAGCTCTTCATCTCCGGCGGCGACCACGACCTGGCCGAGAACATCCTGCACCTGGTGCTGGCCCGGCTGCCGGACGCGCCCCCCGGCACGCGGGGCCTCAGCCTGTTCCTGGTGCCCAAGAAAATGCCACGCGACGATGGCAGGCCTCTGCCGGAACACAGCGACAACGGCGTGGCCTGCACCGCGGTGGAGCACAAGATGGGCATCCGCGCCTCTGCCACCGCGGCGCTGGCCTTCGAGAACTCAGTCGGCTGGCTGGTCGGTGAGCCGCATGGCGGGCTGCGCGCCATGTTCACCATGATGAACTCCTCGCGCATCGGCGTGGCGGTGCAGAGCGTGGGGGTGGCCGAGTTGTCGCTGCAGAACGCACGTGCCTACGCCCTCGACCGCCGCCAGGGCCGCGCGCCGGCACCGGCGGGAACCGGCGAGGCGGCGCCCGCCGCGGCGACCACAGGGCACCAGGACACCATCGTGCACCACCCCGACGTACGCCGCACCCTGCTCACCATGAAGGCGCTGACCGAGGGCGCGCGCGCCCTGTATGCCGAGGCCGCCATCGGCCTCGACGAACGCAGCCGGCACCCCGACGCGGCCCGGCGCCGCTTGGCCGACGATCGGCTGGCGCTGCTCACCCCGGTGCTCAAGAGCTTCCTGAGCGACTGTGCCGTGGAGGTGGCGCGGTTGGGCATCACCGTCTTCGGCGGCCACGGCTACATCCACGAGAACGGCATGGAGCAACTGCTACGCGACGCGCAGATCGTGCCGCTGTACGAAGGCACCAATGCCATCCAGGCACTCGACCTGGTGCACCGCAAGCTCGGCCTGGAAGGCGGTTCCATCGCCGGTGCCTGGCTGGCCGAGGCCGCGGCTCTGGTGGAGCGGCACCGGCCGGTGCCGGCCCTCCAGGACGTGGCCGCGGCACTCGGCACCGCGCTCGGCCACCTGGAAGAAGCGACCGGCCTGATTCGCAGGCGCTGTGCCTCATGCGGCGACGCCATGGCCGCCGCGGCGGCGGCCAGCGACTACCTGCGGCTGTTCGGGCTGGTCGCGCTGGGTGCCGCCTGGCTGCGCATGGCGGCAGCGGCCGCAGCAGGCAGCGGCGCCGAGTCGCCCGCCTTCTATGCCGGCAAGGTGAAGACGGCGCATTTCTTCGCCGAACGCCTGTTGCCGCAGACCGTGTCCCTGCTGGCTACGGTGCGGGCCGACGCGGCCCGGCTGATGGCACATGCGGAGGAGGAGCTATGAACCACGTCCCCACGACTCCCGGTGCCGCCCCTGGCGCCACGGCCGGCCAGCCGCTGGCAGGCATCCGCATCATCGACCTGACCTCCATCGTGCTGGGGCCGCTGGCCACCCTCACGCTGGCGGGCATGGGCGCGGAGATCGTCAAGATCGAAGCGCCGGAGGGCGACAACGTGCGCCTGGCCGGCAGCGCCCGGCATGGCGACATGGGCCACGTATTCCTGCACGGCAACCGCGGCAAGCAGAGTGTGGTGCTCAACCTGAAGAAGCCCGCCGCGCGCGAAGCGCTACTGCGCTTGGTGCGCGAGGCCGACGTGTTCCTCTGCAACGTGCGGCCAGCCGCCATGCGCCGCCTGGGCCTGGGGCCGGAAACACTGCGCGAGGCCAACCCGCGCCTGGTCCAGGTAACGGCCTGCGGCTTCGGCTCTCGCGGGCCCTCCGCCGACAAGCCGGCCTACGACGACCTGATCCAGGGGGCCGTGGGCATTCCCTGGCTGATGCAGCAGTACGCCGGCGGGGAGCCGGCCTTCGTGCCGCTGTCGCTGGTCGACCGTGTCACCGGCCTGCACGTGGTGTACGCCATCACCGCCGCGCTGTTCGCACGCGAGCGCAGCGGCGCGGGCCAGCAGGTCGAGGTGCCGATGTTCGAGAGCCTGGCGCATTTCGTCCTGGCCGACCACCTGGCCGGCGCCAGCTTCGAGCCACCGCTGGGGCCCGCCGGCTACGACCGGCTGCTGTCCAGCCACCGCCGGCCCTACCGCACCGCCGACGGCCACCTGTGCGTGCTGGTCTACAACGACAGGCACTGGCGCTCGTTCTTCCAGGCCATCGGCCAGCCGGAAATGTTCGGCGACCCGCGCTTCAGCACCCAGCGCAACCGGTCGCTCAACATCCACGCGGTGTACGGTTTCGTGGCCAGCGTCATGGCCTCGCGCACCACCGCCCAGTGGCAGGAACTGCTCGACGGCATCGACATCCCCAACCAGGTACCCAATTCGCTGGAGGACCTGCTGGCCGATCCGCAGTTGCGGGCGAGCGGCCTGGTGTCGGAGGAACAACACCCGACCGAGGGCCGGGTGCGCAGCCTGGGTTCACCCACCGTATGGAACGACGTGCCAGCCCCCGCGCTGGCACCGGCGCCGGGCCTGGGCCAGCACACCCGTACGGTGCTGCGCGGCGCGGGCTACAGCGAAGACGAGATCGATGCGCTGGGGCAGGACGGAGCCGTGTCCTTCGGCGCCTGATCTTTTTGCGGAGGGCGGCGCGATGGCCGCCCTTGCACGGCGACCATCTCGCGGGAGTGCTACAGCCCTGCGTCGGCGGCGACCAGCACCGCGGCCGCTGGCGGCATGGCGTAGAGCTTGTCCACCTCGGCGGTGCGGCGCTGCATCACCGCGCGCTGGTTGACACTGCCCTTGTCGGTCAGCTCGTAGGCGTCCAGCGAGGGCGGTTCGGCCTGCAGCAGCAGGCGCTCGACCCGCATTGAGGCAGCCGTCTTGCCCGCGTTGAGCCGGGCCAGCGCTTCCACCGCCAGGGCCCGCACGGCGGGGTGGTGGGTGACCGCCGCGTCGTCCAGCCCGGCCTCCAGGCCGGCGAGCTGGCGGCAGGCCGCCACGTCGACCCAGCCCAGCGCGGCCACGTCGGCGCGGCCCTCGCCCACGATCACCGCCTCCCGCAGCAAGGGGGCGCCGGCATCGAGCAGTTTCTGCCGCAGGACACCGGTGCGCACCCAGGTGCCGCTGCCGAGTTTGAAATCCTCGGCGAAGCGGCCGGCGAACAGCAGCCCAGCCACCGGGTTCTCCGCATCGACGAAACGCGCCGCGTCGCCGAGCCGGTAGAAGCCCTGCTCGTCGCATGCATCGGCCGAAGCCTGGGCCGCATGCAGGTAGGTGCCGGAGACGTGCGGGCCGCGCACCCGCATCTCGTAGCGGCCCGGCAGCGCCGGGTCGGGAATCAGCTTGACCTCGCAGCCCGGCAGGGGCACGCCGATGCAGGAGGGGTTCTCGGTCTCCCAGGTGCGCATCAGCACCGCGGCCGTGGTTTCGGTCGCCGCGTAGGCCGTGCCGATGGCGATGCGCCGGCCGACAGCCTGCTCCGCCACGCGCTGGAAACGCTCGTGCGTATCGGCCGGCAGGGTAGCACCCGCGAAGTAGGCGAACTCCATGCGGCCGAGCACGTGGCGGGCGAACGCCGGATCGCGCTCCATCTCCGCCACCAGCAGGGCATAGCCCGCCGGCACGTTGAAATAGTAGGTGGGCGCGACTTCGCGCAGGTTGGCCAGGGTCCTGGCGAAGCGCCCCGGCAGGGGCCGCCCGTTGTCGATATACAAGGTGCCGCCGAAACGCAGCAGCCGGCCCAGCACCACGTTGCCGCCCATCACATGGTGCCAGGGCAGCCAGTCGACCTGCACCATGGTGTGCGCCGGCCGCTCCACCACGATCTGCGCGGTCATCTCCTGCGCGGCCACCAGCATGGCATGGGTACTGACGACCGCCTTGGGCACACCGGTGGAGCCCGAGGTGAACATGTACTTGGCCACCCGCTGCGGGTCCATGGCGGCCTGCGCCGCGTCCACCGCGGCGCTCGGCCGCGTGGCCAGCAGGCCGGCGAAAGACTGCCCGCCGTCGAAGCCATTGGTCACCGTGACCACCCGTTCGGCCGGCACACCCGACAGGGCCAGTGCGCGCCCGAAACGCTGGCCGTCCTGCGCGAACACCAGCCAGGGCCTGACCAGGTCCATGACCGAGCGGAAGCGCTCCAGCGGCCCGCTGGCCAGCGCGTAGGCAGGCGATACCGGCGCCAGCGGCACCCCGGCCCAGTGGGCCGCCCAGGTGAGCAGGGCGTGCTCGATGGAGTTCTCCGACAGGATGGCCAGCGGCCGGTCCGGCCCCGCACCGGCCGCAGCCAGCGCGGCAGCCAGGGCACGTACGGCGTCGAAGGCACCGGCATAGGTCAGACGCCGCCAGGCACCCTGGGCATCGCGTTCGGCCAACACCGTCTGGGCCGGCCGGACCTCGGCCCAGTGGGCCAGCCAGGTCATCACCGTGCGGGGGTGCCTTGCCAGCGCACGCGGCGAACGCAGCAGCACCACACCACCGGCGAGGTGCTCCACCTCCACCGCGGGCACATCGAACCTTGCCAGCGACTGCTCCATGTCTTGCTCCATCATAAACTTAACAACGTTATGTTAACAACATTTAATGCTGCATTCAAGCCTGCCGGAAGGCCTCGGGATTACCCCTAGAAGAAACACGATCCGGCATCAGGGTTCAAACTTGACACTGTTAGTTTTGAAACTTATGCTGCCGCTCCACCGCACCGACAACCCACTCCACAGGACCCCCCATGCACCTCACCGGCACCCACCTCTTCCCCGCGATGGACCGCGTCATCTTCGGCAAGCCCATGGCCAAGGCCATTTCCGACGAGGCGACGCGGCTGGACCGCAAGCGGGTATTCCTGATCGTCAGCCGCACGTTGAACACGCGTACCGACGAAATCGCCAAACTGCGCGAGGCGCTCGGCGAGCGCTGCGCCGGCACCTTCGACGGCGTGCCGCAGCACACCTCGCGCGCCGTGGTGGCCGAGGCTACGAAGGCCGCGCTGGACGCCGGTGCCGACCTGCTGGTGGCAGTGGGCGGCGGCTCCGTGGTGGATGCGGCCAAGATGATCTCGGTCTGCATGGAGCACAAGCTGACCGACCCGGAGCTGACCGGGCTCGACGCCTTCGAGACCAAGCCGGGCCCCGACGGCCGGCCGATCCGCGCCGAATTCCGCGGCCCCTCGGTGCGCATGATCGCGGTGCCCAGCACCCTGTCAGGCGGCGAGTACAACGCCGGTTGCCTGGTGACCGACACGGTGCGCAAGCTCAAGCAGACCTTCTTCCACCCGCTGATGATGCCGCTGGCCATCGTGCTGGACCCGGCCCTGGCGCTGCATGCACCCGAGACGCTGTGGGTCGGCTCCGGCACCCGCGCCATGGACCATGCCATCGAAGCGCTGTGCAGCCGTGTAGGCAACCCCCTGGTCGATGCGGTGGTACTCGACGGTATCCGCCGCATGGTCGACGCCCTGCCGCGCAGCCGTGCCAACCCGCAGGACCTGGACGCGCGGCGCGACTGCCAGACTGCCTCCTGGCTCTGCTCCTACGGCCTGCAGTCGCGCGTGCCCATGGGCGCCAGCCATGCTATCGGCCACGTGCTGGGCGGCAGCTGCGACGTACCGCACTACCTGTGCACCCCGGCCATGATGCCGGGCATCCTGGAGTTCAACCAGCCGGCGAGCGAAGAGGCGCAGCGCTTGCTGGCCGCCGCGCTGGGCCACCCGGAGCTGACGGCGGCCAACGCCTTCCGCAAGTTCGCCCGGTCCATCGGGCTCGGCACCGGCCTGGCCTCGGTGGGCGTGGGGCGCGACCAGTTCGACCTGATCGCCGAGAACACCATGACCGAGTTCTTCATCTTCAGCAACCCGCGCAAGGCCGGCACACCGGAAGAGGTGAAGAAGATCCTCGAACTGGCGGCAGCCGAATAAGACCCCAGGAGCCTCACCATGCACAACGAGACAAGCACCGCGTCCATGGCCTTGACCCGCCGCACCCTGCTGGCATCGGCCGCCTTGCTGGGAACGGCGGCGCGTGCGCAGGGCCGTTTTCCCAGCAAGCCCATCACCGTCATCTGCCCGTTCGCCCCCGGCGGCACGGTGGACGTGCAACTGCGCGTGCTGGTCGCCGCGGCGGCGCGCGAGATCGGCCAGCCCATGGTGGTCGAGACCCGCGCTGGCGCTGCCGGCACGCTGGGGCCGGCGTCGCTGCTGAATGCGCAGCCCGACGGCTACACCGTGTCGTTCGCCACCACCATCGCCCTGATGCGCCAGCCCTTCATGCAGCCGACACGCTACGACCCGGCCAAGGACTTCACCTACATCATCGGCGTCAGCAAGCTGGAAAACGGCCTGGTGGTGCGGGCCGATTCGCCCTGGAAAACGCTGAACGAATTCCTGCAGGATGCCAAGCGCAACCCCGGCAAGATGTCCTACGGCACCGCCGGCTTCGGCACCGCCCAGCACACCGCCATGCTCGAACTGGCCGACCGGCTGGGCATTGAATGGACAAATATCCCCTACAAGGGCTCGGCCGAGGTGTTCAACGCCCTGCTGGCGGGCCAGGTTCAGGCCATCTCCGAAACTTCGGGCTGGGCTTCCTACGTGGACGCCGGCCAGTTCCGCATCCTGGCGATGTACAGCGACCGACGCCTGAAACGCTGGCCCGACGTGCCGACGCTGAAGGAGCTGGGCTATGGCGTGGTGGCGTCCACGCCCTGGGGCATCATCGGCCCCGCGGGCATGGACCCGGCCGTAGTGCGCGCCCTGTACATGGCCTTCCACAAGGCCATTCCCGACGCCGCCTTCCAGAAGAACCTGCAGACCATCGGCCAGGAGGACTGGGACATAGATCCGAAGGCTTTCCATGACTACGCCCTGTCGCGCATCCCGGTGGAGCGCGACATGGTCGCCCGCTACAAGCTCAAGCAGCAGTAGGAACCGCCATGAACACAACCGGCAACGCCGCAGCGAAACCCATCCTGGTGACGGGTGCAGCCGGCGACGTGGGCGGCATCGGCCGCAACGTGACGGCCGCGCTGCGGGCCCGGGGCTTCCCGGTGCGCGCCCTGGTGCGGCGCGAGGACGAACGCGCCGAGGCACTGCGCCAGATGGGCGCCGAGGTGGTGCAGGGCGACCTGACCGACCTCGACTCCATGCACCGCGCCATCGCCGGCTGCAGCCGGCTGTACTTCGGCATGTCGGTCTCGCCTGCCTACCTGGAGGCCACCGTGAATACCGCGGCGGTGGCGAAGCACCACGGCGTCGAGGCTTTCGTCAACATGTCGCAGATGACCGTCAGCCAGATGAGCATCACCGAGAGCACGCCCAGCCCGCAGCACAAGCAGCACTGGCTGGCCGAGCAGGCGCTGGCCTGGTCGGGCCTGCCGGTCGTCACCATCCGGCCGACGGTTTTCCTCGAAGGTTTTTTCCTGCGTTTCGCGGCCTCGGGCCTGAAGCGCAACAACGAGCTGGCCCTGCCCATGGGCCGGGGCAAGACCTCGCCCATCTCGGCGGTGGACGTGGCCCGGGTGGTGTCCGAGGTGCTGGCCGACCCGGCGCCGCACATCGGGCACATCTACGACCTGACCGGGCCGCAGTCCGAAGACCTGGACTTCTACGCAGGCGAATTCGCCGCCGCGCTGGGCCGGCCGATCCGTTACCGCGACGTGCCGCTGGACGCCTGGAAACAGAAGCTGGCCGAGGCCGGCCTGCCCGCCCACCTGCTGGACCACGTGGCGGCCATGGCCGCCCTCAACGCCCAGGACCGCTACGACCGCATGAGCGGTGACGTGCTGTCGCTGACGGGCATTCCTCCCATGGGCGTGCGGGAATTCGCCCGCCAGCACGCCAGGAGCTTCACGCCGCGGGACCCGGCTGCCGCCTGAACGTATGCCGCGGGGCGCGATCGCCCGGGCCGTGGCATCATTGCAGGGTTATTCCCTGGATTGAAGCGAAGCATGGCAGCCCGGCACCGACTTGTTCCCATCATCGTCGCGAGCCCGCTGTTCCTGCAGAACCTCGACACCTCGGTCATGGCCACGGCGCTGCCCAGCATCGCCGAATCGCTGCACGTGGAGGCGCTGCACCTCAACCTGGCCATCACCTCCTACCTGCTCAGCCTGGCGGTGTTCCTGCCGATCAGCGGCTGGCTGGCCGAGCGCTTTGGCGCCCGGCGCATGTTCTGCTGGGCCATCGGCCTGTTCTCGCTTGGCTCGGCCCTGTGCGGCGCGGCCACCTCGCTGGAATCGCTGGTGGTGTTCCGTGTGCTGCAGGGCCTGGGCGGCGCCATGATGATGCCGGTGGGCCGGCTGATCCTGCTGCGCACCGTGCCGGCGGCGCATATGGTGGCGGCCATGGTCTGGTACACGGTGCCGCCGGGCATCGGGCGCATGGTCGGGCCGCTGTTCGGCGGCGTCACCGTCACCTGGACCTCGTGGCGCTGGATCTTCCTGATCAACGTTCCCTTCGGCATCATCGCCATCGCCATGGCACTGCTCTTCATCGACGACCTGCACGACCAGCGGCCGGCGGCCCCCTTCGACATCGGTGGCTTCGTGCTGCTGGCGCTGGGCCTGGTCGGGCTGCTGGGCGGGCTGGAGACTTTCGGCAAGTCACTGGTGGCGGTCTGGCTGAGCTGGACCGCGGTGGGCGCAGGCGCGCTGGGCCTGCTCGGCTACCACCTGCGCAGCCGCCGGCGCGCCGCGCCGCTGATCGACCTGGGGGTGCTGCGCTACCCGACCTATTTCACCTCGATCGTGGGTGGCACGCCGCTGCGCATCGCCATCGGCGCCTCGCCCTTCCTGCTGCCGCTGCTGATGCAGATCGGATTCGGCCTGTCGCCACTGGATTCCGGCCTGCTGACGCTGGCCTCGGCGCTGGGCGGGCTGGCGACGCGCGGCGTGGTGGCCATGGCGATCCGCAAGGCAGGCTTTCGCGCCCTGCTGCTGGGCTCGACCGCGCTGACCAGCGTGTTCTACATGAGCTACGCCCTGTTCAAGCCCGACACCCCGCACCTGGCCATGTTCTGCACCATGATGCTGGGCGGGCTGATCAACTCGATGGTCATGGTGGCCCTGCAGACGCTGGGCTTCTCGGAAATCCCCAAACCGCTGATGAGCCATGCGACCACGCTGTCGAGCATGGCCCAGCAGCTCTCGGTCAGCACCGGTGTGGTGCTGGGCGCGTCGCTGGTGGCGGCGGCGGCCTGGTGGCGCGGTGGCAGCGCCGCCACCACGCACCTGGCGGCGGCCGACTTCTCGCCGGCCTTCATCGCGGTGGGCTGCATGACCCTCATATCGCTGGTGTTCTTTACCCGGCTGAAGAAGGACGAGGGCGAGGAAATGCGCGGACGTTGAGGCTCGGCACGGGCGGCCGCGCGCAGGCCAGAGCCCCTGGCCCTAGTTCAGTTTCAAGCCCACGTCGTGGACGACGTTGCGCCAGTGCACGATGTCCTGGGTGACGACTTTCCTGAAGTCTTCCACCGAGGGACTGACCGTCGAAGCGATGACCGCTCTGTCGAACTGGGTCTGCACCGCGGGCGAGGCCACCGCCGCCTGCACGCCGGCATGGATCTTCTGCAGGATGTCGGACGGCGTGCCGGTGGGCGCGAACAGGCCCTGCCAGGCCTCGGTGCCCACGCCCGGGAAGCCCAGCTCCGCCATGGTCGGCACGTCGGGCAGCTGCGGAATGCGCTTGGCGGCGGTGACGGCATAGGCCCGCACCTTGCCGGCGCGCACCAGTTCCAGTGAGGGGGGTGTGGTCAGGAAGGCGATCTGCGCATCGTTGTTGAGCAGCGGCAGGATCAGGGCCGAGCCGCCCGCCGGGTACGGCACCTGCGCCACGTCCATGCCGGCGGCGCGCATCAGCATGGCGCCGTCGAGCATGCCGTAGGCGCCGATGCCGGTCGATGCGTAGTTGAACTTGCCCGGGTTGGCCTTGGCGTCGGCGATGAACTCCTTGAGCGTCGGTTTCTGCTGGTTCGACGCGATCAACACCGAGCCGACCGTCGCCACCATGGTGACCGGCACCATGGCCTCGTCCGGCTTGAAGGACATCTTGTCGGCGTAGATGGTCTGGTTGAGCGCATTGGTCGAGACGTTGCCCAGCATCAGGGTGTAGCCGTCGGGCGGCGCGCTGGCCAAGGCCTGCAGCCCGATGACTCCGCCGGCGCCCACCCGGTTCTCGATGATGACGGGCACCCCCCAGATGCGCGACAGCTCGATGCCGACCGAGCGCGCCACCAGGTCGGTGGAGCCACCGGGCGCCAGCGGCACGATGATCTTCACCGGCCGCGCCGGGTAGGGTTGCGGCTGGGCCATGGCGAAACCGGCGCAGAGGGACAACAGGCCTGCCAATGCAAGCCGGCGACTGGGAACCATGGCGTGTCTCCTTCCAGGGGGCAGGGACCTGCCCGGGACGCCAATGTGCGCGTGCAAAGGCGCGGCGTAACTCGGTAACTACCCGCCCCCGGCCGTTTCGGGCAATTGCAGGCAGTTCCGGGCCGTTGGCGGCGACCCGGCGTAACATGCGGTCACAACGATACGGAGACAAAACATGCACCGACCCGCAGGACGGGCCCGGCGGCTGGCCGCGGCCGTGCTGGCGCTCACCGCCGGCCTGGCCGCGGCCCAGACGCCCTCCCCCTACCCCACAAAACCGATACGGCTGATCGTGCCGATCGCCGCGGGCAGCGTGACCGACGTGGTGCTGCGCGCCGCCGCGCCACTGCTGTCGGAGCGGCTGGGGCAGCCGCTGCTCATCGACAACCGCACCGGGGCCGGCGGCATCGTCGGGGCGGAGGCCTGCGCCAAGGCGCCGCCCGACGGCTACACCCTGTGCGCCATGTACCAGGACATCACCTCGCTGAACCCCTTCATGTACGAGAAGCTGCCCTACGACCCGGCGAAGGATTTCGCCCCGGTCGGCCGGCTGCTCTATGTGACCACCGCCCTGGTGGTACCCCGTGCGCTGCCGGTGAACACGGTGGCCGAGCTCAAGGCCTATGCGCTGCAGAATCCGCGCGCGGTCAACCTGGGCACGCTGGGCGAGGGCTCGGTGCAGGAGCTCTTCGGGGCCTGGCTCAACCGGGAATGGAAGACCCAGATCGTGGGTGTGCCCTACAAGGGCGGCGCGCCCATTGCCAACGCGGTGGCCGCCGGCGAGATCCAGATGGGGCAGATGGGCCTGGGCAACTTCATCGGCCTGGTCCAGGCCGGGCAGCTGCGGGCCCTGGCGCTGTCTACCGAGCAGCGCTCGAAGCAGTTGCCCGACGTACCGACGAATACCGAGGCCGGCCTGGGCGGCTTTCCGGCCAAGATCTGGTGGGGCATCGCCGCGCCGGCCGCGACGCCGACCGGGGCCATCGCACGTTTCAACGCCGCCATGCAGGAGGTGTTCTCGGATCCGAAGATGCGTGATTTCATGGAAGCGCGCTACGTCGAGGCCGCGCTGGACAGCCCGCAGGACTTCGCGGCCTTTCTCGTCCGCGACCGGGAAAGGACGGGCGCTCTGGTGCGGCTGGCCCGCGAGCCGGCGCGCTGACGGCGGGGCCCCAAATCGGGTTTGTCCCGATCCGCGCCACGGGGGACCGGCCCATATGATCGCATGATCACTATTGCTGCAGCCCCTCCACGCACAGGACACCCCCATGGACCTCCCCCAGATTCGCCGGGTCATCACCGGCCACAACGATGTCGGCGAGGCCATCGTGACCATCGACGAAACCTGCGCGCACTTCAGGGAAGGCCGCCCCGGCGCACACGCCTGCAACGTATGGACCACCGACACGGTGCCCGCGAACAACTCCAGCGACGTCGATGCCGGCAAGCGCGAGGGCAAGTTCACGATGATCGAGAACGGCACCGTGTTCCGTGTCATCGACTTCAAGCCCGGCGTGGCCGCGCGCAGCCACCGCACCGACACCATCGACTACATCGTGGTGATGTCGGGCGAGATCGACATGGAACTCGAACCCGCCGGCGAGGTGGTGCACCTGAAGGCCGGCGACGTGATGGTGCAGCGCGGCACGGTGCACAACTGGGTCAACCGCGGCACCGAGTCGTGTGTCATCGCCTTCACCCTGGTGCATGCGGCGCCGGCCGTCGCGGGCGGCAAGACACTCGAGCATTTCGGCTGATCCGGCCGCATGCGCCGCCGGGGCGCACGGTGCAGGCAGACAGAAAAGACCAGGAGACAACAGCGTGGCCAGAAGAAAATCCGTTCCCCCGGTCCTGTGCGCGCTGCTCTGCGCCCTGGCGCCGCTTGCCTTTGCACAGCAGCAAGCCTACCCCACCCACACCATCCGCATCGTCGAGCCGGTCGGCCCGGGCAGCGCGCCCGACGTGTTCGCCCGCAAACTCACGCCCGGCCTGGCCGAACGGCTGGGGCAGGCCATTATCGTGGACAACAAAGCCGGTGCCAACGGCGCCATCGGCGCGCAGGAAGTGGCACGCGCCGCCCCCGATGGCTACACCCTGCTGCACGCCAACATCAATAACGCCCTGAACGACATTGTCAGCAGCGACAGCTGCTGCCGGCTCACCGAAAAACTCATCCCCATCACCAGCCTGACGCTGACACCGCTGGTGATGGTGATCGCCCCCTCGGCCGGCATCAAGACCCTGAAAGAGTACCTGGCCTTCGCCCGCGCGCACCCGAACGACGTCACCTACGCGTCGGCCGGCGCCGGCTCCATCACCCAGGTGCTGGGCGAGAAGGTCAACCTGGCGGGCGGCGTGCATGCACGGGACATTCCCTACAAGGCCATCGGCGCGGAGCTGCCTGACATCCTGGCGGGTAACGTCATGGTGGCCTACCTGGCGCCGGTGGTGGTCGGCCAGCACATCCGCACCGGCAAACTCATCGCCCTGGGTGTGGCCGGGCCGCGGCGCGTACCCATCGTGGGCGACACCCCCACGCTGGCCGAGGCCGGACTGCCCGGCGTGGAAGCCTCGGGCTGGAACGGCCTGTTCGCACCGGCGGGCACCCCGCCGAACGTTATCACCCGCCTGCAAACCGAGACGGCCGCGCTGCTGGCCTCGCCCGAATTCAGGAGCGATGCGGTCAACCTCGGCTACGAACTCGGTGGCGAAAGCCCCGAGGCCTTCACTACCTTCGTGAAGGCCGAAGTAAGCAAGTGGCGCGGTGTGATCCGGGACGCGAAGCTCAAGACGGAGTGAGTGCCAGGGCCCGGCAGGCTCAGTAGGACTTGTAGGGCAGGAATTTTCCCGACAGCACGACACGTACACGGTCGCCCTTGGGATCGGCCTCGCGCTGCATGTCCATGGAAAAGTCGATGGCACTCATGATGCCGTCGCCGAATTCCTCGTGGATCAGTTCCTTGATGGTGCTGCCGTAGACACTGACGATTTCGTGCCAGCGGTAGATCAGCGGGTCGGTCGGCACCGGCATGGGCAGCGAACCCTTGTAGGGCACGACCTGCAGCCACTTCTGCTCGTCGGCGCTCAGGCCGAAGATCTCGCCGAAGACCTGGGCTTGCGCGGCCGTCAGGGTCATCTGGCCCAGGCAGGCCGCCGTGGTCCATTCCTTGGACAGGCCGATCTTCTCGGCCACGCTGGCCCAGCTGATGCCTTTCAGGACCTTGGCGGTGATGATTTTTTCGGTGACGTCGTTGCGGCTCATGGAAAGCTCCTGGGAAAAGGTGCGATAGCCCAGCAACTGCCGGGCCGCCGGCGTGCCCATCAGGCCATGGCGGGCGATACCGTGCCGCCCCCGACGACGGGGCGTAGGGCCGGCCCTACAAGACGCCGGCCTTAAAAACCATAGAGCGCAGCCGGGTTGTCCACCAGGATGCGTTTGCGCTGCGTTGCGTCCGGCACCCAGTCGGCCAGGGTATCGAGCAGCGAGCCGTCGTTGGGCATGTCGCCCTGCAAGGCCGTATGCGGCCAGTCGGAGCCCCACACCAGCCGGTCGGGCCGCTGGGCCACGAGGCACCGGGCATGGAGACGCAGGTCCCCATAGGGCGGAGGCAGGTTCGACAGGCGGTAGCCGCCCGAGAGCTTCACCCAGGTACGGTTGTTGTCCAGCAGGCGCCGCAGTGCGGTGAAGCCGGGAGAATCCACCCCTTCCGTCGCCGGAAAATGGCCCAGGTGGTCGAAGACCACATCACACGGCAGGCTGGCGATGCGGGCCTCCATTGCCGGCAGTTCGCGGATGTCCATCAGCACCTGCAGGTGCCAGCCGATAGGCGCCACCCGCCTGGCCACCGTTTCCAGGGCATCGAAGGAAAGCCCGCCGCCAAACAGCAGGTTGAAACGCGCGCCCCGAAAACCATCGGCGTCCAAATCCGCCAGCAGCCCGGGTTCGACCTGCGGCCCGACGACGGCGATGCCGCGCAAACGGCCTTCCGATTGCCGGACCGCTTCCCGGGCACACCGGTTGTCCGTGCCGTAGAAGCTGGGCTGCACGATGACACCCCGCTGCATGCCGAGGATTTTCAGCATGTGGCGGTAGGACTCGACACTCGCCGGCGGTGGTGTGTAGCTCCGCTGCGGCACCATCGGGTAGCGCGTGGCCTCGCCAATGATGTGCGCATGGCTGTCGCACGACAGCGGCGGCGGTGTGAAACCGGCCGGCCGCGGCGCCGGATCGGGGCCCCGGCAGGCAGGGAGGAAAGTACCGGGGGCCATGCTCATCGGCCCTCAGCGGCGCGCTGCGCCGCCAGGCGCTCGGCGGCGTTGCGGATGTGGCGCTTGACCGCAGCCTCGGCTGCTGCGGCATCTCCATCTGCGATCGCGCGGTAAATGGCGGCATGCTCCTCCTGGGCCTGCTGCGACAGGCCCGCGCTGCGGGCGCTGTTGGCGCGGGCCGCGTCGATGGCCACCGCATAGAACTGCCGCAGATACGCCATGAAGCTGCGGTAGTGGTCATTGCCGGTGGCTTCGGCGATGGTCTGGTGGAACTCCAGGTCAGCCTCGCTGCCGCCCGAGCCGTCCCGGGCGGCCTGCTCCATGTTTGCAAGGCATTGCGCCAGGTGCGCCAGTTGCCGGGGCGAGCGCCGCTCGGCAGCGAGCGCGGCCGCCGTGCCTTCGACACCCAGGCGCAGCTCCGCCAGTTGGGCAATACCTTGCAGCGAGCCGGCCATGGCGGGATCGAAGCGGAAAGGCGTTCGCAGCGAGTGCTGCAGCACAAAGGAGCCGCGCCCCTGCTGGGCATCGATGATGCCGTCGGCCTTGAGGCGGGCTACGGCTTCGCGCAGCACCGTGCGGCTCACCTGGTAGTGCACACACAGCTCCGCCTCCGTCGGCAGCTGGCTTCCCGGCGGGAACACCCCGTTGCCGATGTCATCCGAGATGGCACGGAAGAGCTGGTCCGGCCGGGAGGGGGCGTGGCCCGTCGCCCGCTCCTTCGGCGGCGCTGAACGTTCAGTTGGCAGCGTGGGTTTCACATGCGTTTTGGCTTTTAAATTCATAAGATGTTATCATTTTTCGACTCCTCAAAATCTTCACACACCCGCTCTGAACGGCCCTTCATGACTCCGGACACCACCGTTTCCGCCGCCCGCGCCTCCGCACTCCTGCCCGCCCTGCAAGCCTTGCTGGGCCCCGCGGGTGTACTCACCGGCGCGGCCGACTGCGCCGCTTTCTGCACCGATTGGCGCGGCCTGTACCAAGGCACTACACCCGCCGTGCTGCGCCCGGCGAATACGGCGGAACTGGCGGCGGCCATGCGGCTGTGCCACCGCCACGGGGTGGCGGTGGTGCCGCAGGGCGGCAACACCAGCATGGTGGGCGGCGCCGTACCGTCCGAACAGGGCGACCAACTGGTGCTGACCCTGTCGCGCATGAACCGGGTCCGTGCCGTGGACACGGTCGACATGGTCATGGAGCTCGATGCCGGCGTTCCGCTGGCGTCGGCGCAGCAGGCGGCCGCGGACGCCGGTTGCATGTTCCCCCTGTCCATCGGCTCGGAAGGCACGGCCCAGATCGGCGGCGTGCTGTCCACCAACGCCGGAGGCAACAACACGGTGCGCTACGGCAATGCCCGCGACCTGGTGCTGGGGCTGGAGGTCGTGATGGCCGATGGCGAGGTCTGGAACGGCATGCGCCGGCTGCGCAAGGACAACACGGGCTACTGCCTGCGCCAGCTGTTCCTGGGCAGCGAAGGCACGCTGGGCATCATCACCGGCGCGGTGCTCAGGATGGTGCCGCGGCCCACGGTATCGGAAGTGGCCTTTTGTGCACTGCCGTCGGTGGAGGCCGTCATCGAATTGTTCCAGCGTTTCCAGCGCTACGATGCGTCGGCCGTCCAGGCCTTCGAGTACATGTCGGCACCGGGGCTGGAGCTGGTGTTGCAGCAGATCCCCGGCACGGCCCGCCCACTCGGAACCGCAGGCGCGGACTACCCGCACTACGCGCTGGTCGAACTGGGTACCTCGCGCGACAACAGCGACCTGCGGGCCGACACCGAGCGCGTGCTGGAGCAGGCCCTGGAGGACGGGCTCGTCGAAGACGCGGTGGTCTCGCAGAATGGCGCGCAGCGCAAGGCGCTGTGGAAACTGCGGGAGGAGCATTCCGAATCGCAGCGGCTGGCAGGTGCATCGGTGAAGAACGACGTGTCGGTGCCGGTCTCGCGCATTCCGGCACTGATCGCCCAGGCCACCGCGGCCTGCGAGGAACTCGTGCCCGGTGTGCGTGCCATGCCCTTCGGCCATATCGGCGACGGCAATATCCACTTCAACCTGGTGCAGCCCGAGGGCGGCGATGCCGCGGCCTTCCTGGCGCAGAGCGATGCCCTGGTGCATGCCGTTGATGCCATCGTGGAATCCCTGGGCGGCAGCTTCTCGGCGGAACACGGCATCGGCCGGCTCAAGACCGGCCTGATGGAAGAACGCCGGGGCGGAGCCGAACTCCGCACTATGCGGCTGATCAAGCAGGCCTTGGACCCCCGCGGCCTGCTGAACCCCGGGAAAGTACTTTCGGTCCGCGCCGCCGGCAGCTCCGCCACATGAGTTCCTGGCCAGCGCGCATCGGCGTTCCACTAGGATGACCGCATAGCGAGGACAGGAACAGAGACATGAAATTCAGATTGCGCCAGATGGAGGTTTTCCGGGCGGTGATGCTCACCGGGTCCATCAACGGTGCCGCCAAGCTGCTCTTCGCCTCGCAGCCGGCCATCAGCCGCATCGTGTCTCACACCGAGCAGACGCTGGGCCTGGCGCTGTTCAACCGGATCAAGGGCAAGCTGGTGCCCACGCCCGAAGGCGAGGCGCTGTTCCGCGAGGTGGACGAGTTCTACCAGCAGGCCCTGCGCATCAACGAATTCGCCAGCGGCCTGGCGCAGGGGCCGTCGGGCGTGCTGAACATCGCGTCGAGCCCCTGCCTCAGCCGCGGCCTGATGCCGCGCGCCATCACCCGGTTTGTGCAGCGCTACCCGAAGATCCGGGTCAATTACCACACGACACTGCTCAACAGCATGGCGCAGGAAGTGCTGAGCAACAAGGTCGACCTCGCCATCTCGGTGCTGCCGCTGGAGCACCCGAACCTCACCGTGCACCCTTTCACCGAGGGCCGGATGGTATGCGTCGTGCCGCTGGGACACGAGCTCACCCAGCTCGCCGCCGTGTCCATCGCCGACCTGGCGCGCTACCCGCTCATCGCGCACCATCCCACCATCCCGTTCGGCCAGCTGGTGTCGGCGGCCTTCCGCAAGGCGGGTGTGACGCTGGCCTCGCGCATCGACATCCACCAGACCGACGTGGCGTGTTCCCTGGTGCGTTCGGGCGCGGGCATCGCCATGGTGGACGAGTTTACCGTGGAGGGCATCGCCTGGAACGACCTGCAGGTGCTGCCGCTGGTCGATGAACTGCGCCTCACGCCGAGCATCGTGCGTTCGGTGTTCGACACCCGCACCACCCACGCCGACAAGTTCGTGGACATCCTCACGCAGCCGGCGGCCACGGCCGCGCCGGTCCATTAACACCGGGCTATACCCCGCAGCACAAATGGCATAGGTGCGCTGGTGGGCGGCGGGCTTAGATTCGCGGGACCGCCCCGCGCCCGCGGGATGGGTGCCTCCGCAGGACCACAGCACATGAGCCAGCCCTACATTTTCGAGAGACAGCAACAGGCCTCGGCCGCGCTCATCGCGCGTTTCCGCGGCCTTCCGGTCGCCAACATCAGCGACGTGATGATGCGGCTGACTGCCGGCGGCCCGCGCCTGCGGCCGATGCACGGCGGCGGTGCTATGGCCGGCCCGGCCTTCACCGTCAAGACGCGCCCGGGGGACAACCTCCTGGTGCACAAGGCGCTCGACCTGGCGCAGCCCGGCGACATCGTGGTCGTGGATGCCGGCGGCGATCTCACCAACGCCATCATCGGCGAGCTGATGAGCGGCTATGCCGCCAGTCGGGGCCTGGGCGGACTGGTCATCAACGGCGCGGTGCGCGATGCCGATGCACTGCGCGCCGCTTCCCTGCCGGTGTATGCCGCCGGCGTGACCCACCGCGGCCCCTACAAGGACGGCCCGGGGCAGATCAACGTCGCCGTCAGCCTCGACGGCATGGTGGTGCGCCCGGGCGACGTCATGGTCGGCGACGCCGACGGGGTGCTGTGCATCCCTCTGGAGGACGCGCAGGCCGTGTGCGAGGCAGCCCTGCAGAAACACGCGCAGGAAGAACAAATCATCGCCGACATCGCCACTGGCCGGCTCGACACCTCCTGGGTGGACGCCGCGCTTAAGCGGCTCGGCTACCTGCCCTGACGCAGGCCGGGCGGCACGGCGGCAGGACCGCGCATTTCCTGCCCCCCGGCCATCCGGGGGCTTTTTTTGCGGCACTGCACAACGCCCTTAACCCCAGGCTATACCCCGCCGCAGAAACAGCACTCGCCCGGACGGGGGTCCGCTCCTAGGATACCGGCCAGCACCACCCACGGGTGGGCCGCCGCCGCCGGCGCGGTACCGGATATCCAACCCACGGAGATTGCTAGAACATGAAACTCGGACTGATCGGACTCGGCAACATCGGTGTCCATTTCGGCACCCGCCTGCTGGCGGCGGGCCACGAACTGGTGGTACACGACCGCAGCACGAAGGCGCAGGAACGCCTGGTGGCCAAGGGCGCCATCCCCGCGTCCAGCGCGCAGGAGCTGGCCTCGCAGGTCGAGATCGTCCTGCTGTGCCTGCCCATGCCGCGCATCGTGGCCGACGTGGCCGCCAGCGTGGCCGAAGGCAGTGCGGTGCGTATCGTGGTCGACCTCTCGACCACCGGACCGTCAGTCACCCACGAGGTCGAGGCGCTGCTGAAGGCGCGCGGCATCGCCCTGGTGGGCGCACCGGTAAGCGGAGGCACCGTGGCGGCCGAGAAGGGCACGCTGGCGGTGATGCCTTCGGGCCCGGAAGCGAGCTTCCAGGAGGTCGAACCCCTCCTGCGGGTGCTCGGCAAGAACATCTTCTACCTGGGCGCGGACCCGAGCCTGGGCCAGACGATGAAGATCATCAACAACACGCTCTACGCGACCAGCATGGTCGCCAGCTGCGAGGCGCTGGTCTACGGCGTGAAAGCCGGGCTCGATTCCAAGACCATGCTCGACGTGATCAACGTGTCCAGCGGCCGTTCCTTCGCCACCCTGGAGCGCATTCCGCAGTGCGTGCTGGACCGCAGCTTCCCGGTGCGCTTCACCACCGAGCTGCTGCACAAGGACATCAAGATGTGCATCGACGAGGCAGAGAAACTGGGTGTGCCCATGGTGGTCAGCCCGGCGGCTCGCCAGTTCCTGGCCTTTGCCATCACCCAGGGCGACGGCGCCCGGGACAACGTGTACCCGATCCGGCATTTCGAGGCATGGGCGGGTGTGCAGTTCGGCGAGGCGGAAGCATGAAAAGGCGCCTGCTGGCATTGGTGTGCGCCCTGCCCCTGTGGGCCTGGGCCGCCTACCCCGAAAAACCCATACGCCTGGTCGTGCCGTTTCCGGCGGGCAGCATCACCGACGTGGTCGCCCGCGCCCTGTCCGACGGCTTGGCCGCCCGCCTCGGCCAGCCAGTGGTCATCGACAACCTGGCCGGAGCCAACGGCATCGTCGGCACCGTTTCGGCCACCAAGACCGCGCCGGACGGCTATACGCTCCTCATGGTGGGTGTCAGCACCGGCGCGAGCAACGTCAGTGCCTTCCGGTCGCTGCAGTACGACCCGCGCAAGGACTTCACCCCCCTGGGCAGCATCGCCGAAGCCCCCTTCATGCTGGTGGCCTCCAAGGGACTGCCGGTCAGGAACCTGCAGGAACTCATCGCCTATGGCCGCGCCAACCCCGGCAAGCTGTCCTACGGCTATGGTTCGGGCAGCTCGCAGCTGTGCGGCGCACAGGTCGTCTCGATGGGCGGCTTCACCGCCACGCCGGTGGCCTACCGCGGGGTGCCGCAGGTCATGACCGACCTGGTCGGCGGGGTGGTGCATTTCACCATCGCCGACCTCGTCAACGGCCTGCAGCAGACGCGGGCCGGCCGTGTCACGGCGCTGGGCGTCACCTCGCGCAAACGTTCGCCGCTGGCACCGGAGGTGCCGTCGCTGGCCGAGGCCGGCCTGCCTGACTACGACCTCAGCGTGTGGTTCGGTCTGGCCGGCCCGGCCGGCCTGCCGCCCGCCGTGGTGCAGCGCCTGTCAGCCGCGTTGCAGGAGGTGCTGGCGACGGAGCAGGTGCACAAACGCTTCGAGACCGCTGGCCTCACGCCCATGGCATCGACACCCGAAGCCTTCGGCCGCCTGATCGACGCCGACATCGGCAAGTGGGCCAAGGTGTTCCGCGACGCAGGTTTGCAAGCCCAGTAGGCGCCAGTGCACAGGCGCGCCCGTTTTTCTCCCTTCCTTTCTTTTCCCGGAGCTTTCCATGTCCCTCATCCGCATCCGCAAGAAACTGCTGAACATCGAAACCATCTACCACGAGGGCGGCCCGGCACCGGCGCAGCCGGTGGTGCAGGGCTCCATCGCCGTCGTGATCCAGAACCCCTACGCCGGCCGCTACGTGGAAGACCTGTCCGGCCTGGTGAAGGACGCGACCGAAATGGCAAAGGGCCTGGTGCCCGAGCTGATCGCGGCGCTCGGCGGCCGGGACAGGATCCAAGCCTATGGCAAGGGCGCCATCGTCGGCCTGAACGGCGAACTCGAACACGGCGCCATCTGGCACGAGGCCGGCGGCTGGCCCATGCGCGGCGAACTGCCGCAGGCCAAGTCCATCGTGCCGGCGGCCAAGGTCGTGGCGTCGGCCGGCACGCGCCTGCAGATCCCGATGCACCACATCGAGGCCTGCTACGTGCGCAGCCACTTCACCTCGATGGACGTCGGCGCCATCGATTCGCCGCGTCCCGACGAACTGCTCTACGCCCTGGTCATGTCCACCGGCAGCCGGGTCCATGAACGCCTGGGCGGCCTGCGCGCGGACAAGATTTCGGTGGGCGACGGCCAGCGCTGAGTTCCTTCCAAGCCCGCCGCGCATTTGCACAAGACAGAGACAAACATGAAAATATCCACCCTCCTGGCCGCCGCCCTGGCAGCGCTGTTCGTGGCCGCCGGTCCGGCAAGGGCGGCCGAGTGGCCCGAGCGCACCATCACGCTGGTGGTGCCGCTGGCACCGGGCGGCAGCACCGACACCACCGCCCGCCTACTGGCCGAGAAGCTGCGTGCCGAGCTGGGCCAGACCGTCATCGTGGACAACCGCGCCGGTGCCGGCGGCAACATCGGTGCGGCCTATGTGGCCAAGTCCGAACCGGACGGCTACAACCTGCTGTTCACCACCAGCACCATCGCCACCAACGTGACGCTCTTCAAGAGCCTGCCGTTCGACCTGCTCAAGGACTTCGCGCCGGTGTCGCAGGTGGCCCTGATTCCCAACGTGCTGATGGTGAACCAGGACTTCCCGGCGAAGACGCTGGCCGAATTCACCGACTACGTACGGCAGAACAAGGACACGGTCAACTACGGCTCCGCCGGCAACGGCACCTCGCAGCACCTGTCGGGTGCCTTGTTCAACAGCATGGCGCACGGGGCCATGGTGCATGTGCCCTACAAGGGCGGCGCGCCCGCCAATGCCGACCTGCTGGCCGGCCAGATCCAGGCGGTGTTCTCGCCACTGGTCGAGGTGCTGCCCTACATCGACAGCGGCAAGCTGCGTGCCCTGGGTGTCACCACCAAGGCGCGTTCGCCGCGCCTGCCCGACGTGCCTGCGGTCGGCGAAGTGCTGCCCGGTTTCGAGGTGGTGCTGTGGAACGGCGTGCTGGCCCCGGCGCGTACGCCGCCGGCTGTCATCGCCAGGCTCAACGCGGCCATCCGCAAGGTGGTGCAGGACCCGGGCTTCCGCAAGACCCTGGCCGAACAGGGCTCGACCCCGGTAGGCAATTCGCCGGCCGAATTCAAGCAGCAACTGGCCGGCGAGATCGACAAGTGGGGCAAGCTGGTGAAGCTGTCGGGCGCCCGCGTCGAATAAGCCCCGCAAGCCCTGTATCGTGGTTCCCATGAAACCCCTGCTCCTCGTCCTCGTCTTCCTGTCCGAAGAACACCGCGCACTCGTCTCCGAGCGCTTCGACATGGTCTATGCACCCAACGAAGACCTGGGTGCCGACCGCTCCAACGGCGCCGCGCAGATCGCCGCGCGCGGGCCGGACATCCGTGTGGTCCTGACCAACGGCACCAACGGCCTGCTGGCCGCGGAGATCGACGCCCTGCCCAAGCTGGAGCTGATCTGCACCGTGGGGGTGGGCCACGAGAACGTAGCGGTCGCGCACGCCCGCGCCCGCGGCATCGCGGTGGCCAACGCCGCCGGCACCAATGACGAATGTGTGGCCGACCACGCCATGATGATCCTGCTGGCCGCCATCCGCCGGCTGCCCTTCCTCAACGACGGCGTACGCCAGGGCATGTGGCGCGACGACATTCCACGCCCGCCGCACGTGTCGTTCAAGCGCATGGGCATCGTGGGCCTGGGCGCCATCGGCCAGAAGATCGCCCACCGCGCGCGCGGTTTCCACATGGAGATCGGCTACCACAGCCGCAGCCGCAAGGACGAGACCGGCTACCGCTACTTCGACAGCGTGCCGGCCCTGGCCGAGTGGTGCGACTTCCTGGTGCTGGCGGCGCCGGGCGGCAAGGAGACCTACCACCTGGTCGATGCCAAGGTCCTGGCGGCCCTGGGGCCCGAGGGCGTGCTGGTGAACATCGCACGCGGCACGCTGGTCGACACGCAGGCCCTGGCCGAAGCGCTGCGCGAGGGCCGCATCATGGCCGCCGCGCTCGACGTATACGAGAACGAGCCCACGCCGCCCGCGGCGCTGCTGGGTTTCGACAATGCCATCCTCACGCCGCACGTCGGCGGCATCTCGCCGCAGGCCATCCATGCCTCGGTTGTACGTTTCCTGGACAACGCCGAACGGCATTTCGCCCGCCAGCCCCTGCTCACCCCGGTGGGTTGAGCCCTCCACCCCACCGCGCCGTGCCTTCCATGCCCCACCACAACCTCATCGCCGGCGATTGGGTCGCCGGCGTGCGCCACGGGGAGAACCGCAGCCCCTCCGACACTGGCGACCTGATCGGCGAATATGCCCAGGCCGATGCGGCCCAGGTGGATACTGCAGTGCAGGCAGCGCTGGCGGCGTTCCCCGCGTGGGCCACCGGCAGCGTGCAGGCACGCGCGGACGCGCTGGACCGCATCGGCACCGAGACCCTGGCCCGGCGCGAGGAACTGGGCACGCTGCTCGCGCGCGAGGAAGGCAAGACCCGCCCCGAGGGCATCGGCGAGGTCGTGCGGGCCGGGCAGATCTTCAAGTTCTTCGCCGGCGAGTGCCTGCGCCTGGCGGGCGAGACGCTGCCATCCGTGCGCCCCGGCATCGGGGTGGACATCACCCGCGAGCCGGTCGGTGTGGTCGGGCTCATCACGCCGTGGAACTTCCCCCTGGCGATTCCCGCGTGGAAGATCGCGCCGGCGCTGGCCTTTGGCAACTGCGTGGTGTTCAAACCGGCCGACCTGGTGCCTGCCTCGGCCTGGGCCCTGGCCGAAATCATCCACCGCGCCGGCCTGCCGCCGGGGGTGTTCAACCTCGTCATGGGCCGCGGCAGCGTGGTCGGCGACGCGCTGGTCGCCCACCCCGGTATCACGGCAGTGAGTTTTACCGGTTCGACCGGCGTCGGTCGGCACATCGCCACGCAGTGCATGGAGCACAGCAAGAAGGTACAGCTGGAGATGGGCGGCAAGAACCCGCAGGTGGTGCTCGACGATGCCGATCTGGCGCAGGCGGTGGAACTGTGCGTGCAGAGCGCCTTCTTTTCCACCTGCCAGCGCTGCACCGCATCGAGCCGCCTGATCGTGGACACGGGCATCCACGACCGCTTCGTCGACGCCATGAAGACCCGCATGGGCACGCTGCGGGTGGGTGATGCGCTGACTGCTGGCACCGACATCGGCCCTGCCGCCAGCCAGGCGCAGATGGAACAGGACCTCGCCTACATCGCCATCGCCCGGCAGGAAGGTGCCGTGCTGGAGGCCGGCGGCGATCGGGTGACCTGCCACACCGGCAGCGGCCGGTCGGGGTTTTTTCTCGCTCCCACGCTGTTCAGCGGTGCCGCGCCCGGCATGCTGGTGCAGCGCGAGGAGATCTTCGGCCCGGTCGCCACCGTGCTGCGGGTGCGCGGCTACGAAGAAGCCCTGGCCGCGGCGAACGATACCGCGTTCGGCCTGTCGGCCGGCATCGCCACCAGCAGCCTGAAATACGCCACCCACTTCAAGCGCCACAGCCAGGCCGGCATGGTGATGGTGAACCTGCCCACCGCGGGCGTGGACTACCACGTGCCATTCGGCGGCCGCAAGGCCAGCAGCTACGGCCCGCGTGAACAGGGCCGCTACGCGCAGGAATTCTTCACCACCGTCAAGACCGCCTATACGCTGGCCTGAGGGCTCACCGACCTTTTGCTGAGTTGGTGCGCCGACCGGTGCAGGTGCGAGATCAGGTGGCGTATCAGCGGCGTCGTGGCCACATCGCTGCGAACCATCGCCCCGATATCCAGCTCCAGCCCCCGCTCCCGAACCTCGATGATGGAGATGAACGCCTTTGCGGCCTCCTGCTCGGCCATCTGCCGGGGCATGAGTGCCACGCAATCGCCGGTGGCGACGAGCGACAGCAGCGTCAGCGTGGAATTGACGATGGCCCCCACCCGCGGCGGTGCCATGCCGTGCGCTTCGAACCACTGCCTGGCATAGCCTTCTTCGGCGCTGGCGCCGGTGTAGACCCACCGCGCCTCCTTCAGGTCTTCCAGGCACTGCGCCGCGAGCCATGGGCTGCCTTTGCGGGCGGTAGGCACCATCGTCGTGCGCGCCAGGGGCTCGACCGTGAATTCGCCGGGGGGCAGATCATGCGGCACCCCACCCAGCATGATGTCGACTTCACCCGCACGCAGCTTCTGCAGCTGGGCCACATACAGCTCCTCGCTCACCCGCAGGCGAACCTCCGGGTAGCTCTGGCTGAAGGTCCTCAAGGTTTCGGGCACCAGCAGCATGACGGCCATCGGCACGGCGCCGATGTGCACTTCGCCGCCCATCTCGCCGTCGAGCTGGCGGATTTCGCTGACAGCCGCGCCCAGTTCGCGCAGCGCCTTCACCGCATGTTCATACAGCACCTGGCCCTGCGCCGTCGGCGCAACGCCACGCGACGTGCGCATCAGCAGTGGCGCGCCCAATTCCAGCTCCAGCTCCCGCACCATCTTCGACAGGGCCGGCTGGGATACCCCGGCACGGCTCGCCGCGCCCCGCAGGCTGCCTTCCTGTATGGCAGCGACCAGGGCCTTGATGGTGGTGAGTCTCATCGGCCCATGGTACCCGTACCGGTGCGATAACCGCCGGTTCTCGCGCCCTGCGAATTGACATCTGCACCGTGCGCGGGACAGCACGCAGAATTGCTTTTGGAACAACCGCGAGACGCAGCACAAGGACGGCCCATGGGGACCATCATCGGCGGCATTGCCGCCTCCCACACACCCACGATAGGTTTTGCCTTCGACCGCGCCCAGGAAGACGATCCTACCTGGGCGTCGGTATTCGCGGCCTTCAAGCCCGCGCGGATATGGCTGGAGGACCAGAAGCCCGATGCCATTGTCATGGTCTACAACGACCACGTCACCTCCTTCTTCTTCGACCACTATTCGGCTTTTGCATTGGGCATTGGCGAACGTTATGAAGTCGCCGACGAAGGCGGCGGGCAAAGGGCGCTGGCCTCCATCAGCGGCCACGGCCGCCTGGCGCGCCACATCGGCCGGTCGCTGATGGCCGATGAGTTCGACATGTCCTTCTTCCAGGACAAGCCGCTGGACCATGGCTGCTTCTCGCCCCTGTCCATGCTGTGCGCCAGCAAACCGCAGTGGCCCACACCCATCGTCCCGCTCCAGGTCGGTGTGCTGCAGGCGCCTACGCCATCGGCGAGACGCTGCCTGAAACTGGGCCGCGCCCTGCGGCGGGCGATCGAGAGTTTTCCAGAGGATCTGCGGGTGGTGGTGGTGGCCACGGGCGGGCTGTCGCACCAGGTCCACGGCGAGCGCGCGGGATTCAACAACACCGCGTGGGATGCCACCCTCCTGGAGCTGATCGAACACGACCCCGAGCTGCTCGCATCGCTGACGCTGGCGGAGTATGCCGGGCTCGGCGGCTACGAAAGCGCCGAGGTCGTCATGTGGCTCATCATGCGCGGCGCGCTGTCGGCCGGCGTCCGGTGTGTACACAAGTCCTACACGCTGCCGTCGATGACGGGCATCGCCACCCTGGTCCTCGAAAACCAGGCCGGCGCGCCGGTTGCCGCGGAGCGCAGCCGCCACCGGGCCCATGTCGCGCAGCAGGAGGACGGACCGGCGGCCGAGGGCACCTACCCCTTCGACGTGGACCGCAGCGTCAAAGCCTATCGGCTCAGCCGCTTCCTGCATACGCTGATCGTGCCTGCACACCGGGAGGCCTTCCTGGCCGACGAGCCGGCCGCGCTGGCCGCCGCCGACCTGACGGACACCGAGCGCGAGATGGTCCGCACACGCGACTGGGCGGCATTGATCCACTACGGCGTCATCTTCTTCCTGCTGGAGAAGCTCGGCGCCGTGCTCGGCATCTCCAACCTCGCCATCTATGCGGCGATGCGCCGCCAGGACCTGGACACCTTCCTGCACACACGCAACGTGCCCGGAATGAAATATTCGGTCGCCGGCCAAGCATCGGAGCCCGCCGACGCCTGAAAGACGCCCGGCCGCAGCCGGTGCATGACGCAGGGGCGCAAAAAAGCCCCTTGAACAACCCGAGGAGACACGATTGAAAATCTTCAGACGCACCATGTGCGGGATGGCGTGCGCCCCGCTGCTTTTCGCAGCGGCGGCATCCGCCCAGGAATTTCCGACGCGGATGGTCCGCATCATCACCCCCTTCCCGGTGGGCAGCGGGCCCGATGGCATCGCCCGGCTGCTGGCCGACAAGCTCGGCCGCAGCTGGGGCAAACCGGTGGTGGTGGAGAACCGGCCGGGCGGCAACGGTTTTGTCGCCATCGATGCGTTCAAGCGCGGCGCGACGGACGGACACGACCTGATCCAGCTCGACAACGTGCACCTGACCGCCTATCCACACCTCTTCAAGCGGCTTCCGTACGATGCTGCCAGGGACTTCGACCCGCTCCTTCCGCTGTTCAAGGCCTACTTCTTCGTGACCACGGCCCGGTCATCGCCCTACAGCAAGTTCACCGACCTGGTCGCCGACGCCAAGGCGCGCCCCGGGCAGTTGAACTACGGCTCCTGGTCGGTCGGCAACCCGGTGCACCTGGGTTCGGCCCGGCTGGCGGCCGCCACCGGCACCGACATGGTCCACGTAGTCTATAAGGAAACCGCGCAGCTCTACACCGCCGTCGCCAATGGCGAACTGTCGTTCGCACTCGGCTCCAGCGGCAGTACCGCACCGCTGTACCAGGCCGGCAAGATCAAGTACCTTGCCGTGGCCGCGCCCAGGCGGCTGGAAGCCTTCCCCGACATCCCGACGCTGGCCGAGGCTGGCGGCCCGCAGAACCTGGAAGTCAGCGGCTGGACCACCATCGCCGCGCCACCGGGCCTGCCGGCGGTGGTCAGTGACAAGATCCGCAAGGACATCGCCACGGCGCTGGCCGACCCCGCCATCCTGGCCAAGTACACCAGCTTCGGCTATGTGCCCTTCCCCGTTTCCCGGGATGGCTTCACCCGCTATATCCGCGATGAATCGGCCGCCATGGCCGACGTCGTGCACACGACGCGCGCCTCGCTGGACTGAGGCGCCGCGGAACACCAAAGAACTTTCATGGAGGAGGAGACAATCATGCGCAAGATCGCAATCACATCGCTGGGCTGGGCCGTCGGAGCCCTGGTCGGGTCCGCCGGGCCGGCCCACGCCGCGGAGGACACAGTCACCCTCTACGGCAGCCTGGACCTGGGCTACTACTCCAAGCAACTGAGCGGCGAGGTGCGGGTGCCCACCCTCACCAGCGGCATCATGAACGCGTCGCGCTGGGGTATTCGCGGCAGCGAAGACCTGGGAGGCGGCCTGCGCGCCCGCTTCGACATGAGCAGCTACATCCGGGTGGACACCGGTGACGCGGGGCGGTCGGCCACCGACGGCTACTGGGCGCGCTTTTCCTGGGTCGGGCTGGACAACCAGTACGGCTCGCTGCGCCTGGGCCGCATCTCCACGCCGAACTTCCTGCAGACCATCCGCTTCAACCCGTTCGCGGATTCGTCGCTGGGCCCGATCTTCATGCACACCTACCTGCCCAGCGCGGCCCAGCCGCTGATGACCAGCCACGGCACGACGGACTCGGCCTGGAGCAACTCCATCGCCTACAACTCCCCCTCCCTGGGCGGCGTGGACGTGGCACTGCAGGCTGCGGCGGGCGAAGGCACCACCGCCGGCCGCCGGCTCGGCGGCAGCGTGGGCTACCAGGGCGGACCGCTGGCGCTGGGCCTCTCGGTGGAGAACCTCAACAACATGGGGCTGAGCTTCTCCAAGCCGCCGGACGTGCTGCCGATCAAGACCGACCGCGCTGCGCAGTTCGGCGCCTCCTACGACCTGCAGTTCGCCAAGCTGTTCGCGCAGGTGCAGCGTACCCGGCTGGACAACACCGGGCTCGCCATCCGGCTCGCGACCGAGCAGGTCGGCGTGGCCGTCCCGCTGGGTGCGGGCAGGCTGCTCGCCAGCTATGGGCACACGACCAAGAGCCAGACGGCCGCGGTGGACGTCAAGCGCGCCACGGTGTCGGTCGGGTATGACTATGCACTGTCGAAGCGGACCGACCTGTATGCCGTGCTGGTCAGCGACAAGGTCACGGTCCTGAACCGCGGCAACGGGCTGGCACTGGGAATCCGCCACAACTTCTGACGCAGCAGCGCCCAACGCAGAGGGCCCCTCGCGGGGCCCTCTGCGTCTTCCAGCCGCGCCGGCTCAGATCCCCAGTTCGAGGATGTACAGCCCGCCGCCGAAGC
>JAZJYT010000031.1:0-11388 GCA_040390235.1 Pseudomonadota bacterium | reverse complement strand
ACCTCTCCCGCGTGTCCATGCTGGGCCGGCGCCAGCGCAGCGACGAGCACCGCGAAATCCTGGACCTGGTGCTGGCACGTAATGCCGAGGGCGCCTGCGAATTGCTCCAGAAGCACCTGGATCGCACCGCCAACCTGGTGCGCGACCGGCTCACCACGGCGAAGGCCGCCTGAGGCCCCGCGGGGCGCATCCACCTTCGCGCCTCAGCGCAAGGGCTTGGTCTCCAGCGCCATTTCCCGCAGCGCCTGCACCAGGTCCACCGCTGCCGGCGTCAATGGGCGGCCGAGCAGCGTGATGACCCCCACGGGCCCCGACAGGGGGGGCGGCTTGACCGGCAGGATGCAGATTTCGCCCAGCTCGGCGAAGTGTTCGGCCACCCGGCCGGGCATCACCGCGAGCATGTCGGTTTCCTGCACCAGCATCTGGTTGGTCAGGATCGACAGGGACTCGACGATGCACGGCGGCGGCTCGGCGCCGGCCGCCCGGAAGGCGTCGTCGAGGCGGCGCCGGTAGACGGAATCCGGCGTGGGCAGTATCCACTGCTCCCGCGCCAGCGTGGCCAACCGGAGCGTGCGCCGCCGCGCCAGCGGATGGCCGACACGCGCCACCACGCACATGGGCTCGTCGTACAGTGCCTCGAACTTCAGGCCCTGGGCGGACACGTCGCTGGAGGCCCGGCCCACCACCAGGTCGAGCTCGCCGCGCCACAGCGCCGGCAGCAGGGCCGCGGTGGCGCCCTCGCGCACCTGTACCGTGTGGTTGGGGTGCCGCTGCTTGAAGCGCACGATGCCGCGCGGCACCAGCGTGGGCGCGGCGACCAGCAGGGCACCGATGCAGGTCCTGCCGGTCGTGCCCGAGGAAATGGCGTTGATCTCGTCGCGTGCATGGTCTAGCGTGGCCAGCACCATACGCGAATGGCGCACCAGGCTTTCACCGTAGGCATTGGGCACCACGCCGCGGGCGCTGCGCTCGAACAGCCGCACGCCCAGCAGCCGCTCCAGGTCGCCGAGCAGGCGTGTGGCCGCCGGCTGCGTCATGGCGGCGCTGGCGGCGGCCTTGTGCAGCGTGCGGTGTTCGTCCAGCGCCACCAGCAGCAGGATTTGGCGCATCTTCAGCCGCGAGCGCAGGTACCAGTCCGGCAGCACGGCCTCTCGCGATGGCCGGGGGGTGGTGCGGGTGCTGGGCATGGCGGGTGATGCAAGAACTGGTATCGGCAGGGGCGGTAATTGTATTGGCCGCGCCGGCCCATGAACGGTAGATTCCGGCAGTCGGAAAAAACGCCAGCCAGCGCCGCAGACACACTACGAAAGAGAACATGGGACAAGGTATCGGTATCAAGGAAGTCGCCTACGTGGACTGCCCCGGCGGCGGCCAGGTGGTGGTGCAGAACCACGTGGCCTACGTCGGCAACATGAGCAACCCGGACGGCACCACCATCGTCGATGTGCGCGACCCGCGCAAGCCGCGCATCGTCTCCCGCCTGGGCATGCTGCCCGGCACCCACTCGCACAAGGTGCGGGTGAAGAACGACCTGATGCTGGTCAACCGCGAACTCACCTCACCGCACCTGGCGCCCGAGGGCTACAAGGGCGGCCTGGGCATCTACGACATCTCCAGGCCGATGGAGCCCAAACTCATCTGCGAATGGCAGACCCCGGGCCGGGGCGTGCACCGCTTCGACTTCGACGGCGAATTCGCCTACCTCTCGGCCACCGAGGAAGGCTACGCCGGCCACATCGTGAAGATCCTCGACCTGCGCAACCCGGCCAAGCCCGAGGAGGTTGCCCGCTGGTGGATGCCCGGCCAGTGGACTGCCGGCGGCGAGGAAAAAACCTGGGAAGGCGCCAACCACCGCTGCCACCACCCGCTGCGCGTGGGCAACCGCTTGTACACCAGCTACTGGTTCGGCGGCGTGGTGATCCTCGATATCGAAGACATGGCGCGGCCCCAGGTGGTGTCCTCGCTGCACTGGAACGGCACCTTCCCCTGGCCCACGCACACGGCGCTGAAGGTGCCCTTCAAGGTGCGCGGCCGTGACCTGATGATCGTGGCCGACGAGGACGTGTTCCGCAGCGAGGACCAGCCGCCGGCTTTCCTGTGGATGGTGGACATCAACGACGAGAAGCAGCCGGTGCCCTTCGGCAGTTTCCAGGTCGCGGGTGAAGACGGCTCGCCGCGGCCCCTCTACACCGGCTGCCACCAGCCCTGCGAAATCATCACCGGCACCGAACTGCCGGTGGCCTGGTTTGCGCACGGCCTGCGCATCGTCGATTTCTCCAACCCGCATGCGGTGCGCGAAGTGGCTTCCTATATGCCCACGCCCACCGGCCACCTGCCCCGGCCGCAGAGCAACGACATCACCGTGGACGACCGGGGCCTGATGTACCTGCTGGACCGTATCCGCGGCCTGAACATCCTGGAGCGCGTATGAACATGCACCGACTGCTCCGCGCCCTGGCCCCCGCCGCGGCGGCCCTGCTGCTGCTGTGCGCCGGCGGCGCGCAGGCACAGCAGCCCGCCTGGCCGAACAAACCGCTCAAGCTGGTGGTGGGTTTTGCCGCCGGCAGCGCCACCGACACCGCCGCCCGCATACTGGCCGAGCGCCTGCGCCCGGTCATCGGCCAGCAGGTGCTGGTGGAAAACCGGCCCGGTGCCGCCAGCGCCATCGCCACGGAAACCGTGGCCAATGCGCCGGCCGACGGCTACACCCTGCTGTTCAGCTCGGCGTCGGCCACGGTCAACGCCAGTGCGAACGACAACGCCGGCTCGCGCGCCTACCGCAGCCTGGCGCCGGTGGCGATGGTCGCCAGCATACCCAACATCCTGGTGGTCCACCCCGGGCTCGGCGTGAAGTCGGTGCGCGAACTCATCGCCCTGGCCAGGTCCAAACCCGACGCCCTCTCGTATGCTTCGTCGGGCGCCGGTAGCTCGCCGCACATGTCGGCCGAGCTGTTCGACTCCCGCACCGGCATCAAGATGCAGCATGTGCCCTACAAGGGCAGCTCGCAGGCGATGAACGACGTGCTGCCGGGCCTGGTGCCGGTGATGTTCTCCCCGGCGTCCAGCGTGCTGGGTTATATCAAGGCCGGCAAGCTGGTGGCGCTCGCCACCACCAGCAACCGCCGTACCAGCCTGCTCGACGTGCCCACCCTGGAAGAGACCGGCGTGCCCGACTTCAATATCTCCCTCTGGTTCGGTGTGCTGGCGCCCAAGGGCACCGACCCTGCCGTGGTGCGCAGCCTGGCCGCCGCCATCGACAAGGCGCTGGACGACCCCGAGGCCCGGGCGCTGCTGGCCAAGCAGACCATGGAGGTGGTCAAGGCCGGGCCGGCCGAGTTCGGCGAGTTCATCACCAGCGAGATCGCCCGCTGGGGCGCGCTGATCAAGGCCAACCATATCGCCATCAACTAATAGGCCGTCATCCATTAAGCTGGTCGTTTTGCCGGCGCTGCACATGCTCTACGAACTGAAGACCTACACCCCCCATGCCGGCAAGGAAGACGCCCTGCGCCAGCGTTTCCTGCAGAAGACCCTGCCGCTGTTCGCGAAACACGGCATCCATGTCTGCGCGGTCATGGCGCCGGCGGAGGCACCCCATACGCTGTGCTACCTGACGCAGTTCGATTCCGAAGCGGCCAAGGCCGCCGCCTGGGCCGGCTTCATGGCCGACCCGGAATGGGCGCAGGTCAAGCAGCGGACCGAGGCCGACGGCCCGCTGCTGGCCAGCCAGCACACCGCGGTCTTCCGCGGGCTCGACGGCCCGCCGGCCAGTCCCGCGCAGGGTTAGGACCGCGGGGCCGGCCGCCCCCGGCTTCCTTCAGCGCAAAATCCGCCAGGGACCGCACCGGCCCGGATGTCCGGCCGGCAGGCCCGCAGGGGGAATTGCGGCTTGGAATCGATAGGGATCGTGTTTGTCATGTTCCTGGCGGTGATCGCCAGCGGGGCGGTGGTGCGTATGCTGCCGGTGGCGGTTCCCCTGCCGCTGGTGCAGATCGGGCTGGGGGCGCTGATCGCGGGGGCCTTCCACCGCGGTGTGCAGATGGAGCCGGACCTGTTCTTTTTCCTGTTCCTGCCGCCCCTGCTGTTCCTTGACGGCTGGCGTATCCCGAAGGACGGGCTGCTGCGCGACAAGGGCACCATCGTGCAGCTGGCGATCGGCCTGGTGGTCTTCACCGTGGTGGGGCTCGGCTTTTTTATCCATGCCCTGGTGCCGTCCATGCCCCTGGCGGTGGCCTTCGCGCTGGCGGCCATCGTGTCGCCGACCGATCCGGTGGCCGTGTCGGCCATCACCGAGCGGGTCGCCATGCCCCGGCGGGTGATGCACATACTCGAAGGCGAGTCGCTGCTCAACGACGCGAGTGGCCTGGTGGCCTTTCGTTTCGCGGTGGCGGCGGCCGTGACCGGCAGCTTCTCGGCGTCCTCGGCGGCGTTGTCCTTTGTCTGGGTCTCGGTGGCGGGCCTGGCCGTGGGCTGGGGGTTCACCCGGCTGGTGGCGGGTGCCAAGGCCCTCTTCAGCCGCCGCTACGGCGAGGAGCCGGGTGCCGAAATCCTGCTCAGCCTGCTGATTCCCTTCGGGGCCTACGCGGCGGCCGAGCAGGTGCATGCCTCGGGCATCCTGGCGGCGGTGGCGGCCGGCATCACCATGAGTTATGTCGAACTCCGCGGCACGGTCCTGGCGGTCACGCGGGTGCAGCGCACGGCGGTCTGGAACACGGTGCAGTTCACGCTCAACGGTGTCATGTTCGTGCTGCTGGGCGAACAACTGCCGGCCATCCTCCACGGCGCGGTGCGGGTGGTGGAGCAGTCCGGCCACGCCAACCCCTGGTGGCTGCTGGGCTACGCCCTGGCCATCAACCTGGCGCTGGCGGCGCTGCGCTTCGCCTGGGTGTGGATGTCGCTGCAGATATCCCGCCGCCTGGCGGTGGCCCGGGGCCACCAGCCCCCGAAACCCGAGCGCAAACTCACGCTGGCGGTATCGCTCGCAGGGGTGCGCGGCGCCATCACACTGGCCGGTGTGCTCACCCTGCCGGTCACGCTGGGCGACGGCAGCCCGTTTCCGGCCCGCGACCTCGCCATCTTCCTGGCCGCCACGGTGATCATCGCCTCCTTGGTCATCGCGAGTGTCAGCCTGCCGCGGCTGCTGCTGAACCTGGAGATTCCGCCGGAAACCCAGCGCCATGCCCAGGAGGACCTGGCCCTGCGCGCCTCGCGCGAGGCCGCCGCGCAGGCCATCGAGCGCACCCTGCATGACCTGGTCGATGCGCATCCCGACGCGGACCCCAAGCTCTACACTGAAGTTGCCAGCCGCCTCATGGAGGCCATGGCGCAGCAGGCCGCGGGCGGTGTGGACCGAGATGCCGACGCGGACATGGTGCAGCGCCAGGAGGCGGTCGCCGCGGAGATGCGCCTGGCGGCCCTGCGCGCCTCCCGCGACGAACTCTTCCGCCTGGCCCGGGCGCGCGAGATCTCCGACGAGGTGTGCCGGGAAGCGGTACGCAAAATCGATCTGCAGGAAGCGCGGGGGCGTTAGGCCGGTATAGGCCAGGCAAGCTAGCCCCGCGGCGACGCCAGGGCGAACACCTGCGCCCCATCGGCGCTCCCGTCGATCCCCCACACCGCATCGATCAGCGGCGAAGGGTCGATGCGCGATCCACCGTACACACACAGCTCGCGCAGCTTGCGCTCGATCTCCCCGTCGGCCATCGGCCGCCCCAGGCTGCCCCGGGCGAAGGTGACTTCCTCGGCCACGCGGAAGCCGTCTGCGTAGTCGATACGCACCCGTGCCCCGTCCACCGTCATCGTGGGGTCGTCCACAAAACGCACCTTGGCGCCCAGCGCCCGCACGGCCGCATCCTGCACCGCCGCGTCGCTGAACTCCTGCAGCCGGGCCTGCCGGCGCAGCAGCACCACGCCTACCGCATGCTGGGCGCTCACCTGCGACTGCCGGCCGGAGGTCACGCCTGGCCGGTCGGTGCGCTGGCGCAGCAGGGGGTGGCCGGTGAGTTCGATCCGGGCCACGCTTTCGGGGGGGCGCTGGCGCACCTCGGGCTGTTCGGCCAGCGCCAGGCAGGCGTCGATGACCGGGTTCAGCACCACCCCGCACGGGTAGGGCTTGTAGGTGTTGCGCAGCAGCTCCCAGCCGGCGTCGCTGGCCTCCAGCGCGGAGAAGTCGGGCGGGTCGCCCATCACCCGCAAAAAGCCGCGCGGGCCCGCCAGCGGTTCGGCCGGGCCTTCGAAGCCCTGCTGCGCCAGCAGGGCCGACAGCAGGCCGTTGCGCGCGGCATTACCCACGCTGATGCTCTTGGCCGAGCTGCCCAGCGTTTCCACCAGGCCGGCGCCCTGGGCCGAGGCGTTGCCGAAGGCCCAGGCCATGGCCTGCGCATCCAGCCCCAGCACGCGCCCGGTGGCCGCCGCCGCGCCGAAGACACCGCAGGTCGAGGTGATGTGCCAGCCGCGTGCGTAGTGGTAGGGCGATATGGCGTTGGCGATGCGGCATTCCACCTCCACGCCCAGCACGAAGGCCAGCAGCAGCTCCTGGCCGGTCACGGGCCTATCTCGTCCGCCGGCTTGTGCCCGCGCCTGCGCCAGCGCGCCCAGCGCCGGCGCCACCGGGGCGGTCGGGTGCAGGATGGTGGGGATGTGGGTGTCGCAGAAGTCGTACACATTGGCCGCCATGGCGTTGAGCGCGGCGGCGTTGAGCATGTCGAAACGCTCCGGCCGGCCCACCAGCCCGGCCTGCGTGCCGGCGCCGAAGGGCAGCAGGGTGCGCACGGCGGCCTCGATGGTCGGGTCGGCGTTGCCGCCCAGGGCCACTGCGAAGTAGTTCAGCAGCGAACGCCGCGCCTCGTGCCGCACCGCCTCCGGCACCTCGTGCCAGCCGGTGGCGCAGACGAAGCCGGCAAGCCGGCCGGTCAGGCCAGCCAAGCCGGGGGAAGGGGAGGCTGCTGCGGACGGTGCGGGCACGGGGGAGGTCATAGGTTCTTGAAAGTTTGTATGACAAGAATACACCAGCCAGGCGGGCACATGCGGTGCGGATGGGTACACTTGGCGGCGCCTCTCCCTGTTTTCGCCCCTGCCGGGCGCCTACGCACCGCCACCATGCCAGCAGCCATCAAAAAGCCAACGCCAAGCGCACCGACCGCGGCTGCGGCCGACCGGGACTTCCGGGTGATCCGCATCGCCGCGCCCCTGCGCCACAGCGTGGTGGAAAGCATCCGCAACGCCATCGCCACCGGCCGCTTCGTCGCCGGCGAGCGCCTGACGGAAAAGGAGCTGTGCGAGATGATCGGCGTCAGCCGCACCCTGGTGCGCGAGGCGCTGCGGCAGCTGGAATCCGAAGGGCTGATCAACGTCGTGCCTAACCGCGGCCCGGTGGTGGCCCGGGTCACGGTGGCGCAGGCCGAGCAGATCTACCAGGTGCGCCGCGAACTCGAAGGCCTGGCCTGCGAGCTGTTCGCCCTCCACGCCACCGAGGCCGACCAGAAGGAACTCAAGGCGGCCTTGAAGCAGCTCAAGTCCTCCATCAACAGTACCGACCCCGGCGTGCGCCTGGCCGCCAAGAACGATTTTTATGCCTGCCTGGTGCGCGGCTGCGGCAACGAGGCCCTGGGCCAGGTGCTGGGCCTGCTCAATTCCCGCGTTACCCTGCTGCGCGCCACCTCGCTGCAGCACAAGGGCCGTTCGCAGAAAAGCATGGGCGAGCTGAGCGCGCTGGTCGATGCCCTGGTGGCCCGCGACGCGCCCGCCGCCCGCCAGGCCGCCATCCTGCACGTGAGCAACGCGGCCGAAGCCGCACTCAACGTGCTGCGGGCGCAGCTGGCTGCGGCCTGAGGGATGCGGTCTGGCGGGGGCGGCGCGGGCTTTCAGGCCTGCGCTGGCACGCGCCGGGCCAGGGCGCCGACGATGGCGCGGGCCGTGGCCTGGATGGCGTGGAAGCCCGCGGTCTTCTTGAAGGTCAAGACGTCCATGAACTGGCGCTTGTTGATCTCGACCTGCAGGCTTTCGATGCCCCGTGCGGGTGAGCCGTAACGCCGGACGATCTCGCCGCCGACGTAGGGGTCGTTGAGGCTGCAGCTGAAGCCGGCCTGGGTGATGATGCCGGCGACGAATTCCATCAGTTCCTGCGAGCAGGTTTCGCCATTGCGGTTGCTGAGGCAGAAGTCCGCGCGTGGCTTGCCGGCGTCGGCATGGGTGGGCGCGCCGGTGGCCGACATGCAGTGGCAACTGAGGTGGTACACGGTGCCGAACTGCGCATGCCGGCGGGCCAGCAGCTCCTTGAGCTCTGCATGGTAGGGGTGGTAGTAGCCGTCCATGCGTTCCATCACCTCGGCGACGCTGAGCTTGCGTTCGTGCACCGCCTCGCCATAACGTGACTTGGACTTGAGCAGGCCCAGGCCGGTCTTCGACCGGGTGGGCTGCAGGGGCACGGGCCAGGTGCCTTCGATGAGATCGGCGTCGATGTCCAGCTCGTGGCGGTTGACGTCGATCCAGAAGTTGGGGAAGGTGGCGTACAGCAGGGTGCCGCCGAGCTCGGGCGTGGCCTGCCAGATCTGGTCGACGTACATCGACACGTTGTCGTGGATGGCGGTGAAGGAGACCGGGGAGCGGAACTCCTCCGGGTACTCCCGGCCGCTGCGCGACACATCGACCACCACCGGGGTGGTGCCCACCAGGGGGTCGAAGCGCTGGAACACGCCGCGCTGCAGGTGCACGCTCATTGGGTGCCTTCCTTGATGTTGCCTTTTTCGACGGCGGCCTTGAACTTCTCGATGTCGCGCACGATGAGCCTGCGGTAGTCGTCGCCGTAGAGCGGGTTGACCTGGCCGCCATCGGCCGTGTACACCCGCAGCAGGTCCGGGTCCTTCAGGGCCTGTTTGGTGGCATCGGTCAGCTTGTCGATGACGTCCTTGGGTGTGCCGGCCGGTGCCACCAGGCCGTACCAGAGGGTCAGGTTGACGTCGATGCCGGCTTCCTTGAACGTGGGCACGCCGGGCAGGTCCGGCGCGCGTTTGTCGCCGGTGATCGCCAGCAGGCGCAGCTTGCCGCTCTTGACCTGGGGCATGAGGGGCACGTAGGGGTTGACGAAGCTGTCCACCTGGCCGCCGAGCAGGTCGGTGAGGGCGTTGCCGGTGCCCTTGTAGGGCACGTGGAGGATGTCGATGCCGCTTTGCTGCTTGATCATCTCCATCACGATGTTGGAGGCGCCGCCCGCGCCGACGGAGGCGTAGCTCATCTTGCCCTGCCGGGCCTTCTGCAGGTACTCCTGGATGGTCTTGTAGGGTGACTCGGCCGACACCACCAGCCCGTAGGGCGAATCCACCAGCTTGGCGATGGGGATGAAGTCTTCCGGCACCCTGTAGGGCAGGTCGGGCTTGACCGCGGGCGCGGCCGAGAAGCTGCCGCTGAGCACCAGCAGCAGGGTGTAGCCGTCGGGCTTGGATTTGGCGACCACGCCGGCTGCGATGGTGCCGTTGGCCCCCGCGCGGTTTTCGACGAGGACCGTCTTGTCGAGCGCCTTGCTGAGCGCGGCGGCCAGGGCGCGGCCGTAGAGGTCGCCGCCGCCACCGGGCGGGAAACCGACAAAGAGCTTGATGATCTGCTCGGGGTAGGCCGCATGGGCGGCGAGGGGCGACAGCGCGGCGGCACCCGCGGCCAGCAGGGCATGGCGGCGCGAGAGGCGCAGCGGATGGTCGGCGGTACGGGCATTGCGGAAATGCATGAGGGCTCCCAGGACTAGGGCGTGGCGGGCCACGCGATCAACACATGCGGCAAAGTATCGCGTGTTTTTTCGAAAAAGTGAATATTTTCGAAAAAAAGAAGATGGCGGAAAAGAACGCGGCAGGGAGAGGCCAGCCCGGCGGCGGGCGGGGGCCTACAATCGGTGCATGTTTTCGAAACAATGCCGTGGCTGAACGGCGCAGGGCGGAGACCGCCGACGACGCCGAGCCCGGTGACACGCTGGCCGCCCAGGTGTACGAGCAGCTGCGCGACGACATCATCCTGGCGGCACTGCGGCCCGACCAGAAGCTGACCATGGACCTGCTGAAGGAGCGCTACCAGGTCGGCATGACACCGCTGCGCGAGGCGCTGTACCGGCTGTCGTCGTCGATGCTGGTCACCATCGAGAACCGCCGCGGTTTCCGCGTGGCGCCGGTGTCGCCGGCGCACCTGAAGGAAGTCATCCGCACGCGCGAAGAGGTGGAAGTGCTGCTGCTGCGCGCCGCCTTCGAGAATGCCGACGTGGCCTGGGAAGGCCGCATCGCCGCGGCCTACCATGCGCTGATGCGCGCCAGCGGCAACCGCCCCAACCACGGCCCCTACACCGCCGACTGGGAGGCCGCGCACCGGGGTTTCCATTTCGCCCTGCTGTCGGCCGCCCGGCAGCCGATGCTGGAGGCCTTCCACAAGTCCCTGTGGGACCACTGCGCGCGTTACCGCAACCTGGCCTACCCGGGGCGGGTGCCGGTCAGCACCGTCTTCGACGGGCACCAGCAGCTGATGGACGCGGCCATGGCACGCGATGCGGAGCTGGGCTGCATGCTGCTGAAGCGGCACGTGAACCTGGCTACCGCGCACATCATGCGGGCGATGTTTGCGGATGCGGCAGGGGGTGGGGCGTAGCGCTGCCGGGGCGCTGGGTTGGCGTGCGCCGGGCCTTGCTGGCTCTGGAGGCTGCGCGGGGGTTTTGCAGACCTTCCCTAGTAAAGCTTTAAACCAGCATGCAGCTTCAAGCCAGCCTTTTCATAATAATCGAAATAGCCTTGAACTATCTTTTTCTCTTCTTCTTTTGGTGATATGTATTGAGTGTATTTTATCGATTGCACAAGTGAACTCTTGGAGGTTAGCTTGAACCGACCAAAAGTATCTGTCATGCCGAGCTTTAGCTGTTCAAGCGCGAAGTTGAACATGTCGGCAGGCGTGGATACCCCCCTGGCACTGCTGTTCTGGATAACGTCAAGATTTTCAATTGTGGATTTCATATTGGCGAACGCAATACCCTCCTTGCCACTGCCACGAGCGATGTTTATGGACGCTCTCGATTCGTCAAGAAAAAAATCGCTGCAAATCATTCTTGCGTAGAGTAGCAACGGCTTTTTCTTGTATTGCAATACTGCACTGTATGCATAAAGAGCTTCAAACGAGAGTTCCGACATCGCAAAGCTGAGGAAATTTCGCAGCGGCAATTCATGTGCAGGTTCAAAAAGTCCAGCCGGTCCGAAGGACATGTCATAGGGGTTGCCTGGCGGCGTGACGATTTTGCGCTTCTGAAAATGTGCAAGGAAGTTCGTCATGGTTGTGTTCTTGTAAATGGGGGAACGGGCTTCCCGGCCGGACCGGCGTCAGCTGCCGTGCAGGCCTCGTACCCAGGCCGCGTACTCGGCCGAGTAC